>NHFJ01000004.1 GCA_002172545.1 Fidelibacterota bacterium TMED108 | reverse complement strand
ACCATTAATAATCTGAATTTTATCGCCTGGTAGACCTATAACTCTTTTTATATAATCCGTTCTTCCATCGCTTGGTAATTTAAAAACAACAACATCACCTCTTTTTGGAGATGATGAAAAAACCCTTCCTGGAATAATTGGCAAACTAAAAGGGAGAGAGTTTTTTGAGTAACCATATGCAAATTTTGAAACAAAAATATAATCACCTACCAGAAGATTCTTTAACATTGATCCTGATGGAATATTGTAGCTTTGAAATACAAATGCTCGAAAAATTAAAGCAATAATCAAAATCCAGAAAAATGAGACAAAAAAATTGTCCTTCTTCTTTATATTTTTCGACATTTTAAACCTCTAAAATTAATTAACGCTTATTGCTTCTATAATAACATTCGCTTGCGCCCAAGGAAAATCATCTGAAATTGAAACTGAAATATTAGCATAATGGTTATCGGGAATAAGGGATTGAAGTCTTTTTTTAGCACCTCCTGTTAACTCTATTGATGGTTGACCTGAAGGTTTATTGACCACACCTATATCACTCCAGTAAACTCCAGATCTAAAACCTGTTCCAAGAGCTTTTGAGCAAGCTTCTTTTACTGCGAATCTTTTGGCATATGACTCTACTTTTTTTAATTTTTTTTCTGATCTCTTTATTTCATGATCAGTAAAGATTCTTTTAACAAATCTGTTACCAAATCTATCTAATGTCTTTTGGATTCTTCTAATATCAATTAAATCAACACCACTTCCAATAATCAATTTTTTTCTCCAAGGTCTCTTCCTTCATCCATACATTCTCTTATATCAATAATAGCATTGCCTAGGCCTTTAAATATTGCCTCAGAGATTATAAAAAATCCAATATTAAGTTCCTCAATTTCCTTTATGGAGCTTAAATATCTAGTAGTATTATAATTTAAGCCATGACCTGCATGAACCTCTATGCCCTCCTTGTAAGCTAACTCAGAAATATTTTTAATTTTCAAAAATTCATCGTCTGCTGAAGGTAAATTGCCATCAAAAGACCTACAGTAGGACCCACAATGAATTTCAATACAATCAGCATTTAGATCAACGCAATGACGTAATTGTGACTCATCTGCATCAATAAAAAGAGACGTTCTAATTCCCAAGTCTTTTAGAGGATCTATAAAATCTTTTAACTGATTATGTTTAGATACAACATCTAAACCACCCTCAGTTGTTAACTCCTCCCTTTTTTCTGGAACTATACAACATGAAAAAGGTTTAATCTTTAAAGCAATATCAAGCATTTCTCTAGTGGCAGCCATTTCTAAATTTAATTTTCCAGGAAAGTTACTAGCAATTTTTTCAATATCAAGATCTTTAATATGACGCCTATCCTCACGCAAATGTGCGGTTATGGAATCAGCACCTGAACTTAAAGCAACTTTAGCAGCATTAATAATATCAGGAAAATCTTCCCCTCTTGCATTTCTTAATGTTGCAATATGGTCTATATTTACACCAAGTTTTATTTTTTTATCTATATTATTCAATATTTTATTCCTTATTCTTTATAAAATTAGATTTATAAATTATAATAAAATATTTTATAAAAAAGTAAAAAATTATAGCAAATAAAAAACCAAGAATTATGCTTCCAACAAAAAAAGACATAAAAAAATCTACGCCAAAAAAATCAGATAATTCGATTTTTTCATAAGCAAGCTTTTGTCTTCCAAATATAAAGTCACCCAAACCAATAGAAGAAGCCCACATTATTGGATATGTTAGAGGATTACCTGAAAATGTACCTATAATTGATGATAGTATATTAACCCTGAAAGCCCAGGAAATAAAAATACTTAAAACTGTATGAAGTCCTATAAAGGGAGAAAATGCTATAAAAACACCTATTGAAAAACCCATTGAAATAGAATGAGGTGACTCAGGTATTCTAATCAATCTTTTCCAGTAATATAAAAAAAACCTCTTAAAACCGTTCTCTGGCCAAAGGATATTTTTAAATTGATTTATTAAACCTAATGGCTTTTTTCTTTTAAACATTAAGTAATATTTCTACTTCCGGGTTTAATGGCAGGCACATTTATTAATTCTTTTGGTATATTATCGGAATCAAAAGTTGGTATATCAAAAGAGGTTAAAGATAACAACTCAGTATCTAATTTAGCTTTACCGCAAGATCTATCTATTAGACACGCCTCTCCAACAATTTCGCCACCATATTTGTTAACCACCTCCATGCTCTCATTTGATGATAATCCTGTAGTAACAATATCTTCAACTAACAAACATTTAAGGCCTGGTTTAATTGAAAACCCCCTTCTCAATTCAAAAGCTCCATTCACTCTTTCTAAAAAAACAAATGGAACATTAAGGTTACGAGCTATTTCATGACCAATAATTACACCCCCCATAGCAGGTGAAACAATAAGATCTATTTTTTCTTTAATTTTTTCTTTAATTTTTTCACTTAAGGCCGATGAAAGTCTTTTTGCCCTAGAGGGGTCTGATAGAGCCAAAGCACATTGAAGGTATTTTGAAGAATGTAAACCTGATGAGAGTATAAAATGACCTTCAAGTAAGGCACCGGCATCTATAAATTCACTAATAACTTGATCTTTATTCATAATTTTATCCAATAAATCTTTTTACACTCTCTAAAACTGGAAGACCTTCTAGACTATCAACTATATCACTAATATGTTTATTATCATTAACATTAATATCAATAATTAAATTATAAAAATCACTATCCTTTTCATTTAAAATAAGATTTGAAATATTTCCTCCATAATCCGCAATAGTAGATGTGATTGAATTCAAAACTCCAACCTCATTTATTAGTGTTACAATTATTCGAGCTACAAAAGTAAATTCAATATTTTTTTTCCAATCCAATTTTATCCATGACTCTGGAGATTTTTCATATGCTAACAATTCATCACTACTTACAGGAAAAATAGTTATTCCATTATCTGGAATAATTATTCCAACAATTTTATCACCTGGTACCAAAAAGGTGTTATCAGCAAATTTTGCTGGCATATCTGAATAAAGGCCCATTATAGGAATAGATATATTTTCATCTATATAATTTTTAATTCTTTTTTTTCTATTATTATTGGGAAAGACAAGGTCATAAACCTTTGAACCAGATGCAGAACCATCACCAACTAATTTATATAACTTTGCAAGAGAATTGACTTTTAGTGGTCCAAAAGACCGTTCAAGAATATCTCTTGTAGGTTTCTTTCTATGGGAAGAAAAAACACTTTTAATTATTGCTTTTCCAATTAATCTTTGATTGTGTGTTTGTTTCTCCTTTATAGATCTTATGATTGCAGATTTTGCCTTACCTGTTTTAACAAACTCCTGAAGAGATTCTAATGCTACAGGTGTTTTTGATTTAACAACCTCAACCTCATCACCATTTTGTAGTTTTGTTCTTCTTCTTTTATCTGCTCCGTTAATTTTAACGCTACTACAGAAATTTCCTAAATCAGTGTGAACAGCATAGGCAAAATCTAAAGCAGTTGCATCACGAGGAAGGGCAACCAGGGTCCCCTTGGGTGTGAAACAGTATATTTGATCAAGAAATAATTCTAATTTAGTATTTTCTAAAAATTCTTCAGTAGCGCCGTCTCTATTAAGAATATCCACTAAATCATTTATCCATTCTATTGAGGCAAGATAGTCATTGCCAATATCGTCTTGGTCCTTATAGACCCAATGAGCAGCTAAACCTCTTTCACACATTTCATTCATCTTAAGTGTTCTTATTTGTACCTCTACTCTTTGGTTTTTTGGTCCAATTATGGTTGTATGAATAGACTGATAACCATTTTTCTTTGGTGTTGAGATATAATCCTTAAATCTTCCTGGAATTGCTTGCCATTTGCCATGAAGTATCCCCAGAACCTGATAGCACTGAGATACAGTTTCGACGCAAATTCTAAAACCAAAGATATCAGAAAGTTGGTCCAAAGATTTTTGCTGAATTTCTAATTTTTTCCATACTGAGTATGGTTTTTTTACTCTACCAGAAACCTCACAATTTAAATTATTATCTTTGAAAAGCTTATTTAGCTCTTTATCGATTAGTACAACAGTTTTACTTTTTTTTCTTTTTGAAACCTTTAGTCTTTCTGTAATAATATCTCTAATTTTTGGCTCAATATGAGAAAATGATAAATCCTCTAATTCCTCCTTTATCTCCTGCATGCCAATTCTTCCAGCCAAGGGTGCATAAATATCAAGTGTTTCAAGGGATATTCTCTTTCTTTTACTTTGATCTTTAATGTAATGCAGAGTTCTCATATTATGGAGTCTATCAGCAAGCTTAATTAAAAGTATCCTTATATCGCTAGCGCTTGCTAAAAGAAGTTTTCGGAAGTTTTCTGCCTGTTTTGAACTTTCAAGATTGCCTTCAAGAAGAGTTAATTTTGTAACCCCATCTACTAACTTAGCTACTTCTTTTCCAAAATTTTTTTCGATATCTTTTATAGTCGCCGAAGTATCCTCGATTGTGTCATGAAGCAATGCACAAACAACAGTCGTTGTGTCTAACTTTAATTCTGCAAGTATTCCAGCAACCTCAATGGGGTGAGAAAAGTATGGATCTCCGGAAGCCCTAAGCTGCCTTCCGTGCATTTTTGTTCCATAAATATATGCTTTTTCTAAAAGTTTTTGATCTGCATCCGGTTTATATGAAGTTACACTGTCAATTAGCTCATATTGACGCATAAAAATTTCTCATTTTAAAAAGAACGTCTATTATTTTTTTTATCAATCATATTATCTTGCATAGCCTTAAGAAGATCCTCTTCAGACATTCGTTCTTCAACAACTTCAACTTCTTCAGCCTCATCATCTGAGGCAGATATTGAAGGCTTACTATTATCCTGAACAAGAGGGATATAATCCTCATCTGCTTCATCAACGTCAACCTGAGTTTGTAAACTAAAAACTTTTGATTCCTCTAATTCTTCAGGAACTAATTTTTCTTCTGCAATCTCCCTTAGAGCTACAATTGGATTTTTATCGTTGTCTCGGTCAACAAGAATTTCAGAACCTTCTGCCATTTCACGTGATCTATGGGCGGCCAAAAGAACTAAATCAAACCTACTAGTTATTTTATCAACACAATCTTCAACTGTTACACGAGCCATTTGTTAAACCTCAAATAATAAATATACTTAGTTAAATATGCCTTCATTGAATTAAATGCAAGTATTAGATTACAATATTGAAAAATATAACTAAAAAAGACTTATAAAAATAATTAATGAGTAATAAATTGAAAGAACCAAGTAGAAACTGCTCAAGATGTAGTCGATTAAAAAAATTTCGTATTGAGAATAGAAAAAAATACCCTTCTTGGTTCAATGCACCAGTTCCATCAATTCTTAATAATAATTCAGAACTTTTAATTGTTGGCTTAGCACCAGGTGTAACTGGGGCAAATAGAACCGGAAGACCCTTTACAGGTGATCATGCAGGTTTAATACTTTTTAGTACCCTCAAAAAATTTGGTTTTTCTCGAGGTTTTTATAAAGAAAATGGTTTTGATAGTTTAGAATTAGATAATTGCAGCATAACAAATGCAGTTAGATGTGTTCCGCCAAAGAATTTACCAAACACAAGTGAAATAAAAAACTGTGAAATCTTTCTTCAAAAAACAATAAATGAACATAAAAATTTAAAATTAATAATTGCCTTAGGTTTAATATCGCATAAAAGTATAGTTTCGTCCTTTGGTTTTAAGCAAAAAGATTTCAAGTTTGGTCATAAAAATAAACATAGAATAAACCAGAACATCACCCTAATTGATAGCTATCATTGTTCTAGATACAACACCAATACAAGGCGACTAACTCAAGATATGTTTGATGAAATTTTTAGAGAAACAAAAATAGCGCTTAAGAATTAGCTATTATGTTTTAGTAGTCTAGATTTTTGTTTATCCCAGTCTTTTCTTTTTTCGTCCTCTCTTTTGTCATGAAGCTTTTTACCCTTTCCAATACCAATAGATATTTTTGCAATACCTTTTTCATTAAAGAAAAGTTTCAGTGGGATTATTGTCATTCCTTTCTTTTGAGAAGCATTTTTTAATTTATTAACCTCTCTGGAATGGAGTAATAATTTTCTTTTCCTTTTTGGTTTATGATTTGTGAAAACAGCATTTTTATAGGCTGGTATATTTGAATTTATAAGAAAAATCTCACCGCCCTCCTCTGAAGCATATGACTCGGCTATATTTGCTCTGTTCATCCTGAGGCTTTTCACCTCAGAGCCCTTTAAAACTATACCGGCTTCAAAAATTTCATCAATTGAGAATAAATAATTAGCCTTTCTGTTATCAGCAATTATTTTTTCACCTTTATTATTTTTTTTAGAACCGCCCGATTTAGAGGACATCAGATCATATCCAGATCAGAAATAACTTTATCTAACATATCCTTTGTTTCTTGCCTGATATTTACCAAAGGCAATCTCAACTCATCTTCAATAAGACCCATTCTTGATAAAACATATTTTACTGGAGCGGGACTAGTTTCTATGAATAAAGCATTATGAATGGGTTCAAGTTTTTTGTGAATTTTTAATGCTTCATCAAAATTACCTTCTAAGCAAAGATTCTGAAATTCCGAACAAAGTTTTGGCAAAACATTAGCGGTAACTGAAATACAACCATTGCCACCATTTAGCATAAACTCATAAGCGGTAATATCTTCTCCAGAAAATTGAAGAAATCCATTGCGACATTTTTCTTTTTGTTTTTCGACTCTTGAAAGATCACTTGTTGCATCCTTAACACCTATAATATTCTCAAGCTCAGATAGTTCAGCCATTACCTCTAATGACATATCAACAACAGATCTAGGGGGAATATTATAAATCATAACTGGAATTCCTAGGGTAAATTTGGTATTAATAGGGTTAGGTCACTTTTACCTACACTTATTTTGACCGGTAAATTTCCTAAGTGCTCACCATCTCCATAGACAAGTGGTGCCCAAAAATTTTTGTCTGTTGTCGAAATCTTACAGTTACTGTAGTGGGAATTTTTTACTTTTGGATGATTCAGGTGTCTTCCGCCAAGTACTTTTTCTAGTAACCCTATCGCCTCTAACCTTGACACCTTGCTAGCATATAGCAAGTTCATCTTATTTTTGTATTTGCCAGCTTCTGGAGCTATGTGCATGCCCCCACCAGCATAAGGCCTGCAAGCAGCTACAAGGATTACCAAACGCTCTTTGATTCCAATCTTATTACCAAAATCAATATCATACATATGAGTTTTTAAGTTGACGAAACATGCTAGGGCAGAAAGTGCGTACAGTAAGCTACCTTGTAAAAATGGCATTTTTGATGCCCTAAAAGCTGCCTCACTGAGCAAGCCAATTCCGGCGGAGGTCAAACACACTCTTTTTTTATCTTTGAAGGATAACTCTAGATAACCACTGTAAATGAATCTAGGATTTTCAAAAGCTTTTTTTAAGTCATCTGTTCTTAGAATTCCAATAGATTTTGCAAAATCATTACCCCTACCCAAAGGTAAGACTGACATAGTACCTTTTTCTTTAATTGCTTGGTTAGCGACCAAATTAACAAATCCATCACCACCACATGCTACAACCAGGCGATTTTTTTGAAAAGCTTCTCTACTTATCCGTTCAGTTTCATTTGGACTCTTTGGTATCACTATTTTGGAATTTAGTTTTGAAAAACATGATTCAACATGGCTTAATTTTTCCTTTTTTGTTAACTTTCCTGAGTTTGGACTCACTAAAAAAAGTGGGTTTTTCAAAAGATATGTTTTATGTTCCATTTAACCTACTAAAATTGTTTAATATATCTTGGCTGGCTTCCTTATGAGGTTAAGGATCTTCAGATCTAAGCAAACGTCCATTATCCCACACTTCTGTTAAGTGCAAATCTCCTGACTTAGAAAATGTTTTCCATAAACCTACTTTTTTCCCCGAGCTGAAAGTTCCTTTTTTTCTAAGTGATCCACTAGGGTAGAACATACTCCAAATTCCTTCCTTTAAACCATACTTCCAAGTCTCTAAGTTACCTAATGTTCCATCCGGGTAATAAAACCTTGAAATACCATGCTTTAAATCGTTTTGAAAAGATTCTTGAACCCAGATTTCACCAGACTCATGGTATTTTTCCCAAATTCCATTTTTTTTATCATTTAAAAATTCACCTTTTCCAATGAGGTCGCCATCAATTGAATAAAACTTCCATATACCAATTTTTTGATTCTGCGAGTACTGACCGAATTTCCATTTGAGGCCGCTTATATGGTACCTAAGCCACTCACCCTGTTTTTGTCCAGCCTGATAGTTTTCAATTAACCATAATCGGCCATTTTCCTCGTAATGCCTCCACTCCCCTTCTAGTCTTCCAAACCTTAACAAACCAGTATGTTTTATCTGGCTATTCTTATAATAACTGATCACAGTGCCCGAAAACTTTTTCCCAGTTTCCACCTCATAAAAAAAACCTTTTTTCTCGATAAGTGAGTCAATTGGAAATGTCCCTGAAAAGCAATTTGAATAAAGTGATAAGACAAAAAAGAAATATAAAATACAACGTAGAAGTCTGGGAGGAACTACGGATTTTTTTAACAAAAAAAACATGTTGGCTAAATAAGCCTTTCGTGAAAGAACTTTATCGCACTTTTTATACATATTTCAAAGTGAGGAGAGAAATAAATGCTGAAGTGCCCACAATTAACCAATTCTAAAGATACCATAGACTTATACCTTTCAACAAAATTATAAATACCTTGGTTAGATACTGTTTTATCATTTTCCGCGACTTGAATTAACATTGGAATATCAATTTTCTCTTTATGAACGGCTGGATCAGCTAATTTTATATTTCCATGTGTAAATGTTTTTAATAGGATTTCATCTCTCCACGAAGGTCCAGAAATATCTTTCATTAAATAGGATTCTGGGTCAGGAAGTGCTGAAATCCCTCTGGAGGCCATAATGGGTATTTTTCTTTTTAAAAATGGAAACCTATTGAATAAGTTATCCAAAAACAGCATTCTCCGAAAATTACCAATTTGGCTCTCACTCAAATGACTATAAGTCATCTTAGTGAACAGTTTTAAATCAATTAAAGGACACTGGGCCACTATTGCTTTTATATTAATATTTGAACTGGCTATCCGTATTGCTAGCGATCCTCCCAGAGAAGATCCCCATAAACCCATTTGACTAACTTTTGCATCAGAACAACTAAGTGCATATTTGATAACAGAATTTATATCTTCAATTTGAGATGGAATAGATACAAATTGCCTTGGTTTTCCTCCACTATACCCAAAATTTTTAAAGTCAAAAATGATAGAGACCATATTTGATTTTGCAAATCCTTCAGCATATTGTGTCAACTTACCATCCATTGTTGTAGAAAATCCTCCAATTAAAGTGATTCCTGGTATCTTACCAGAGAGGTTTTTAGGCCAAAAACGTGTCACCATAATGGGTACATTATTAACATTTAGAGTTTCTGTTTTTTTTATAAGTTCCATTATTCAAAGATTTCCTTGATTGAATAAATTATAATTAGCTTATGAAAATCTGGAAAAAGTGTCTATTAATGTATCCTATGAATATGGTTCCAGGACTTGGAATAATTCCTGACTTTGAGAGCTAAGGGTACCCTTCATTTACTTATAGTTAAAAAAATAGGCAATATTTTTTCTGGCTGTTTTGCACCAAAGGGTTTGTTTGAAAATAATATTCATCCAAGTTTTTAGTTTTCTAAGATTAATCACTCATTTGCTTGATTCAATAAAAAATAGAAAGACAGAAAAGCCATTATACTTGAAATAAGCATTACCAACTGTAAGGGCATTGACGTATTACTACCTTCTAGAAGATTGCTCGAAATTGTT
>NHFJ01000003.1 GCA_002172545.1 Fidelibacterota bacterium TMED108 | reverse complement strand
CCCAATTTTATGTCCTGGGTAATATTTGGTTGAACTAATAAAAAATTTTTTTCAGAAAAATTTAATTGATCTGGTATCCTTAAGGAGCCGTAAAAAATTAAAAGTGGAAGAATAATAGCTGTAATTAATCCAGGTAAAATAGTTTTCTTATTGATAAGCAGGATTGGGGTTAAGGAAGACAATATAACTAAGAAACTTGCCGAATGAACACCAATAATTGATGTGATTTGCATCGCTCTATCATCAAAGGATAATGAATGGCCAAATAAATTCCAAGGAAAACCAGTTAACAAAATACTTCTAGAGTATTCGCCAACTATTACACCTAGGGCTATGGCAAAACAACTTTGTAGCCTTGGCCCCCAAAAAAATGCTGTGATAATCCAACCAGGGCTTGATAAAAGAACAAGAAGAAGGGGAAGGCCAAAGATACTTAATAACTTTAATCCTTCAAATTCTTCTCTGTAATTAAAGGCAGAGCTGATCCAAAAGAGTCCAAAGAAGAAATATCCATATAGGAAAATGCTTCCAAAATAGATAAACCTAAATAACCTCTTAAAAAAAGAATTCTCTGATCCTATACCCTTTATGACATGAAAAAAAATAGGAAAACTAAAAAAAAGAATGGGCAAGAAATTAAACGGTGCCTGAGAGAAAATTGAAATAGACCCGGCAAATAAACAAATTAAACTAAGCAAGAAGAAACTATAAAAATTTAATTTCATATTAACCCTAAATGACTAAAAATTATGCTTAGAATTTATTCTAAATCTAACTTTTATAATTTTTCTTTGATCCACCTCTCGTACTTCAATTTCAAATCCTTTTGGGTGAGTGATTAACTCTCCCCTTTGAGGTATTCTTCCTGCCAAAAGAAATACTAGCCCACCAATAGTTTCTATTTCCTCATCAACCTCTTCTTCTAACAATGAAAACCCTAAAATCTCTTCGACCTCTTCAATCTTTGTACGCGCAGAAACATCTAGAAAATTCTCATAGACATTTATCTTTTGTATATCTGTTCCCGAATGTTCATCTTCTATTTCTCCAACGATTTCTTCTATAAGATTTTCAATTGTTAATAAGCCATCTGTTCCTCCATACTCGTCAACAACAAGCGCCATATGAATTCTCGATGCCTGCATCTTTAAAAGAAGTTCTCTTGACTTCATCGAGGGTGGTACAAAAAGAATATCCTTAACTAAAGTTTTAATTTTAATATCACCAATTTTCATCTGGGATAGGGCTCCAACAAAATCTTTAATATGAAGCATTCCTATAGGGTCATCTAAGGTTGATCTGTACAATGCAATCCTAGAATGATTACACTCAGAAAATAGCTTTATAATTTCTTCAGGAGGAGTCTTAATATCTACAGCTATAATATCTGCTCTTGGAACCATAGAGTCTTCAACGCGAGATTCACCAAATCCAACAATATTAATTAACATATTTTTTTCTGAAGTACTAAACTCTCTTCGATGATCAACGTGATCTTCAAGAATTGATTTTAATGAACTGGATTCTTTTTTTGATAAGAGACCAAAAAAGTTAATCGTATAATTTTTTATTTCAATAAGTATTTTTTCTAATTCTATTTTCATACAACACCTTCATAGGGATTAGGTATCCCTAATTCTTTTAAAATTTTAACCTCGATACCCTCCATAATTAAAGCATCATTTTCTTTTTCATGTGAAAAACCCATTAAATGAAGTAACCCATGAATACCAAGATGTGATAAATGTTGTTCGAAACTCTTATTGGAATTTTGAGCTTCCTTTAAAACTGTATCTTTCGAAATTACAATATCCCCCAATATCTCAAACGCTTCTGGATGAATAGAGTCATTTAGAGAAGGGAAGGATAAAACATTTGTAGAAATATTTTTATCTCGATATTGTTTATTTAATGACTTTATTTCTTCATCGCCAGTTAATCTAACGCTTATCTCTATACACTTTTCATCCGACAAGGAATTAAATGAAAATAATAGAATTTTCTTTACCAAAGAAACCTCCTCCTTATTCCATTCATTGCTGGCTGAGATATCAATTAAAATATTAGACACTATTTTTTTGTCTCTCTTTTATTATTCTCATATGCTTTAACGATTTTTGATACAAGACGATGTCTTGTTATATCCTTATTTTTAAAATGAACCTGTCCAATATCATTGGTCTTTGGCATAATTTCCAAAATCTCTGATAATCCAGATCTCTCGCCTCTTGGTAAATCAATTTGTGTTGAGTCGCCAACAACAACCATACTCGAATTTTTTCCAAGCCTTGTTAAAAACATCTTCATTTGCATTGAAGAAGTATTTTGAGCTTCATCTAAAATAATAAAAGCGTTTTCAAGGGTTCTTCCCCTCATAAAGGCCAAAGGAGCAATCTCAATTGTATTATTCTCAATATATCTCTCAAGAGTTTTTTCTGGTATCAGGTCATTCATAGCATCATATAAAGGTCTCAAATAAGGATCAATTTTTTCCTTCAAATCGCCAGGAAGGAATCCCAATCTTTCACCTGCCTCAACCGCAGGTCTAGATAAAATTATTTTATTAATATCTTTTTTAAGAAGCGACTCTACGGCACAAGCAACTGCGAGATAAGTCTTACCAGTTCCAGCAGGCCCAACTCCAAAAACTAAATCTTTGGATTTTATTAATTCAACAAATTTAGTCTGGTTAGAGGATCTAGCATAAATATTCTTTTTTTTTGTTTTAATTAAAACTGTATTTAGTCTATCGGCGCTTGCAAGAACATCCTTCTTAGAAAAATTATCAAACATTTCTGAATTAATTCTTTCTCCCTTTAACAGTTTTTTATAGATTTTTAAGACTAATTGACTTGCATGAAGGCAGGGCTCAGATTCCCCCCTAAATTCTAATATATTACCTCTATATGAAATATGTATACCAAAGTTATTCTCTAGCTTAGAAAGGTTTTCATCATGCTCGCCATATAAATCTACTAAACAAGAATTATCATCTAACTCTATGACCTTACTTATTTCCTTTAATTGATTTCTATTTGTCTTCATTATTACACTTTATAAAATAACACATTCAAGACTATTATCCCTCGACTTTGTAACTTTTGCTCTTATAATTTCACCAATCATTGATGTATTTCCATCCATATGAACTGATTGTAAATATGCCGATCTGCCTGATAATCTATTTTCACCATTACCTGGTTTATCAATAAGAACATCAATTTCTTTCCCAACAAAAGATTTATTAAAACCTCTAGTATGTTCTTTTATTAAATCCTGTAAAATCTTAAGTCTTTCTGTTTTAACATGTTCTTCAATATGGTTTTCCATCAAAGACGCTGGTGTTCCTGGTCTTGATGAATATTTAAAACTATAAGCATGGGCATACTTTACTTCTTTTACAATTTTCAATGTATCTTGAAAATCTTTATCTGTTTCACCTGGAAATCCAACAATAAAATCCCCAGATACTGCAATATCCGGTCTATACTCTCTAGTTTTATCAATAATTTTCATGTAATCAGAAAAAGTATACCCTCTATTCATTTCTTTAAGGACTTTATCTGAACCCGATTGAACAGGAAGGTGAAGATAAGGTTGAAGTTTTTCTATATCTTTATGAGAACGCATTAATTCGTCAGTCATATCTCTAGGATGACTTGTAATGTATCTGATTCTTTCTATTTCAAGTTTAGACAATTCTCTAATAAGCCTTGCAAAAGTCCAATCAGATTCATCAAGCCCCTTGCCGAACCAGGCATTAACATTTTGACCTAAAAGAATTATTTCTTTAGCACCATTCTCAATAAGATCTATTGCTTCTTTTGTAATTTGACTAGCGGGTCTAGATATTTCTACACCTCGTGTATAAGGAACAACACAAAAAGAACAGAATTTATCACACCCTTCCTGAACTGATAATAGGGAGCTAATTGACCTTAAGGATTTGCGTGGACCTTTTAATTGATCGAATTTATCAATATCTGGGATTTCTATATTAACTAATTTCTTTCTTGGAAATCCTTTATCAGTTTCAATACTTTCAAGCATCTCTGGTAGCTGGTGATAAGTGAGTGGGCCAAAAACAAGATCAACAATTGGCGATCTATTAATAATTTCTTGTCCTTCTGCCTGACCAACACATCCTGCTACAGCAATCTTTGGATTTTTATCATTCTTATTATTAATTTTTTTTAGCCGCCCTAGCTCTGAGTAAATTTTTTCTGCAGCTTTTTCTCTAATATGACATGTATTTAATATTATTAGATCAGCCTGGTCTGGTTCATTAACCGAGGAATAATTATGGGGTTCAAGTATTTCAGCCATTCGCTCAGAGTCATACTCATTCATCTGACACCCATAGCTCTTTATAAAAAGAGATTTTTTCTTATCTTTGTTGATTTGCATTTATTTTGAATTCTTTTTGGTCGCCTTTGGTCTACCATAAAGCTCTAGTCGATGATCAATTAATTCATAACCTAAAGTATCAGCAATTTTTTTTTGAATAACCTCTATTTCTTCATTCATAAATTCTATTATCTCACCATTTTCAATATCAATAAGATGATCGTGATGATCGCTAGTATCAACATTCTCATATCTTGATCTACCATCTTTAAATTCATGTCGAACAAGAATTCCTGCCTCTTCAAAGAGTCTAACGGTTCTATAGACAGTAGCGACTGAAATATTTTTATCAATTAAACATGCTCTTTTGTGCAACTCCTCAACATCCGGGTGATCGTCTGCATTATCGAGAATTTTTGCAATGACTCTTCTCTGGTCGGTCATTCTCATCGATTTTTGTTCGCACATTTCTTCAATTGTCATTTTTACACCTTAGCAAGAATATTTTTTATTGTAATCATCAAATATAAACTTTTGATAACATCAGTCCATCTTCATACCCATCATCAGCCTTATAATATTTTTCTAAAACTCTAATTTCTTTCAAGCCCATTGATTTATAGAAGCTTTTCGCTTTCTTGTTATTGTTATTAACTTCTAGAAAAAGTTTTGCTCTTTTGCCACTAATAATACATTTTTCCATTTCTTTAAACAAAATAGATCCTAATCCCATTCTTCTATAATCTGGAAGAATCCCAAGAGATATTATTTCTAGATCATTTTGGATTTTTCTAGCCAAAATATACCCAATTCCCAATGCTTCTTTATACAAAATAAACCCTGAACCGCTCCCTTTTTTTAAAAAATGGACTAGTGACTCTTTTCCCCATGGGCTTTCGCCACTTTGCTCTTGTAGATTATAAATTTCTTTAAAATTATTAAGCCTTAAGGGGATTAATTTTATTTCTCCTTTTTTGCAAACCATTGTGGGTCTTTTTTCTCCGCAACAGGTTCAGCCAAATATAAAGGCCAAACATTATCCTTATATTTTAATATATTTTTGTTCATATTTTCAAAAACTTTCAAGAAATCAATATCATTATTATTGCAAATAATATTTTCTTTTTTCCCCAATTTTATTGCTATATCTAAAGAACCATCTCCTATGAAAGATAAATTGTAATTGGCAAAAAGTTCCTGGGCATAAAAAATATTCGCCTTTACAGCCTCGGCTGATGGTTTAGCCTTATTATCAAATAGCTGAAAAAAATAATCTTCGCCTCTTGCCTTTATTGTCACAAGGAAATTCTCATTTTTTTTAATTTCTTCTCTAAAGCTGAACACTAAAGATTGGAGTGAAGATACTCCATATATAGGAATTGAAAGAGATTTTGATAAACCAACGCCAAAAGAAATTCCTACCCTTAAACTTGTAAAATTACCTGGTCCAGTAGCAACAATTATTCCATCAATATCAGAAATTTTAAGATTAAGCTTCAACATTGCCTTTTTGACAAGAATTGGTATTACATCGGAAGGAGGTACATGATTATCGCTTACAGTAAGACACTCTTTACCGGGAGATACAATATGAATAGAACAGTTATTTAAGGTTGTATCCAAACAAAGAAATTTCATAAATTATAAAATCTCACAAACTTCATCAAATTCAAATCTTGGAGAACGTTTAAAAATATTAGTTGGGTCACCATACCCTATGTTACAAAGAAAGTTTGATTTAATGCTTGAGTTTGGAAAAAACTCTTTATCAAGGCCATTTTGATCAAAGCCTGACATTGGACCACAATCTAAACCAAGCATTCTAGCGGCAATAATAAAATAACCGCCTTGAATTGAGCTATTCCTGAAAGCATTGGTATAGGCAACTTCTTGAGAATAATTAAACCAGTTTTGAGCATCTAGATCATGAGGGAATAGTTTCGGTAAATGCTTATGGAAATCAATATCAAATGCAATTATAGCGGTTACTGGAGCTGTCATTGTTTTTTCTAAATTGGATTCAATAATAAAAGGCTTTAGCCTTTCTTTGGCCTCAGGTGATTTGATAAAAATTATTCTAGACGGTGAGCAATTTGCACTAGTCGGACCAAACTTCATTAGGTCATATAATTCATTTAAGATCTTATTTGAAACACCTTTCCTCTGCCAATCGTTATAAGTTCTCGCATTAGAAAATATAATTTTCTTAATATCTTTCTCAGATACTGACACCTTGTACCTCAGGAATATAATGTTTTAAAAGATTCTCAACACCGTTTTTTAATGTCATGGCTGAGGAAGGACAACCATCACAAGAACCCTTCATAGTTACATAAACTATACCATCTCTATAACTTTCAAAAACAATATCACCGCCATCTTGAGCAACTGCTGGTCTAACGTGAGTAGAAATTATATCTTTAATCTTTTCTGAAACTTCATCAAGTTTCTCTGATTTTACACTATCTATATTTTCATTAAAAAGTATTGGGGTTTCTGAAACAAAATGATTCATAATTACCCCAAGGATAGAAGGCTTTATATTGCTCCACTCGATATCCTTAACAGTAATCGTTAAAAAATTAGATCCCAGAAATACACCCTCAACACCTTCGATATCAAATAAAGATATTGCCAGTGGAGAATTTTTTGCATCTGTAGAATCCTTAAAATAAATAGTTTTACCACTATCTCCCATTACATCTTTTCCAGGAATAAATTTCATGGTCGAAGGATTCGGGGTTTCTTCAGTTTGTATAAACATTTCTTCTCCTCTAATTAATCTCTATAGCCAGCAAGCTTATCGATACTATCATCATTTAAATTACCAGGCAAAACTACAACGGGAATAGAATATCCTTCACCCGATATTGTTTCAACCAAGACCCCTGGTTTTTTATCTTTTTTGTTAGATGCAAGAACAAGAAGGGATATTAACTTATCTTCTTCAATAAGCTTCCTAACTGCATCAAGCTTTGATCCATGTTCAATAATATAGTCACATTTTATATCTGAGTAAGAGAGAATTTCTTTAGAAAGATCTTTCAGCATTTCTTTTGACTCTTTCTCAATATTATTAATCATCTTACTATTTATACTTAGCCAATATGTAAATTCCGCAGTATCAACTGTTGCTACAATCAAAAGGTCAGCATTATTTAATTGCGCCCTTCTTGATGCATATCTAACAGCCGACTTACATTCATCCGTTCCATCGAATACTGCTAAAAATTTTTCTCTCATATCATAACCTTTATTATATATCTAACCTAGGCCAATAATTTTTTTTATTTCTTTTATATTTTTTTCTGACTTTTCTTTTGCTTTTATAGCACCGTCATTAAGAACTTCCCTAAGAAAACCCTCATCATTATCAATTTTTATCAATTCCTGCCTTATTGGCGATAACCTGTTAATCAATAAATCTGATAAATCATTTTTAAGATCAGAAAACTGTTTTCCAGAATAATTATTAAGAATATTTAAAATCGGCTCTTCACCTAGTGATGAAAAAATATTTAATAAGTTTTTAACTTCTGGGCGATTATCTAATTCACCAATTGACTCGGGAATAGGAAATGGATCTGTTTTAGCCTTTGATATTTTTTTTATGATTAAATCATTTTCATCCCTTAGCTCGATTCTGGTCATTGATGATGTCTCTGATTTTGACATTTTTTTTGTCCCATCCCTTAATGACATAACCCTGGAGGACTCCTCAAATATCAAAGGTTCCGGTATTGGGAAAAAGTCTTTGCCTCCAAATTCTGAATAATCATTATTAAATTTTTGTGCAATATCTCTGGTAAGCTCAAGGTGCTGTTTTTGATCGTCACCAACTGGTACTAAATCTGCAAGATATAGCAAAATATCAGCAGCCATTAAATTTGGATATGTGTATAGTCCTGATGAGACTTTTTCTTTATTTTTTCCTGCTTTTTCTTTGAATTGAGTCATTCTATTTAACCAACCCATTCTTGCAGTACAACTCAATATCCATGCAGCTTCTGAATGAGCGCTAACTTGAGATTGATTAAAAATAATACTTTTTTTTGAGTTAATTCCACTAGCCAAAAAAGTTGCAACTGTCTCTCTTGTATTATCTCTGAGTTTTTTTGGATCTTGATTTACTGTTATTGCATGTAAATCAACAACACAAAATATACAACTATTTTTTTCATCTTCATTTAAATTAACAAAATTTTTAATTGCACCTAGATAATTTCCTAAATGAAGATTGCCAGTGGGCTGAACGCCAGAAAAAATTTTTTTTCCCATATCAATACTTTAATTGAAGATCCATATAATTAAAAGCCTTGATAAAATATGATGTTAATAAATAGAAAATTAAACTTAATAAAACTGATAAAACCAAATAAAATGATTTAAAATTAAACTCATAAATAAGTTGACTTTCAAAAACAGATATCAAAAATTTAAAAAATATTCCCATTACAATAGAAGCAAATGCTATCTTAATAAATTTAATTAAAAATACATTGTTGAATTTAAATAAATTTCTATTTTTAAGGTAGATAAATAAAATAACTGAATTAAACCAAGATGATATTGTAGTTGCAATAGGGATAATTATAAAACCAATATTCTCGAAATAATAAAGACTAATAAAAACATTTAAAATTACAGATAAAAGAGAGATATAAAAAGGAGTTTTGGTGTCATTATTTGCGAAAAAAAAAGTTGAAAAAACTTTTATCAATGCAAAAGCTGGTAAACCTAAGCCAAAATAATATAGAGCATTTGCTGAGTTCATTACTGCCTCAATATTAAAAGAACCATATCCAAATAATGCTGAAATTATTTGTTCCGATCCTATTAATAATGCAACAGATGCAGGTAAACTTAAAAACATACTTAACTCCAATG
>NHFJ01000002.1 GCA_002172545.1 Fidelibacterota bacterium TMED108 | reverse complement strand
TAAAAATCTAGAATAGACTTAAATTTTGTTGTTAATAAACGCATAAATCTTGTTCATTATTTATAATTTTTAATAATATAAAAATCTGTTTAATTATTTACTTTTAACCTCATTAAATTTATATGAAAACCGAATTATTTTTAAATAGACACATAGGTCCAAGGAAAAAAGAAATTGAATTAATGCTAAATAAAATTGGTGTTGATTCTCTTGAGACTCTAATTAAAGAAACAATTCCGGAAGATATTAGATTAACTAAGAACATCAAACTTGATGCAGAGATGAGTGAATCTGAATATTTGATGCATCTCAAAAAGGTATCTTCTAAAAATAAAGTTTATAAAACCTACATTGGTCTTGGTTACAATAGATCATACTTGCCTGCAGTAATACAAAGAAATATTTTAGAAAATCCCGGTTGGTATACAGCTTACACTCCTTATCAAGCTGAAATTGCTCAAGGCAGACTAGAAGCACTCCTAAATTTTCAGACCATGGTTTCTGATCTAACCGGAATGGAACTGGCTAACGCTTCATTATTAGATGAGGGCACTGCTGCTGCTGAAGCGATGTCCTTACTATTTTCAGTAAGAAATAGAGAACAAAAGAAAACTAATGCAGTTAAATTCTTTGTTTCAGAAGATATTTTCCCGCAAACACTCTCTCTTTTAAAGTCCAGATCAAAACCTTTAGGTGTTGAACTTATAATTGACAAGATAGATAACATAAGTTTAGATAATTCTTTTTTTGGAGCAATTGTTCAATACCCATCCTCAAGTGGGGTTATAATTGATATTGAACCGTTTATAGATAAATGTAAAAGTTTTGAAATTAAAGTGGCTGTCACAGCTGATATATTAAGTTTGGCATTATTAAAAGATCCTGGTTCTATAGGTGCAGATGTAGTGGTTGGAAGTACTCAAAGGTTTGGGATTCCATTAGGCTATGGAGGACCACATGCTGCATATTTTGCAACAAAAAAAGAATTTAAAAGAAACATCCCTGGTAGAATTATTGGTGTCAGAGTTGATGCTGATGGACAAAGGGCTTTAAGAATGGCTCTCCAAACTAGAGAACAACATATTAAAAGAGATCGAGCAACGTCTAATATATGTACAGCTCAAGTTTTATTGGCTGTCATGGCTGGAATGTATGCTGTATATCATGGCCCTAACGGCTTAAGAGAAATATCAAATTCTATTCATTTAAAAGCTGTTTATTTATATCAGAAAATCTCTAAACTTGGAATTGAAGTTAAATATTCTAAATTCTTTGATACCATCACAATTATTTGTGATTCAAAAAAATTAAATAAAATTGCATTATCAAGAAATGTAAACTTTTGTAGCCTAATTACCAATCAAATTTCGATTTCAGTTAATGAAAAGACAGATCATAATGATTTAGATCAAATTATATCAATTCTTGAAGAATATTCTGGGCAAAAATCACCTAATATTAAATTTCCAGAAACTCAAATGTTAGATAATGTTCGAGAATCTGAAATTTTATCACATCCTGTTTTCAATTCTTACCATTCAGAAACATCTCTAATGAGATACATTAAATCTCTTGAAAATAAAGATTTATCTCTTACACAATCTATGATCTCTCTCGGTTCATGCACAATGAAACTTAATGCAGCTTCTGAAATGATTCCTCTAAGTTGGACTGAATGGAATAGTATTCATCCTTTTGTCCCTGTTGACCAAGCAAGGGGATATCATGAGGTCATAAGTAAACTTGAAACATTTTTATCTGAAATAACTGGTTTTTCCGCTACTTCTTTACAGCCAAATTCAGGAGCTCAAGGAGAGTACAGTGGTCTAATGGTTATCAAATCATATTTAAATAAAATTGGTCAAAGTCATAGAGATATTTGTCTGATTCCTTCTTCTGCTCATGGAACTAATCCTGCGTCTGCAATCATGGCTGGATTAAAAGTTGTAGTTATTGGAACTGACGATAAAGGAAATATTGATATTGAGAACTTAAAAATAAAAGTTGAAGAACATAAGGATAGTTTAGCTGCTTTGATGATAACTTACCCTTCGACACACGGTGTATTCGAATCTGAAATTCAATATATAAATGATCTTATTCATAAAAATGGGGGTCAGGTTTATATGGATGGAGCAAATATGAATGCCCAAGTAGGTTTGACTAGCCCTAAAATAATTGGAGCTGATGTTTGTCACTTGAATCTACATAAAACATTCTCTATTCCTCATGGCGGAGGAGGCCCAGGTGTAGGTCCAATTTGTGTGGCTGAACATCTTAAAGATTTCCTTCCTTCTAACCCTGTAATTACTACTGGAGGAAAACATCATATAGAAGCAATTTCTTCAGCACCATGGGGTTCATCATTAGTATGCTTAATATCATATGGATATATAAGAATGCTAGGAAAATCAGGTATTAAAGAGTCTACAGAAATTGCAATTATAAATGCTAACTATATGAAGACTAAACTTGAAAAAAACTTTACAATTTTATACAGTGGCGAAAATGGAAGATCTGCTCATGAATTTATAATTGATTGCAGAGAATTTAAGAAGTATAAAATAGAAGTTATCGATATAGCAAAAAGATTAATTGATTACGGGTTTCATGCACCAACTGTATCATTTCCTGTTCCAGGAACAATGATGATAGAACCAACTGAGAGTGAAAATTTAAGTGAATTAGATAAGTTCTGTGATGCTCTTAACTCAATTTATTTAGAAATTACATCTATAAACGAATCAGATAGAGAAATGTTAAGAAATTCCCCTCATACTCTTAAAATGCTTACTGCTAGTGATTGGGATTACAATTATTCTAGAGAAAATGCATCTTTTCCAAAAAGTTATTTAAGAGATAATAAATTTTGGCCCTCCGTTAGAAGGGTTGATGAAGCATATGGTGATAGAAACTTAATTTGCAGCTGCCCACCTATAGAGATTTATGAATAATTTAATTAATTTTACATAATGAACTTTAAAATCACTGGAACAGGTAGTTGTGTTCCAGATATAACAAAAACAAATACTGAATTTCTTAATAGTAATTTTTTTGATGATGATGGGAATCAAATTGAAAGATCAAATCCTGAAATTATTGATAAATTTCAATCTATTACTGGAATTAATGAAAGAAAATATGTTTCAGATGAAATTAAATCTTCAGACTTAGCTGCAGTTGCTGCTAGGAATGCCATTAAAGATTCAAATATTGATCAAGAGTCTTTAGATTATATAATTGTTGCTCATAATTTTGGTGATATTTCATCTAATAGCAATCAAATTGATACACTTCCTTCTCTTTCATCAAAAGTTAAGTCCATATTAAAAATTAAAAATCCAAAGTGTGTAGCATACGATATTATTTGTGGATGTCCGGGATGGGTTGAAGGTGTGATTCAAGCAAAATCATTTATACAGTCTGGAATGGCTACAAAATGTCTAATTATTGGTTGTGATACATTATCTAGAGTATCTGATTCTAATGATAGAGACTCAATGATTTACGCTGATGGTTCAGGAGCAATTATATTAGAATCTAACGATTCATCTAGTTCTGGCATACTATCTCATAATTCTGCAACTTATACATTTGAAGGGGAAAATGATTTTTTATACTATGGAGCTTCTTGTAATCCTAAAATAAATAAAAATTCAAATCAAAAGTATATTAAAATGCATGGAAGAAAAGTTTATGAGTTTGCATTAAATAATGTGCCTAATGCTATGAAAGATTGCTTTGACGAATCTAAATGTAAAATTGAAAATCTAAAAAAAATTTTTATTCATCAAGCCAATAAAAAAATGGATGAAGCTATCATTAAAAGATTCTATAGATTATATAAAGTTCCTCAACCTGAGAATATACTTCCAATGAATATTGAAGAATATGGAAATAGTTCTGTAGCTACTATTCCAACTCTTTTTGACCTAGTCAAAAAAAGTGATTATAAAGGACATAAACTTAATACAGGTGATATAATTATGTTTGCCAGTGTTGGTGCTGGAATGAATATTAATGCAATAACTTACCAGGTTTAATTCTTATGAAGTTTTTTTTTCATATTGGAAGGTATTTTTTAATGATTAAATATACTTTCACAAAGTTTACAAAGTGGAGTGTCCTTAAAAAATTAATTTTTCAAGAAATTGATGATTTAATTTTAGGATCAATTGGTATTGTAGCTTTTATGTCCTTCCTTATTGGAGGTGTTGTCGCTATTCAAACTGCTCTGGCTATAGAAAACCCTTTTCTTCCTGGAAATCTTATCGGTTTTGCAACAAGACAATCAGTAATCCTAGAATTTGCTCCTACTCTGATATCTATAATAATGGCTGGAAAGGTTGGCTCATTTATTACATCTAGTATAGGCACAATGAGAGTGACTGAGCAAATTGATGCTTTAGAAGTTATGGGAATCAACTCATTTAACTATTTAATATTTCCTAAAATTATTTCATTACTGCTATACCCTTTTTTGATTACTCTTGCAATGTTTCTTGGGATTCTTGGTGGTTATGTAGCTAGTGTATATGCTGGTTTTTCAACAAGCTTTGACTTTATTCAAGGAATTCAACTTGACTTTCAAGTATTTCATATTGTATATACCTATTCAAAGACTATGTTATTTGCATTTGTATTGGCTACTATTCCAGCATATCATGGGTTTTACATGAGAGGAGGTGCGCTAGAAGTTGGAAAAGCCAGCAATATTTCTTTTGTTTGGACCAGTAGTGTAATTATCATCCTTAATTTTATTGTAACTCAACTTTTATTAGCATAATGATTACTGTAAATAATATATCTAAGTCATTCGATAATATCAAAATAATTAATGATGTATCTGCAGTTTTTGATAAAGGAAAAACTAATTTAATAATTGGTCAGAGTGGATCAGGCAAAACAGTATTAATGAAATGTTTACTTGGACTTCTAGATATTGATCATGGTGAAATTTTATATAATGGTAAAAAATTTGATAAGGATAATATTTCAACAATCTCTCATTTAAGAAAACAAATAGGAATGGTTTTTCAAGGAAGTGCACTTTTTGATTCTATGTCTGTTTTAGAGAATATTATCTTTCCTCTAAGAATGTTTTCAGATAATACTGATTCAGAAATGATAAATAGAGCAAAAGAGGTCATCAATCGTGTTGACCTTAAAGATGTAGACAATAAGTTTCCTTCTGAGATATCAGGAGGAATGAGAAAAAGAGTTGCAATAGCAAGAGCTATTGTATTAAATCCAAAATATTTATTTTGTGATGAACCTAACTCAGGTCTTGATCCAAAAACTGCAATTATAATTGATAAACTGATTAAAGAGATTACTATTGAATATGATATTACTACCGTAATAAACACCCATGACATGAACTCAGTAATGGAAATTGGTGATAAAATAATTTTTTTAGTAGAAGGTAAAAAAATATGGGAAGGAACGAATACTGAAATTTTAGATACAGATGACCAAATGATAAATGACTTTGTTTACTCATCTGAATTATTCAAAAAAGTCAAACTTGCTCAGAAAAAAAATTAAGGATTTGAGTTAGAAACTGAAATAAGTTTTCCATTAAATAAGTTATTTCCATTTATTGCAAAATCAATAATATATTTAGCCATTTCTCCTGGCTTTGTTTGTGCTTCATAATCTGGAAAAGCTTCCTTTTGCATTTTTGTTTGAACAGCTCCAAGAGCTAATACATTGAAAGATGGGCCTTCAGAGTATTCTTCAGCTAGAACCTCTGTCAATGCAATTACAGCAGCTTTACTACTCGAATATACTGAAAGACCAGGAAATTTCTTTGAACCGTTTACTCCACCAATACTACTAATATTGATTACATGACCTGATTTATTTATAAGTGGAATAAGTGATCTTGTAATTTCTGCAAGACCAAAAACATTTACATCAAAAGTTTGTTTAAAAGACTCATATGAAGTTTCACCAAATAATTCATTACTTAATTGACCAGCATTATTTATGAGGATATCAATTTTTAAATCTCTGTTCTTTAAATCATCAATAAAATTCTTAATACTTTTTTTATCAGTTATATCCACTTTATATGAGTCTATTCCATTTATTCCTTTAAGAGGTTTAGTATTTCTGGAAATGGAAATTACTTTATAATTGAGTTTTGCAGCTTGTATACAAATTTCATTACCTATACCAGAACTTGTTCCTGTTACAACTATAGTTTTCATTAGATAAGAATTGAAACTGGATTTTCAATATATTCTTTTAAAGTCTTTAAAAATAAAGATCCTGTGGCTCCATCAACTGTTCTATGATCACAAGCTAAAGTAAGTTTCATGGTATTTCCAACTACAACCTCATTATTTTTCACAATAGGCTTTTGAACTATTGCACCAATAGATAAGATTGCTGAATTAGGTTGATTAATTATTGATGTAAAGCTTTCAATTCCAAACATACCAAGATTTGAAATTGTAAATGTACTTCCCTCAATTTCTGAAGGAGTTAATTTTTTATTTTTTGCACGTTCAGCAAAGTCTTTGATTTCAGAATTAATTTGGGGTAAGTCTTTAGAGTTTGAAAACTTAACTACTGGAACGATAAGACCATCATCAACAGCTACAGCTACACCTAGATGTACATGTTCATTATAAATAATTTTATCATCATACCATCTTGAATTAACTTTAGGATGTTTAGCAAGAGATAAGGATACAGCTTTGGCAATAATATCATTAAAGGAAATCTTAATATTTTGAGTTTGAATAAATTGTTTTCTAAAAGAAATAATATTATCCATTTCAAGCTCAATATTAAGATAATAATGAGGGGCTGAGAATTTAGAATCTGCAAGTCTTTTTGCAATAGCTTTTCTCATCGTAGAGTTCTGAGTCTCATAAGATGATTCTTTCAAGTGAGGTCTAGGTTGAGTAAATTGAGAATAATTTGAAGGTTTAAATGAGTCAATATCCCTTTTTATTATTCTACCATTATCCCCCGAACCCTTTATAGCAGAAATATCTATACCTTTTTCATTAGCTAATTTTTTTGCTAATGGAGAGATAAGTATTCTATCATTTGATATACTAATTGTAGAATCAGCTTTTACTTCTTCCTTAACAACTGGTGTGGACTCTTCTTTTACAGCTGGTGTGGGCTCTTCTTTTACAGCTGGTGTGGGCTCTTCTTTTACAACTGGTGTGGGCTCTTCTTTTACAACTGGTGTGGGCTCTTCTTTTACAGCTGGTGTATCATTATTAATAATTTTAGAAATATCTTCACCCTTAGAACCAATTATAGCTATAATACTATCTACTGGAGCCGTTGACCCTTCGTCAATCCCTATATGAAGAAGAACACCATCATAGAATGACTCAAATTCCATCGTTGCCTTATCAGTTTCAATTTCAGCTAAAATCTCACCTTCTTTTACAGTATCTCCTACTTTTTTAAACCATTTAGCAAGAGTGCCCTCTTCCATGGTATCACTTAACCTAGGCATATTTATTACTTCAGCCATATTAATCTATTTTATGTTTAATAAAAGGATAATCTTTTTGTTCATATACAACATCATACATAAGAGATTTATCTGGGAAAGGAGAAGACTCAGCAAATTCTTCACAATCTGTTATGATTGCTTTTACCTTCTTATCAATTTTTTCAATATCAGATTTTGTTCCGTATTTTTTTGAAATAATAATTTTTTCAACCTGGGAGATGGGATCAATTTTTCTATATTCCTCAACTTCATCTTTAGTTCTGTATTGCTGCGCGTCAGACATTGAATGTCCTCGATATCTATATGTTTTTATATCAAGAAGTGAAGGACCTTTTCCGTCTCTGGCATGTTTTACACATTTATCAATAGCTTCAGCTACTTTTACTGGATCCATTCCATCAACTGGCATCGATGGCATTTCATATGGTTCTCCTAGTTTCCATAAATCTTCTTGACTTGTAGTTCTTGCAACTGAAGTACCCATAGCATATCCATTATTTTCAACAATATATATTACAGGAAGTTTCCATAAAGCTGCAAGATTTATAGACTCATGAAAAGAACCTTGTCTAATAGCTCCATCTCCTAAAAAACATAGAGTAACACTATCTCTTTTAAAATATTTATCTCCAAAAGCAATACCAGTTCCCAATGGAATTTGTCCACCAACTATACCGTGACCGCCAAAGAAATTATGTTTTTTTGAAAAAATATGCATTGAACCTCCTAGTCCACCTGAGGTTCCAGTTGCCTTTCCAAATAATTCAGCCATTACAAACTTTGGATCTTCTCCAAGGCCAATCGCATGAACATGGCTTCTGTAAGAACTTATCATTCGATCTTTTTTTGGATCTGTCGAATGAAGACAACCAGCAAGGACCGCCTCTTGTCCATTATATAAATGGAGAAATCCTCTTATCTTTTGTTGAATATATTTTGCGGCAAGTTTATCCTCAAACTTTCTCCACAATAACATATTTTCATACCAATCTAAATAAGTCTTTCCAGTAATTTTTTTCATACAAAACAGTTGAAGCTTGTTATTCTAAGACGAAGCAAAAATACTCATTTCTTTAGTATATTGCAATAAAATTAGAGTGGACCCAAAAAAATTATATTCTTTATTCTCTACATCTACTGGAGTGTCAATAGATAGTAGAAAAATTGATAAGAATCAAATGTTTTTTTCATTGAGAGGTAATAATTTTGATGGAAATAAATTTGCATTAGAAGCTATTAAAAATGGAGCAAAATTTTCTATAGTTGATGATAAAAGATTAGAAGGTAAAGATGATAGAATTGTTTACGTTAATGACTCTCTTAAAGCTCTTCAAGATCTTAGTAATTACCATAGATCTCTTTTTGATACAAAAGTAATTGGTATAACAGGAAGTAACGGAAAGACTACAACAAAAAACTTAATTTATTCAATACTCTCTCAGTCCTACAATGTAATTAAAACTAAAGGTAACCTCAATAATCATATCGGAGTTCCTTTATCCCTTTTAGATATTAATGAAAATATTGATATAGCTGTAATAGAAATGGGTGCTAATCATATTGGCGAGATTAAGGCTTTATGTGAAATCGCAATGCCTGACTTTGGATTAATTACTAATTATGGACATGCTCATCTTGAGGGATTTGGAGGATTTGAAGGGGTTATTAAAGGGAAGAGTGAAATGTTTGAATATTTGACTCAAAATTATGGTAATATAATTTTGAATAATGATGATAAAATTCAAATTAAAAATTGCAAAGGAGATCTTGCAATAACTTTTGGTCAAAAAAAAGATTCTGAGTTTGTGTTTAAATACAAAAAAGAACAAAATTTTCTATCATTTGAAAATAATGGAGATAACTTTAGATGTGAAATTTATGGAGACTATAATTTTACAAATGTTGCTGCAAGTATCACAATTGGAAAATTTCTAGATGTATCAAGTAGTGACATACAAAAGGGTTTAATTTCATTTAAAAATGACTCTAATAGATCAGAGGTTATAGATTATGGAAGTAATAAAATTTATTTAGATGCTTACAATGCTAATCCAACAAGTATGACAGCTGCTATTTCAAATTTTGAAAATAGTACAACAAAAAATAAAATTCTTATTCTTGGAGATATGTATGAACTAGGAGAATTTTCAAAAATCGAACATCAAAATATCATAGATTCTATTGATAGGAAAGATTTTCTTAAAGTTTATTTAGTTGGAGATATTTTTTATAATTGCATAACTAAAAGTAAATATTTTGAAAAGTTTAAGTCTACTGAAGAAATGTCAAAATCAGTAATATTAAAGGATTTCAAATCAACAAATATTTTAATTAAAGGTTCAAGAAGTATAGGATTAGAAAAATTAATTACTAGTTAGCTCCTTTGATAATTTCTTCAACAACATTAGGGTTTAAAAGAGTAGAAGTGTCCCCTAAATTTTTGTAATCATTACTAGCTATTTTCCTTAATATTCTTCTCATAATTTTACCTGACCTTGTTTTTGGGAGACCACTTACAATTTGAACTTTGTCAGGTTTTGCTATAGGCCCAATAACTCTTCTCACAACATCAATAATTTCACCTTTAATAATATCATCTGAAGATTTAGAATTTACAATTACATAAGCATAGATACCTTCTCCTTTAATATTATGTGGATAACCAACTACTGCAGACTCAATAACCTCCTCATGTTCATTTATAGCATTTTCTACCTCTGCTGTTCCCATTCTATGTCCAGAGACATTGATAACATCGTCAACTCGACCAAGTATTCTCAAATACCCATCATGGTCTCTTTTAACACCATCTCCTGTGAAATACATTCCTTTATAATTTGAAAAATAAGTGTTTATACACCTTTGATGATCTCCATATGTAGTTCTTAAAATAGATGGCCATGGAAACTTTATACAAAGATTACCTTGAACATTATTTCCAATTAATTCATTTCCTTCAGCATCAACTATAACAGGGTGTATCCCAGGTAATGGTAGTGAAGCATGTGCAGGTTTATTTGGAGTTATACCTGCTAATGCAGATATCATAATTCCACCAGTCTCAGTTTGCCACCAAGTATCAACCAATGGGCAATTTCCTTTTCCAACATTATCATGATACCAATGCCATGCTTCTTCATTAATTGGTTCTCCAACTGATCCAATTACTTTCAAAGACTCTAAAGAATTATTTTTTAATGGCTCTAAACCATGAGCCTGTAATGCTCTAATAGCAGTTGGAGCAGTATAAAACTGATTAATTTTAAATTTATCAACTATATCCCAAAACCTACTAACATTAGGAAATGTTGGGACACCTTCAAACATAACAGTTGAAGCTCCACAAATCAAAGGACCATAAACAATGTACGAATGACCTGTTATCCATCCAACATCAGCTGTACACCAATAAATATCATTCTCATCATATTGGAATACATTTAAAAAAGTATACGCAGAATAAACCATATAACCTGCTGATGAATGAACCACTCCTTTAGGTTTTCCAGTAGACCCTGAAGTATAGAGTATAAATAGCATATCCTCAGAGTCTAGAACTTCAGCTTCACAAACATTAGACTCTTCTTTTATGCAATCATGCCACCAATGATCTCTTCCTTCAAACATATTAATAGTTTGTTTTGTCCTTTCCAATACTATAACACTTTCGATTGTTGAAGATTTTTCAAGCGCTTCATCAACTACTGATTTTACTGGTATAGTTTTTTTTCCTCTAAAATTACCATCAGAAGTCAAAACCATTTTTGCTTGACAATCATTAATTCTATCAGCTAAAGAGGTTGAAGAAAAGCCAGCAAAAACAACAGAG
>NHFJ01000001.1 GCA_002172545.1 Fidelibacterota bacterium TMED108 | reverse complement strand
GAACCTTCAGTAACGTCATCACCTAGTTTCTCCCATGGATGTTGAGTTAATTGTTTAAGTCCAAGCTGAATCTTTGATTTATCATCATCAAAATCTAAGATTACTACTTTAATAGTCTGATCAAGTTCAAGAATTTCACTTGGATGGTTAATTCTATTCCAAGATAAGTCAGTAATGTGAATAAGACCGTCTACACCACCTAAATCAATAAATACACCGTAAGATGTCATATTTTTAACAGTCCCCTCTAAAACCTGTCCTTTTTCAAGTTGACTTATAATTGCCTTTTTCTGTTCTTCAATATCCGCTTCTATAAGAGCTTTATGGGATACAACAACATTTTTAAATTCATGATTAATTTTAACAACTTTAAAGTCCATGTTTTTATTAGTATACTTATCATAGTCTCTAATAGGTTTAACATCAATTTGAGATCCAGGCAAGAAAGCTTCTATTCCAAAAACGTCAACAATCATTCCACCCTTAGTTCTGCATTTTACAAATCCTTGGACAATATCACCTTTATCATGGGCTTCATTAACTCTATCCCAAGCTTTAATTACTCTTGCCTTTCTGTGAGATAAAACTAGTTGTCCAGATTTATCTTCTCTAGTATCAACTATAACTTCTACTTTATCACCAACCTTAAGATCAGGGTTATATCTAAATTCATTTTTTGATATTACTCCTTCTGATTTTGCATTAATGTCAATTATAATATCCTTATCTGTTAAATTGATAACTTCTCCTTCAATTATATTGTCATCTGAGGTGTCAACAAAATTTTTCTCTACAAGTTTTTCAAATTCTTTGATTTGCTTTACGTCAAGTTCGTCAATTCCTTCTTTATATTGATGCCAATTAAAATTATTTAAAAAATCATCTTGAGGGTTAGCTTCTTTCTTAGCTTTTTTTGGAGTAGCCTTTAAAGGTTTTTCAGTCTCCTCAATGTTAGTGTTAGCAGTATTGTCTTCGCTCATAGGGCGCAAAAATATAATTAATTAAGTTATTGACAAAGTTAAGATCAGTTTTTTATCTACCTAGAATTAATTTTTTGAAGTATTTTATTAAAAACTTGATTAATATTAAGGGAAGTCACATCTATTTCATATGCATCATCAGCTTTTTTAAGAGGTGCTATTTTTCTTGTAGAATCAGTGTTATCTCTATTTTTTATCTCTTTTTCAATAGATTCTAATTTTACTGATTTATCATTAATTTGTTTTAGTCGTCTTTCTGCTCTTACCTTAGAATCTGCAAATAAAAAAAATTTAAAATCAGCATCAGGAAAAACTACAGTTCCTATATCTCTTCCATCAATAACCAGAGAGTTAGATTTAGCAGAATTTCTTAATTGTTTATACACAAAATTTCTAATTTCAGATTTCTTAGCATAACTACTAACTTTTATTGACACTCTGTAACCCCTAATTTTCTTAGACACATCTTCATTATTTAAAGAAATAATTAAATTATTGTCTTTATAAACCTGTTCTATAAGAATTTTATCAAGTATGGTTTGAGGTATCTCCTCTTTTGAATTAATATTGTTTTGAATAAGATAAAGTGTTAGAGCCCTGTAATATGCACCAGAATCTCTATAGTTGAAGTTTAATTCTTTAGCTATTTTTTTAGCTTGGGTGCTCTTGCCTGTTGAAGCTTCTCCATCTATAGCTATAATCACTGGATTCAAATCAAATTAATTTAGAGTTTATAACTTTTCTATTTGTCAATGCATTAGTAATAACCTCTGCCATTGAGTCAACATAAATAAATTTTAATCCTTTAAGATATTTTATGTTTATTACATCAATGTCTTTTTTATTGTAGGAGCTTAAAATTATTTCTTTAATATTAGCTCTTTTAGCAGCTAATATCTTTTCCTTTATACCTCCAACAGGCAACACCTTTCCTCTTAAAGTTATTTCACCTGTCATAGCTATATTCTTTTTAACTCTTTTTTGAGTAAATAGTGATACAAGTGATGTTAAGATTGTTATACCAGCACTAGGGCCATCCTTTGGGGTTGCACCTTCTGGCACGTGAATATGTATATTATACTTTGAATAATCTACTTTTTTATTGATTCCAAGAAGAGAGGAATTTGATTTAATAAATTCTAGAGCTATCGTAGCTGACTCTTTCATTATTTTACCAAGATTTCCTGTTATAGACATAGTTCCTTTTCCTTCAGAAATAGATGATTCGATAAATAAGATTTCACCACCAACTGAAGTCCAAGCTAATCCAGTAACTACACCAGCAACAAGATTATTCTCATATTTATCTCTAAAAAATTTTTTAGGACCAAGAACATTTTTTAAAAAATTAAGATCCTTAGAGTCATTAAGCTTAGAATTAGAGACAATATTTTTAGCTCTGTTTCTTATTAATTTAGCTATTTGTTTTTCAAGACTTCTAACACCTGATTCTCTAGTGTAACCACTAATTATATCTTTTAATATTTGATTATTAATTTTAAAGTCGTTAATCTTCATTCCATGTTCTGATAATTGTTTTTTAACCAGAAATTTCGAAGCAATTGAAACTTTTTCCTCCGAAGTATAACCTGAGACATTAATCAATTCCATTCTATCTAATAATGCAGGATGAAGAGAAGATAAATTATTAGCAGTTGCAATAAACATTACCTTTGAAAGATCGTAACCTATTTCTAAAAAATTATCATGAAAGGAGTTATTCTGCTCTGGATCTAACAATTCCAATAAAGCAGAACTCGGATCTCCTTGAGATCCACTTGAGATTTTATCAATTTCATCTAATACAAATACTGGGTTTGAGGTACCTGATTTTCTAATACTTTGAATAATTCTACCTGGCATAGCTCCTATATAAGTTTTTCTATGACCTCTAATCTCTGCTTCATCTCTTAATCCTCCTAAAGAAACTCTTACATACTCTCTGTTGATTGATTTTGCAATAGATTTGCCTAGTGAGGTTTTTCCAACACCTGGAGGTCCATATAAACAAAGAATTGGAGATTTCATATCACTTCTAAGCTTTAGCACAGCTAGATACTCAATAATTCTTTTTTTAACATCCTCAAGACCAAAGTGATCTTTATCTAGAATTCTTTGAGCTTTACTTAAATCAAAATTATCTTCCGAAAACTTTTCCCAAGGTAAATCAACTAATAAATCAAGATAATTTCTTTGAACAGAATACTCAGCTACTTGAGAATTCATTCTCTTTAGTTTTGATAACTCTTTTTCAAAATGAACTTTAGTTTCATCATTCCAATCCTTATTCTTAGATTTATTTATTAATTCCTGAATATCCTCTTGGTAAGAATTATCACCTAATTCTTCTTGAATTGTCTTCATTTGCTGTTGAAGATAATACTCACGTTGTTGTTGATCTAGGTCATTTTTTACCTTAGACTGAATATCATTTTTCAATGCAAGTTTTTCATATTCTACATTTAAAAACTTTAAACATTTTAAAGCTCTATCCTCAATACTTACACTTGAAAGTAAATTCTGTTTATCTTTTACTGTTATGTTCATGTTGGAACATACAAAGTTTATTAAAAAAGCAGAGCTGTGTATATTTTTAATAGCAAATGATGCTTCAGAGGGTATGTTAGGATTTTCCTTAATTATTTTAAGGGCTATATCTCTTATAGCATCAATTGTAGCGGAAAATTTACTATTAGATTGTTTTTGATTCTTATCATTAACTGAATCAATTGTAGCTTGAATATAAGGGTCAGTTTTGACAACTGATTTTATTTTAAATCTTTTCTTACCCTGAATTATAACAGTTGTATTTCCATCAGGCATTTTGAGAACTCTTAATATTTTTGCAACAGTTCCTACTCTATGAATATTCTCGATACTAGGATTTTCAACTTTAGGACTTTTTTGAGCTATAACACCAATTAGTTTATTTGATTTATTAGCATCATTAATAAGTTTGATTGATTTATCACTTCCAGCGTTTATTGGCATAACCACACCTGGAAATAAGACAGTATTTGTAAGAGGTAAAATTGATAAAACATCAGGAAGAACTTCCTTTTCTAGAGCTTCTTCATCTTCAGATGTCATTAAAGGTATAAATTCAGACTCTTCCCCAAGATCATCAAATGACATTTTGTCTATATTATTAAATATTATACTCATAAAATATCTTTTCAGTCATTTTGTCATAAGCGATAAACATTTAAATATGAATATAGCCTAAACAAGAATTATATATAAATGAGTTCAAAAGCTATGCCAACTTATTTTTATCTATGCGAGGAACTCTTGTAAGAAGGATGGCTCCTAGAAAGAAGAAAAACATAAAAATAATTACAGAGAATCTAACAGTGCCGGTTATTTGTGCAGCTACTGCATAAAAAAGCATTCCAAATACTATTCCTATTTTCTCTGTAACATCATAAAAACTAAAAAAAGAGGTTGTGTCTTTAGTATCAGGAATAAACAAAGAAAATGTTGCTCTAGTAACTGGTTGTGTGCCACCCATTAATAGACCTACAAGACCAGCAACCATATAAAATTGCATTGGATACTGAATGAAATATGCGTATAAACAAACTCCACCCCATAAAAAAATAGCAAAAGTTAAAACAATAATATTTCCAAATTTCTGAGCTAATTTTGTAAAAATATATGCTCCAGCTATGGCAACTATTTGAATAAGCAAAATACTAATTATTAGACCTGATGTTTGTTCACTTGGACTTGCCCACTCTATCTCACTTACACCAAAATATGATGCTATGTAAAGAACTGTTTGTAATGAGAATGAAAAAATAAAAAATGCTAATAAAAATCTGGTAAACCTTTTACTTGATCGAATTATTTTATATACTTTTTTTAGTTCTTTGAATCCATTCCATATAATATTTTTAGGAATTTTTACACCTTTATTTCCTTTAGGTAAGTGATAAAATGAGTATTGACTAAAGCCTAACCACCAAACACCAACAATTGCAAAAGATAATTTCATAGCATTTATCTCAGAAGTAAATCCAAATGATTCATAATAGTTAATCATGATTAGATTTAATAGTAATAGAGAAACACTTCCGATATATCCCATTGCAAAGCCTCTTGCACTAACCATATTAGTTTGTTTAGGATAAGTTATATCTGTTAAATATGAATTATAGTAAACCAAACTTCCCCAAAACCCAATTAATGCAAGGACATAAAAAACTAAACTAATTTCAATTGTTTCTAACTCAAACCAATACAACCCTATACATGAAATTGATCCCATATAAACAAAGAATTTCATAAATATCTTTTTATTACCTGTGTAATCAGCAATTCCACTTAATAATGGAGATAGAAAAGCAATAATTAAAAATGAAAAACCAGATACTGAACTTATTAAAGTGTCCTTATTAATTTCCATATCAAATATCATTACACTATTAGTCTCTGCAAAAATATATTGAGAATAATAAATAGGAAAAATTGCAGATGATATAACCAGAGAATAAACAGAGTTAGCCCAGTCGTACCATGTCCATGCACCTATTAGTTTTTTACTACCTCTAGGATGATCGGTTTTTTTATTAAACATAAATTTAAATGATGTTTAAATTAAGCAAATAATTCAAAAGATATATATATTTGTTAAAAAAATAGATGTTCAATAAAATATACTTATTTGGAATTTTATTTTTTAGCTTAACATTGCTAAATTGTCAAACTTCTACTATTAATAAGGAACCTAAAATAACTTTTAAAGTGAGTAAAACAGATAAAGATTGGAAAGAAGAGCTTTCACCTGAAGAATATGAAATTTTAAGAAATAAAGGAACTGAAAGACCTAATACTGGAATATACAATATGCACTTTGAAGAAGGTGTTTATGCATGCAAGGGATGTGGTCAAGCACTTTTTAAAAGTAACAATAAATTCATGTCTGATTGTGGTTGGCCAAGCTATGAAAGTGCTCTTCCTGGAGCTATTACTTATATTAAAGATACAAGTTTAGGAATGATACGAACTGAAATTGTATGCTCTAATTGTGGTGGTCACCAAGGTCATGTGTTTGATGATGGCCCTACCTCAACAGGAAAAAGATATTGTGTTAATTCTGCTAGTATTAATTTCATAAATAATAAAAATGAGTAAAAAATATGATCTGATTGTTCTAGGTAGTGGTCCTGGAGGTTATGTAACTGCTATTAGAGCATCTCAGTTAGGTTTAAAAACTGCAATAATTGAGAAGGAAAGTCTTGGTGGAGTTTGTTTAAATTGGGGATGTATTCCTACTAAAGCGTTACTTAAATCTGCACAAGTATTTGAATATCTAAAAAATGCTGATTCTTATGGATTAAAAATCAAGGATTTTGATAAAGATTTCGAATCAGTAGTTAAAAGAAGTAGAAATGTTGCAGATGGAATGAGTAAGGGAGTTAATTTTTTAATGAAGAAAAATAAAATTGACATAATTACTGGATATGGAAAGATATTACCTAATAAATGTGTTTCTGTTGAAAATAATGGTCAAAACGAAAACTTCGAGGCAAATAATATTATAATTGCTACTGGCGGTAGATCCAGAGTTATTGAATCCATTCCTCAGGATGGTAAAAAAATAATTGGATACAGAGAAGCTATGACACTTCAAAAGCAACCTAAAAAAATGATAATTGTTGGCTCTGGGGCAATAGGTATTGAATTTGCTTATTTCTTCAACTCTATGGGAACTGAAGTTAAAGTAATTGAATATATGGACAGAGTATTACCAGTTGAAGACAAAGATATTTCAAAAGAATTAAATAAAACTTTTAAAAAGTCTGGAATCGAAATATTGACAGACTCAGAGGTAGTTTCTTCTGACACTAAAGGTAAAGGAGTGAAAATTCAAATTAAATCCAAAGGTCAGATTTCAGAACACGAAGCAGATATTGTTCTTTCTGCAGTAGGTGTAAAAAGTAATATTGAAAATATTGGACTGGAAGAGGTTGGAATAGCTGTAGATAAAGATAAAATAATTGTTGATGAATTTTATCAAACTAATATTCCTGGATACTTTGCTATAGGAGATGTAACATCAGGACAAGCATTAGCACATGTAGCTTCTGCAGAAGGTATTCTGTGTGTTGAAAAAATTGCAAAGCATGATGTTGAACCAATAGATTATGAAAATATACCTGGTTGTACTTATTGTGCTCCTGAAGTTGCTTCTGTTGGTTTAACTGAAGAAAAGGCATTAGAGAAAGGGTACAGTATTAAGATTGGTAAATTTCCTTTTACTGCCTCTGGTAAAGCTCAAGCATCTGGACATTCAGGTGGGTTTGTCAAAGTAATTTTTGATGAAAAATATGGAGAATGGTTAGGATGTCATATGATAGGTGCTGGAGTCACTGATATGATTGCTGAAGCCGTTTTAGGAAGAAAGCTTGAAACTACTGGTAAAGAAATTTTAAAATCAGTTCATCCTCATCCTACGATGAGTGAGGCATTAATGGAAGCTGTTGCTGCTGCATATGATGAAGTAATACATCTTTAGTTAATCAAACTTTCAATTCCTAACCTATAACTATCTAGGCCGAACCCGATAATTATACCATCAACTACAGGAGATAAAAAGGAATTATGTCTATACTCTTCTCTGGAAAATGTATTAGATATATGAACCTCCACAACTTTACAATCAATTGATTTAACAGCATCTGCAATTCCAATAGAAGTGTGAGTATAAGCTGCAGCATTTAATATAATTCCATCAAATTCTTTAGATTCATGAATTTTATTAATTATTTCACCTTCAATGTTTGATTGAAAATATTCAATTATAATTTTTGGAAAAGAAGTTCTGAGTGAATCCAGATATGTTTCAAAATTTTGACTACCATAAATATTGGTTTCTCTACTTCCCAGAAGATTCAGATTTGGTCCGTTAATTATTGTTATTTTCATATATTATAAAGGTAATACTTAAAGAGTAACTAAAAAATTAAAATGAATTGGGATTCAGGCT
>NHFJ01000031.1 GCA_002172545.1 Fidelibacterota bacterium TMED108 | reverse complement strand
CACTAATAATAAAATCAAGAAAAGCCTTATTTGGATAGTGCTTTTTAGCTTTTAAACTAGTCCTTAATAATTCTGTCCATTCTTTATTGTCTATTAAACATTTTAATAAACGCTTCCATATTTTCCAAGATAGATTCTCCTTAAATTCTAGAATTTGATTATAAAACTTTACAGCTTGCTTTGTATCTCCAATTTCTTTGAAAATTATAGCATTTAATGAAAGTATCTTTATACTATTGTGATTATTAATAAGTGCCTTAGATGCAAGATATTTAGCTTGTCTAAAATTATTATTTTTAAGATAGTATTTAATTAAAAACACCCATGCTTTTTCATTTCCAGGCTCTTCTCTTAAAGATTTTTTTATAAATTCTAAAAATAATTTTTTGTTATTAATTTTTATGTAACATCTAGCAATTCTATGATATGTAAATGAATTAGGTTCACTTAATTCTATAGAAAGTCTATAATTTTCAAGAGCCTCATTATATCTTTTAACCTTTTCTAAAACTTTTGCCTTCTCAGTATATGCCGATACAAATTGATCATCAGATATGATTGCAAAATCAAAAGCTGAAATTGATTCCTTAAATTTTCCTTGTTTATTGTATATTTTGCCAAGTTGATGCCATGCAATTTTAGAATAAGGTCTTTTTTCTAAAACAGAACTTAATTCCCCTATAGATTCATCAATCATTCCTATGTTTTCATAACAAAAAATAAGATTATATAATGATTGGTAATCTTCGTTGTCATAGTCAAGGCATTTTTTAAAAAATGGAATTGCTGATTCAAAATCCTCCAAAAGAAGAAATTCCAATGCTATCATATTCCATATCTCCAGTTTGTCATCTATAAATGAAAGAGCACTTTTTAAGATTTCAATTGCCTCTTCACTTAAATTATTCTTTGAATAAATAGTAGCTTTTTGTAGGTAGACTTCTCTATTCTCAGGATCTATTTCTTCTACAAAGTTTAATATTTTATAGGCATCTTCATACTTAGAATTAAAAATAAGTAATTCAGACTTCAAGAGCATTAAATCAATATTGTTAGGATGCTGTTCTAATCCCATTTTAATAGCTTTTTTAGCTAATAAAAAGTTAGCTTGATCAATAAAATGATGAGAGATATTAATGAAGTCAGATGAGTCAAAGTAAAAGACAGTATTTGTCTTTAACATTTGTTCAAATTTTAGTATTGAATTATCTAAATTGCTCAAGAATAATTTTTATTCTAAAGTAACAATCAGATTAGTCCATTTTAAACTTACTTAAATTTATTTTCAACAAAGTAGTTAACATGTTAGTTTACTCGATTTCAACTATTTCTAGTTTTTTGTCTTCTTCACTAAATAAATCTCTAATATTATTTGGCTTCTCATCCTCTCTCCATATAAAACCAGGTAGTTTCATCTCATTTAGAATTATATTATTTTCAGAAACTACGTTGCCATCAGGAGTTCGATAAAAGGATACTTCAGAAATATCATTATTTAAAAAATCAATTAGAATTGAACTAGCTAAAGTTTTATTCATACCAATAAATTCACCATCATCTGAGTACATATAATATAATAGGGTACTATTTTTTACAATAAGTACATTATCTAGACTCCCATCGTTAAAAAACCCATCAAGTTTATCACCTTTAATTTGATTAAACCTGCCGTCAATTAGTGAATCTTTTTGACTCATGAATACATTTCCCCTAATTAATAGTGAGTCAAGTTGTTCAGATATAACATTGGATTTTAAAAAAATTTTATCACCTGTTATTTGGTTTTTACCAAACCATATAATTGGATTGAGTTTATTTTTTTCTTCATCTGTTAAACTCTTAATATATCTTGAACTTTTAGGTTTTTTTAATAATTTGATTAAGCCTGTTTCTTGATTAAAGTGAATAGAGTCAGATAATCCCCTTATATCTGATTTTAAAATTCTAACATCATAATATCCTTTTAAAATTTTTGTTTCATCTGGACCAGTAATTGTTATTGTATCAGAATGGATGTATAATGAATCTTGTTTAATTATATTAACAGCAAGAGCATTTCTAGTAATTATTGCAGAATCTTTTTCCTTAAAAATCTCTCCATAATGACCTGTAATTATTGATTTATTTATTGTATCATTTATTCTTACATTATAAGTGGCAGAAGCATATGATTTATCATTTTCAAAGAAAATACTATCTCCATTAATTATTTTACCATCATAATTAATAACAGCATTATCTCTAAAGAATCCTTTTTGATTACTTGTGTCATAAAAACCATTTTTACATAAAATACTATAATCAATACCTGTAATTAATGTCTTATCATTAAAAAATGTATAATTTGTTTCTGTGAAATATTCTAATTCCTCAGAATTAACGGTATACTCAGGATTATTAATTGTTACATTTGATTTAAAGATATATTTTTTTGGTCCCATAAAATAGGTCCCTGAGTTGCTTTCTAAAACATTATCATTATCAATTATTTTACCTTTTGAATTATAAAATGCTATATCTTTAGTCCTATCGAGATATAAGGTATCTGTTTCAAGTTTCATGTCAGGTCTTGTTAAATTAACATTACCATATGCAAAAGCTTTTTTTGTAGTACCATTATATTCAAGAAAGTCAGAAGTTAGAAGTAAAGAGTCTCCTTGATTAAAAACAACTTGCCCATTAGCTTTGAATGAATTTTCATTAAAGTAATAATAAGATAAATCAGATTCAATTTTTGCTCCGTCATGGAATAAAATTACTCTTAGGTCACCATCTTTTTGTAAAATATTTGCTCCTGGATATTCTGCTGAACTTCGAATAGATTTTCCTGCTTGAATAATTTGGATAGTTCTTTTTTCTTGACNATTAACTGTNTNTANAAATAATAGTAAGACNATAAAAAACTTAAAATAATTCATTTATTTCTGTAGATNGTTTGTTNTCTATCAGGACCTACAGATATNAATTTAATAGGAACTTCAACAAATGATTCNATNTAATNTATATANTNAATAAGCTCATCNGGGAGNTCATCCTCATTTTTNANNTTNGTAATATCCTGATCCCAACCTTTAAACTCAATATAATTNGGAGNTACATCTTTTGAATTAATATCATATGGAAAAAAATTNATTTCTTNNCCATCAATAGTATAAGANGTACANACTAACAATTTATCAATTGAACTTAAAACATCAGATTTCATNATGTTNAACTCAGTTACTCCATTAATTTGNATGGANTATTTAAGTGCNACAAGGTCTAACCAACCACATCTTCTATCTCTTCCAGTTGTAGCTCCATANTCATGNCCTANNTCTCTNATTNTTTCACCNATTGAGTCAAAAAGTTCNGTTGGAAATGGTCCAGAACCAACTCTNGTAGTATATGCTTTAAATATTCCTCTAATATTTTTTATNTTATTTGGAGCAACNCCAAGACCTGANCATGCTCCTGCTGAAGTAGTATTTGAAGAAGTAACATANGGATAAGTNCCAAAATCAATATCTAANAAAGAACCTTGAGCNCCTTCGGCNAGTATTTTTTTACCCTCAATAATTGCATTATTTAAATAATTTTCACTTTCAATNAGATTAAAAGACTTAATACATTCAATTCCTTCAAAAAATTCAGATTCTAATTGATCAAGACTTAATTCAACTTTTTGATTAAAATTTGAAATAAGCTTGAGATGTTTTTCCTTTAAATTATCATATTTTAATTGCCAACTATCATCTATTATATCTCCAACTCTAATACCATTTCTACCTGTTTTGTCCATNTATGTTGGNCCAATACCCTTAAGGGTCGAGCCAATTTTTTTCTTTCCCTTGGAAGCCTCTGAACANGCATCAATAATTTTATGGGTAGGGAGTATAATATGAGCTCTTTTCGAAATAAACAAGTTCTTATTTAAATCAATATTAAATTTATTTAATCCGTTTATCTCTTTNAGAAAAATTCCTGGATCTATTACAACTCCATTTCCTATTATGTTTATTGAATTATCGTTAAAAATACCAGATGGAATTGTATGAAGAACATGTTTGTGGCCATCAAATTCAATTGTATGNCCAGCATTTGGACCTCCTTGAAATCTNGCTATAATATCATAGNTTGAAGTTATAGCATCCACAATTTTACCCTTCCCCTCATCTCCCCATTGAAGGCCTAATAAAAGATCTAAAGACATAAATTAACTATTTTTTTTCTTCTTACTCTTAGCGTATAAATATAATGAATGATCCTCAATATCAATATTAAAAATTTCCTCAATATCNTTTTTAATAGATTGAATCCTAGGGTCACAAAATTCTTTTACCTCGCCTGTATCTGTAATAATTATATGATCATGTTGATTATTAAAATAACATTTTTCATATTGAGAAAAAGAATCTCCAAATTGATGCTTTCTTACAAGTCCACTTTCAAGTAAAAGTTCTATTGTATTATAAAGTGTAGCTCTACTAACCCTGTAATTTTTCTTATTCATTTTTTCATATAAGGAATCAATATCAAAATGTCCATCAATTGAATATATTTCATTNAGAATACTAAATCTTTCAGGTGTTTTTCTATGATTATGATGATTAAGAAAGTTTGTAAAAACATTAATCACNTCATCATTATTTTTTTTCTTTTTTGTAATCATTTTTAATTATTTTCTGGATACTTTTTCAATTCCATCAATTGACGAAAGTTTTTTTAATAATTTGCTTAAAATTACTCTATTTTTTACTTCTACACTTATGAATCCTGAGAATGTTCCATCATTAGTCTCAAAAGATATTCTATTCATATTTACATTCATTGAATTTGATATTAAAGATGTAATATTATTTATTAAACCTATATCATCAATTCCACTTATTTGTATTTGAGCATTGAATTCATGATTTTCAGAATCTATCCAGTTTGCAGCTATAATTCTATATGCATAATTAGATCTTAATGCAATCGAATTTGGGCAGTCTTTCTTATGAACTTTTATTCCNTCCTTGACTGATACAAANCCAAAAACTNTATCTCCTGGAATAGGATTACAACAATTTGCTATTGAATATTTTAACATTTCCTTTTCTTTACCAAACACTAGCTTNTCAAACTTTATCAAATTTGCAGAGTCNGAAATTTTATCAATTTTAGTNTTGTTTGATCCAATTTTTCTTTTAAAGAAACCNAGATAGCTATTGTAATCNNTTGCAAAACTTTTAATCTGTTTATTATCAATTGATCCATTACCAATTTTATAGAAGAGATCATTACTTGCATTAATTCGAAAAAATTTCATCATTTGNCCAGATACTTTATCATCAAGTTTGATTTTTAGTTGCCTAAGTTTTCTTTCAAGTATCTCTTTACCATCTAATGATATTCTTTTCTTCTCATCATTAAGTGATGATTTTATTTTTGATTTTGCCTTTGAAGTTTCTACAAAATTTAACCAGTTTACATTTGGTTTTACATTCTCAGATGTAATTATTTCAACTTGATCACCACTCTTAAGAGTATGGCTTAAGGGAACTAGTTTACCATTAACCCTTGAACCTCTNGTCTTTATNCCTATATCTGTATGTACATGAAATGCAAAATCTAGNGCACTTGATCCACTTTTNAATGACTTTAAGTCACCATTNGGAGTAAAAACATATATTTCTTTTGAATAAAAATTGAGTTTAAAATCTTCAACAAAATCAACTGCGTGTTCATTATCATGATTTAANACTTCCTGGAGTCTATTTAGCCATAGATCAACTTCACTTTTATTTGATTCTTTATGTTTATATCCAAAATGTGCAGCATAACCTTTCTCAGCAATTTCATTCATTCTCTCAGACCTTATTTGAATTTCTATCCATTTGTTCTTTGGACCAACAACAGTTAAATGAAGGGCTTCATATCCATTAGTTTTAGGTAAAGTTATCCAGTCTCTTAATCTAGTTGGATTAGAGGTGAAATGATCAGTTATAATTGAATATATTTTCCAAGCAATAAACTTTTCATTTTTAGGTGTTGATTTATATATAATTCTAATTGCAAATCGATCATATACCTCATTAAACGAAATATTTTTATTCTGAATTTTATTATGAATAGAATATATTGATTTATTTCTTCCTATAATTGAATACTTAATTTTTTGATCATCAAGATTAGTGCTAATTAATTTTTTGAATGAATCCACATATTTCTCTTGATTTACAAATTCTTTATCAATCTTATTTTTGACAAGATTATATTTTCGAGTCTCTAAGATCCTTAAACTTAGATCCTCAAGTTCATTTTTAATATTATAAAGACCTACTCTGTGAGCTAATGGAGCATATATATAGAGAGATTCTGAAGCCATTTGATCTTGTTTTGCCTTTGAAAGAAAATCAATTGTCCTCATGTTATGAAGTCTATCTGCTGTTTTGATTAGAATAACTCTAATATCATTATGAAGCGTAAGCAGCATTTTTCTGTAATTTTCTGCTTGAACTGAATAATCTTCATTTTTTTTTAGAGTAGATATCTTAGTCAACCCATCAACTATTCTTGAGATCTCTAAACCGACACTTTCGTTTAAATCATCTAATGTTATCGAGGTATCTTCAACTACATCATGAAGAATAGCAGAAGCAATAGATACATAATCAAGTCCAATATCTTTAGCAACAATTTTTGCAACTTCAATAGGATGATGAATATATGGCTCACCAGACTTTCTTATCTGCCCATCATGGCCATTGTATGCAATTATAAGTGCCTGATAGATTATTTTTTGTCCTTTAGATGAAATTTTTTGATAACTACTATCAATTAAATCTTCATAAAGATCAGATATTTTCTTTGGTAATATTTTATTCTCAACTAACACTTGTAAATTTTGCTTATTTAAATTTACAAATAATAATTATGGATTGAAAGGGTTATTATTATCGAGAACCTATTTAATATCAACTAATTCTACATCAAAAATCAATGTAGCATTTGGGGGAATTACTCCATTTCCAGCACCCATTGAACCATATCCAAGTTCACTTGGTATAACTAATCTTGCTTTTGATCCTTTATTTAATAGCTGCATTGCTTCATCCCACCCTTTGATGACTTGTCCAACACCACATGTAAATTCAATAGGTGCACCTCGAGTAAAAGAAGAATCAATCTCGCTACCATCAATTAATTGAAGAGAATAATGAACTGACAACAAATCATTAGGTTTTGCATTGTCTCCTGTTCCTTTTTTTGAAATCTTATATTTAATACCACTCTTAGTCTCCTTCATTCCTTTTGTGATACCTTTAATAGTTTCTTGTTCAGCTTCTGCTTTTTTAATATCAACTTCACTTTTATTATTAATATAGTTTTCAAATATATTTGGAGCATCAAAATTATTGGCATTTTCTCCTAATCTTACAATGTTAATACTTTTAATAATATCTTCTTGCTCTATATTATCAACTATATCTTGACCTGAAGAGACTTTACCAAAAATACTGTGTTTACCATCTAGCCAAGGTGTTTCAACATGAGTGATAAAGAATTGACTTCCATTGGTTCCAGGGCCAGAGTTAGCCATAGATAAAATTCCAGGTCCGTTATGTGTAAGATCTGAACTAAACTCATCATCAAACTGATATCCGGGACCACCAGAACCTGTCCCTGTTGGATCTCCACCTTGAATCATAAAGTTTTCTATAACTCTATGGAACTTGAGACCGTTATAATATGGTTTTCCAGAGTGTTGTTCATCTACAACTGGGTGATTACCTTCTGCTAATGCAACAAAATTTGATACAGTAGTGGGAACTTGTTCAAAGTATAATTTAAGAACTATATTGCCTTTAGATGTTTCGATATCAGCATATAATCCATCAGATAAATCTGAGTAGTTATTCATATTACATGAGTTTAAAGTTAGTATTGAGATTAAGATTAATAAATTCTTATTCATAGTTTTCTTTTATATGGTCTTTAATATCCTTGATAAACTTTTTTTCAGTCTCTATTAAACTTAGTTTAGATATTCCCCCTGATGCATGTTCATGTCCACCTCCGCTAAAATATCTAGAAGCAAATATATTAACTTTAAAATCACCTTTAGATCTAAATGAAATTTTTATTAATCCCTCATCTTTTTTTTCTATAAATAGAACAGAACAAAGAATTCCAGTTACACTCAACCCAAAGTTCACAAATCCTTCGCTATCTCCTTTTTTAAAGCTGTTTATTTTCTGATCATCATCAGTTATTGATGAATATAACACAGGAAGTCCATCAATTTTTTTAAAGTTATTAATTGCTGCTCCTAAAAGTTTTAGTCTTTTGAATTGAAAATTATTATGAAGTTTCTCAAAAATCTCTGTTACATTAACTCCATAATTAATTAATTCTGACCCAGCTTTTAGTGTTTTAGAGGTAGTCGAGGGATAACGAAAAGAACCTGTGTCAGCCACTATTCCTGTATAAAGACAAGTTGCAATCTTATTATTTATTTTATTCTTATCTAATAAGCAAATAAAATCATAAACCATTTCACAGGTTGAGCTCATCTTTGAATCAGAGATCATAATATCTGCATATTTATCTGGATTCTCATGATGATCTATCATGATAATTTTTGCAGACGATTTTGAAATTAAATTTGATATATTTCTAGCTCTACTTAAACTGTTAAAGTCTAGTGTAAAAACAACATCTGCATTCCTTAATAAATTAGTAGATTTTTCTTTTTCATTATCAAAAACTATTACGCTTTCTGACCCAGGTAGAAAGTTTAAAATATCCGTATACTCATTGGGTGAAATAATACTAACATTATTTTCACCTTTAAAAAAATGATAAAGTCCAAGACAGCTTCCCAGAGCATCTGCATCTGGACTACTATGAGGTATCAAAATAATATTTTTATTATTTGATAAAACATCACTAATGTTATTTAGAATTTTTTCATTCATAAGTGGGCTAATATAATATTATATTGAA
>NHFJ01000030.1 GCA_002172545.1 Fidelibacterota bacterium TMED108 | reverse complement strand
GGCTGAAGAAGAAACCCCTAAAGAGGAAGAAGCTCCGGCTGAAGAAGAAGCCCCAAAAGAGGAAGAAGCTCCAGCTGAAGAAGAAACCCCTAAAGAGGAAGAAGCTCCAGCTGAAGAAGATGGTTCCAAAGAAAAAGATTCTAAATAAAAAATAAATTAAGATCGAAGGGAGATTAATTATGCAGTCACTTATAGAAACAGTTGTAAAAATGTTGGTTGATAAACCAGATGAGGTAAATGTTGAGGCAGTAGAATCCGACCAAACAATAATTTATGAATTAACAGTTGGTGATGGAGATTATGGTAAGGTTATAGGAAAAAAAGGCAGAAATGTTTCTGCTCTTCGAACAATCCTTTTTGCTATCAATGCTAAAGAAGGTGGAAAAAGAGCGCGCTTAGAAGTTATTGATGTAAATGAAGACTAAACTTTTTGCTATTGCAAAAATTACCAAAGCTACAGGATTAAAGGGAGCTGTTGGAGTAAGGCCATTAATTCGTCAATTCGAAGATTATGTAAAAAATGATCTTTTCGTTGGCTTTGACCCGAATTTAACCAGCGATGTTAAGTTAGCAAATAAGTACGGGACTGAAAAAAAACCTCAATTTCATTTTGAAGGTTTTGACTCAAGAGATGAAGCTGAGAGCATGATTGGAAAAACTCTTTTTGCTTCAATTACAGATAAGGATCCTATCAACTTAATATCTCCAGAGCTTATAGGTTCTTCAGTAGTTACGGTTTCCAGTGATTTTGTAGGAAAATTAGTTGAAATGATTAGTTTGCCTAATCACGAGGTCTATGTCATATCAAATAATGGAAAAGAAGTCCTAATACCTGTTGTTCCTGAATTTATTCATTCTGTTGATATTGCAGACAAGGTAATTAGTATTTCACCAGTAGAAGGATTGTTGGATTGAAACAAAAAATAGCAATAATAACGCCTGTTCCGGCTATGATAGAATCTGTTATAGAAAATTCTATGATTAGAAAGGCTGTTAATAATGGAATTCTTGATGTTCATATTGTGAATCCAAGAGATTTTACCAAAGGAAGTTATCGACAAATTGATGATACCCCATTTGGAGGCGGCCCTGGAATGGTTATGATGGCTGAACCTTTATTTAAGGCTATAGATTTTGTTATTGAAAAGTTTAGTGGTGAAGATGGAATGAGGATTTTGTATCCTTCACCACAAGGAATTCCATGGTCACAAGATACAGCAACAGAAAATAAAGATATTGAAAAAATTGTTATTATCTGCGGCCATTACAAAGGTGTGGACCAGCGTGTCATAGATAAATATGTTACACATGAGTACTCAATGGGTGACTTTGTTCTTTCTTGTGGAGAAATTCCAGCCATGATGATTGTTGATAGCATTGTAAGGTTATTGCCTGGAGTCTTGAATGATATAAACTCTTCAAAGACCGACACGTTTTCATCAAAGCTTCTTGATTCACCGCACTATACTCAACCTAGAGAAATCAACGGTTTGCAAGTACCTGAGATTTTATTGTCAGGCAATCATGCAAAAATTAAAAGCTGGAAGAAAAAAGTTCAATTAGAAACAACTAAGCTAAAGCGCCCTGATATTTGGAAAAAATATTTAAATAACAAATCGGAGTTAAAAGATGAATAAGATTAAACCGATCATTGAGCATCAATTAAAAAAAGATTTGCCTGAATTTTCATCAGGAGATACGGTATCGGTAGATGTAAGAGTCGTTGAAGGCGGTAAAGAAAGATTGCAGAAATTTGAAGGATTAGTTATATCAAAAAAAGGTAGTGATATTTCCGCAACTTTTACAATGCGTAAAGTTTCTGGTGGTATCGGAGTGGAAAGAATTTTTCCATTGCATTCACCTATGATAAGCAAGGTTGAAGTTAAAAGAAGAGGAAAGGTTCGCAGGGCAAAACTAAATTATATGAGAAAGCTGACTGGAGCAAAAGCTATGCGTATTGAGGAAAAGAAATAAGCCTAAATTTATCCCGAAATGATGCCCTCATTATCTTTAGATAATGAGGGTTTTTTTATATATGACTAAAAACGAAAAAAATATATTAGCTATTACAGGAAGCAGTCATTTACTAGTTCACTCTTTAATGCTTACCCTGCCAAGTTTAATGCCTTTAATCAGAAATGAATTCAATGTGGGAATAGATACGCTTGGATTTGTTGTTTCAATTAGTGCTCTATTTTTTGGACTAGGCGCTATACCAGCTGGGTGGCTTGATAGATATATTGGTAAAAAGAGATTATTGATAATATATCAAGTAGGTTCATCAGTATCAGCTTTATTTGTTGCATTTAGTTCAAGTTTTTATGGCTTTGTATTTGGATTAAGCGCTATGGGTCTTTTCTGCAGTATTTATCATCCAACAGGCTTAACGCTTATATCGCAGCGATTATCAAACGTTACTAAAGGTATGGCAGTTCACGGTATGTTTGGCTCTATGGGGTCTGCTTTAGGCCCACTAACCGCTGTTTTAATTGCGGGCTTATTTTCATGGAGACATTCATATTTATTTTTAGGCTTATTAAATGCAATACTATCTATAATAACAATTATTTTAATTTCTTCGAGATCAAAAAACATTATTAAATCAAATAAGAAATTTGATATTAAAACTAACACACCAGCTTTAGCTTACTATTTTATAACTAATTCATTTTTAGGAATGGCTTATTATGGTTTCACAACTTTTATGCCAATCCATTTATCTACTAATACCAATGATTTTTTGCCGGGAATTTCTGAAAATCTCAAAGCAGGTCTTTTCCCCACACTAGTATTTTTTTCAGGAATGATCGGTGCATTAATTGGCGGAAAAGTGGGAAATAAATACAATAAAAAGATAGCTTTTATGGTTATAATTATAATCAACATTCCAATTTTCTTTTTTGTTGGTTTAGCTACAAATTTTTCCTTAATACTTTTTAGTATAATGCTTGGTATAGTATATTTTAGCAATCAGCCGATTGGGAACACTCTGGTTTCTGAGTTTACCGATAATACAAATCGTGGCTTTATTTATGGTTTGGGATTTTTTATAAGCTTTGGAATAGGTTCTTTTGCCGCTGGACTAAGTGGTATTGTAGCTATGGAATTCGGAGTATCTGCCGTTTTTCCTTTTATGGGGATATTGCTGATTCCCGGTGTAGGTTTTGCTTGGTTGATGCATCGTGCTAGTTATGGTAGTTAATTTAAGATAATACATGAAAAATAATGATCTATTAAATATACCCTCCGTAAGTCAAATAATGCAGATTGCGGAAAAAGAAAAATTCCACAATAATCGCTACGTTAAATACTTAATTAAGCAAGAACTTCAGAAGTATAGAGATGTTGCAAAAAATGGAAGGCTTGAGCTAGATCGAAATTCAATTATTAAGAATATTTTATCTAAGGTATCTTTATTGTCCGATTCAAGTATTAAACCGGTTATTAATGCGACAGGTATTGTGCTCCACACTGGTTTAGGCAGAGCCCCTCAAAGTAAAAAAATTATAAATAAAGTTGCTAAAAGATTATCAGCTTATGTCAATTTAGAGCTAGATCTTGAAAATGGTAAAAGAGGTCAAAGACAAAACCATGTTTCAAATTTAATTTCTTCAATAGTAGGATCTGAAGATGCATTAATAGTAAACAATAATGCAGCAGCTGTATTATTGTCTTTAAATGAACTAGCTGAAGGCAAAGAAGTTATAGTTTCTAGAGGACAATTAGTTGAAATTGGAGGATCATTTCGAATTCCAGATATGATTAAAAAGAGTGGGTGTAGGCTTGTTGAAGTCGGCACTACAAATAGGACACATATTAGTGATTATGAAGATGCTATAACTAAAAATACTGGCGCAATCTTGTGGGTCCATACCTCTAATTATACAATTTCCGGATTTACAAAAGAAGTTTTGATTGAAGAGCTTGTTTGCCTCGGAAAGAAAAAAAGAATATCAGTCATGGTAGATTTAGGCTGTGGTGAAGTTTTAGATCTTTCTGAAAATGGAATTCCAACTAATATTGTAGTTGGAGATGTGGTTAAGTCTGGATCATCTGTTATAACTTTTTCAGGCGATAAATTATTAGGTGGACCACAAAGCGGTATTATAGTTGGAAAAAAATCATTAATAACAAAAATCAAAAAAAACCCCATTGCTCGCACAGTAAGGTGCGACAAATGGACAATCGCACTCCTTGAAGAAACATTGCGATCAGCTCAAGAAGATTTAGTTAGAGAAAATTTAACCCTTTCACTTTTAATGGCAGATAGAAGTAAAATATTAAAAAGAGTTGAAAATTTTTTAAAATTAATACCAAAAAATATAAATAAAGATCATAAAATGATAATCGAAGAAACATTTGTTGAGGCTGGTAGTGGCACTTTACCAGCTGAAAAGTTTGAATCTATAGCTCTTAAAATTACTTCTAAAAAATATTCGCCATCAGCATTATCCAAGCTTTTTAGAAAAGCAAAATATCCTGTTATTGGATTTATAAAAAATAATAATTTTTATTTAGATTTTAAATCAATTATTCCCTTTCAGGAGAAATTTCTCCTGAGTTCAATTATTGAAGCTTTAGATTGATCAATAAGCCTCAAGTCGTCATTGGTACCGCTGGTCACATAGATCACGGTAAAACTTCTATTGTTAAACTACTAACTGGAACAAACACTGATACTTTAAAAGAAGAGAAAAGTAGGGGGATGACAATTGACATTGGTTTTGCATATCTAAATAATGAAATAACAATTATCGATGTGCCTGGTCACGAAAGATTTATACGGAATATGGTTGCAGGTATATCCACTATTAATATTGCATTAATTATTGTTTCAGCTGATGATGGTTTAATGCCGCAAACACATGAACACATTGAAATTTTACATTTATTAAATATCAAACATGCTATTGTTGTTATAACTAAAGCTGACAAAGTTGAAAATAATATTATCGATTTAGTTGAAAACGAAATTAAAGGTCGAATTCAAAATACTAATTTTTATAATGCAAAAATTTTAAGAACATCTGCTAAAAATAATGTTGGAATTGACTTACTTAAAAAAGAGATAATCAATCTTTCAGAAAATGTAGAAAAAATTGTCGACAGAGGTTTTTTTTATATGCCTATTGATAGGGTTTTTTCTAAAACTGGATTTGGCACTATTGCAACTGGAACGGTTTTATCTGGTAAATTAAAAAGCAATTCAGAAATTATTATTTTACCAGAACAAAATAATGCTACAGTCAGATCTTTTCAAACTCATGGAGAAACCACTGAAACGATTAAGGCTGGAGATAGAGCGGCAATTAATTTTTCGAGCGTTGAGCAGACAAAATTAAAAAGAGGGTCTGTTCTTGCAATAAAAAATCAAATAGCTCCAACCTCTAAGATAATAGTAAATATTAAAATGATTGAAAATAATAATTGGATGATAAAGGATAAGCAATTAGTGCATATTCATATTGGAACTAGTCAGGTAATCGCCAAGGTAATTACTTTTGGAATAAAGATTTTACCAGGCCAATCAGCTAATGTTTTACTTGATCTTAACAACGATATTTCTCCATTATGTGATCAAAGATTTATTGTGAGAAGCATTTCACCAATGGAAACAATAGCTGGTGGAAAAGTTTTAGATAATAATCCAAAGTTTAGCAAGAAAGATTTAAAAAAAAATATTCAAAAAATTGAAACAGATAATTCAAAAAGATTTCTTCAAAGCATTAATCGATTTTGGAAAAAGCCATTGTCAATTGAAGGGTGGTCAAAATTTTTTAATGTATCTAAAAATCAAATATTAAAATGGGTGAATAGAAATAAAGTATTAGTGATAGATAGTATTATATATTCATCAGAATCTCTTAATAAGTCGAAAAAAGAAATTATAAAAAAGGTTGAGGAATTTCATAAAAATAATAAATATAAAAAATCTATATCCAAGGAAGAATTGCTTATCTCTTTAGAGTTTGATAAAAAATGGCTTGAATTTGTTACAAATGAAATGAAAAACGAGATAGTTATATATGAATCAGGCTATGGGCTTAAAAATAATAAGATTGATTTAAGTGAAGTAGACTTGTTAATAGCTAATGAAATTGAATCATCTTTAATTGACAGTGGATTTGATTTATTAAGCTCTTTAAGAGTTTATGATAAAAACCAAAAAAAAGCGCTGAATATTCTTTATTTGCTGAAAGATAGTGAAAAAGTAGTTCAAATCGACTCTGATTTATGGATGCATATGAATAATTACAATATTTTGAAATATCTACTAGGCCGTTATTTTACTAAACATACGAAATTAAGTGTGCCAGAATTTAAAAAAATGATATCCGTAACTCGAAAAAATGCCATTCCTATTTTAGAATTTTGTGATAAAATAAAATTTACAACTAGGGTAGATAATTACAGAGTTAAGGGAGAAAAATTGAATGCAGAACTATCTTCTAGTTAAAATAGTAATCATTTTTTTTATTACAAGCTATTCTATATCAGGTCAAACTTATTGGGTGAAATATGGTTGGCAGGTTTTTGAAAACGCTGGTGATGCAAGAACTAAGTCATTGGGTTCTGCTGTTGTAACTAGTCAAGGTGCAACAATAGCATCGCTATACAATCCAGCTTCAATTAATTTAAACGCAAAACACAACATCCACTATACACATCAAAACAGGTTAGGTGGAATGATTAACAGTGATCTTATTGGAATTCCTCTCAAAAATTTTAAGAGACCATTTAATTTAATACTGATGTATGAAGGAATAGATAAAATACCAGATACGAGGGATATGCTACTTGATTTTGGATTAGATGGAATGCCTGGAACAGGTGATATTGGAGAAGGCAATGGGCAAGTTGATGAAGGTGAGCGGTTGGATAGAGATAAATTATCTTATTTTTCACAAAAACAAACCGGAATACATTTAAGCACATCATGGAATAGAGGTGCCTATTCATATGGCATGGCAATAAAATCTCTCTTTCATAATGTAGGTGAATTTTCATCAACAGGTATTGGCATTGATCTTGGTTTAATATCAAGCCTATGGAACAATGGAAAAATAGGCTTTCTCATAAAAGATATATCTACGAGTTGGCAAGTTTGGAACAATGGAACAGTTGAAAGATTTAAGCCGATATTAATTTCGGGATTTTCGCATCAACATGACTTTGAAAACCAAAATTTAAAAGTAATTGGCAGTGCTGATTTTAAATGGGATACAAATGGATCTAAAAATATCTTCAAAACCTTTGGATCGAATAATACGTATTTGATGTTAGGATTAAATATTAAGTATAAAGAACGTATCGCGCTTAGAGTAGGTCAAAATCAAATTAATGTTACTACTTTAGGTCTTGGCTTAAGTTGGAGCGATATTTCGTTAGATTATGCGTTCATTGGTGAACCAATAAATTCGGGTCTCGGCTCAACGCACCTTATTTCATTTAGCTTAGATTCTAACTTAATACTAAGATATATAGATAAACTGTAAATAATAGTTGCTAGAGTATTTGTTTCAAGATTTTAATGGTAATTGTAATTTAGCTAGCTATATCTGGAGTAAAAATAAATGATACAAAGCATGACAGGTTTCGGCAGATCATCTGCTGGTAGGGGGAATAATAAGATCTCCGTTAGTATTAGATGCGTAAACGGAAAGGTTTTGGATCTTAAAATTAGAGGGCTAGACTTAGAATATTCTTTAGAGAAAAGCATTAGGGATATGCTTTCTGAAAAAATTATTAGAGGAACTGTCCATATTAACTTTGAATCTGATTCAAGTCTAAATTCGCAAGACTTTATTTTTAACGAGAGCCGTTTAAAGCTATTAATTACAACACTAGCAACAATTGAAAAGAAATACGGTCACAAATTGAATATAAATGAAATAATAACTTCCAATGATCTCTTTATGTCGAATGAATCAAAAATAAATGATTCAAAACTAATTCTCAGGGCCATCAGAGACGCTTCAAATAAAGTAATTAAAATGCGTAAGACAGAAGGCGCTGTTCTTAAGGATGATATACTAAAAAGAATAGCTTTGCTTAAAAAAATATTATCAACGATTGAAAAACAAATTCCACTAGAACATAAAAAAAGAATTAAAAAGTTAAAAAATAGAATTTCTGATTTATTAAAAGATTTTCAGGTAGACGACCTAAGAATGAATCAAGAGATTGCCCATTTAGTTGATAAAGCTGATATTACAGAAGAGGTCGTTAGGTTAAAAAGTCATTTTTTACAATTTGAAAAAATAGTAAGAGGTTCAAAGCCCGCAGGCAAGAGTTTAAATTTCTTGTTGCAGGAAATTAGTCGAGAAATAAATACCATAGGTTCAAAAAGTTTTTCTGATAAAGTTGTTAAACACGTCATAGGAATGAAAGAAGAGTCGGAAAAAATAAGAGAGCAAATTCAGAATATCTTATGAAAAATCTAATTATAATTACTGCTCCTTCGGGCTCAGGAAAAACTACAATTTGTAAAGAAATTCAAAAGAAAGAAAATAATATTAAATTCTCAATTTCACATACATCAAGAAAAATAAGGCCAAATGAAAAGAACGGTGTTGATTATTATTTTGTAACTGATGAGGAATTTTTAGACAGTATTAAAAAAGAAGACTTTGTTGAGTGGAGTTTCCATTTTGATTGTTATTATGGAACATCAAAATCTCAAATTCAAAATTCAATTGATAAAAAAATACCTCTCTTACTCGAAGTAGATGTTAAAGGCGCATTAAACATTAAAAAACTTTTTCCAAAACAAACAGTTTCAATTTTTGTAGAACCTCCAAGTTTAAATGAATTAAAAATAAGATTGCAAAAAAGGGGTTCTGACTCAAACGAAAGAATAGCAAAAAGACTTCAAAGAATTGAGTTTGAGTTATCCCATAAATCAAATTTTGATTTTTCTATTGTTAATGATAAGCTTGAAGTTGCTACAAATAAAATTTTAGAAATTATAAAAAATGAAACCAAAGGAGTATCTTATGTCACTTGAGCCAATATCTATTAGAGATATGGAAAGTCAGTCTGGCGATATCTACGAATCTGTTGTTGTAATGTCGAAAAGAGCAAAACAAGTTCTTAGCGATAGAATAGTCGAGGAAATTATTGATTCAAACGAAGAAGAGGAGATGGGTGTATACGATGAACTGATTGAAAATAATCCTGATGATTATGAAGAGCTTGAAAAGCCTACAACAGTATCTGTAAATCAATTTATAGAAGGTGATATTGATTGGAAAAATAAAGAGGAAGAATCATAGTCTTATAGCGGGTTGCTTTAAATAGAGCAATCCTAGAATTTTTTAATAAAATAGGTATATAAAATCCCTAACCTCTTTCGGGGTATAACTGCCTACTTAATCAAAGTAATTTGATTAAGTTAAAACTCATTGTAGCTTTAGGAAGATTGCTGCAAATGTACATTTAGGTGTGGAAAAGTCGTTGAAAGAAATGAAACTGGATATATTCCTGAAAACAATTCAATGAAATTGTTTTTTTACTGAGTATCCTGAAACATTATTGACTAATTCAAATTTGAAAGCACAAGCATAGATATTTTTTAATGGATATGAAAATAATTAGTATAGTATAAGCAAATGCCAAAAGAAGAAAAAATTGATTTAAAGGGACAGCCTCAATCTATAGAAGCAGAAGAAGCAGTTCTTGGTTCAATGCTGACTACAAAAGAAGCCGTAAGCAAGGCTATGCAATGGTTAAAACCTAATATGTTCTATAAAGAGGCCCATATTCGCATTGCATCATGTATGGTAGATCTTTTTGAAAAAGGTGATCCTATTGATGCTATTTCTGTTGTAGATAAGCTAAAAAAGAAAAATGAACTCAAGGGTGTAGGGGGAGCATATTATATTTCTGGGCTTGCCGAGTCCGTACCTACAACTGCAAATATAGAACATTATGCTAAGATTGTTTTAGAAAAAAGCATTTTGCGTACCCTTATAAATGTTTCACATGAAGTTTCTAGGAATGCTTCCGAAGACAATCAAGATGTTGATGATATTTTAGACGCCGCAGAATCTGCTATTTTTAATATTTCTGAAAAAAGATTAAAAGGAGGTTTTGATCATTTAGGATCAATGCTTCACAAGACATTTGAGCAGTTAGACCAAATAGCTGCTTCACCTGGATCTGTTACGGGAGTTGCATCGGGTTTAACTGACCTAGACAATATAACTTCAGGTTTTCATTCAGGTGAATTGATAATTATTGCTGGTAGACCTGGAATGGGAAAAACCGCATTGGCTTTGTCAATGGGTAGAAATGCTGCAGTGATGGATAAAGTCGGTATTGGTATGTTTAGCTTAGAAATGGCAAATCATCAATTAGCAATGAGACTTCTCTGTGCAGAGGGAAGGGTGGATAGTCACCTAGTTAGAACTGGTAAACTTCCAAAGAGTCAATGGAAAAATCTTAGCTTAGCTGTTGGTCAATTAGCAGAAGCACCCATTTACTTAGACGATTCTGCTGGGATGTCTGTTCTTGAAGTTAGAGCAAAAGCTAGGCGATTAAAAGCTGAGCATAATATTGGAATGATAATTGTAGATTATTTACAATTAATGAGCGGGCCAAAAGGTGTAGAGAGTCGTCAGCAAGAAATTTCTCAAATTTCCAGATCTCTCAAAAACCTTGCCAAAGAAATTGAAGTACCAGTTGTTGCCCTTTCTCAATTATCTCGAGCTGTTGAAAATAGAACTGATAGGCGACCACAACTGTCCGATCTTAGAGAATCAGGTGCAATTGAGCAGGACGCTGATGTTGTCATGTTTTTATATCGACCTTGGATATATTCACAGGAGGATGAAGACAAAGGAAAAGCTCAGGTCATTGTTGCTAAACAAAGAAATGGGCCTACTGGAAATATAAATGTTACTTTTATAGATCGATTTGCCAGATTTGAAAACTCAGCTACAATAAGTCAGTCCGAAGCTGAATCAGTTTTTAATGGATAACCCAATTTCAAAACTAATCCCATTTATAGGGGGTCAGTTTCCAAATACATTCAATAAGCTACTACAAAGCATTACGCACTATGAATTAAAAGAAGATGATAAGCTAAAAGTTGAATTATGGAAAGCATATGAGTTTGGTTTAAAACGGCACGAAGGTCAAAAAAGGCTCTCAGGTGAACCATATTTTGAAGCTCATTGTGTTGAAGTTGCTAAAATCTTGGCAAGCTGGAATATGGATATCACTACAATTATATCTGGAATGCTTCATGATACTGTTGAAGATACTTCAACATCCCTTGAAGAAATAAGAACAGAGTTTGGTGATAATATTGCTGAACTTGTGGATGGCGTGAGTAAGCTTAGTGGTATACATTTCTCCACAAGAAAAGCACAGCAAGCTGGAAACTTTATGAAGATGCTAATTTCTGTAGCTAAGGATTTAAGGGTCATTATTATTAAGTTTGCAGATAGGCTTCATAATATGAAAACAATACAGCATATGTCTAAAATTAAGCAACGCAGAATAGCTGTTGAAACACGTGACGTTTATGCACCACTTGCTCATAGATTAGGAATGGCAGGTGTAAAGTGGCTATTAGATGATCTAGCCTTAAAAGTTTTAAGTCCAGATGCATATAATGAAATTGACAAAAAGCTTAAATCCTCAAATAAAGAACGTGAAAAATATATAAAAACAATTACATCTGCCTTAAATGAAGAATTAGTGTTGAATAAGATGAGCCCCCGTGTTTATGGGCGTTCTAAATCTCATTCATCTATTTATGGTAAAATGATCCAAAGGGAAAAATCCTTTGAAGAAATAAGTGATATTATGGCTGTGAGAGTTGTTGTGGATAAAGTTGAAGATTGTTATTTGGCGCTAGGAATTTTGCATCAAAGATTTAAACCTGTTCAAGAAAGATTTAAAGATTTNATNGCTATGCCTAAAAGTAATGGATATCAATCAATTCATACCACAATTTTTGGCCTTGAAGGAAAGATTGTTGAAATTCAAATCAGAACCGAAGAAATGGAAAAAACTGCAGAAATTGGAATTGCAGCTCACTGGAGGTANAAAGAAGGTGCAGATACATCAAAAAATATTGATTCACATGTTGAGTGGCTTAGGGATTTATTAGACATGCTTCAAAGCGAAGAAAATGATCCTAAAGAATTTATGCATCTATTAAAAATTGATCTTTTTGGTGACGAAATATTTGTTTTTACTCCTAGCGGTGACCTTATTCAGCTTCCAGCAAAATCAACACCAATAGATTTTGCTTACAGTGTACATACTGAAGTAGGTCAAAATTGTTTAGGAGCCAAAATAAATAATAAAGTTTCTCCTTTAAATACAGTCCTTAAAAATGGTGATAATGTTGAAATTATTACTAGTGCATCTCAAAGACCGAACTACGGATGGCTTAAATTTGCTGTAACTTCAAAGGCAAGAAACAAAATTAAAAATTATCTACACAAAAAAGAAAAAGAGGAGAGTGTTAAAATAGGAGAGCAATTATTTATAAAAAGCTTGAGAAGATTAAAAATGATTAACCAGGCAGACAAATTAAAAAATACATTTTCAAAGTTTGGATTAAGTTCTACTAATCAGCTATTTGAATCAATTGGCAAAGGCGAAATATCTGTTCGTGATCTTTTAGATAAAAATACTATTGACGAAGAAAATTTAGATCAGGATGAAAAAGAAGGTATTTTCAATTTTAGAAAAAATGAGAGCAAGAGTATCAAGCTTCAGGGTATTTCGAATGTTATGGCAAATTTTGGAAAATGTTGTAATCCAATTCCAGGTGACAGTATGGTTGGTTTTGTAACTAGAGGGCGAGGTATGACGGTGCATCGCGCAAATTGCTATAATCTTCCTATCTCGCAAGAAGAAACTGATAGACTGGTACCTGTTGAGTGGGAAGTTTCAAGATCAGACTTATTTAACGTGCATTTAAAAGTTTTAGGTCAAGATAGAAAGGGNNTATTAAAAGACATGACCGAAACCATTTCAAAGCTTAATATAAATATAACTTCTGTNGATATTAAGGTAAAAGACTCGGTAGCNTCTGCNAGGCTTATTGTTCAAGTAAGTAATCTTAANCAGCTTGATAGAGTTTTAAAAAAAGTTTCCGAAGTTAAAAGTATAGATAAGATTTCGCGAATTCAAAACTAACTTATAAATATGGGAAGATTATTAGCTATTGACCACGGCGAAAGAAGGATTGGCTTGGCTATTTCAGACCCAAATAAGATAATTTCTAAACCCCTAANAACTCTTTTAATGTCNGACATTAATATTTTATATAATAAATTATTAGAAATAGTAGNNGAGTATGATATAGAAAAACTTATAATTGGNCTGCCGGTTGGTATGGATGGCAAGGAAACTAAACAAACTAAAAAAGTTGTGGATTTTAAGGTTGCTCTNCAAAAAAAAATAGATATCCCAATCATAATGTTTGATGAGAGACTAAGTTCGATTAGCGCTAAAAAATCATTAATATCTCAAGGGGTTAAAACTGGTCATAATAAATCTAAAATTGACCAAACTGCTGCAGCTATATTCCTGCAGCACTATATAGATACATTGAATTTTCAATGAATACACAAATAAATATATCTAAAGGGCAGCTTTCTTTAGCGTCAGGGATTTTAATGGGGTTATCGTATCCCCCAGGCTGGGGGATATTTGCATTATTTGGCCTTGTACCTATAATTAGGATTTGGATCACATCTACCCCGATTATTTCGCTCAAGTATTCATTTTTATCTGCGATAACTTGCAATACAATATCTCTTTATTGGATTGGCTTGAATTCTGGTGCTTCTATAGTTCCAGTGATCATATCATTAATAGCTGCAATTCTTTATCTTTCAATATTTTGGGCAATACTTGGTTATTGTATATCATCATTCGAGAAAAAATTTAGTAGAACAATTTATTTAATTCCTTTTTTATGGGTAACAATGGAATTTTCCAAAAGCTATGGCCCCCTTGCTTTTCCTTGGTCTAGTCTAGCGCTTACCCAAACTAAGTTTTTGCCAATATTGCAAATGATTGACTTAACGGGCTCTGAAGGTGTTTCATTTTGGGTGATCTTAGTAAATATTATTACTTATTTCTTTATTTATAAAATTAAACTTAACATTAAAGAATACGGGGTGTTATTAGTTCTTGTTATAATGCCAATATTTTATGGTTTATACAAAATTGATCAATTAAGTGAATTGATTTGGGAAAAAAGAGAAATTTCAATCATCCAGCCAAATATTGATCCAAATTTAAAATGGGAATCCAGCTATAGAAATAAGCTTTATGNGGATATGGATTCNTTGAATACTTTAGCTTANAATCTAANCCCAGANTTNGTTTTATGGCCAGAAGCNGCACTTCCAAACTANATGCGAGTNTCTTATTTAAGAAAAAAATATGAAAAACTTGCATTAAATACCTCAATACCNCTTTTGATGGGTACTTTAGATTATAAAACTTTAAATNANGAGAGAGTTTCTCTTAATGGGTCAATTTTCTTTGATGGTAGCAATCATAACAGTATGTATTATAAATTATTCTTAGTNCCATTTGCTGAATACATACCGTTATCATCGAAACTTCCATTCTTAAAAAAATTAAATTTTGGTCAAGGCAATTTTTATCCAGGTGATGAGAATACAGTTTTTAATTTGGATTCNGTANCATTTAGTAATCTAATTTGCTATGATCTTTCTAATCCAATTATTGTAAAAGATTTTATCAATAATGGAGCGCGCTTTTTAACGGTACAGGCAAATGTTGCATGGCTTCAAAATTCTTCTGGAGTACGACAGTTTTTTGAGATGGCAAAGCTAAGGGCCATCGAGAATCGAAGTGGGGTTGCTATAAGCGCAAACACAGGAATTTCTGGAATTATAAATCCTATTGGTAAGGTATTAAATAATATCCCTTTTGAAAGACAGGAGGTAATTAAAGGTAAAGTTTTTCTTAATAATGAAGTAACTTTTTATACAAAATATGGAAATATCTTTTCAAAAATTTGTTTTTTATTCAGCGCAACATGCTTAATAATTTTCAAGCTAAAACGTTTATAGTAATATTTTTCTTATTTTTTAATGGCAAGATCCTTGGTCAGCCAACTAAAAATAGGTCTTTAGATCCTGTAATAAAATCATTCCTTGTTCCTGGCTGGGGGCAGAATGAATTAGGTTATAAAAAACGCTCTAAAATATATGGATATTTAGAAGTAGGTATTTTGGTTTCAATATATACAAGCTCTAAATACTCAAATGAGATAAAAAGAAATTATATAGCTTATGCCTCAGAACATGCTGGCGTAGTTTCAGAAGGAAAAGATCGTGAATTTTGGGTAGATATTGGAAACTACAATACATTGAATGAATACAATGATGAGCATTTGCGTAATAGAGAATCTAGCGATCTTTACCCTCAAAATAGTCAATGGAATTGGGAATGGGATAGTTCGGATAAAAGAAGATTTTTTGAATCAAAGAGGATTCAATCAGATAAATTAAAGCTATTTTCAACATTTGCTATTGGAGGCTTAGTTTTAAATCATTTTGTATCAAGTATTGATGCTTTATATTTAAAAAGACTGTCAGATTCAAAAAGTTTTACAATTAAACCTTTTATGCAAAAAAAAGAAATGATATTAGGTTATAAAATTGAGTTTAATTTATAAAGATGTTTAAACATCCAATAGTACAGCTTTATTTCTATCTTTCAATGTCCTTGCTTCTAATTTTTTCAACCTCAATGCATTCATTGTGGCCCTTTGGGTTTTTTCTTTTAATAATTTCACTTTATTATAAAAAAATTATTTCAAAGGTTGTTATAAAACTTTTATCTACAGTCATTTTTTTCCCACTTATGCTAATTATATATTTAGCAATATCTATATTTTTTACTGAGATGACCATATATGAATCACTTAATGGCGCGTTTTTAGCTTTTTTAAAGTTTAGTATTATAATCGTTTTGATGAACTTTTACTTAGAGACTGCCTCATCTGAAAATCTCATTATATCGCTCAGATCTTTTTGGCTTAAAACTAAATTAAAATGGAAGTGGGTTGATGATTTTTTTCTTTTTCTATCGTTAGCACTACGCCTTTATCCAACATTTCAATCAAGCTGGTCCAATAATAAGAGCAGTCAAAAAGCAATTGGTATAAAATTTCAAAAATCTTACTATGGAAAATTATTTGAAATTTCAAAAGAATTGCCTGCAATGCTTGTATACCAATTGAACAGGTCTAACGAAATTGCCCTTGCGATGAAATTAAGAGGTTATGGCTTGCATTACCCTCGAAATGTTATTCATCCAATTGATTTTAATTTTTTAAATTTAATTCAAATCCTGTCTATCACATTTTTTTTAAGTTATTTCATTGGATCAATTTAGATATAAAATTACCATACAGTATGACGGAACTCGCTATCATGGCTGGCAGATTCAGAAGAATCATATCACTATCCAGAGTGAAATAGAAAAAGGTATCAAAGATCTCTGTTCACAGAAAACATCGCTTTATGGTTCAGGTAGAACCGATTCCGGAGTACATGCAATAGGTCAAGTTGCCCACTTTGATCTTTCGGAAAAAATTGAACCTAAAATTATTTTAAATGCTTTAAATGCGAAAATTAATAATGATATTAGGATAATTTACTGTGAGCAAGTGAATAATGATTTTCATGCTCGATTTTCAGCTAAAAAAAGATATTATATATACAGATTGCGTACGAATCAATTTTTACTCGATCATTATTTTACATACCACTCAGGACCTTTAGATTTTAAATTGTTAAATAAAGCTTCACAATTGGTGGTTGGCGAGCACGATTTCACCTCTTTCAGTAAAAATAATAAAAAAATAACTAATAGAAGATGCATAATATATGATTCAATATGGAAAGAAACTGGGTCGGTGCTAAATTACCATATTACAGGAAATAGATTTTTACATCATATGGTTCGTTATCTAGTTGGCACAATGGTCGAAGTTGCAAAAAATAAATTTTCTATAAAATCATTTGAAGAGCTAATATCGTTTCCTAAAGAGGATGTTCGTATTTTCAAAGCTCCTCCAGAAGGGTTGATTTTAGAAAAAGTTGAATATGAATAGAAATATAATATTTTTAACTATACTTACATTTGTATCTATTGTTTGCGCACAATCTGTAGACAATTCAAGACAAAATGCTCTAACAAAAGCTATCAAGAATACAAGTCCTGCTGTAGCAAGTATTAATGTTACGCAAATACAGCGTTACTCTGTAAATCCTTGGTATGAGCAGTTTCAACGAGACCCCTTATTTTCACAGCTTTTTCCTTCAGAGCTTAGCTTAAGAGAAGTTAAGAGCTCGGGATCGGGCGTTGTAATAAGTCCTGATGGCTATGTAATTACGAATGATCATGTTGTTGAGAATGCATCAATTATTATTGTTACTTTGCCTGGTGGCAATGAATATGAAGCAGAAATAATAGGTGTAGACCAATTAACAGATCTTGCACTTTTGAAGCTCGACGGAGAAAAATTTCCTTATGTTAAAATAGGAAATTCTGATAATCTTATTATTGGAGAATGGGTAATTGCACTTGGCAATCCATTTGGATTATTTGACGTAAATCAGCAACCAACAGCAACCATTGGAATAGTTAGCGGTAAAGATATGGATTTTGGACAGCAAGGATCTCGTGTTTTTCANGGAATGATTCAAACAGATGCAGCAATTAATCCAGGAAATAGTGGCGGTCCCCTAGTCAATGTTTTGGGCGAAGTAATTGGAATAAATACATTTATCTACACTGGTGGAAGAAATAAACAAGGGTCAATTGGAATTGGTTTTGCAATTCCAATAAATAGAGCGCTAAAAATAGTTAAAGAGCTTAAATCTAAAGGTAAGATAATTAGAGGCTTTAATTTAGGTATTAGAGGTCAATCCTTAGATTCCCGTACAGCAAGATTATGGAAAATGAAATCAAGCAAAGGTGTTATAGTGGCTCAAATTGCCCCAAACAGTCCTGCTGATAAGGCTAAAATGCAATATATGGATGTTATTCTAGGTGTTGAAAAAAAGAGTGTTTCAAGCCTACAAGATATCTATGAAATAATTGCGGTTCTTGATTTACGTCCAGGCGATAAAGTAGAACTTAAGATTTGGAGAGACGGAAGAATTTTAAATAAATACTTAATTTTAGATAGTTTGTAATAATGATTGCGAAAGAGGGAAGATTGATTTTATGTGGCTTATTGCTCTTTTTGTTCCCATTTGGTATATATGTTCATGCCTCAGAAGTTAAAATATTATATTATCTTTATTTTCTATTTGGTTCATTTTATATTTTTACAATTTATTTCTTTAGAGACCCCTTAAGAAAGATTCCATTTGATACCTCAGCTATTCTTTCTCCTGCTGATGGTAGAGTAGTTTCAATCAATACTGTTAATGATAACGACATTGGAGAGTCCTCACAAGTTATATCTATTTTTCTAAGCATATTTGATGTTCATGCTTTTAGGTATCCATATGATGGAAAAATAAAAAGTGTTAATAATAGAAATGGCAGCTTTATAGCAGCATTTAATCATAATGCTTCTGAGGTAAATGAGCAAATTGTTACAGTTATAAAATCTAATAGCTTTACTTTTAAAATAAAGCAAATCGCAGGATTAGTGGCCAGGAGAATTTTATGTTATGCTAAACCAAATGAAGTTGTTCAGAAAGGAGATAGAATGGGCTTTATTCGTTTTGGGAGTAGGGCGGATATTGTTGTATCTTCTAAGATTAAAGTTTGTGTCAATGTAGGTGAAAAAGTTAAAGCAGGGGAATCTGTAATAGCACGCATATAACAATGAATAAACGCTCTATAGGTATAATTGTATTAATTTTATTTTTTGGAACTCTTCTAGGGACACTNCTCGGNGAGTTGNTAGGATGGATACTTCCTGATAGCGTTGTTCGTGAATTTTTTCTAAGNAGTATTGATTTTTCTTTGGCAGGNCTAACTCCAGATGGTTCGGGGGTAATTTCTTTAGACTTTATAATGTTTTCATTTCAGTTTGGACTTAGGCTTACTTTTAATTTTACAAGCATTATTGGATTATCAGTTGCTTATTATTTTTTACGCTATTTCCGATAAAATGAATAAATTGTTTAACATTTTTAATACTATTTAAAATAATTGGAGGTTTGTATGGATTATAATAACTTAGTTTTTGCAGGTATGCCTGGCGGATGGGAAGTAGCTTTAATCGCCTTAGTTATTTTATTGATATTTGGCGCAAAAAGACTCCCAGGCCTGGCTCGAGGTTTAGGGCAGGGAATTCGAGAGTTCAAAGGTGCAGTAGATGGTGTTAAGGATGAGCTAAAAGATGTTCAGGAGAGTGTTGACGCGCCCAGTGAAGATGAAAAATCTTAAATGTAATATTCTTAGATTATAGAGGAATATTTCTTTCTCCCTGGAACATTGCTTCATTATTTTTCGTTTATTGCTTACTAGAATAGATTTTTATGATAATCTTAGGTAGTCCCCTATATTTAATTTTACTCCTTATAATTCCGGGAATTATTCTTTTTAAGAAACTTTTTAAATTTTCCTCCTCTGGACCCTTTAGGATCTCATCGAGGTCTATTGTATCAGACTCTATGACTAAAAAAGGAATATTGAAAAAGAAGTTTATAAGCTTTAATCAGTATCTTGTCCTTATTTTAATTATCATTAGCTTGTCTCGTCCGCAGGTAGTAGAAAGTCTCCAAGAAAAAAATATTGATATTATAGACATAGTTTTGGTTATTGATATTAGTTCGTCGATGTTAGCAACTGACTTTAAACCAAATAGACTAGAAGTTGTTAAGAAGACTGCAAAACAGTTTATTAATCAGCGCGATGGAGATAGGTTGGGGATATTAGTTTTTGCAGGAGAATCATTTATTCAATGCCCCTTAACTATTGATAAAGATGTACTGCTTTCATTAATGGATGAAGTGTCTGTTGCGCAACAGTCTTACGATGGGACTGCTATTGGTATGGCTATAGCTAATGCGACAAACAGGCTTAGAAATTCCGAGTCAAAATCAAAAGTAATGATTCTTTTATCTGATGGAAGCAATAACGCAGGAGAGCTTGACCCCAATACCGCTGCAGATCTTGCGAAACAATTTGGTATTAAAATTTATACAATCGGCGCAGGCACAAATGACGACGTATCCTTTATACCTGGAAGAGGATATATTAGAAATGAAATAGATGAGGAGTCATTGAAAGCGATTGCAGAGCAAACAGGGGGTCAGTACTTCAGGGCAACTAATTCCGATGCTTTAGAAAAGATATATTCAAAGATCAATGAATTAGAGCGTACTGAAGTTGAAATTAAAATATATACACAATACAAGGAGCTTTTTGGTTGGATCATTATTCCTGCATTATTTTTTAGCCTTGGCGGAAATATTTTAGAACGATTCTATTTCAGAAAAAGATTATGATAGAATTTAGATTTCCTGAAATACTATTTTTATACATCCCATTCGCCATGTTTATGTTTTTTGATATCTTTCAAGCTGCTAAGAACAAAATACTTGTAGATATACCAACCAATTTAAAGAAAGTATTACTAGAAAATATTAATCTTGATAGGCTTAGGTTTAAGCAAAATATTCTATTTTTATCAACTGCGCTTTTAATTTTTGCCGGATCAGGACCTCAAATAGGAACCGCCCTTGCACCAGTTGACCGCAAAGGACTCGATCTTGTTTTATGTATTGATGTTTCTTCAAGTATGAGGGGAACAGATATAAAGCCTTCAAGGCTAGAAAAGTCTAAATTTGAAATCTCGCAATTGATTAAGAATCTTAAAGGTGACAGAGTAGCCTTTATAGTTTTTGCTGGATCAAGCCACCTTTATTTACCTCTTACGACAGATTATGAAGCAGCATATCTTTTTCTTGAAGAAATTGATACAAATATGATTCCCACTCAAGGAACATCCCTTAGTTCAGCTATTCAAACTGGGCTTTCTGCATTTTCTGATGATGATTCAAAATTTAAGGTTTTAGTTTTAATTTCGGATGGAGAAGATCACGAGGGCGAAGCTATAAACTTAGCAAAGCAGGCATCTAAAAAAGGAATGGTTGTCCACACTGTCGGCGTTGGAACTGTTTCGGGTTCTTTAATTCCCAGCTTAGATCGTAGTGGTAATGTAGAATACAAGAAAGACAGCTTGGGAAAATTGGTCACATCGCAATTAAATGAAAGAATACTTGAAGATATTGCTAGCGCAGGAAAAGGCTCTTTTTTGCGCTTTAACAATAAACCGTCAAATTTTAGAAATATTATTAATGAAATTGATGCGATGGAAAAACGAACATTAAAATCTCATATTTACTCAGACTATGAAGATCAATATCAAAAATTTGGTATATTTTCATTAGTTTTGTTAATTGCAAGTATGTTTATTTCATCAAGAAGGAATAATAACAATGTTTAATTTGCGTACCCTTGTTACCCTAGAAGCGCTTATTACTTTTGCAACCTGTCAAGACATGGGAATTTTGAATTATCAAAATCAAAATTATGAAGCCGCTGAAAAATATTATAATTCAATTTTATCAACTGATTCTGATAACCCTGAAGCTCATTTTGGAAAAGGTTCATCGTTATTCATGCAGGATGATTTAAAAAATGCAGAAATAAAATTCAATGAGTCGCTAGCCTCATCAGAGACCTTATTGAAATCTAAAGCTTTCTATAATTTGGGTAATATTAGCTATAAAAATAAAAAACTTAATGATGCCTTACAATTTTATAAAAAAGCGCTTGAGTTAAATCCCGATGATGATGAAGCTAGGTACAACTATGAATTTATAAAGTACCAAAAAGATCCAGAAGAAAAGAAGGACGAAGAAAAGAAAGACGAAGAAAAGAAGGACGAAGAAAAGAAAGATGAAGAAAAGAAGGACGAAGAAAAGAAAGATGAAGAAAAGAAGGACGATGAAAAGAAGGACGAAGAAAAGAAGGACGAAGAAAAGAAAGATGATGAAAAGAAAGACGAAGAAAAAGATGAGAATAGTCAATCTCAACAGAAACCGTTAGATGAGAAAAAATCGCAAGATTTAAAAAAAGCTGAAAGTATATTAGATGCTCTTAAAAACGATGAAAAAGTTATGCAGAAGCAACAACTTCAAAGATTTAAAACAAAAAAACTTTTAAAAGACTGGTGATGTTGAATAGGCTTACAGCTGTTATAGTGGTAATGTATTTCTCAGTTCTTACGTTGTATGGGCAAGTTTCTGTTTCTGCTTCTGTCGATGCAAATACATTATCAAAGTCTGAAACATTTGGATTTAAAATCACCGCTATAAACGTTGATGAGTCTCCAAGTGTCGATATTAGTCCTCTTGCGACACTTTTTAAGGTGATAAGTGGTCCAGCTCAACAAACAAACATCCAATGGGTAAATGGATCCATGACAAGTTCAAGAACTCTTGCATGGACACTTCTTCCCAGAAAAAGCGGTAAAATAAATATTCCTTCTTTAGCGGTAAGAGTTGGCACTAGCTCTTACAAAACGAATCCAATCGGTGTAAATGTCAATAAAACATTGGGCAGAGCTCAAATTTCAAATTTATTTATTGAGGCAAAACCTAATAAGGAAGAAGTTTTTCTTGGTGAGCAGGTTACTATCACGTATCGTTTATTTACTCGTAGCAATCTCTCGGTTGAAAGTATTGAATACCCAAAAAGCGTTGGGTTTTGGAGCGAAGATCTTCTTCCTGCGAGGGCTGCGAGATTTAATAATACTCAGATAAATGGTATTAATTATAAGGTTGCAACGCTCTATAAATCAGCAATGTTTCCAACGCAAACCGGTACACTTGATATTTCTCCAATGACAGCTATCTGCAACGTTGAAACTTCACAGAGAAAAAGAAGAGGTGTTTTTGATGATCCATTTTTCAATTCAATGTTTAAAGAGACNCAAAGAAAATTTATCGAATCTGATACACTGTCAATAACAGTAATTCCTTATCCTGAAACACCACCCGCTGATTTCACAGGTGCTGTTGGAGATTTTCTAATAGAATCAAGAATAGACACCTTTGCCGTTAATGTAAATGAGGCTGTTACCTTTCATTTAACCCTTAAAGGAACAGGAAACCTAAATCAATTTAAGATTAGCCAAGTTAGCTTCCCTCAAAGTATGGAAGTTTTTCCTCCTAAATCTTCCTTTAAAAGAGACGAGTTTAGAGATCAAATAACCGGTGAGCAGAGATTTGAATATATATTAATTCCTCGGCAATCAGGCTCTTTCCAATTAAAACCTATTTCTATTACATATTTTAATCCAACCAATAAGAAGTTTATGAATTCCAAAACTCAACCCATAAATCTTATGGTGAATGACAATGGAAGAGGAGATATAGCATATACAGGTAATAAAAAGGAAGATATCAGCATTATTGCTGAAGATATTCGATTCATCAAAACCGATAAAATTAAAATGCTTCCATACAATAGCTCTCTCTCGCTTTGGATACTTTCACCTTATATAGTTTCAATGGCTTTATTTTTATTCCCTACTGCTTTAGGAAGATTCACTCAAATTAGAAGTTCTAGTTTTGAAGATAGAGCCAGTAAAAGTGCTTTGCGGGTAGCGCTAAAAGAATTAAATAAGAAAAAAAGTGAAGATTTATCGCATTCATCATTCATCATGTATAGATATTTTAAATCAAAACTTTCTTTATCATCTGATAATCTAGACCCGAGTATTTTGGAGGATAATTTAAAAGGTAAAATTTCTTCGGATCAGCTTAATAGAATCATTTCAATCGCTAAACAGTGTGACGCTTATCGTTTTTCTCCAGTTTCAAATACTTCTGCAAAAAAATCAAGAGAAGATATTTGCACAATGCTGATGGACGTGGATAAGCTATTATGAAGAGTTCTACACTTATATTATTTTTTTGTCTTCATTCTGTAGTTCTTTGCGAAGAAAAAAGATTTATTGAGGCTAATGAATATTATAGTATGGAAGAATATTCTGAAGCTATAAAAGTGTATGAAGAGATTTTGAAAAATGGTGAGCATGCGAACGTTTACTATAATCTCGGCAATTCATACTTTAGAGTCGGAGATATAGGAAATTCCATTTGGGCTTATGAAAAAGCTTTAAAACTTTCTCCAAGAGATTCAGATATTAATTTTAATTTGAAATACTTGAGGTTTATGGTTAAAGATAAAATTTTGCCTCCTGACGATATATATCTTATATCACTATACAAGTCTTTGGTATTAAAATTTAGCTTTACAGACATCCTGTTCTTGTTAGGATTTATATTCATGTTTTTATCTATAAAATATTTTATTAATCAATATTTTAATTTTTTAATCTATTTTAATGGTTTTATTAACTATACAAGCATATTATTATTAATTATTTTTAGTTGGATGGCTTTAGATAAATATTGGGATATTTCTGATATAAATCACGGGATTATTACATCGGGGGCAGTAGACGTACGCTCATCACCTCTTGATCGAGGTGATAATGTTGTTTTTAGAATTCATGAAGGTACAAAAGTCGAAATTCAAAATATCCAATCAGGTTGGAGCGAAATAATGCTTCTTGATGGCAAGAAAGGTTGGATTTTCTCTAAAGGCGTAAGGCAAATATGAAGCTTCTTGTATTTATATTCCTACCAAGTATTATTTTTTCCCAGAATAATACTTCTTTCAACCCTGATATTCTTATTGACCCTGAACCACGCTGGCCAGAAATTATGAACCCTCTCTCTAATAATAATTACATTAAAAGTATAGACAAAAGCTTAGACTCCAATATTACTGAAATTGAAGGGTTTAGAGTTCAAGTTTTTGCTACACAAGACCGCGGTAAGGCAGATATTCTTCAAAAAGAGTTAGCGTTGAAATTCAAAGAAAATATTTATATAATTTTTGAAGCACCAAATTATAAGCTNAGAATCGGTGATTTTCTAGATAGAGATAAAGCTGAGATNTTANGAANGGAATTAGCTNGNTCCANNTATCCATCATCCTGGATTTTAAGAACAAANATACAGCCAGTTATTTTAGAATAATATGCTTTAGAAATGATACTTTCTATTATCTACTATATTTGCTTCTTCTTTCAAATTATTCATCCAGTTTCCGTATGTCTCTCGCTCTTTTTTAGCCATAAGGTCATTTCGTATTAAATCCTTTGACACTTCCCAATTAGAAGAATCAAATTTTGCTATATTTTCAACCTTTACGACTCCATACCCTCTTGATGTTCTTACTGGTCCAATAAGGCTTCCTTTTTTTGAAGAAATGAGCGCACCAACTAATTGTTCAGACTTACCAAGTGAAATAAAAGAACCACTCAGTTTTTTCTTATCCGAAGGGATAAATTCTAAACGATTATTTTTATCTTTAATTGATTTAAAATTAGAGCCGTTTAAAATCTCTGATTTTATTTCTTCAGCATAAAGATTTGTTGCCTCAAATTCGTTTTCTTTTAAAAGGTCGCTATAAATTTCATTCTTAGTTTGTTCAAAGGGCTTGACGCCTTCAGGGATTATAGAATCAAGCTTAAATACCGCGTAAAAGCTTTCGGTTTCTAAAGGGTCAGAAACGTCACCAATCTTAGAATTAAATGCCCATCTAACTGCAGATCTGAAAGGTCCGAGCTTACTAACAAAAAAATCTGCTTCACCTAAGTTAAGGGCATTTTGTATTTTTACATTGTGACTATCAACTGCNCTTGACAATCCATAGTCTTGTGCGTCGTAGCTAAACAGGGTCGCTTTTCTGCGTAGCTCTGTTCTTGTTTTTTGACCAAGATCGACGTTCAAAAGAATATGTCTAGCTTTGACTTGGTGGTTTTTTTTACGCCTATTTTTAATACTATCGATTTTAATTATGTGGTACCCAAATTGAGTAAGTATTGGGCCAACCACCGAACCTCTNCTAGCNTTGAAAGCAGCATCTTCAAAAGATTTATTCATTTGACCTTTGCCAAACCATCCAAGATCACCACCTCTGCCNGAGTCTGGAGAAAATTGATTACCNGGATCTTGGGTATGTATATTTGCTAGATCAGAAAAATCTGCACCATCTTTATATTTACTAATTATATCTAAAGCTTCATCTTTGGTACGAATTGAATCATCTTTAGATGCTGATTTTGACCAACTAACAAACGAAATACTTCTTTTTTCTTCTTCCTTAAAACTGTCAATTCGCTTCTTGTACTCTTTTTTTATATCGTCTTCAGTAGGTTTAATTACCCTATCTTGAATTGCCATTTTTGGTATGTGCAAAGCCGAAATTGTATAATCTACATTTCGTTTAATAAACTCGTTTTTGATTTCATCATTAGCAACAACAGCTGACATTTTGATGATTTGCTGAAGTTTATATCGTGGTAAATAAAAGTCTCTCATCCATGCTTCTATTGGAGCCCAATCAACCATACCTGGAGTATTGAGGGCTTGCATATAGTATTCTCTATCGAAAACGTTATTTCTAAAAAATATTTGCTGTATATCGAACGGTGGATTATTTTTTAAATGGTACAGTATTTCATCATCTGTAACGGTGATATCTAAATCATCAATAGCTTGATTAGTCAGTCTTTCTTCTATAAAACCGTTCCAAATTTGTTGACGAATAGTTTCGAGGTATTGATCGGAAATTTCCATTCCTGAATCCTGCATAGACCTCAATCTAGCTGTTACGGCTTGATTAAACTGGTCTGGAGTAATTTTATCTCCATTTACAGATCCAATAGCTTCTGCTGGATTAACTCTTCCAAGCAGTTGATCCATAATGTTGGCTCCCCCTACTAATCCACCGATGCTCATACTTAATAGGAACAAGATAAGAAGTGCCCATAAAAAAACGTGAGAGCGATTTCGAATTGTTGTCAGCATTGCCATATAAATTATCCTTAAATTAAACTTTCTTAATTATATTATTAAGGGAGCGAAATTTATGGTTTAGTTGTATCTAAAGGCAACCAATCATAAAAGAAAATATTACAAAACAATATGAAGGGTATACGCAATAACTAAATGAATCCGNTTCACCCAAAACCAAAAGANCATCCGCTTATTAATGATGGCCCACTATCNTTGTTGTACAAACAGCTTATTAACTGCAAAGACTGTCCCAGAATTGTCAATTTCAGAGAAAGAATTGCTTTAGAAAAAAGAAAACAATTTAAAGATTGGACTTATTGGGGCAAGCCTATTCCTGGGTTTGGAAGCGTAAATGCTAAGTTGCTTATATTGGGATTAGCACCTGCAGCTCATGGCGGAAATAGAACTGGCAGAGTTTTTACTGGGGATAAATCTGCTGATTTTTTAGTAAAATGCTTACATGAGGTCCGTATAACAAATCAATCAAGCTCAGTTTCTCTTGCGGATGGATTAAAGATGCATGATGCTTTTATGACACCCGTTTTGAAATGTGTCCCTCCTTTTGATAAGCCAACATCTGAAGAATTAAAAAACTGTTCCCATTATTTTGAAGATGAAATAAATATACTTTCAAGTGTTAAAATTATTTTAGCTTTAGGTAAAATAGGTTTTGATGCATACTTAAGACACGTCAGAAAAAAATATGACTTNAAGTTAAAAGATTTCCCNTTTGGGCATAANAAAAAATATTTACTTCCAAACGGTAAAATGCTNTGGGGGTGTTATCACCCTAGCCCAAGAAATGTAAATACAGGTAGAGTAAATGCATCGATGATGATTAAATTACTCACAAATGTTAGACAGGAGTTGGAAAAGTGATTAAAAAAATAATTCTATTTATTGCATTTGCGACATTCGCATTTGCTGAAAATAAGCGGCTTAGCTTCGATGATGTTCAAGGAAAATCTCCCTTTGAGTACCCTTCATTAGGCATTATAACTTGGTTTCCAGGTGAAAATGCATTTTTAACTAAAGACAATAATGACCTTTTTAAAGTATCCGTTCCTTCTTTTGATACTACATTATTTTTATCAAAGTCTGATTTTAAAGTAGTTACAAATACAGTAAATAATAATAGGCAGAATGCGCCTTGGGTCCAGACAATAGAGGATGCGAATCAATCAATCAAGCCTTCAAATTTTGTTTTTAGTTCAGATGGGTCAACTCTTTTGTTTGCATCTGATAAAGAGAAGGTTTGGAGACGATCTTTTTATGCTACCTATTATTTTATGAATATTAAATCAAAAAAAATCTCACCATTAACTGTAAACAATAGACGATTAAGAAATGTAAAATTTTCACCAGATGGAAAAAAAATAGCATATATTAGAGAAGATAATAATATTTATTCTTACGATATTTTAAAAAACAAAGAGCGACAGCTAACCAGAGATGGATCAGAGTCTATTTTAAATGGTCACTTTGGTTGGGTTTATGAAGAGGAGTTTGGTTCTTTTGATGCATACAGATGGTCTCCTGATAGTAAAAAGATAGCTTTTCTTCAAGAGGATCAATCAAGTGTTCCTATTTTTATGCTCTTTGATGAAATGAAGTTGTATCCAGAATTGACAAAGATTAGATATCCTAAAGCTGGTCAAAATAATCCAGAAATGACTTTATTTATTTCTGATGTAAGGCGAGGAAAACCTAAAAAGATCAATGTTGGCGTTACACTAGATAAATATTTTCCTTGGATGAAATGGTCCGGTAGCGATTCACTCGTTCTTATGAAAATGAATCGACTTCAAAAAAATTGGATATTTTTAAATATTAATACAAAAACGGGAAAACATTCTCTCGGGCTATCTGAAAGCGATCCAAATGGCTGGGTACAAATGCATCGAAATTATTATTTTTTGAAAAATAATAACATTCTATGGATGTCAGAAAGAGATGGCTGGCACCACATATACATTCANAAAGAAGATGGTTCAATTGTAAGGCAATTGACAAAAGGGAAGTGGGAAGTAAAAAGAATAGTAAATATTGATGAAAAAAATCAAAAAGTATATTTTATTTCAAATAAAGAAACCGTTTTTGAGAATAGGTTCTACTCGGTTAACTTTGACGGAACAGATTTAAAATTGCTTACTAAAGATACCGGATCGCATTCCATACGAATGTTTCCTCAATTAGACGGTTTTATTGATTCTTATTCCAGCATAGATATTCCCACCAGGCATCTGGCTAAAGATATCAGTGGAAATACTATTTTGACAATTAAAGAAACAAATAAGTCACAATTTGAGGCATACGATTGGTCTTACCCTAAGATTATACAATTTGAATCAACCGATGAATCAACTTCACTCGATGGTATTATTACATATCCTCCTAATTTTAAAAGAGGAGTTCGCTATCCTGTTATTGTGCATGGGTATGGTATGCCTGGAACACAAATAGTGTATAACAGGTGGGGTAGTACCTGGAATCAGTACCTCGCTCAGCAAGGATATATAGTTTTTTCCATGGATGCGAGAGGGATGAGTGGTAGAGGTGAAGAATTTAAAAATTTAAGCTATGGAGATATGGCAAAATATCTTTCTAGCGATACCGCCGCTGGAGTTCGCCATTTAATTGATAGCGGAATAGCTGACCCTGATCGCATTGGAGCATGGGGTTGGTCTGGTGGAGGTTATTTTACGGGCTTAATGCTAACAAAAAATGCAGACTTATTTGATGTGGGTGTTTCGGTAGCTCCGGTTATGGATTTTAGGTTATATGATACTATTTATACTGAACGGTCTATGGGGCTTCCTCAAGACAACAAGGCAGGGTACGATTCAACATCTGTGTTAACATACGTAGATAGATTTAAGGGAAAATTGCTAGTAATGCATGGAACCGGCGATGACAATGTTCATTCACAAAATATGACNTGGTTAATTGAAGAATTTGTAAAACATGATAAACAATTAGACGTTTTTTTCTATCCAAATAGACCNCATGGAATGTCTGGAGGGAAGGCGCGAAAAAATTTGTATAGAAAGATGATTAATTACTTTAACGATAATTTATTAAACAGAAAGCAAATAAAAGTTAAAAGCTGATTAAGTAGATTTTTTAATAGTGCAATTTTTAGTACAATAAAATTGACAAATTGCTATTTTGGTATTAATCATAAAAAAGTTTAAATTTGTAATCACATATTAAAAAAATAAGGGGCCGTAGCTCAGTTGGGAGAGCGCTTGAATGGCATTCAAGAGGTCGTCAGTTCGATCCTGATCGGCTCCACGCTAAAGAAATTTAATGGAAGATAAAAAACCAAAAGATCCAACTCAACCTGTTACGGTTCCACCCGCAACACCTTCTTCAGCCCCCACGAGTCCACCAGCATCAGCCGAACCAGCTGAATTTGCCTCAAAACATGTACGTAGCAATATTGCTCCAATTTTTTTTATAATTCAAAGTGAGCAATTAATTCTTCAGCGCACAGACCAGAAAGCGTTTACTTTAATGTCCTTGCTTGGTGTTTTTATGGTTTTTTTCATCGTTCATTTCCCAAAGGTCATTGCAGCCGATAATTTTAATTATTTAAGCGGTTTAATGGTTTTTTTATATTTTATCTCTGCAACCCTTGGACTGATCAACTTAATGATGGTTATAGTGCCTAGGGTTCGCAATGATTTAGGTCACGAAGACCTACCAGAGGTAAATGCTACTTTCTTTGGTGGTATTACTCAATTTGGAAACGTTCTTGATTACGCCAAATATCTTGCTGATACAACTGATGATAATGAAAATACATTTAAAATGTTTGCAGCCCAGCTTTATGCATTAGGCCATATAAATTCATATAAAAATCTTCATATGCGAAGGGCTATTATTTTCTTTGGTATTGCTATTTTAAGTGAACTTATTATTATTATGCTAATGACTTGGGGTCTTACCTGGTCAGCTTTATTCAGATAGATGTCTGAATCCAATATTATCTTTTCAACTAATCCAAANCTAAANAAGCAGGAAGATGCTTNAGAAAAATCTGTAGCAATAACTTCGCAAAATTTGCGCCTACACCTTGATAGAAGAGGNGGCGGTAAAATAGTTACTATTGTTAGGGGCTATAATGGCACGTCAAAACAATTTCTTGAGCTATGCAGTGTTCTTAAGAAAAAATTTTCGATTGGTGGGACAGTGAAAGATGGAACTATTTTGCTTCAAGGTAATATTAGAGATAAATTGTTAAAATATTTAATAGATGAAGGGTATCGCGCAAAACCTTCTGGTGGATAATTAAAAGCGATCGCTTTATTGTAGTTATTTTTTTACATAAATTAAATTAAATATCAAAGGGTACTTAATGTCATTAAGATTCAGCGTAATATTTTTTAGTGCATTTATTTTTTTTACATGTTCTGAAAAATCTCCAAAAGGTAGCAATGTCACTTTTTTGGTAACAGCAAATGTTCGGGGTCAGCTTGACCCCTGTGGATGAAAAGCCAATCCTCTGGGCGGTCTGCCTAGAAGAGCAACTTATATTAACCAGGTTAGAAGCAGTGGGGTTGATCCAATACTGATAGATGCTGGAGATTCTATGTTTGAGAGCTATTATTTTGCGAAAGGAAAAGAGGCGTCTGCAAAACTGAGAGCAAAAACGGTAATGAAGCACACATCTAAAATGGGGGATTATTACTATAACATTGGTGTTCAGGATTTCACTGCAGGCTTAAGCTTTATTAAAGAAATTGAAAGAGAATCTGATGTGCATTTTCTTTCAGCTAATCTTTACGATGAGAAATCTGATACTTTGCTTTTTAGCGAACATATTATCTTGGATAGAGACAATTTAAAAATCGGGATGTTTGGAGTTACAAGAGAGTTACAGGTTGATCTTAAAGGTGTTAGGGTTGATGATTATATAGCTGTAGCAAAACAAAAAATAAATGAATTAAGGTCTAAAGTTGATATTTTAGTAATGCTAGTTAATGCGACACAAACGCACTTTGGGCCATACGTTAAGGAATTAAATGGTCTTGATTATATCTTTTCAAGCCTTGAGTCATCAGTAACGCGCCCTGAAATCCAGCAGATATCCGGTAAGCCTCTCGAATATAAATTAGGTATCCAAGGTAAGCATATTGGAAGGTGTGACTTAAATATTGTTGATAAAACAAAGCCTCTTGTTGATGTAAGTACTCAGAAAATGATGTTAAGTGTTTTTTCTCAGCGTTTGAAAAAACTGCAAGAAAGAGATCCAAAGCGAAAAATTGAAGAAATTTATAAGAACAGTCCAAAGGTCTTAGCTACCGTAGAAAGGCTTCGTGCAGGTATAAAATCTGCTAATGGTACATTAAGTAAGGTTGTAAATAGTTCATCTTTTTCTCTGATACCCTTAAGCGGTTCTGTCAAAAGCGAAAAGAAAATATTGAAAGAAGTTAATGAGGTTTTGGACAAATGCAAGATGCTTGATGAGAAGTCTGTCGCATTAGCATCTTAAATGAATTTCAAAAACCACATCTTTCAAGTATACGTAATTTTAGTTTTATCAATCGTTATTAGTTTAGCGACTAATCTTATACGCCCTAATTCCATCTCTTTACTTTCAAAAGAGCTCGAACAAGCAGAATCCATAAATCTTGAAACTGACGATCCGGTGCTTTTAGTAATATCACTTGATCAGGCTAAGGAATTTTATGAAAAAAATACGTTATTTCTTGATGCCCGTGATGAAGCCTATTTCAATAAGGGCCATATTAAGGGTGCCATTAAAAATATATTTTTAATGGAGCTTCTATTTAACATTGAATCCTTGCAGTCTAAAGAAGACCCATTGGTTGTGTACTGTGGAGATCCCGGATGCGGTGATAGCGAAGATCTCGCATATACTTTACAGGATGCTGGGTTTACAAAGCTATATGTTTTTAAAGGCGGTTGGTTAGAATGGTCAGCTGCTAATTATCCAAGCGAAAGCATTGAATGATAACAGATTATTTTAAAGGACCTTTGGTTTTAATTAGTAGGCTTATTTTGGGGTCAGTTTTTATTTACGCAAGTTTTGATAAAATTGTAAATCCTGGAGATTTTGCAAAAATAGTTGGCAATTATCACGTTTTACCATTTGGTATTGAAAATCTATTAGCGATAATACTCCCTTGGGTTGAGTTTATTGCAGGTGTATGCCTCATAGTTGGTGTAATGGTAGATGGGGCAACTATTTTAGTCATTCTTATGAATATAGTTTTTATTTTTGCAATAACGCAGGCTCTTGCAAGAGGTATTAGCGTAGAATGTGGATGCTTCTCGGTTGCAAGTGATACCGGAAGCGCTATAGGAGTTAAAACAATTCTAAGAGACATTGGATATTTATTCTTAGCATATATTGTATACTATCGCAAAGATCATAAAGTTGAATATTTTCCAAAATCTGTTTGAAAGTGCCAATCATCAAGTTTAATTTTTGACCCTTAATGCGAGAGTAGCTCAGCTGGTAGAGCACCACCTTGCCAAGGTGGATGTCGCGAGTTCGAATCTCGTCTCTCGCTCATCGATAAGCCTCTGTTTTATGACGGGGGCTTTTTTGT
>NHFJ01000029.1 GCA_002172545.1 Fidelibacterota bacterium TMED108 | reverse complement strand
ACGCCATTACGTGATAAATATTGTGCTTATCTCCCTTAAGACGATATCCTCTTTTGTTTCCAAGGGAGACTACATGATGAACCAGTCCATATTGACCCGCACAACTTCCATCAAAACGTATTCCGTTCCGGTTTGAGTTCAACATCCAACTGTATCGTGTGGTTGATTTCACAGCTTGTCCCGTTGAGCGACCAATACCTGAACCATCGGTATTTTGATAGTGATCCTCTACCCACACATATTCTGTTAATGTTCTTCTTCCTGGACCAATGTTTCCTGAACGATTTTGTCTCATAGTGACATAGCGAAACGTATCAGAAAAATAATTATCGTCGTTATTAATATCCTGCTTGCAGTTTAAGCAGTTGTCATCAACCTTTAAATTCCAATAGGCGTTTCCGAACCAACCGTTGTATTCAGCGAGAATGTTTTCATAGATAGGGTATTTTATTCCTCTGAAGCTGAAAATATACGCGTCTACAACGTACCTGAATATGGCATTTCGTACAACGTTGTTATTGCCATCTACCATCATATTGCCTCTATAGCGGTAATCAATTCCATTCGATACCATTTCTCGATGCCTCAGATCCGCTTCCCAGCTGTGACTAAATTTAGAATTTTTTATAGTGATATAACTACCGTGTCTACTGAAAAATGCGCTCGAATAAAAGTGCAGATTATCAAAAATAAGATTATCAGAATGGTGAAGATTGAGCGTATGGGTTCGAATTCGTACGCGAACGTTAGTCTCATTAGGAATTTTTTGACCAGGATAAATGTAAAGAGTATTAGAGTTTTTTTCAAAAGCCCATTCTTCTAAAGTATCCAGGTTGGCAATCTGACCAACTTGGTAATTATAATTGAACCGACTCGATCCACCAGTGTATGGTGCTCCATCACTTTTTGCCCAAACCGTATTAGGTTCAGGATTATCTTTATTTCCAGTGGTAGGATCCGTTGGGTTTTTGAAATTCGTTGGCATTGCAGGGATCATATAGCGGTCATCAACAAAAACACCATAGATTGTATCTATGAACGTCTTAGCTTTTTTGGATATTTCTCCCATATCTAATACAGCCTTATAAACTGAATGGCCATTCAAATTGTAGGGCTCCCAAGTTGCTTTTACATTTATAGTTCCATCAATTAGAGTTTTATCGTTTTCACCAAGAATTCGTATTTTAGATTTTTCAGTATAGGGAGAATGGTTGATATATTCAGCGAACGCAAGGTCTGAGTAGCGACCTTCCTTCATTAGGATTGTCTGTCCTCCTTGTGCAGTCTCAAGGGCGCTTAGTAGATCAGGAAACGGGCAGTTAGCTGATCCGTCTGGTTCAGAGCAAGAATCTGAGGAGTAGTCTTGCATTATCTCTGCATGATCTATGCTAGCATGATGTTCATTTGTAGATCGATCTATTATTTTAAAATTGTTATCTGTATCCATAGTATAATATGCAACTAGCCCTGTTGCACTTATATCACTCAAACTATTCATATTGGCTTTAATCTGAGCTTCTGTCCTCGCGACGCTCCACACTCTCACCTCATCCAAATTTCCATTGAAACGAGATCCAATAAAACCAACAGAAGTTGCATCTGGAATTTTACCAGACCATTTGGAGGGATTGTTAGTGCTATCTACATGAACTCCATCAACATAAAGTCGCCCTTTGTCCCCATCATATGTAAAAGCCACATGGTGCCAGGTGTTTGGAGTTCTAACATTTGTAGCCAACCTCATTCTGTCATTACCGTTCGTGCTAAAACCATAATATATTGCATTTTTATTTAAAAATGTGACGTTTGGAGATGTTTGAGCATAGTCTCCTTTCCAATTTTCGCTACCCACAACTTTTTGATGTTGTCCCATACTCGTATCAGCGGTGAAAGTCATTGCTTCAAGCGTAAAAGTAGAACCTAAAGCAGGAAAGTTTTCAGGCAATGAAATACGGTCTTTGTTTTCATATTTGTAATTACTAAAACCCCCATGCTTAGAATACCTATCAAATTTGGCGTATTGGTTAGTAACATTATATTGTATGCTGTTATCTACAACGATGTTTTGTGAAAAAACATTTGTGAAATAAATAGGAAGAATAAAAATGAACAATTTTTTCATATAACAACCTTANGTGATNTTAAAAATATGTTAAAACGCTTTATTTAATTATAATTGAGAGTTAAAATTTAAAAAATCAATTTTAAAAATCAGTGTGATTTATGTAAATAGTCAAGGGTAAGNGCAGTCATGGTTTTCATTCCTAATAGCATACCGCTATCATCAACATAAAAATCTGGAGTATGGTGATCCGCTACTTTTGCAGGGTCAAAATCCTTCGGTATTCCTCCTATGAAAAAGTAAATACCGGGAACCTTTTGCTGAAAAAAGGAAAAATCTTCAGCACCCGTTACAGCCTTAATAATATTAACATTTTCTTTTCCTGCTATTCTTTCGAATGTTGGGAACATCTCTTGATATAAACCCGGATCATTATAGGTAACCGGATACCCTTTATTTATATCGATTGTTGCTGTGGCATTATTTGCTTCTGCTGTCATTTGTACAATATTTCTAATCCTTTNATGAACCTGTTCCTTCATATTCACATCAAATGTTCTAATGGTTCCAAGCATATAGAGACTCTCNGGTATAATATTTGACCGTACACCACCATGAATAGCTCCNACCGTTACCACCACCGGNGCGTTTGTAAGATCCATATTTCTACTAACAATAGTTTGTAGGTTATTTACAATTTGCGATGCTGTTACAATTGGGTCTATGCTATTCCAGGGTCTAGATCCGTGCGACTGTTTGCCTTTAATATCGATTCTAAATGAATTTACAGCTGCCATGATTCCTTCGGATTTTATGTTAATCTGTCCAACCTCAAGGCCGGACTTTATATGAAGTCCAAAGATAGCGTCAACATTCGGTCGTTTTAAAACGCCTTCTTTTACCATCAATTCTGCTCCTCCTTCTTCGCCATCCGGAGCCCCTTCTTCAGCGGGTTGAAAAATAAATTTAACCTTTCCAGGTATTTCATCTTTCATATCGAATAAAATTTTAGCTACACCTAAAAGAATACCGATGTGAGTATCATGACCGCAGGCATGCATAACGGGTACAGTTTCACCATTGTAAACTCCGGTCATTTTTGATGCCCAAGGCAAATTAACTCGCTCCTTTATTGGTAAGCCATCAATATCGGCACGTAGGGCTACGACAGGACCTCGTTTTTTACCATTTAAAATTGCAACCACTCCAGTCTTGGCAACATTAGTTTGAGGTTTATATCCCATATCGCTAAGAATTTCTGNAATCCTTTTTGANGTTTTGAACTCGCGATTACTAAGTTCCGCGTTTTCATGAAACCAGTGTCTCCANTCAATAACTTGACTTTCAATCTCTTGCGCAAGTCTTTCGACCTGCATATCATATTTTTGAGCGGTTATACTCGNNGTGNTTAGGGGNATAAAGAGAAGAAAGAAAGTGCTTATAATAAAATTGTGTGCATATCTCATATATAAATTATACAAACAGCGCCCCTCCTATTTGCCCTCATAGTTTAACTTTTAGTTAATAAAGAAAATCTCAATATNTTAAATCTGGGCCATTCCCCAGGCAAACATAACCCCAACAAATGATAGCATAAGGGGCCAACCGGCATTTATCATTCTTCGTGCACTTGGATCNTCAAATACATGAATCTGAAATTCATGTGAGGTCATGGCACCTCTTTCGTCCATCGCAACCAAAATAATATCATTTGGACCGCGTTGGTTTGGTCTGGGCTTCCAATCAAGCATACCGGTTTTTTTACTAAAAGTAGAATACTTAGGAAGCTTAACTGCTTTATAGGCAATTCTGTCCTTGTTTAAATCTTCGGCCACGACCCGATATTTATATTGGTGTCCGGTAAGGGCAACGGGTCGTGGCGATGAAATAATATTAGGATTTATATTAACAAAAACTTTTCCTTCTTGTTTGTCGCTGGAGTAACCATCTGAAACTTCATATGAAAATTTACTTTCATTGATTTGTGCTGATTTAGGTATCCACACAACTTTACCCTTTTTACTCATCTGCATCCCCTGGGGTCCTTTGGTTAGCGTAAATAGTAAATCTGCATCATTGTTTTTATCCTCAACTAAAATATTGTATTTAAATACTTCTCCAACTAAAGCTGTTACTGGGGGACTAGAAACAATGACGGGCTGATGGTTTACGTAGACTTCATAAGATTGTTCATCTTTAGTATAGCCGTCTGAGACCATATATGAAACTTTTTGTTTATCCACCTGGTCAATTGTGGGTGTCCATGAAATAACGCCAGTATATTCATCTATCTCCATGCCATCTGGAAATTCAAGCAACGTATATTTTATCGGACTCATTTTTCGAGCTATTACTTTAGGTGGCCTACCTTTGTTTCCTTGGAAAAACTCCCATAAAATATCTTTAATAGCTACGGTTCTATCATCAATTGATTCAACAATAATATTTAATCGATCATCTTCATAAAAAATGTAGTCTACATATTTTTTTAAATTTAGTCGTGACACTTCAATCGAAAGCGAATCAAGCTCATCTTGATCTGTAAGATATACAGCCTCTGAGTTATTCCAGTCCATCAAATACCTGTCAATATTCTCTATATATACATCATCGCTAATNTGAATGGAATANATTCTATAGTTTTGAGCAGACTTTAATGGTATTACCTCGTTGTAAGGCAATAAAGCATCTTTGTTCATATCTGAAGTAATGATTTGGTGATTATACTCTTCCCCAACGCCGCCTTGCATTTGTGGTATAGAAACAATATTTATAGGGGCATTAACATAGTATTCAGCGACAATTGCTCGTTCAGTTCGCCCATCGCTTACTGTTAAATCTAATTTTGAGAAATCTATATTTTCTCTCTCGGGTTCCCATACAATCATACCTTCATATGGGTCCATACGCATCCCATCTGGCATTTCATTCGCTATAAAGACGAGATCATCGTTTTTATTTGGATCAAAAACATCAAGCGCAAATCGATATTCCTCACCCAAATTTATAACATTCATTTTAAGTGGCGCCGAGCGAATTATTGGAGGATGGTTTACGTAGAGCATTACTGTTTGTGAATCAATCGCCACGCCATGATTTACTTTTACGGTAAAGGTCTGTGAATCAATTTGAGTTGTGGAAGGGGTCCAATTCACAAGTCCTGTTTTATCAATTGTCATGCCATTGGGGCTTTGACCCAATGAAAAAGTAAGAATGTGTTCNAGGTCTGGTCGCCAAATATCCACCTTNTATCGGTAACCTTTATCAACCNCAGCTTCTGTGCTTGCCTCTGATAAAATTTTAACGCCCGCTCTAGCAAATAAACTAAAATTTTGGACAGATCTGTCAAAACCATCGCTTGCAATTAGTCGGACTTCATATATATCAATGTGAGAGGAATCAGTATCCCAGACAATAAATTCATTATTTTCTATTCGCATACCTTTTGGCGAAGCTTCAAGTTCGAGTTTGAGTTCTGTATCAATATTTCTATCGAGAACCATGGGTTTATAAACAAAGGATTCACCTCCTACAAACTCGGTCCCTTTGGGTTCTGAGGCAATTATAGGTGGGTCATTTACATANATCCAAAGTCGCTCGTCATCGCCCTCAAGATCTGGGACCACTTTATATGTTAAAAGAGTATCTTTTTTTGCTATTGAAGGGGTTACGGTTTCGCCAAGTTTTCTTTCTACATGGTATGCAATCTTATACGCGCCTAGTTGACCTTCATCTGGAACCCATCTGATGGAGCGAGAATCATAATGAAAAAACATNCCGCTTGGAGGGGGTTGTAACCATCTGAAGCTATAAAATTCTTTTTTTTCCTCCTCGGGAAGAGTGTATGCAAAAGCTTGATTAACTGTTAATACATGTCTTGGCAACACTCCATCTGGAAGCGGCTGCGCCATGGTTTCTAAGGCAATAGGGACGTCCGTTGTCTCTATTTCTTCACCTGCAATATCAGGATAAACATCCACTGTCTCATCAGGTATTTCTTTAGCTACATCTTCAGGTCTGATTGGCTCGGGCCCTTTTCCAATTTCAACCATAAATAGCGTGGATTCATACCCATCCCAACCCGAGGCAATGACTGTACCCATATAAATTCCTTGTGTTGAAACAGGTAGAGCTGTAAAAACCTGAGCCTCTTGTTCTTTAGCCTCTTCAATTGTAAAATAATCTGAAGGGCCGCTCATTCCACCAATATCTCCATATACTACTGATAGTACGTTCATATCTCCAGACACTAAAAGTAGGTCATCATAAGAATCTTGATTAAAGTCCGTAATTTTAATATCTGANAATGGACCACCATCGATTTCCATTTTTTGTATGTCAATTAAATCTCCATACAATGTCATTGATATGAGGTCACCGTTCTGGAAAGGTAGAACAACATCGGTATAGCCATCTTTATTCCAATCCAATACAGATATGCTTTTTGGTATTAANCCATCCAAGCCGGGTAAGCTCAATTGCTCTCCTTTTCCTGAAAGAAGCTCGTTACCCGTATTGTAAAATGGTTGTGTCTTTAATACAGATCCTTCAACCGATGAGGTAATGAGATCATCATAGCCATCTTTATTCCAGTCAATCGCGTTTACTGTGATTGAGCCAGCACCTGAACGCATTCCATTTGGNTTTAGTGTTTCAATCTCAACCCAATCACCAGCATCATCGACGCCTAAAATTATTACTTGTCGTAATGGGCTTCCAACGGAAACAGCTAGCTCTTGATCCATGTCTCCGTCATAGTCCATCAATGTAAAGTTTTGTGCTCGAACAAAACTTTTACCATCCGATAAATTTAAAACACCACCCGGCTCTTCACTAAACTGAGCTCCATCCCAAAAATAATAGAAGACAACAGGNTGCAATAGCTCATCATCATTTCCATCGGATATATTAGATACGGTTATAAGTTCAGGTGATCCGTCTCCATCAAGGTCCCCAAGTTCAACATCAACAAAATTTCCTAGTACTCCATCCGGAGCTTCAAACTCCCAGGTAACTTCTTGGTATCCATTTTCGTNAATTTCATANTATCGTATAACTGAAATTTGTCTTCCACCAATTGAGCCAGCTTCTACTGTTGCAAATTCCTTAAGCCCATCACCGTCTAAATCATATGTTCCCTCCATATGCACAACTTTCAAGTCTTGTGAAAAAGATAGTGAAACAAGCAAGACTAGTGCCGATAGAGATTTTTTTATCATGATTCAGTAGAATCTGCAGGCACCTCTTCAATATCTTCAACTGGAGCAGGTGCTTCTGGTTCAGGATTTTCGATAAGTTCTCCAGGTTCATTATTGTCAGTTCCAGCGGGTATATCAACAGCTTCCGTTGCTTCTACGGAATCTGCAGGCACCTCTTCAATATCTTCAACTGGAGNAGGTGCTTCTGGTTCAGGATTTTCGATAAGTTCCTCAACTGCTTTTTCAATAATTTTTACAGGCGAATAAAATGATTTATACTGAGTCTTAGCTCTAAGTGTATCCGGAATAGAATCTGCATGAAAAACCAGAGTGTCTCTATTGGTTGAACTTAGTAATGATTTTATCATAACTGGATCAAATGCGGATTCAAAATCTATTTCAGTTAGTGTTTTGTGTGAACCGTCTTTTTTGACATTTACGTCCCCCCTAATTGCATGAGGGCGACCACCAAAATATTCAATTACAATATTGTGACTGTTTGAAAATAACGGCGACTCTATCGTTAAAACTCCTGATTTACGGTTTTTACTTTGTAGTAATGTCAAAGAAGAGTCCGATGTTGCTTCAAGGCTCATATCTGCAGTGAAACCTTCAAAGAAATATTCAGGCAGTTTATACATATCTGGATTCACCCCTTCAGCATCAAACGACTGGGTAAGCGTATCCAAAGATGGCTTGATTGATGTATANATGATATTTGATGAAAGGTCGTGCATAATAGAAACTGTTANTAGACTGTCTGGTTTTTNTTCGGAAGATTGAAATATGAACGAACTAGATTTGTCATTTTTAATTGNGCTTAAATCCGTTTCGACACCAACTNTAATAATATTGTTAGAATTGAACGATGTTGAACTAAAAGGAGTCTCTCCCTCAAAAGTAAATCTATCAGCATCATCGATATCCTTTGTAGCGATTGTTACTTTATGTAAGCGTTTTGGAAGAATTACATAGGGTTCAGGTGGTATTATGGTGTCCCCAACAAATATAATTCGTGTTCCCATAGTTTCTAGTAAAACCGGCTGAAGGAAATGTGAGTTTCCAAAATCCGATACTTCGCTCACAATTTCTTCATTGGTTCGCGATGTAATAATATAGGAAAAGTCTACAACGCCAATGTGTTCTCTGTTTGGAGACCAATAAATTTTTTGAGAAGCAGGATTAAACTCCATACCTATAGGTGGCTGAGACGACCATTTAAACCTATAAAAATCAGATGTACTGTCTGGAGCAATAAATAAACCAAGCGTATCGCCAAGCATTACCGAGTCGGTAGGCTCAACAAATATGGAATTATCATAGCTTACTGTAATGTTTTCAGATTCAAAAAGGCCCACCTTAGTTCTTAGGGCGATCAGTTCGTTGATTTCCTGTTGTCCTGCTGTAGATTTAATGTTAAATAAATTGTTTTCGGTTAATTGGCTTTTATCAAAAATCAAAACACCGTTATCCATTGATAGTGAATAAACTTCACCCGTTGCAAAAGGAATTATAAGTTCAAAATAACCATCGCCATTATCATCAAATGCTTGAATATCGGGACCTAAAAGTACCCGAGCACCATCTAAACTAAAAACATCAGAAGACATCATTCCTTCACCCTCTGACATTGAAAATACACTCACTTTTAAAACATTTGATTCTGGACTAATTAGAGCAATACGTATAATACCTTCTGAGTTAAATATTCCTGTGAATATTTGACCATAACCGTTAGTTACAATCGGATCAGAATATAGCTTAATATTGGATTTTTCAATTATACCCTCAGCGTTGTATTTCAATCTAAAAACATCAGCACTTCTCGTTGGTGATGAGATAGATGTAGAAAATAAATTATCAAAAATTGATAAATTTGATGGACGGACTTTTTCAGATGTTTCGCTTTTTTCAGAGCTAAATTCTTTATTTAATGTAAAATCTACACCATTCCATTCAAAAATCTGAATCCAGTTGTCTGCACTGTCATTTCTCTGAATGACAATAAGTTCCAAAGCGCTATCATTGTTTATATCTGCAAACTTTGCATCAACAATTTGTCCTCCAGATTCTGGAGCATAAGACCAAAGTATTTTATGCTCTTCAGAACCATCAAGCTCTACAAATTCAAGAGGAGAGCCCTGTCCATTGATTTTTAAAATTTCACCTTTACCGTTGCCATTGAAATCAAATGTTCCAATAATATGCAGGTTATTTGCAAAAATTGATGTACAGAGACCGATACATAGCGCTATAAATCGTTTATAGCTCAATGCGCTGTTCTCCGTCAATAATATGTGCTAAATTAAATGTACTAATCTTGTAAATATAAATACCCTTACCTTGAGTAAGACCAAATATAGGTTCTCATGCTCGAATATATCAAGAAAAAGCCCATAAACTAATTTAATGAAATAAAACAATAATCTTTCGATTTATGAAGCTTACTGAATAAATTGCCTGCCTATTGTTTATACTTATTTGGAACTATGAAAAAGATATTAATAATTAGTCAAATCTTATATTGTTCGCTTTTTGGACAAGGAAACCTGTATCCGGTTGAAACATCGTTTGGGGGAGGTATTGGTTTTGGCAATATGTATATGGTAATGAATGAGGTTCCAGGGGGAGAAGTGATGGATAGAATGGGTTTCAATGTAGATCAACTTCAGACAAAGCCACTTGTGTTTTACGGGGGAGAAGGCTTCGCTCAAATGACAGGACCATGGCGATTGGGTGGATATGCTGGGATAGGCGCATCTCAAGTTAGCAATGTTTATGACTTTGTTTTGTATGCAAATAGAGACGGGGTTCCTCTTTACCAAGAGCCTAATGCGGGTGCAGTCAATGGTGATCAGCTTTATACATATAAACCAGGTGTGGATTTAGAGACAACCGAAAGACTATCTGTTAAGGGGAAATTAAACATTTACCTTGGTGCAATAACCGCAGAATATGTTTTTCCAATATATAGGGATCTCGAAATTATGACTGGTGCCCTTATGGGTTTAGGTAGTTATAACTTATCTGTAGATCAAAGCATAGGTATTCCTATATGGTCAGACCTTGGACGAAGTATGTATGGATATATTCAAGGGGATAGTGTTATGGTTGAGCTCGATGCAAACGGAGGGACGTTTGATGATGCAGCAGACGAATTGAATCGAAAAGGCGTACAACCCATTAGAGTGTCTGAGTCAATGACCGAAATCAGTAGTTTATTTTTTAATTTTCAGCCATATGTTGCTATCAAGTGGCAGTTTCTGGATAGAATGGGTCTACGAATGAGCGCAGGTTTTAATAGGGGAACAATTGGTGCTGGTCGGTGGAGATTAAACGGGCACATTCCTATTAATGATTCTCCAGAAGCATCTATAGGCGGATTCACCGTACGTACAGTTATCTATTTTGGTCTATAAAAAACAATCTTCGTTATTTAAACGATTTCAATTTTTACTTCTAGCGCTATTTGCCCTTGTAATGGCTATGATGCCGTTAAGTCAAAGATTATACTCGAACCAAACCAATCCTTACGCTATTATTGAAAAGAAATTCAAAGTAATGAATCAAATCCTATATTATGTAAATCAGCTGTATTATGAAGATGTTGATATGGAGTCTTTGATGGATGGAGCATTTAAGGGGATAATGGAGCAGCTTGACCCCCATTCAATNTTCATATCTGCCAAAGATCAGGAAAATTTCGATGAGTTATTTAAGGGTGAGTTTCAAGGCATTGGTATCGAATTTGATATTCTCAATAAGTATATTACGGTTATTTCACCAGTTGCAGGCGGACCTTCAGAGAAAGCAGGCTTATTATCAGGAGATTGGATAATCGAGGTTGATGGCGAAAGCGCAAAAGGTATTGACAGGGAGGATGTATATAAAAAACTTCGAGGTAAAAAGGGAACAAGGGTGTCATTAAAAATTGGCCGCTATGGCGTAGACCCCTTTGANGTTGNTATCATTCGTGACGATATACCTTTGTATAGCGTTAGGGCTACATCCATGCTTGATNATAAAACCGGNTACATTTGGTTAACCCGGTTCTCAACAAAATCAGGACCCGAAGTAAAAAAATCTTTAGATATTCTTATTAATCAAGGTATGCAACGCCTGGTATTGGATCTCAGAAATAATAGTGGAGGAATTCTTGAGCAAGCAGCTGAAGTGGCAAATATTTTTATTACTAAAAAAGACACCCTTGTATATACTAAAGGGAAAAATAAAAANTCTTCTCAAGCATTTATTTCTTCTCCGAAAAAAGGGAACAGTGATTTCCCTTTAATTGTACTAATAAATAGGGGATCAGCTAGCGCAAGTGAAATCGTTGCTGGCGCGGTTCAAGATTTGGACAGAGGCCTTGTAACAGGTGAGACAAGCTTTGGTAAGGGCCTTGTCCAGCGTCAAGCTGGATTAAGTGACGGTTCTGCGATTAGAGTGACTATCGCTCAATATTATACACCAAGCGGAAGATTGATTCAGCGACCGTTTGATATGCAAAATCAGGATAATTATTACAGTGAACTTTATGATGAAGATAGGGAGTCTAAGATTGATTCATTAAAAAAATTAAGACCACCTTTTAAAACACGTGGAGGCAGAGTTGTTTATGGAGGAGGGGGAGTTACTCCAGATATTTATGTACCTTATGATTTAAAATTAAATCGCGCTACTCGGGAAATCATCATCCATCCTAATAGATTAATGTTTAATTGGAGCACAAATTTTCTTAATGAAAAGAATGATTTAAATGACACCTATAGTGACTTTCAAAAATNATGGAAAGTTTCTGATAATACATTAAATAGTTTTTTAAACTATGTTAGACAACAGGATGAAGCTATCAAAATTGATAGCGCCTTAAGTGATAAAAAATATCTTAAAACTATGTTAAAGTCTGAAATAGCTGGCGCAAAATGGGGTATTAATGAATTATGGGGTGTACGTGTTAAATCTGATAATCAATTAATGGAGTCCCTAAAACATTTTGATAAAGCAGACTCTTTTTTAAAAAGCTATAGCTACAATTAAGTATTAATAATTTCTTGCAATACAATAGACAATCGAAATAACTTTGCGATTACTCATTTAGACTACCATCGAATATCAATTGTAAAAATTTTAGCTTAATAGCTCGAAAACATTAGAACTAAAACTAGGAGGTAAAGAATGGTTCAATATTTTATAGACGGGGGCGCATTTATGTGGCCAATCTTGTTTTCACTTTTATTTGGTCTTGCGTTTGCTTTTGAAAGAGCATATTCGCTTGTCCTTTCATCTATTGATTCCAAAAAGCTCTATGAGGATGTTTCAGCATCTATGCAAAGTGGCAAATTGCAGGACGCCGTAGATCTATGCAGCGAGACACGAGGACCAGTTGCAGGTGTGTTTCATGCAGCTTTATCACGATACGATCGCGGGCTAGAAGAGGTTGAAAAAGCTATGGAGAATGCAGGTTCATTAGAAATGGCTTTTCTTGAGAAAAATATGATTTGGCTCAACACTGTTATCACAGTAGCACCTATGATTGGTTTTACGGGAACTGTTGTTGGAATGATTGGTGCATTTGATGCTATTAAAGCTGCAAATGATATATCACCAGCTGTTGTTGCTGGAGGTATTTCCCAAGCACTGCTTACCACAGCCTTTGGTTTGATAGTTGCGATGATTATCCAATTTTTTCAAAATTTCTTTGTCTCAAGAATTGATCAGCTTATACTAGATATGGAAGAAAATTCCGTACGCCTATTAGACTCAATGCACGCAAAGAAGTAGTAAATATTTACCTAAATAATAATGGCTAAACAAAAAAGAAGATTCAAGGGTGGTGAAATACCAACTTCATCAATGGCAGATATTGCTTTTTTATTGTTGATATTTTTTCTCGTAACAACGACCATTGATATGGATAAAGGCTTGGGAATGGTTCTTCCTGCTGAAGGTGAAGAAATAGAGATTAATAAGAAGAATATTCTTAATTGTCTAATTAATTCAACAGGTAAAGTGCTATTAGGTGGTGAAGCGGTTGACATCAGAAATTTATCTAAAACTGTTCGCCAAAAAATTGCNCAAAATGATAAACTTGTTATATCTGTTAAAGCGCATAGTGCATCACGTTATGAAGATTATGTGCGCGTCATCGATCAGCTTAAGCAAGCAAACGCAACTAGAATTTCAATTGCGGAATCAGATTAATGAAGATTAACAGAAAAACACAGCTTGATTCAGAGATACCTACAGCTTCAATGCCAGATATCATTTTTATGTTGCTAATTTTTTTCATGGTAACAACTGTATTGAGAGAGTATTCTGGACTTCCAATATCGCTTCCCAAGGCTAAACGAATTGAAAAGCTGAAGTCAAAACGACACACTTCGCATATTTGGGTATCCAAAGAAGGATTAGTCTCAATAGAGGATAAGCTATATTCCGCAGATGGCGTGCGCCACGTTATGTATGAAAAGAGGGTTTCAGATCCACAACTTGTAGTGTCTCTTAAAGCAGATGAGCGTTCAAAAATGGGTCTTATAAGCGATATACACACTGAACTTCGAAAAGCGGACGCACTAAAGCTTAACTACTCTTCAAAAACGGCGGTTGACTAGAATGTATAAAGAACAAACCGCAGCTATAAAATTAAATTATCCGATTATATTTCGCGTATCTGGTCTAACCGGTTTATTACTAACAATTCTTTCGTTTTTAACATTTCCACGTTTCACTAATGAAATGGTATTGGATGAAGAAGTTCAAATTGTAATTGAGCAAATTGACATTCCTCAAACTGAGCAATTTGATAGACCCCCTCCTCCAGCAAGACCCTCAGTTCCTGTAGAATCTGAAAGTGAAGATGTAGCAGATGATGTTACATTAGACGAATTCAATTTAGATGATTTTGATGCATGGGATGCTCCCCCTCCACCGCCAGAAGGACCAAAAGTTAGATTTATTCCTTATGATGATCCCCCAGTACCGTTAACGCCTATCAGACCTAAATACCCTGAAATTGCACAGGAAGCCGGTATCGAAGGAACCGTTGTGGTGCAAGTTTTTGTTGATGATAAGGGAAGAGTTAAGGATACGGTTATTCTAAAAGGAATTCCAAACACAGGTCTTGATGAAGCAGCTTCAGAAGCGATACGTGATGTAAGGTTTCGACCCGCTAGACAACGAGAAAGAGCCGTAGGTGTGTGGATATCAATTCCGGTAAACTTTAGACTTAAAAGTTAGGTTAATACCTTAAATATTTCTACCGGCTTTCGCTTACCTTTAACTTTTATTGCTTCAAGTTTTCTAGTTTTAAAATCTTCCCCTATTTCACCCTTAACACTTTTAGAAATTATAATTTTTAACGGACCAGCAAACGAACAAAGTCGTGCACCCAGGTTAACGGTATCACCAATAACAGTATAATCCATCTGGTCTTTAGATCCAATATTACCTGAAATCACTTTACCTTTATTAATTCCAATTCCAGCATTAATTGGCACTTTCCCTTTATCTATTCTTTTCTTATTGAATTTCTTTAAAGACTCAACCATACCAATCGCAGTCTTTACAGCTCGTTCAGCATCATCTACTCGAGAAATTGGCGCTCCAAATACAACCATCAATTCATCGCCAACTATTTTATCAAGTGTTCCATCGTATTTGAAAATAATATCAATCATTTCACTAAAATAAGAATTGAGAGTGCTAACAACTTCTTTGGGTTTCATCTTTTCTGACATTGCAGTAAACCCTCGAATATCGCTAAATAAAACGGTTACTTCGCGCTCCTCTCCGCCAAGATTTAGTTTTTGATCATCATCAAGTAGTTGGTCTACAACACTTTTAGATACATATCTTTTAAAGGTATTTTTTATTTTACTCTGCTCGGTAATGTCTTCAATAGCGACCACTAATCCAATATGAGAATTTTTTTCATCTTTAAGTGGTGCTACGGAGAAGTTTACTTTGGTGCTACGCGATTTAGTTAAAAGAGGTGAATTGAGTTCAGATAAAGTTTCTAGCTCATGTTCCGCAGAACCAATTGCTGTACAAAGATTTTTGTCTTTTGCAAAAAAATAAGAATAGTGTTCACCAATAACACCTTTTGCTTTATCTCCAAAGAGTGTTTTCCCAGCTTTATTAATTGAATCAATTTCTCCAAGTAAATTAATAGTGATTACTGTTGTAGCAATACTACCCATAATACTCTCATTAAATCTTTTTGCTGCATTGATATCTTCAAATAATTTAGCATTATCCATAGCAATACCAGCCTGAGATGATAATGCTTCAAGAATATCAATATCATTTTTTTCAAAAGGAATAATTCCATCACGTGATTCTTTATCACCAAGAACAATACACCCTAAAATATTTCGTTTTCCAATTATGGGTGAAACNAAACANTCNTTATANCCAGATTTTAAAAGAAGAGGATTGTCTTTGTGATTGGAAATTTTAATAGACTCTTTTTCTTTCCATATAGATTTGAATGGAACAGATGATTTTGAAAACATCGCATCTTTTAACTTTTTATCATCTGCATTAAAAGCGGACAGAACGGAGAGAATAGGACTATTTTTTTGAGTTTTTAAAATAAAACCAGAAGAGGCATTTAAAGTAGAAACCGATCGTATTAACACCTCAGAAGAAAGTTCGTCAATATCAAGAACAGAGTTTAATGAGAGGCTAATATCAAAAAGTGTTTGAAGCTCAAGCACTTTTAAGCGTAGCTCCATTCTCTTATCTTTTATACTTGTTATAAGCTCTTGGTTATAAAGGGAGTCTGTTAAATGATTACAAATGATTTCGAGAACATTTTTATCTACAGCTTTATATGTCTCGCCGTTAAACTTTTTACTGAGAGCAACTATCCCCAATAAATTGTTTTTGTGAAAAAGCGGTACAACAATTGACGGATCAAGTATCTTAAAATAATGTGACAAAGAGTCTAATTCTTTTGAATTAAAAACTTTTTTGAATTGAGTTTTATTAAGATTGGAATTTTTAAATTCTAAAAGAGCCTCTTTTTGAATAGTGTTAATTTTAAAATTATCAGATTCTGTTTTAGTTCCATGTGAAGATAAGATATTGCACTTAGTTCTCTTGATTCCAACAATAGCACCCTTAGAAGCCATCATAGTTCCAAGGATAATACGCAAAACCGCTTTAGTTATACCGGTGGAACCTTCTTGATTTATTAAAACCTCACCTAGCTCGTCTAGTGAGCTTAGGTAGAAGNCTATTTTATCTTTGTACTGAGAGTCTGGGGACAATGAAACTAGCTAGTTAAATCAGATAAACCAGCTTCTTCGTCTTTATAAATTGTAGAGTATTTTGTTAATCCCATAATATTGAAAGTTTTTTCAACAATTGAAGCAAGATTACAATAGGCAAGCCTTCCATCAACCTCTTGAAGTTTTTCAATAATTTCAATTAAAATAGATACACCAATACTGTTTACAACTGTGGATTTTTCCAGATTTATTAAAAACATGTTTTTACCCTTATCAAGATACTCGTCACATATTTCTGAAATCTTTTCCCCGCCGATATTATTTAAATAGCCGTCAGTAGCTAAAACTACTACGTTATCAACTTCTTTAACTGTNACTTGAAAATCTGACATAAGTCAATTCTCCTAGATTTTATTGTTTTGTTTTTGTCATGGTTACTGTTGTTCCTTCATCAGTTGATTCAAACTCAACAGTATCCATTAATTCTTTAATAAGCTGTAATCCCCAGCCTCTTTTGTGATCTGATTTTATTTTTTTTTCAATTTCAGGAATCTTAATCGAATTTTTATCAAAACCCACTCCTTGATCAGTAACTTTGATAACAAGCGTATTGTCATCAATTGCAAAATTTATTTCAACTTGACCTTCTTCTGTTTTAGAATGTTCAAAGGCATTTATACATGCCTCAATAAGAGCCATTTTGATTTCATCGCTTTGATCCTGACTAAGCCCCATATGTCTTGACACCACTTCAGATGTTTGTGTCGCTGCAAGTTCCATATCCGGAATAATTGGAATTGATAATTCAACTTTAGGATTTTTTGCCATAATAGGTCCCTATTCTTTTAATGTATTCTTTTTTGTTGCTACAATCGTTATATCATCAGGATTAATATTTCCATCAAGCCATTCTTCAGCCATTTCAACTAAGGATTCTACAACATCTTTTGTTGATTTCATTGCATTTTGCTCTATGCAATCAAATAGTCTTTTGTAGTCAATTAATTCACCACCTGGGTTAGGTGCTTCAGGTAAACCGTCTGATAGCTGTATCAACAGGTCGCCCTCATCAAATTTAATCTCTGCTAATTCATATTCTTCATTTAGTAACCCTCCTAGTGGAAGATTTACAATTTCAATTTCAACGACCTTCTTCTTTTCAGCTGAATAGTGATAAATAGGTGGCATTGCAGCATTAGCCATAGTTGCTGTTCCGTTTTTAAAATGAACAATATTTAAACTCATGCGAATAATTCCCAGATCTACTTTTTTAACAACTTTATTTAGTCGATTCAATATTTCATTTGGCGGGAGAGATGGTATTCCATTCAAACCAGCCTTAGTGATAGATACCATCATGCCTGCAGTTGTTCCGTGTCCAGTGGCGTCACCACAAACAGAATAAAAACTACCATCCTCTTGTGTGAAAAAGTCATAGTAGTCTCCCCCAACTTCAGTAGATGATCTAATAAAAGTCTCAATTGAGAAGTCTTTATTATCAGGTGTGGTTTTAGGAAGCATACTTTCTTGTAGATCTTTTGCNGCNTCNANCTCANTTTGNTTTCTTTCATCTTCNANNTGTTTNANNTGNGNNCGNTCTCTGTANTTAGAATANCTATATCCCNATGCCTANNATAGAAACNANATAAATNANATANGCCCACCANGTTTGCCANGGNGGAGGATATACTTTAACGTTTATACTTGCCCCTTCTTCATTCCATATTCCATCATTGTTCGATCCCTTAACTTTAAAAGTATATTTTCCAGAAGGCAAATTTGTATAAGTAGCAAATCTGCGGTTATCACTATATATCCAATTATCCTCGTACCCATCCATGTAGTACGAATATTGATTCTTAGAGGGGTTCCTATAACTAAGCGCCACAAAATCAAATACAACTTTATTGCTGTTCCATGGAACTTGAATAACTTTGTCGTCTAAGTTAACCGAAGACTCTCCCACAATAGCTTTTTGAATTATAACTTGGGGTGGGCTTGATTTTGGAACAATATCTTTTGGGTAAAAAATATTAAGACCTCTAATTCCAACATAAATTAATTCACCACTTTGTGATTGAAATGATGAATTTGAGTTAAACTCAAAATCTTGAAGCCCATCAGCTACTAAATAAGATTTTACAGATTTATTTTTTGGGTTATAGCTGAAAATACCATAGTTAGAACCTATCCACAGATTATTATCGTTACCCTTATATCCTTCATAGAGATGTTGACTCGGAAGTCCATCTGATACTGTTATAAAACTTTTTGTGTCTTGGTTGGTATTTATTTCGACCAATCCAAATCCGTACGTAGTTAAGTATATTAAAGAGTCATTATATACTACAAAGCTTTGTCTATCGCTTTGCTGGAGATTTTTTGACTCAAAAAACGGTTTAATCAGGTTAGTTGAAACATCCCACTTATATATTATTGATGACTCGCGATTTAGCAGATAAACTAGATCACCGCTTAAAGACCAATCGCCAACCAATAAGATTTCATCACTAGCAAAATTTTTGTTTAACTCTTTGTCTAAAACAAATGATTCACCATCGTAAACTTTTATACCTTTTAGGGTAAACGAGTAAGTTCCTTTAGAGTTAACAATCCAATTACCCCCAACGCTATCAGGAAAAAGTTTAAAAAAGTCTATCTCTGTAAACTTATCGGTATCATATTTATATTTATACCAAAAATTTTCCGCTCTTCCAGGATAGCCCTTCCAGATTAACATTCCATCATTTGTTTTTCTGAAGTTCCAAAACCAACTTCGAGGGTCATCATCTTGAAGATAGCGTTTTATCTTTCCTGATTCGCGATCGATCTTGACAATCTCACCATATGCTTCTGCCTTTCCTGTCCAATAATTACCATTCTTATCAATTGTTGCTCCCCAACCTACATCATAACCCAAAGGATTAGATGAGGGAAAGTCTTTTGAATAAAGCTTAAATTTTTGTTTGCCGGGATCATATTTCATCATGCCGTAACTTGAAGTTCCAATCCAAATTGCGTTGTCTCTATCAAGAGTCATTGAAAAATGTTCGGTGTCTTTAATTGCTGGAGGCGATAATTGGATGCTTGACTTATTCCTCAGATCATGAACAACTATTCCATAGCTTTCATTTAAAATCCACAGCTTCTCATTATAAAAAGTAATCTTTCTAAAAGATCGATCATTTTTATTAATACTAATTTTTATATCTTCGTATCTATCATTCTTAAAATCATATAAAAATACCTTATCATTAGTGCTAATGTAAAATTTATTACCATCGTCATTTGAAAATCCTCCAACCGGTAAGCTTATCGAAGTTTTTATAAATTTTTCTTTATCAATATCAAACTCGAATACTCCCCCACCTGTTGCTAAAAAAATTCGATCATCAATGACTTTTATTTCAGAAACAATATTTCCTCCATCAACATCAGATGTGTAATGTTTTTGTTCTCCATTATCAATTATGAATAAACCATTGCCATTTGAACTTATCAGAACCTTGTCATAGTATGGTTTTATATCAGATATAAAACCCCACCACCATGAGCGACCATCTCTGTCCCAAGTTTCCATGGCTTTTAGTTTTATTCTAGTCCAAAGTCCATTAGGCTCTAAATAACCAATGGTTTTTTGCGTGGTGCCAACCCACAAATTATCTTTTGAATCTTGACCTATTGCGCTAACCCATCCAAATGGGACAGATGTAGTGTCTGATGGATTGTGACTAAAATATTTAAAATTATATCCATCAAACCTATCAAGACCACCTTGTGTACCAACATATATATAACCGTTTTTTGCCTGATAAATTGCTTGAGCACGATTTTGAGAAAGGCCATTAGAGATATCAAAGTAATCAAATTTGTATGAGGTATTTTGTGCTACAATTAATGTAAGTAGAAACGCAGTAGTTGTTAAGATCTTTTTCATGCTTTTGCAATCCCCCCGGATTCTTTTTTCTTAAATATTACCAATGTAATATCATCAGGATTTTGAATACCGTCAAGCCAATTATCAGATAGTTCAATCAATGAGTCTTTTATACCAGATGCTGATTTTGACCCATTATCTTTAATACATTTTTTAACTGCTGGGTAATCTAGCAGTTCACCTGTGTGATTAGGTGCTTCAGGTAAGCCATCTGACATTAATACTAGCGCATCACCATCTTCAAAATCTACCTGATACTTATCAAACTCTTCATCGTAAAAACTACCAAGAGGAGTTCCTACAAGCTCTATTTCGTTCACAGAGTTATTCTTTTTGGAAAAATGATATACTGGCGGCATAGCCGCAGAACTAATATTTACATGTCCATTTTTAAATTCTAATAAATTTAAACTCATTCTTATTCGACCAATTTCAACACTTTTCACAATATTATTTAAATCAGTTAACATTTCATTTGGTGATCTTTTTTGAATCCCTTTTAAACCAGCTTTAGTAATTGAAACCATCATCCCAGATGTTGCGCCGTGACCAGTTGCGTCACCACATGCTGCAATTAGTGTTCCATCATCTAATTCAAAAAAGTCATAATAATCTCCACCTACTTCAGTAGCAGTTCTAATATAGGTTTCTACTTCAACATTTTTCATTTCAGGAACTTTTTTAGCCAGCAGTTTTAACTGAAGGTCTCTTGCCTCCTCAAGCTCTTCGGACTTTCTAGACTCCTCCATTTGCTGCTGTAGTTTTTTTGCTCTAAGAGTTGTAAATACATAAATACCGCCTATAGCAAATACAGCATAGCTACTAATTGCCCACCAGGTAAAATACCAGGGTGGTATATAATTAAAATTGATTTGAGATTGCAATGAGTTCAAACTTGCAGATTGAATTTTTAAAACTTTATCAGAATATCCTCTTTTTGGGATAGAGATTTTTTCACCAGCTTTTTTAGTAAAGCTTTCTATTTCATTTGCTGAACCATAACTGTAATTATAAAGATTTTGCTTTGACTTA
>NHFJ01000028.1 GCA_002172545.1 Fidelibacterota bacterium TMED108 | reverse complement strand
TACCAATTACCCACAGCTTTACGGTAGCCACTCTCGTCCGGAACCATCTCCTTAAGAACATCTGATTCTGATCTGCGATGAGCTAACTGATCAACAAAATTAACGACAATAGCTAAGAGATCGTTATTGATGAAGTTTTTAATCTTTGATGAAAATCTCTTTCCCTCATCAGCAATCCAGATCTTATGGTAATGCATTTTCTTATCAGAAAATCCGTTTTTTTTCATCTGGTCGCTTAAAAATTCTTTTTCAAAGTTATTCAAACTTCCTTTATCCTCAATCATTTCTTTTTTTTGATTTGGATATAAGTCACACATTTCATCGGCAAAAAGACCTGAAAAGATAGCATTTCTGGAGTACGGAGTAGCAGAAGGTATAAGCGAAAGGCTTGGCTCCATTTCTACTGCAAAATCTTTCGATAACATCGTATTTAATTCTACAAACTGGTCAAGCCTCATTGCATCCATAACTAGTAGGCATGTTTTTTTATCCCTTTTCAATAAAGGTTTTATTTTTTTTGAAAAAATATCGCATGACAAAGTTGGTCTATCAGCCACTGTTAACCATTTTGGATAGTTTTTAATTATATATTGGGAAAAAGTTTTGTTTACCGATTTAAACTGATCTCGTAAAATTTGAATAAGGCTTTCTTCTTTTTGATCGTCAAAATCTATTTGCCATTTAACGAGCTTAGTATAAATTTCCCACCAATCATTAATTGTTGAAGCTTGAATAGTTAAATTCTCAATATCTTGAAAATGGCTTAAGTATTCGGCTTTTGATTTTTCAGATAAAATATAGCCACCCTCTAACACTTGTTTGCATGCTGCAAAAATTTGACTTGGGTTTACTGGTTTAATTAACAATCGATCTATCTTCTTGTAAATTGCTTCATCAATCAACCATTCTTCTTCGCTTTTTGTAATCATGATAATTGGAACTGATGGATTGATTGATTTTATATTTACCGATGTTTCTATACCGTCATCTCCTGGCATAAACTGATCTATCAGAACAAGATCGAAACTTTGCTCTTTAATAAACCCAAGAGCCTCATTTCCGGTTGTAGATGTAGTTACATAATAACCTTTTTCTTGAAGAAAAAGTATGTGTGGTTTTAAATGATCGATTTCATCATCAATCCAAAGTATTTTAGGTTGTAAGTTTTTCATAAACTGGTAAAATTATTTTGTTTTCATTGCCCAAACACCATTCCAATCTTTTGAAGGTGGCTTTTTTAAAAAAGCTTCACATCGCTCTATGTATATCTTTGAAGGAGTAGTTGGTCTATATAGGAAGTCCTCTTCTAATTCAGACGCCTGTTTGAATTTGTTGAGAGCATTTTTCCATTCCTGCTTAAAATATAGATCTAAGCCTTCATTAAATGCGCTAACTAACTCTGATTGCTCCCTACTCATTTCACCTTTTAATGAAACTAGTTCATAAGCTTTAACAGGTTCCTTTTTTCCTTTTACTACCAAATAGTCTAGCAGTCTCCATTCAAATTGATCTTTTACAGCTTTATATGTATTGTTGGCGACAAAGTTATATACACCATATTGCTTAGCTGCTGGCTCAAGTCTAGCTGCTAGATTAACGGTATCACCCATCATAGTATAATTCATTCTCATAGATGAGCCCATATTACCTGTAACCATACTTCCCGAATTGAGACCCACCCTATGTCTAATATTATGAACAAGTTCAGGCCAATCCCCTTCATTTGTCCATTTTTCTCTCATATCTTTTAATTTTTTGTCCATTTCTAAAGCGGTCATACAGGCATGATATTCATGACCTTCTAGTGGAACAGGAGCTCCATAGAACGCTACAATTGCATCACCAATATACTTATCAAGAGTTCCTTTATGCTCAAGGAGGATTGTTGTCATTTCAGTTAAATATTCATTCATCAAGCTAACCATTTTCTCTGGCTCTAGTATTTCAGAAAAGGATGAGAAGCTTTGAATATCAGAGAAAAATGCAGTATGATACCCAGCTTGCCCACCAAGCTTTGGCTCTCTTTTATCTTCATACATTTGATCAATCAAGTCAGGAGATATATAAGCACCAAAAGTACTTTTTAGATACTTTTTATCCTGCTGTTCCTTTATAAAATCATAAAGAACAATACCGAAATATGTAAATATTACAGATGCAAGAGGGGCTACTACAGGAATTATAATTGACTCGCCAATTTGAGGAAGCTGTAATTGAAAAAACTGAAANTGGCTTAGAAATTTTGGGGAAATTGCCTTTAAGCCCCATAATAAATCGCCAATAAATAATCCGCAAGCAATTGCAAAATAAATAAGGCATTCTAATACGATTAAAAATCCGGCTATAATTGGATTTGCAAAAGATAGAATAAAGAATGCTATTAAACTCAAAAGTGTAATTAAAATAAAATGGCTGAATGGATATTTATTATATTCATTAAAAAATTCTGTTAAACCACCCCCCAATACTTTTATGTAATTATTATCAATCATTGTCTGTATTGCATTAGCATGGGTTTCCATTCCAGGGGTTAATTGCTGGATTCCGGTATAATTATAAAATGGTGTTTGCTTATAATCGTGATGTACTTCAACAGACGTNCCAATAACTACTATTTTATTAAAAAATGGTGAATTTGATAAATCACTATCTGAGCTAATCCCCATGACATCCATCATTTCTTGGCGTTCTTTTTTATCTTCAATAGATTTAATCCAATCAGGAATCTGCCCCGGTAAAAATTGGCTCATCCAATCTAAATCTTCCATTGGGTCTCTAAGTGTTACATCATCGGTATCAATTATATACGCCAAGGAATACTTAGGGAATGTGGCCCATGCCGGAAGATTTCTTTGGTCTCTTATCTTATATCCTGAGGGAGGGCCATAATAATTAACCAGGAATGAATTTCCTTGGCCATAGGCTTTTATATTATAACCTCCATATTGCCAGGTTAAATTATTGCTATCAAAATAAGGTTTTGAGGTATCAGAAATTCCATAGAATGCTTTAAATGCCTTAACGCCAAGAGTGAGATAATATTTATTTGGCTCATGAGCCATAATATCAAAAAGAGAATATCTTCTTGAAAATCCATCAAGATCCATTTGATCATTTATTAATCCTAATTCAGGATTTGCATCCATCACTTGCTTCACTGGATAGGCTATGTATTGAGGCGGGACTGAGGTTGGCTCAGTTACCATTTTTGCTGGCATGATAACTGTGGTGCCAAACATTTGAGCTTCTGAAACTGCCTCTCCTAGCATGTCGTCTCCATGTCTAGGGATCAGCATCGGTAGAGACTTTACTATATTATCTGCTTCGGTACTATCCCCTATAGAGGGGACTTGATTAATTATATATTCAGTTGTAGTTGATTCAATCAAATCTTTATATATCTCAGATCTACTCTCTGGAGAATCAAACTGAATATCAAAAACAATAACCTTTGCACCGGCCTTATATAGGTTTCTGATTACTCGCGCCCATATACTCCCCCTAGGGTACGGCCACTCTTCTGGAACCAATCGCCACGCTTCATCATCAACCTCAACCAATACCACATCAGTTCCTTTATCTATGTAAGATGAGTCAATTGCAGTCCATCCTGTTAGTGGCCCACGAACGGTATTAAAGCGATAATCATATATCTTTAGTTCTAGAGTATCAAAGATTCCAATCCACTGAAAAATAGATATTAAAAAGATTGCACTGAAACTGATAACCCATGCAACCCAGTTTCCCTGGAAAATTTTTTTTAATTTAGCTAGCTTTAGGTTCATTATTAAAATTGTAATTAATGTTAAATATTATACCTGATGAATTTATATCAAAACCCTCTTCATAGGATAATCCCTTATTATTGCCAATGTAATTTATACGTATAAAACTCATCAAGGATGCTGTTAAATTACTACGGTAATTATAATCTATACCTCCCCTGAATCCAATAAGCTGTGATCTTATTTTACTGTTATTGTCAATCAATGTAAGTGTTCCTTTCAACAAAATTCTATCATCAACCAATCTATAGTTTGCTGAAGATGATAAATTTGTCCAAACATATGACGTTTTTTGCAAAGAGTTGTTAGATACTGAAGGTATATCCAGCTTAGTTTGACTTACCTGAGAGATAGTATTTAAATCCTTAGAGATCTCAGAAGTAATATTGAGCGCAATAGTTCTTGTATCAGTCTTGGGAAATAAATAACCAACATCTCTTTTGCTAGATAGATTATCAAGATTGGTAATATTACCCATATTTAATGTCACGTTATGCATTATTCCATAAGCTTTTATCGGTATTGTGACCGCAAACATGTTATTTGAAATATTAGAGTCCTCCCTTAAGTCAATAATTGAACCACCAACGGAGTCAAGCTTTGTTTTCTCATTATTTTTTCCAATTGACTGTAAACTTATAGCGTAGGATGGAAGACCTGGCCCAAGAATAAAATTAAAGTTTGCAAAAAAAGTATTGGTATTAAGAGGATTAACGGTTGTTCGCAAAATTTTATTGTCTAAATGCTTAAATCCAAAATTAACAAATAGTTTATTCTTAAAAAAACTAGCGCGGTCTGATATTGTAAATTGGCGCGTATTGTTTCTAAGAAACGGGTTTCCCAGGGTAACGTATTCAGGGCCAATTTGACGATACTCAATTAAAATCTTACTGTTTGTATAGTTTCCTTTAAGAGAAAATCTAAAAGCAGAAGAAGGCATATTTATCAAACCGCTCAGTAGATTTGAATTAATATCGTACGGTACAAGCGGTGTCATATTCGTATTCAAAATAAATACGTCCTCAAGGGCTAAAGGGTCAAAGGGTATTTGACTTATACTAATAACGTCTCCATCAATTTTCATTCCAGCAGCATCGTACTGTTGTCCAATATATCCATCAAGTGAGTCATCGAGAGCGGTATCTAAATTTGATTTTGACAATGCACCGCCCCATGTATTTCGGTTATAAAGACTTAGGTTCCAGTCAAAATCAAGATTCAATTTTTTATCATCAAAGCTTGTTCCGAAATTAAAACCCATCAAAAGATTATCATTTGGCTTTTTTCCTGACCAGTCACTGGAAACAACTCTCAATTGACTTCCAACTCCTTTTACCGCAGAGTTAAAAGTATCGAAATTATATTGTCCCGGAGTAATACCAATCACCAGGGTGTCAGATGAAAACATTGCATTTGAGAGATTCAGCTTCACAGAATTCGTGTCATCTCTAACGCTCATAAAGTGAACACCTAGCTTAAATCGGTCAAATAAATCTGAAGATAATTTTGCAGCAACAATATTTCTTTTAAAAGTATAACCTGTTCTATCTAAAAAATATGTAAAAGTACCATCATTATTTTTTGTAGATAAACTAGAATTCAAGCGATACCCACCGTTTGAAAATCGCTGCTCTTGGACAACTCTATTCAGCTCACCTTGAATGAAGTCAAACTTTACCCATTTGAAATCCGTATTTAACTCTAGCCCTCGCACTCTTTTTCCGTCTATCATAAATTCATTCATTCTTGGATAAAAATCACCAAAACTAACCTTTAAAAAATTTCCAAATTTGAATTTTCCACCAAAGCGATTTTGGGGTTGCAAATACGGAGTTTCCCTTGACGTAATTCTATTTACAACGTCCAGTTGAGCCCAATTGAAATCCATATTAAATTTCCCTTGAACTTCTGCAACATTTAGAACTGATCCAGATATCCTTTCTGATGATAATCTATTTGAGACTCGGCCCTTATAGCTTACGACGTTTTTCGATTGCTTTATTTTTTGGCCAACCGTAAATCCCCATGAAAACGGACGAATGCTATCGCCCTCTTTATTTTTCATCAAAATTTTAATTGCATAATCGCCCCTAGTTAATGAATTTGGACTGTAGCTTAGAATATCATCTTCAAATATTATTTTTGAGGTTACCTCTGTATCGTTCAATAAAACTCTAACTGAAGATTCATCAATATTCTGAGTTAAAAAAAATGAGGCTGCAATAAAAACCTCCTTTGGCTCAAGAACTTCGCCGATATCAGGAGAAAGTATAAGTATTTCGGCTGCTTCATTCGACAAACTAGATTTCTGCTCTAAAGGATTTTCTATTACTTGAAGAGAATATGGATTATTGAAAGGATCTATTCTAGGATACGAGAGAATGCGATCTTGCGAAAATCTAAATACAATCACGTACTCCAAGCCATCATCTGTAATTGCAAACTTTGGGATTGTAGCCTCCCAATTAAAACCTTTATTTATAAAAGATATTTCAAGGTATGAATCGCTTAAAGAGGTTTTATAATAGAGAACAGCTTCTATAGGGCTAGATATATCTACTAGTGAAGTTGAAATAATTAGATTTTGCCCTTTCACAGCATTTGCTGGAGGGGTATGATACAAGTTTTTCTGCTGACCTGTAGCAATTTGAGTAAGCATGAATAAACAAAAAAATAAAATCTGATTTTTAATTTTTTTAAAATTATTCAAAAAAAATTACTACTATTTATAATCGATAATTAATTTTTTCTGCTTACCCGCGGAATCTTTAAAAATAATTTCAAGCTTTTTGTCTTGACCATCACTTTGAATCAGGTCACGTGGGGTATTTTTAGGGTCAGATTTAAAAGCTTGTAATGATCCATCATTTGAAGAGATTCCGGTTATTCCAGGCTTGATATCTATTTTTTCCCCTGAAATTCTATTTGATAAAGTCACCAAACCCTCTAAGCCAATTATTGAGTCTCCTACTTTATCGTTGGAAATAACCCAAAAATCGGTTCCTTTTACCGAAGCAACAGATACGGAAGTTTGTACTAAAAAATTTCTATTAGTTTTTACTTGAGCTCTGATTGTTCCATTATTTAAATCTATTTTTTTACTTATCCTATTGACATTCTTTTTTCCATTAATAACAACCTCTGATTTTTCTCTAATTTTGAGCGCAGATCTATCATCAATGAAAACCAGTGCAACAAAAGCACCTGCTTTAGTTAGTATTTCGTCACCGTTTTCAACTACAAACCCTCTTTTAAGATTTTTTGGTGACTTTTCTTCGCGAACATACTCAGCTTTACCTATAATTTTTGTAACAACAGCTATTTTCTCTCCAGCCATTGCGAAGCATAAAAATAAAGGAAATAAGGCAATAATTTTTCTTTTTTGGAGCTTTTTAATCATTTTCCACTTTAACCGAGTTCACTTTAACATTTTTATTTTTAATCTTTATTAAAATATTACTTACAGTGGATTGATCAACGGATGATCCATCAATTAAATATTCTCCCGTTGGACTGTAATCTTCTAAGGGTCCGTTTTCTCCAAACAAAGACTTGAATTTCACTGAGCCAAGTGAATCCTTTAGTTGCTGTAGAAGCGGATCTTTGATGCCGAGCTTAGAGGATTTAGATGGATCTGATATTTTAAAAGCATAAATTTCGGATGTTTCATCTTCCATCCCATCAGTTGTTGGTATGCTTGTTTTAATTTGCCATACATAAATTTTACCGTTTTCAAGAGGTCTAACGTCATTAATAGGGTATTGAAATGTGCTTATATCATCTAATTGTTTCCATTCAAGAGACTGATTAAATGGAAGTGTGCGCTCATCATCAAGCGCTTCTTCTAAAGAAGAGTGGATCTCTGGCTTAAATTCTGAAACACGAATGTAGGTAATACAGTTTCTGCAAAAACCCTTATTCCAATTAAATGAGGGCAAAGTTGAATACACAACATTAAATGTTGTATCCGCTAGCAAACCCCCAGGTGATTCTAAATTAACCCCAGAAGAGCTTTCAACAACAATGGTTTCTATTTTTTCATCTGAAATAGAAAGGTCAAATTCTGAGATTCCTGAGGAAAGGCTGAGCTTGAACCTATACTCTCCATCTGGCAATTTACCTGTAGTCATTATGCTACTTAGAACATTTTCATATTTCCCCGCATCGATAGTTTCTAAAGACCTAAAGAATATAGGCACCGCATTGGGTGGACTCGCCTCATCAAGAAGTGTGGTTGTATTTTCAGAAAAATTTCTACTATCAAGAACAATATTTGCTTTCATTTGAAACACATTTGATTCAAGATCTATCAGTGTTGTTCTCTCATTAATACCAAGCTGAGGAGATAAAAAAGAAGCCGTAAACCGCGCTTTAACATTTGTTGGGTATGAGCTAGATGAGACAGTGTATCTAAAAATAGGCACATTTGATTCACCTGTAGCAAGATTAAAGCTGCTAATATAATATGTAGAGTATGGATAAAACTGACCATCCAAAGAAACCTTTTGAGATAGCAGTAATCCGGTAGCCGAAGCTAGGCAAAACAATAGACTAATTTTTTTCATTATTTTAAATCGCGTATAATTTATTATTACAATTTACCGAAGAGAAAAGGCCCCTTCAACACTTAAATGTAAAAAGGGAGGTGTTTATAAAAAAAAACCCTCAAAAAATGAGGGCTTTTAAAAGTTCCCGGCAACGACCTACTCTCCCACGCTGGTTTCCCGCGTAGTACCATTGGCGCTACAGGGCTTAACTGCCGAGTTCGAGATGGGATCGGGTGTAACACCTGTGCTATAGTTGCCGAAGAAAAAGTTAGGGAATTGATGCGGATCTTCAAGTGATCAAAAAAGATTGATAAAGCCATTCGACTAATTAGTACCACTCAGCTAAATATATTACTATACTTACACTTGTGGCCTATCAACGTCGTAGTCTACAACGAGTCTTATTATCATATGATAGGGAGAACTAATCTTAGGTCAGGTTTCGCACTTATATGCTTTCAGCGCTTATCCTTTCCGAACTTAGCTACCCAGCGATGCTTCTGATGAAACAACTGGTACACCAGAGGTTCGTCCACTTCGGTCCTCTCGTACTAGAAGCAGATTCCTTCAATTCTCCTGCGCCCACGGCGGATAGAGACCGAACTGTCTCACGACGTTCTAAACCCAGCTCACGTACCACTTTAATGGGCGAACAGCCCAACCCTTGGGACCTTCTCCAGCCCCAGGATGTGATGAGCCGACATCGAGGTGC
>NHFJ01000027.1 GCA_002172545.1 Fidelibacterota bacterium TMED108 | reverse complement strand
TTTTCCCGGAAATGCACACATGCTGGTTCCTCCATTGGTGCCTTTGTGAATGGTGTTTCAACATGCCCAAGTCACAGGGCGCAATTTAATATTTCAGGAAATGTAGTTGGTGGTCCAGCAAGATCCTCTCTTAAAAAATACAATACCTCGTTTTCCGATAACATTCTCAAGGTTTTTTACACGGAATCTTAGTCGCATGAATTCTTCAGAGGCTATATCTATTATAGATAAATGGATACCAAATTCAACGGACTATTACCGCTCCAAGCGTAATTATGATATTGATGGAGTTCAAACAACTAGCAGATTATCGCATTTAATTTCCTCAGGACTTATTTCTGAAATGGATATTCTTTTAAAAGCCTATGATTCTGGAATATCTCCTACCAATAATAAATTTATTGAAGAGATATTTTGGAGAATATATTTTAGGGGCTATTTTGAAACNCATCCNGATTTATGGGGCAGTTATAAAAAATCATTAGAGNNAGATAAAAGATCTGCAAACACTAAAAGCTTAGANATNGCTANNGACNGCAANACNGGTATTGATTGTTTTGATGCNTGGATGCATCAGTTAAAAGAAAATGGTTTTTTACACAATCATNCGAGAATGTGGTTTGCAAGTATTTGGATATTCACTTTAAATCTACCCTGGACACTTGGTTGCGATCTATTTATGCGNTANTTAGTTGATACNGATGAAGCTTCTAATGTGTTAAGCTGGAGATGGGTTGCNGGTCTTCATACATCTAAAAAGCCGTACATAGCACGNCCCGATAATATTAAAAAATATACTCATAAGTNTAATCCANNCANTCAGTTAAANATTTCACCTAAAGCTATNNTTGANNCTAATCAATATAGTTTTTNTCCTATAGAGTTTAATTTAAATNTTGGTAGNGACTGNTCNCTTTTGATGCTTGATAATTTTTTAGAANTCGANCCATTTTATNTNAATGAANCTAANATTAATAATTTTTATGTTCTTAATANTTCAGANTATAATGGNAGGCGTATTGATAAGCTTAGGCTNAAATATCGCGATGATATCGTNAACAGTATTTCAAAAAAAATTGATATTAAGCCTAAATTTTTAGATACNTCTGATATATCAACCCTAAANGGAAAAGAGCTNGTAACGAATTATCAAAAGTCTGGNTATTTGAATGATTATTTGCANAGNNTTTTNATAGANATTGAGCGNATCGCAAATCTCAACTACTGCAATAGGAAAATTGATAGTTTNTCATGGAATTACTGTAAAGGTGGCTANTTNAAGCTCAAAACACACATACCGNCTATTGTNGATGAATTAATGAACCCGTCTTTATTTAATTAGATACTATGAAAAAGAAAATTCACGATTTTAAATCACTAGATAAACATTTCAGAGCAAATTTAATCAANTCTATTNTTGGTATAAAACAAGCTTCACTTATNGGTACNTTNGGTAAAAATAANAATTCAAACCTTGCTCTTTTTAGTTCCGCGGTTCACNTAGGCAGTAATCCACCTTTAATTGCTGTGTTTTCTCGTCCAGCGACTAGTTCCCCTAAACAAACTATGGAGAATATTGTATCGCAAGGATATTATACCATCAATCATGTTAACCAGTCCATATTAGCTAGGGCACATAGCTGTTCATTTAATTTTCCAGAAAATGTTTCTGAATTTGATGCATGCAAGCTAAGCGATGAGAGGGTAAGTGAATTTTCAGCTCCTTTTGTTAAAGAGTCTAATGTTTCTATAGGGGTTCGTTATATAAGACACTTTTCTATTGAAGAGAACGAAGTCGTTATGATAATTGGAAGCATGGAAATACTAGTTGTTAATGAAGACATTATGCAAGATAACGGGGAAGTTGATCTAATGCATGCTCAATCGATTGGGGTTGCCGGAAATAATACATACTATAATCTTAACAAGCTTTCGTCTTTTGATTATATAAAAAAATCACAAAAAAATACATTAACTGATATAGTTAATAGAGAATTTAAAGAAAACACATCTTCAGCAAAATAAGGGGGTTTCATGTTTTGCTATACATACCGAAGTACGTTACTACAATTTTTATTAACAACCGCTTGTATCGCTCAGCAAGGCAGTATTAAGGGTTCAGTGTCNGATTTATCGGGCTTACCTCTTCCNGGNGCAAATATTCAGCTTAAAAATANCCAATACGGNACTACATCTGATGTTGATGGTGAGTTTGAGTTTTTGGATATTCCCCAGGGATATTATGCTCTTACTGTTAATTATATTGGATATGAGCCTGTCATTTATCCAGATGTATGGGTAAGACCGAATGCTTATGATAATATTGATATATTACTTACACAGCTTNTAATTGAATTTGATAGGGTCGTTGTTGAGGATAGTTATTTTAAAAANTCAGGACTTAANCANGATCAATCAATTACNTTTCGCAANGATGAAATNCGAAGAGCTCCAGGCGCAGGTCAAGAACTTTCNCGTATAATAAATTCTCTCCCAAGTGTTGCAAGTGTAGGAGAAAACAGGCAGGATATGATGGTGCGAGGAGGCGGTCCAACTGAAAATGGATTTATAATTGACAACATTCCAATTCCAAGCATATCGCATTTCAATCAGGATGATGGACGGTCAAATGGCCCTATAGGTTTAATAAATACTGAAATGATAGAAAGCTTAGAATTTTATAGCAATGGGTTTTCTGCAAAATACGGCAANCGTCTATCTAGTTANGGNGATATNGTNTACCGNTCTGGNAATCAAGANCAATTAGAAGGCAATGTGAGTCTAGGGCTCGGTGGNGCGGGTGCNTTAGTAGAGGGNCCGNTAGGTGAAAACACTTCATATATTCTNTCATTAAGAAGAAGTTATCTTGATGTNATAGCAGGNGCTCTAAATGCAGGNGGATTGCCATCCTATGACGATATTCAAGGAAAGCTTACTTTCCAACCTGACCATTATAACACTATCACATTTTTATCTGTTAACGGTAATAGTTTATACGAAAGAACCCAAAAAGATGCGATAGCGGAAGACCAGACAAACTATGGCAGGCGAAAAAACAAACAGCACACTCTTGGTATTAATTACCGCAAAATTTGGAATAAGTCGTCTTTTTCAAATTCCAGTATTTCTTACAGTTCACAACGCGGGGACGGACAATTTAAAGATTCTTTTACGGAGCAAGTGACCTCTAGGGCTGAAAACGGTATGCAGTCATTATCATTGCGTCAAATCAATCAAACTAAATTTTCAAACAAAGCTAATTCGGAATATGGTTTTGAAATATCATCTAAGGAATTTCAATACGATTTTTTATTGAATGATCTTTCAGCCTCCCAGGACCTTTCTATCGTGAATACGTCTGTTTTTTCAACGTTTAGATATTTAGTCACCTCAAAGCTCTTAGTATCTACTGGAATACGATTAGAAAGCAACGATTTTGAGAAAAAACAATTGCTTTCCCCTCGCTTAAATGCTAAATATAATTTGAACGATGGTATCTCTTCATTGATATATAACGTGGGTCGCTATTATCAAAATCCACCAGAAATATATTTAAGCGTTGACGAAAATAGATCGATAACCAGTGTTCAGACGGTGCAGCAATCTTTTACTTACGAAAGATTGATATCAAGCAGTACAAAACTTACCTTGGCCTATTACCAGAAAGTTTATTCCAATGCGCCAATGTTAACGGGTAAAAATATACTTGATGAGCCATTATTTTTGCTCGACAGACTCTCCATGTATTCTGGATTAGTATCTAACGGAAAATCAGTCGCTGATGGTATAGAACTATTAATTGAAAAGAAACGTGCTGAAAATTTCTACGGCTTATTTGGTGCTTCTTATTTTAATACCACATACACCGATTTTAATGGAGTTGATAGAAATAGGGATTATAATTACCGTTATATTGTAAATATGATAGGTGGATACAGACCTCAAAAAGATTGGGAGCTATCTATTAGGTGGTCGCTGTTTGGAGGAAAGCCCTATACACCAATTAATGAAGAAGCTTCAATTTTAAATGGGAGCGAGTCATTGTATTTGGATCGTTACAACGAAGCGAGGACACCAGCCTATCACTCCCTGTTTTTACGTTATGAAAACCACAGGAATTACAATAGAGGTAATTTGATATTTTTTGTAGAATTTTGGAATGCATACAATCGGGATAATGTAGAAACTTATTACTGGGATGATCGCATACGAAAGATTTCGTATTTTAATTTTATACCAGTAGGCGGTTTTGAATTTGAATTTTAGGTAAATTGGTAGGCTATGACTGATTCAAACGCATATATTTTGGGGACAGACAAAGAAGAACTTGAAAGGTTGGAGCTTCAGCATAGAGTCTGGGCATCGGAATCGAGAAAAGGTTGGTCTAATGCAGAGTTTCACAAAGGGCAGACTATTTTAGATCTAGGGTGTGGTCCGGGTTCATGCAGTCTTGAGTTAGCACAAATTGTTGGTTCTAGTGGAAAAATTTTAGCCCTTGATCGCTCCGAGTCATTTATTGCCTATCTTGATGCCCATGTAAAAAAAATGAATCTTCCTGTTGAGCCAATCCTTTCTGATTTTGATTCAATGGATTCAAAAATTAATAGTTTTGATGGAATGTATTGTAGATGGGCCCTTGCATGGGTCCCAAACCCCAAAGAGATAATTGGTAAAATAGTACAAGCTCTAAAGCCGGGTGGGAGGATGGTATTTCATGAATATTTTGACTGGTCTACCCATCATATATATCCAGAGACAAAAAATTTAATGAAAGGAATAACTGCTGCTTTAAAGAGCTTTAAAGATTCGAATTCAGAAATTGATGTTGGCGCATACATTCCTGAATATTTAGATAGTTATGGTGCAAAAATAGTAAGTACTAGATTGATGCCAAAACTCGCTATTCCCAATACAGATGAGTGGAGATGGCCCACCACTTTTTATAAAAGTTACTTCCCTAGGTTGATTGAAATGGGTTACTTAAGCCCCTCTACAGCTTCAAATGCTTTTAATGAACTGGATGAATTAGAAAAGATGCAANACGCNCGNTTAGCTTGTCCTTTAATGATTGAGATCGTTGCAGAGGTTGATAAATAGCTTTGTTTCTAATATTCTATTTGTAGTATTTAGTCGTCCAGAATACATTGCTTCTGTCGTTAGGGTTTTGACTAATCATGTTATATATTAATCCTGTCAGCCATACACTNAAGATAANTGGCAAGAATATCTCAATAAANANCGAAAGCATTGAGTACATAAACATAAAGACAAATGGAAAAATAACCGCAGAGCTTACCATNGGATAACTTCGCATAAATGTGCGTATTGAATTCATTTAAATCCTTTCATTTGTTATTACTATGCAATTACCATGCTATAGCATAAAAAATGTCAAATTGTCATAATTGCGTTGTAGTGTGTTAAATTATTAATAATTATATCTGAAAATATGTCAATTACTTTGCAAAATAGTATCAAAAAAACCACCATGTTCATAATGTCATTTTTTTATGTATCTGTTGGCATCAATCATTTTATTAACCCGGAATGGTTTACGCAAATTGTTCCTCCTTTTTTAAATCGATTCGATTTAGAATTGGTTTACATCAGCGGGTTATGTGAAATATCATTTGGGGTATTGATTTTATTTAAAAAAACTAGATTTTACGCTGCTTGGGGGTTGATCTTTACTCTTGCAGCAGTATTTCCAGCTAACATTTATCTTGCTCAGACCAACGGTTTTGCTATGGATACTTCATCCGCTGTAGCGTGGTATAGACTGCCATTTCAGTCATTATTTATTGTTCTAGCTTATTGGCATAGGAAGTAGATTGCTAGTCTCAATATTGGAGACATAATGATACTTTCAGGTAAAGAAATAAAAAAACAGGTTATCAAGGGCAGTATAGCTATTGACCCATTTAGTGATGATCAAATCAATCCAAATAGCTATAATTTAAGATTGCATCCTGACTTGCTTGTTTACGATAACGATGTTCTTGATATGCGAGAAAAGAACTCAGCTTCTCCATTAGCAATTCCCGAAAACGGTTTATTGCTTGAACCGCATAAGTTGTATCTGGGTCGTACTGTTGAAAGAACTTCTACGGATAAATATGTTCCCATGCTTGAAGGCAGATCATCTGTTGGTAGACTGGGTCTATTCATTCACATTACGGCTGGGTTTGGCGATATAGGTTTTGATGGATTCTGGACATTGGAAATATTTTGTGTTCAGCCAATACGTATTTATTCTGGGCTTGAAATATGTCAAATTTTTTATCATACTATTGATGGAGATTTTGACCTCTATCGTTCAAAAAAATATCAAAGCAATAAAGGTGTTCAGCCTAGCATGCTCTACAAAGATTTTGAAAAGTGATAATTAGACGAATTATATTAGGAGTATCTTTATTTTTTTTGGGCCAAAAATCCTTCTCACAGGTTGATTATAAAACAGATATCCAACCTATTTTTAATAGTTACTGTAGTGGATGTCACACAGGAGGCGGATCTAGTGGAGGCCAAGATTTATCGTCTTATTCAAGTTTGATGCTTGGTGGGAATAGTGGTCCAACTATAATTCCAGGCGATTCTCAGAATAGTATCTTATGGAAACGTATAAGCGATGGAAGTATGCCTCCTAGCTCTAACGATGTTCCTTTGACTAAGGTAGAAATTGTTGCAAAGTGGATTAATGAGGGAGCATTAGAGAGTGTTGCTACACAGAATAAACCCCCAGAAAGCTTTAAATGGATAAGTCCAGAACAAGATAGTATATTTATTTCTTCTGAGAATTTGCAATTACAATATTTTTTAGAATGGGAAGAGAGCAAAGATCCTGATGGTGACCAAATTACATATCTTCTATACGCGGGAACAGATGGCTCACCATTAGAAGAGGTTTTTAGCACAACTAACACATTTCACCAAATTCCCTATGAATCGTTTATTCAGAATACATTTGAGCAAATCCCTACGGCTTCAGGAGCAACTGTCAATTTCTCTTTGAAGTCCACAGACGGAGCGGATACGACTAAAATTAGTGGCAATGACAGAGTTCTTTNCGTTGATCGCACTGAATACTTGTATGTAGATGTAGATGAGGTNTATGTACCAAATTCTTTTGTTCTGCATNCAAATTTNCCAAATCCATTTAANCCGTCNACNCAAATACAATTTGATGTACCNAAAAGCACAAGTATAAAATTCACTATAATTAATATGCTTGGTCAAAAAGTAAAAACTTTCAATTTGCAAAATATTCCAGCAGGAAATCATTCTATTGTTTGGAATTCCACTAATGATTTTGGCGAAAGAGTACCGGCNGGTGTTTACCTATACCAATTAGAAGCTGGATCGTTTATTCAAACAAAGAAAATGATTCTTTTGAAATGATAAAAATTGACTTTCTCCTATTTGGAGCTCTCCTATGGAGTGTATACAGTTTTACACTGCAGGGAAGAATAAAAGGGAAAAATCGCATAGCTCTTTTATTAAGCATTATTATCCATTATTTATTGAACGGTGCTAGATGGCAATTATATCCTGCATATCTTCTATCAATCACCCTTATGCTCCTTAATAAGAATGCGGATAAATCTGTACGATATTTGATTGGTGCTATTACCTCTTTTTCTTTAATTGTACCAAATATTGTACCTATCATTGCATTTCCCAATCCGGGTGGCGTGTATACTACAGGATCATTGATTCACCATTGGGTAGACGAAGACCGCGACGAATGGTTTACCAGTAAAAATAAAGACGATAAGCGCCAGTTCATGCTTCAGGTATGGTATCCCGGGGTTGATAAAGAAATTTCTGAAAAATTACCATTTTTAGATCATTTAGAGACAAGAGCAAAAACCGTTGCAGCTGCAGGAANTTTCCCTAGTTTCCTAGCTATGCACTTAGACTTAATCAAAACCAATAGTGTTTATAATTTGCCTCCTGAGTCATCAGCAGGTCTGATGCCAGTATTAATAATATCGCATGGAATCACGGGGATGCGTCAACTTCACACATCGTTAGCAGAAAAATTTGCAAGCAACGGNTTTGCGGTTTTTGCTCTGGATCATTCATATGATGCAAATATATCTGTTTTTCCAGATGGATCTATTGCNGATTATCGCTCTGAAATAACCGGACACCCAGACAGTGTCAATATTCGAAAACGGCAAATTAACACCAGAGTTTCAGATATACGTTTTATTATAGATGAACTNGAGCGTATACAGTCAGGAGCGCTTAGACATCCATTAAANGGATACCTTGACCTGNGTCGTATTGGAGTAACCGGACACTCTTTTGGTGGGTCTACGGCTGCTTTGGTAGCAAAGAAAGACAAAAGAGTGAAAGCGGTTTCNGTAATTGATGGCTGGATGAACCCTCTACCGCAAAATGTGATACGTAACGGAATAGATCAGCCCTACCTGTATATGGGTAGACCGTCATGGATAGATTCTGATTATCCATCGAGTCCNTCGATATCNGAGATTATNCATAAAAATAANAACGGCCCNTCTCACCANATCACTATTAAAAATACNCGTCATTTAAACTTTTGTGACGCGCCACTTTTTACACCAATTGGTAAATATTTAGTTGAGATTGGAAACATAGATCGTAAAAGATCTGTTGAGCTGGTTAATCAGCTATCATTGGAATTTTTTGATAAATATTTAAGGCAAAAACCGAGCGCTATTTTGAGCGGCTCTTTAAATNTTCCAGAGTTTATTCTTAGTGATAATTTTGAATNANNACGCCAATACGNNATAGNTAATAAGCNTCTNAATANCAGAAAAGNGTNTATACCTTCTTTTCAGGCATCACCACTTTCATTGTAGGGTAAGGNATTGTTATACCGTTTTGGTTAAATTGCTTGTAAATCTCTGTATTGACCGCATCTACAGTTCGTCCACGCGTCTCAGGTTTATAAATCCAAAATAGTAGCTCGAGCCTAATTCCAGATTCAGCAAATTCTCTAAAACGTACACGAGGATCTGGATCATTTAATGCATTTTCATTGGCCAAAGCAATTGATTTGAGTATATCTTTTACCTGATCAACATCTGACCCGTAGGCCACCTGAACGCTAATACGAATGCGTTCAATATCTTCTACGCCGGAGCCGCCACTTTCGTTGATTATTTTTGCAGCTGCAATAACGGAGTTTGGTATGGTTATTTCAATATCGTCACGCGTCATAAAACGTGTTGAGCGAAGACCTAAATTTTTAACATAACCTCTTTCACCGGTTTCAAGCATTATGTAATCACCTTCTTTGAATGGTGAATCAGCCATCAAGAAAACTCCGGCAAAAAAATTAGCAACTGTATCTTTTGCAGCTAAACCAAGAACTACACCTAAAACACCAGCGGATGCGAGTATACCATTAATATTAATGTTCCAGCTAAGAAATATAAAGTAGGTACCAAAAAGCCCAAGTGCAATTTTTCCAAGATTGTTAAAAAGTGGCAGTGTTCTGCTTTGAAGCAGTTTGTTATCAGTTCGCTTGGTTGTCCACTCCATTGATATGGTAAAAACCTTAACCAAAAGAGACATCCAGATTAAAATAGTGGCTGTCTTAAAAATACCAAGTATAGCAAAATTTAAAAACTCAGGAAGNCCTAGAAGATTAACGCCGGTAGAAAATCCAAAAAAATAATATTGAATAAAAAATAGGTTTATGAAGAAAATTAACAATGCTATCATCAAAATTGGTTTTTGTNTTGGATGACCACCTTTTAAAAAACCCTACAAAGATCCAATCGGTAATCTTTGCAATAACAATTGAACCAACGATTATTATGCCCGCTTTAACAAACGGGTTTTCTAATAAAGCTGCGTAATTATCTTTTAACCATTCCATAAGTATGCCAATTTATATATTTTTTTGAAAAGTATCTAACATTCGAGAAATTTTTTATTAAATTATTAAAATACATTTATATTAAATCAATTCACACGTTGAGGAGAAATTAAAGATGACAAACANCATTACAAGAGTATTTACCATCCTTTCTATTATACTGTTTTTTTCATGCACAGTAAGAGATAGCTCCTCAATTGATTTAGGCGAAATTGCAAAAAAACATAAAAAAAATGCTGACTTAATTATTAATAGGGCAATAGCAGACTCCCAAGGATATAATCGTTTGGGTGAAATGCTGGATACTTTTGGCCCACGTCTTTCAGGGTCTTCCAATTTAGAAAAAACCCTGGAATGGATTATTGATGAAATGAATGAGGATGAACTTGAAAATGTTCATGGAGAAGATGTTATGGTGCCTAAGTGGGTGCGAGGGAAAGAATCTGCTGCTATGACTTCACCATGGATGAAAAATTTGGCTATATTGGGACTTGGTGGAAGTGTTGGCACTGGACCCAAAGGATTGAGCGGCGAAGTGTTTGTTGTAACAAGCTTTGACGACTTAAAATCAAGGGCAGGGGAAGCGAAAGGAAAAATAGTTTTATATAATGTTCCTTTTACAACGTACGGCGAAACGGTTCAATATAGATATCGCGGCGCATCAGAAGCTGCAAAAGTAGGTGGTATTGCAAGCCTAGTTCGTTCAGTTGGACCGTATTCTATGAATACACCTCATACAGGTACCAGCGCCTATGAAAATGGAGTGAAAAAAATACCCCACGCAGCAATTACTTTAGAAGATGCAGCTATGATGGGAAGAATGAATAAGCTGGGATTAACAGTTAAAGTGACACTTTATATGGAAGCACANTCATTTAAGGATGTTTTATCGCAAAATGTAATGGGTGAAATTGTAGGATCAGAATATCCAGATGAAGTAATTGTACTCGGTGGCCATATTGACTCNTGGGACGCTGGTCAAGGAGCCCATGATGACGGAGGAGGNTGCGTTGCAGCCTGGCAAGCTATTAAATTAATTAAAGATCTGGGTATCAANCCTAAACGCACAATTCGTGCTGTTATGTGGACTAATGAAGAAAANGGATTACGGGGAGGTGAGGCCTATCGAGATGCCCATTTTAATGAATTAGATAATCATATATTAGCTATGGAATCTGATGCTGGTGTCTTTAAGCCCTCTGGATTCGGTTTTTCCGGATCAGACGAAGCATTCAACATGTTGCAAGACATCGGAACCTTATTAAAAAGAATTGAATCAGGAATAATTACTAAAGGTGGTGGAGGTGCGGATATTGGACCTATTATGCGTGAAGGTGTCCCAGGAATGGGTCTCAAAGTAGATGGATCTAGATATTTTTGGTATCACCATACACCCGCTGATACGTTTGATAAAGTAGATAAGGATGAATTTAATCGCTGTGTAGCGACGATGGCTGTAATGGCGTACGTTGTTGCTGATATGGATGAACGCTTACCAAGATAATTTATTTAGTATTTGTTTGCCCCTAACAAGTTATTTTAGATTAGGTTTCCCAGTTACAGTCATGAAATCACTATTATACACAATCACCTTTTTAAGTCTTGGTTTTGCTCAAGGAAGGCTTCAGAATGCCAGTATGCATTCTGATGTCGGTTCATTGAACAGCGATCTACATTTCTGCGGTGCGCCTATTTTCACGGAGGAATACATCGAAAATCAACGTGAAAAAATGAAAAATCTTTTCCCTGATACCTATGAGCGTATGCAGATGCCCCCTGCTCTTAATAAATCCTATGAAATTGGTATGACTGAAAAGTTTTGGGTGACTATTGACGATACGGTAAATATTGGCCAAACCCTTGATGTTGAAATCACAGCTCGCCTATTAACAAAAGGTAGTAAGGTTGCAATCTGGGGAGATGTCAATGAGATCGGATTAAGCAATTCCAATATCAACGAAACTACAGCAGCTGAATTTTTACGTTTTATGGAGGAATCAACTCCGGAAGGGTCTCTTGATACAACCAAAGGTGCCTACGATGTAGTTAAAACCTATTTTGGAAATGAACCCAATAAAGATGGTGATGGAATAACGGATTATTTATTCTACGAGATGTTTTCAGGTGCTGCTGGTTATTTTAGTGGTAGTGATCAAGGAAATGGCGCTGGTAGCAATCAAAGAGACATTCTATATATGGATTCTCGCATCTCTATGGCTTTTGCTAAAAGTACAATGGCCCACGAACTCCAACACCTTCTTCACTATAGCTATACCAATAAAGGACGAAAGTTTAATGAGGGGATGAGTGAAGTTGCATCTGTTATAACCGGTACAGGTAATCCCGGATTTAGTCCTAATTCCTATTTAAGCAATGTTGGTCAAACTGGCTGGAGTTTTGAATTAACTGGTGAGCATTATTCCATGGGAGGATTGTTTGTATTGTATTTTGCAGAACAATTTGGATTTCCTTCGCTGTTAAAATTTCAAGAAATCGATGCTACAGATCTTCAGGCTCTTCAGCGACTTTTAAATATTTATGAAGCTGGCGTGGGTATATCGGGATGGTTTAAGCAGTGGCATTTAGCTAATTTGTTTAATGATAAATCTATTAACCCTATTTACGGCTATGATTACGATAGAGTTGGTAAAGCAAACCCTACATTCATTCACAACACTGGCACTATAGAATCAACCGATAATTCTGTGCTAAATTATGATGCTAATTACATCGAATTTGGCTCTACTAGTGCACCCGACTCACTGCCTATAACTTTCACTACCTCTTCTGGGGAATTCAATTATACTGCCATAGAATTCACCGATGATTCAACATTTATTAAAACTTTGAAAAACGGAGAAAAGCATATAGCTGAAAATCCAAACCGAACTGTAAATAAGGCCCTTTTTGTTGTTAGTAACGCACGAAATTTTGATGGGTACTATGGGTATAAATCTGAAGGCGAAAACACCGGGGGATGGTATGATCAAATTGATATTGCATACGATGATGGTGCTGTCGATGTATTTCAGCTATCAGGCGGTGGAAGTTTTGGTTACTTTGGGTGCGGTCCTTACCCAGGATGTGGATGGGGGGTAGAGTTCGACCCTCGTGTTGGTGAAAACCAATTATTAAGCACATCAATAAATTTAGGCTTTGCGCAAGATTTTAGCAGTGGATCCTCAATTCCTGCTTCAGCTGGCAAGAGCTTTATGCTTCACGTATGGAAAGTGATGGATGAAAGTGGCAATGTTCAAGATCTTATGCCTCCAATTGAAATTGATGCCAAAGCAAGAGGTATTAATGGGATAGGTTGGGCTAATATTGACCTTACTCCCTATGCAGATGATTTAACGAACATCAGTAAAATCATTATTGGCGCTACGGAAGATGATACTAATGCCGTCTATTTTGGGATGAGTAACGATACCCCAAACAATGATTATTCATACAGATTTAGTGGTGGATCTGTATCCTCAATGACTGGAATCTCTGTTTCAGGTGGAGATATTATTGGTCCAGGTTGGGATTTGATGTTCCGAACATCCTGGTTGGTAAAAAATACCACTATCCCAAATCTTCATGCAGGATATGTGCAAAACAGCGTTTTTAACGATAGGCTAAAGATTTATTTGCTAGGAAACTCCATCTTTAATGATGATGACACAAATATTTACATTACAAATGAAGGGGAAGTTGAGTTTCTAGAAACCTCTCCACTAGCATCGAATGATTCTATTCTAGTCGCTGATTTCAAGCTTAAATCTAGCGGCAAGCTTGATATACGCGCATCGGGAACATATCTGTACAGTACGATGAGATATGATACAACTTTTCAGTACAATGTTGGTTACGCTGTTCTTTCAAAGCCTTTAATTACTTCATCCAGAGATAATGTTTACAGTATCAATATGGCTAAAAATAGCCTTAATGAAGATACTTATCTCGTTGTAGGTAAAAATGCTTATGCTAACAATAATTCACTTGAGACCAAATTAGCTTTGTCGGATATTTATACCGTTTCTCCAATAAATACCAAGCTAAATGCACCTGCACAAATTTCATTTGATTTAAAAAATACTAATCTGACCGATATTTCCATTGGCTATTGGAACGGCGAATTGTGGGAAGAGCTACCTACGTATGAATCAAGCGATAGATCTTTTGTGTATGCTAATTCAAATTTTTTGGGACATTTTGCTTTAATTAAAAAAGGTTCGGGAAGTGCACTTTCAACAATTGAAAGTGAGATAGTTCCCACAGAGTATGCCTTAGAGCAAAATTATCCCAACCCCTTTAATCCGGAAACACGTATTAGTTATGATATAGCTGAAGCGGGCGAGGTATCCTTGATCGTTTACGATATATTGGGTAGAAAAATTGTAGAACTAGTTAATGAATTTAAGACTCCCGGAAGATACAATATTTTGTGGACAGGTAACGATGTATTGGGCAATTCTGTTGGAAGTGGTATTTATCTGTATCAGTTAAGATCGAGATCGTATTCGAAAACAAAAAAGATGGTTATATCACGATAATGCGCTTTTTCTCAAAACTATTTATACTTATTACGCTAATTTTTATATCCTGTGAAGATAAAGATGAGGAAAAGTATGTCATAGAATTTAGCCCTACTACTGAACATGATTTTGGAAAAGTGGAGATTAATAAAAGTATTTCAAAGAAAATACGCATTCTTAATACCGATCAATCATCAGGTCCTTTTACTGGAGAAATAGAGATTGTTGATTCTCCAAACTTTTCAATGGATTTTAGTGGGGTCTTGGTTTTACAAAAAAATCAATCAAAAGAAATATACCTTTCTTTTATACCAACTGCTTCCGAAGAATATTCTGGAAAGCTAGTTGTAAAAAATGATAAATCTTTCAATGAATTCTATTTATCTGGAATCGGTGGAAATCCAGTCTCATTCTCCATAGAGCCTACTGCTCTTGATTTTGGGCTTGTGGTTGCAGGCAACACAAAAGATCTTGAGCTTGTTTTTAAAAACAATGAATCTTCAGGCTTCGATCTTGAACTATCCCTTGATTTACCTTTAAGTGATTTTATCCTTGGTGGAAACACAAGCTTCACTTTGGCTCCAAGCGCTAGCAAAACGATTACTGTTCGCTATACACCCACCCAAAATACTTCAACTAAAACAATTGAAGTGAGCCATAACAGCACTACCAGGCCAAATCCAGCTAAAGTGCAACTTGCAGGCATAAAAGATATTTCAGCAGAAATAATATCCCTCAATACTGAAGGATGGGCCTTATTTACCAGCAAAGATTACGGTTTAAGTAGAAAGAAGTTTCAGGATGCCATCGTTGCTTCGTTTGCAAGCTCTATTTATGATTCCCTCTCCGATGAGGCTACGGTTGGAAGAGGGTGGTCAACGCTTTTTGCTCAAGAAAGTAATGATTTTGCCCAAGGTGCATTTAACGATTTTAAAAATACCTATCTTAATAATTTAGTATCTCAAAATTCGCAGTACAATATTTTAGCGGGTATGTCTATTAGCGGTGTATTAATGACTACCCAATCAAATGATCATTATACCGATATAGTAGGTGCTGCAACTAGATTGCTAGATAGTGTATCAAAATATGAATTCAGCTATAACACCAAAATAGACTACAAAGATGTTCGTTATGCGCTTATTCAAGCCTATTTCAATCTTTCTAATTATACCAGCGCCGCTGATCAATTAGATATACTTGACCCTGTAAATGCCCCGCATTCAGCGTCACCTGAAGATGTGCTTAATGCTATTCAAGCTTTGGCGGGCCAACTTTAGTCAAATACTGATTTCCTCTTAGACCTCTTGTTCTTGGCCTTTTCTTTTTTTCGTATTTGCCACAATTTATAGGCTCTTGTTTCCCACAGTGGATCGAACAATGGCATAATCTGTTTTTTTGCCCACTCCGTAGATGAGAAAACAAACATGTCCTTAGGAAACGGTGTAAGCTCATCTTTTGGTGTAAAATAATTTGATCTTCTATCCATATACCAATCGTATCCAACCCATGCCAATGAGAAGAAAGAAAAGGATGTAATCATTGAATAGTAGTAGCTAGGTTTTTGTTCCGGTTTTGAGAAATTAGGAAGATAATACAATGGTGGTTTGAGAGACTTCTTATTTAGCATGCTTAGGCCCATAGTTGTGCCATGCAAAGCAATACCTGTATAGAACCCCCTTCGAATAGATCTTTCTATATAAGAGGGTCCTGTATAGACTTTATAAATATCATAAAATGAGTGAAATCTGGGCAGTCCGGTAGTATCATTATAATGAAATGTTGCCACATCGGGTGTTTTTAAGGAGGGTTCAAAAAATATATTATCAAAATCTAGCGTATCTCCATTATGAAATACTATAAACCCATCTCTTCTTTGGACCTCATTNACCCTATTTCTAAAAGATCTGCTTTGATGAAAAATATAGCCGTAATCATTGTAAACCACGTAGGTTTCTTCCAATGGTATGGAGTCCCTTGTTAACTCTCCAGAAAAGGTATAAAAAAGACTATCTCTGAGAACTGAATCAATATATACGGTGTTTGCTTTGCCATCCAGCTCAACGATTATATGGCGAACGTTAATTGAGTCTGGCTCTACGGGGTCTGTGTTTAATCTATTGTAGTAGATACGTGTAGAATCTGTATAGTCTTCGATTACGTATTTAGGAAATTCAACCTCATTTTTGACAATACCCAGCTCAAGATCCTTATCTTTTAAATGAATACGTTTTTTTATACCGACTCGCGTCCCTAGATCAACAGAAATGATGTAATGTCCAGGTAAAACATCTTCAAATTTGAATCTTCCACCAAAAAATCTTCGAAATAGCTTAGTTGTTGTTCGTGTTTTTTCAAGTGTCTTTTCGAGTGTATCAAGCAAGGTAACTTCTGCGTCTGGAACAGGCAATCCGTTTCCATAAGCTGCAATACCATAGATTGTATATTTTTCTTCTATTATTTGAATTGTGTTGTTTTGCGCTACAATTAATGAGTCGCTTGATAGAGTAGAGGAAGTATCGCTACCTGTTGGCTCTATGTTCAATTCTTGAGAAAAACTTAAACATACAGTCAATAAAAATGATACAGCTACACTACAGAGCTTTTTTGAATACATGGCAATGGTCAAATTTTTTTGTAATTTTAAACCTATATTGGTAAAATATTTTATGTTCAAATACTTTATATCGCTATACATATTAACGGCAATAGTTTTTTCTCAGCCAAAGTTCAACCTTGTTGTTGGTACAGGGTACTATAATCCAAAAATTGAAACAAGTGACCCCATCCCAAAGATTGGTTTTCTTGGTAAAAATTTACTACTAAACTGGGGCATGAGATATCAAATTTATCCAAATGTTAGAATTGGATACGCTCAATCATATTCTTTTCATTTTGGATCTATAGGCAGCTCTAACTATAGAAGAAGTATTTCGTATCGATCTATAAGTTTTGAAACTTTTTATTTAATGAAAGAAAAAATGGAGCTTAATTTTTCTTTAGCTCCAATGATAAATAAAGGCTCTGTAACTATTACAGCAGAAGCTCCAACAGCAGACTGGGATTCCTTCCTTTCAGTTTATGGAAACTCGAGTATAAAATTAAAAACCGGAAGCAGTATGACAAAAAGCTGGATTGGTTTTTCTAGTCATATTGGCTACAGGTATTACTTTTCTAGGTTATTATCTCTTGAGGGGAAACTTGGTTACTTTATGTCAAGTTATAGTGATAAAAATTGGAAGCTTGAAGGAGAAAAAGTTAATGGACCCCCAATGAACATAGGAAGACTTCCAGTAATTCAATTTAATCTCGTTTTAGGTATTTAGTAAGATGGTTAATTTTATTAGAGCAGTACGATCCTTTGTTTTCTGCGTATTAATTTCTTTTTTCAAAATTACCTATGCTCAAATAGACCAAGTTGACGTCAATTCAAAAGAATACGTGGAATGGGTGGGTAGCTGTGAAACAGCTGAAATAGAAAAAGCAATAAAAGAGGGACTAGGGGCATTGTCTTCTGTAGAAAAAATTAGATACTACATAGATACGCGCAGATGTAAATACAAGAATCAATCTAAAATAGTTCACAGTCAAGTAGATAAAAAACAACTTAAAGAAGATTCTATTAGATCGAGCAAATTTTCAGGAAAAGCATCAAGTATTTCGTATTGCGCTGGTTCACTTCTTATCTATTTAACTCTTACAAATGGACAAAAATTTTGATTTTTAAGTTGCAGCTGTTTGTTGCACTTTTACTCTTAAGTAGCGGTGTTTTTTCTCAACCAGTAGAGCCTTCATCTGAGTATAAGTATGTTTTGCGAATTCAGCGATCTATTGAATCTGAAATTGGTTTTTATTTAGACGAGCCAAAAACCGGAGACCTTAAAAAAGTTCACCTGGAGAGTACAAAATATCTTATGCTTTCTGAAAGAGACCCAAAGCATAAAGCGCTGTCTTTACGATCTAAGAAGCTTAGAGATTCTATTGGCCAGATGATTGAAAAGAGCTATGATCCTAATATAGTGGTAGCAAAAAAAAGGAATACACGTTACCACTATTTTTATTTAGATGAATTTTCTAAAGATTGAAGAAAATCATCACCCAGCTCTTTTATTATAATTTTTGATATAGCTTCTGCGATTTGATCTTCTTTTAGCTTTTGGTCTTTTAATTCTCCCCAAGATTTAACTAGAGTATTTAGATCGTCTTGATTTGAGAAAATTTCATCAAGTACAGCAGCTGGAACATTGAAATCCCTTAAACGTTGATATATGTTTAGATTTGATGCTTTCATATTTTTAAGTTAAGAATATTCTATTTGATGAAAAAGGAGTAGTTATATGGATAAACACATTAAAATAATTTATAGCATCCTTATTATTGGATTTCTATCTATTTCAGCGCAACTGTGGCTACAGAATAAAACCTTAGATGAGCTAAATACTAAAATGGAATCGGTTCGTGAATTATTATTCAGATTTGCTTGATTGACTTATTAATAAAAAAAGCTAATTTCATGTTCGTTTTATAACATTATTTTGTATCAATGGCGTCGTACCCAAGTGGTCTAAGGGATCGGTTTGCAAAACCGCCATTCGCCGGTTCGAATCCGGCCGACGCCTCAAGATTTGCTTAAGCAAAGCAATATCAAATCTATATCAACTGTAAACAGATGGTTTTATTAAAACGAAGAAAATGATTCTATTGAAATAAGATTAAGCTGTTTAAATTCTTGCTCAGCATTGTGCCCGGGTGATGGAATTGGTAGACATGACGGACTTAAAATCCGTTGGCTGAATAAGCCGTGGCGGTTCGAGTCCGCCCTCGGGCACCACTTCAAAAATATACTTTAATAATTAGCTCAACTTTTTCTGTTTTTTTATTTATATGATAAAATATTTAAATAATTCAATATTTATTGTAATCGTATTTTTTAGTGTAACATGTGATGACCAAGGCACTGACAATGAAAATGCACCTGTTGAGGGCGAATGTCGATTAAGTTTATCAATAAAAGAAGAATGGGTTTTAGTTCAAAGCGATCATAATGTTCGTTTTTTAATGAAAGCTCAAAATATTGGTGATTTGCCAATAGATGCCATACATGTAACAGCAAACATTTACTTTAAAAATGACCACATCTTTAAAACTAGATTTTCTATTAATGATCTTAATATGCAACCTGAGGATTCTATAGAAAAATACGGAATTATTTTTGAAACAACTTCTGATCATTTTTCAACGAGTGGTTTATCTAAAGATGATTTGGATAGAATTGTTTATAATGCACCGTACTATACGTGCTTACGTTGATTTGAATCCATATATCTTATTGCTGATCTATACTGCTTTTATGAGAACTTTTTTCATTCATTAAACCTTCAATAGTTCTTTTTAAGACTTTAATTTGTCTTTTATATTCTCTTAGCTCGTCCTTGAGATGTTTGATCATAATTTTGTCGTTTGTTTTTTGCTTTGGATTGGTTGATTCATGGCTAATTATATTTGGTTTATTCTTTTTGTTTTTCATTATTTTTCCCATCCATCCTTATCTGTTGTGAAAGATATAATGAAATAAAAAATAAGTGCCGTTACACCAAAAAGAAAAAATGATGATAAAAAGTAGGTATCCCAATTAATAATAAATTGTATCAAATTTAGTATTGATATAGCTGCAAGAATTATTGGTAATGAAAATCTAATTTTTCTCATAAAATTTTAAATATTTAGATAGCTTGCCACCTAAGTCTTCTTACCGAAATAAAAAAAAATATCTATGAACGAAAAAAATAATTGCGGAAATAATAATAACTAGCTCAAACACTGTTTTTATTAGATTTCTGGGAGGTTGATTGCTTTCTTCAAAATAGTTATAAACTATAACAACTACTCCAACAATAAAGATCCCAAGTATAAATTTCATATGTTAAAACTATCATGATATTGATGAATCATGAAAAATAATAGATCTATTTTTTAGTTTTTTTTCGTGTTTTACTATTTGTGTCGTTTGAAGATGATGATGCATTGGAGAGTGCTCTAATATATTGCCCCAGGTCTTCATCATTTTCAAATTTACTTACCATAGGCTTTATTATACTTAACGAAGCATCCTCTTCTTCATCGTCATTTTTTCCGCCAAAAATAATAAATACGAAAAGAGCCACTACACCGATAAACATAATTTCTGTCGGAGTAAAAGATAAGTTTATAAAACTTTCGTTCATTTGTACATAATCTTCAGAAGACAGATATGTTGAGAAGGGTGTTACAAGCACCATACAGGTTAGGAAGAATAGAAGAAAAATCTTTTCAAATAAACTTCTATTTCGCATGAAAAATAATCTATTCATATATACAATCTAAAAGAAAATCACATCAGAGCAAAACAAGTAAATTCAGTTTATTCATTTTTTTCTATTAAATTCAAATAAATGATTCCTAGAGCAAAATAAATAAAAGATATTTATATTTAAGATACAATGAAGCAATTATTCGCACTTTTCATACTTATTGGCTTAGCAAATAGTCAAACCGCTGATCTTTACAAGCGGCCTTTTCATGGGGAGCCTAAATTTGATATAGATGTACTCCACTACGATATAAACCTCAAGATCAATGATCATGAAAAATCTTTTTACGGTAAAACGTCTGTAGAATTTTTGATTAAAAGATCAAGTGTCGATACTGTGCGATTTGATACTGAGACGTTCAGAGTTACAGGAGTATATGACGATACATCATCTTTGTCTTATTACCAGCAAAACGGCTCATTGATAATTAAACCTCTATCTCCGCTCTATAAAGATGAAAAACGTACTTACACTATTCATTACCAGTCAGATGGTAAGGTTGCAGACCCCTCAGATTATAACATGGGTGGAGTTCGCGTTCTGGGTTTAGGTTTTTTTGATGAATCAGAAGATAATCCTGCGTTAGTACAGACCCATTCATTCCCAGAGGGAGCCCGTCATTGGTTTCCTTCTAATGATCACCCGGCAGATAAAGCAACAAGCTCAATAATTACAACGGTAAGATCAGATTGGAAAGTGCTTGCAAATGGTGTTTTGAAAAGTAAAACCACTAACTGGAAAAAATTGTCAAATGGAATGCGTATACGGACTGAAGGGTCTGGCGACTCAACGACCTATAACTGGGAGCTCAACCTTCCTAATTCAACTTATTTATATGTTATGGTTGCTGGTCCATTTGAAGTAATTCAGGACTATCATGGAGATATCCCAATGAGCTATTGGGTCTATCCAAAAGATAAAAAGCATGCCAAACATTCATTTCACCGCACTCCAGAGATAATGAGGTTTTTTGAAGATGAATACGGAGTACCCTATCCATGGCCAAAAATGGATCAAATAACCATTCCTGGTATAGGTGGGGGAGCTGAAAGTACTACAGCAACTATTCTTGGTGAAAAAACAATTCATGATGCTAAAGCTGAAAAAGATTTTCCCAGTCATTGGCTTGTTGCGCATGAAGCAGCGCACCAGTGGTGGGGTGATTATATAACTATGCAGAACTGGCATCACGCTTGGCTCAATGAATCCTTTGCTACCTATGGTGAGTATTTATATAGTTCATTCTTGTATGGAGAAGAAGAGGGAAAAATTAACTTATGGAAAAAGAAGCAAAGCTACTTAAATGAATACAGGAATCGGTATTCCCGTCCTATGATGCACCCCTACTGGGAATACCCAAACCAGAATTTTGATAGCCATATATATCCAAGAGGAGCAGCGGTTCTTCATATGCTCAGGCAAATTGTAGGGGATAACAAATTCAAGGAATTTCAAGAAGTATTCTTAACTAAGTATGCATTTGGCAACCCCAATACAAATGATTTAATTGATGTTGTAAATGAAGTATCTGAAAAAGACCTCACATGGTTTTTTAAGCAATGGGTACTAAGCGCTGGTCATCCTCAATTGAATATAGCATCTAAATGGAAAGACGATGTTTTAACTCTGAATGTAAATCAAACTCAAATTGGCAGAAAAACACCAACAAAATATTTTTTACCTGCTAAAGTAGCCTTTTATTATAAAAATGAAGTTATAGTTGATGAGATCTTAATCGATAGAAAACGATCCATACATAGGTTTGAAATGAAGAAAGAACCCTTGTTTGTCCGCTTCGACCCAGACAATGATTTGCTTATTGAGGTGGATCAACAACTTTCATTAAATGCTCTTTTGAGCAAAGTCAAGCGTGATAATGTAATTGGTAGAATGGAGGCTGCTACTGAGCTTTCAAAGTTTCTTGATGATCCGAAAACAGTAAGGACTCTAAAGCGTATAGCTGTGCATGATAGATCATGGTTTGCTAGAAATGCTGCATTAAAATCTATTGGCAGTGAAATGTCTTCAAAAGAGTTTTTAATTGCCTATATCCGAGAAAAACATTCACAGCCAAGAAGGACGATTATTTCTAAAATGTCTGCTTTTCATTCAGAGGATGCACTAAAATTGATCCGAAAATACCTTAATAGGGATGATAGTTATATTGTACAAGCTGAAATGATTAAGCAATTAGGTAATATTGGTGATAAATCAGATATCTCAAAGATAGAAACTCTTAAAAAGGAATGGTCACCAAGAAAAATTATTCAACAATCAGCCACTAAATCTTTATTAAAGCTCAAGGATAATTAGTATTTACAGGTTTATTGCTAGTCTAGCACTAGTATTTAGCATCACTTCCTTATTATTGTCTCAGTCTCGCATTGATGGAAGGATAGTAGACAAAACTACTTCAGAACCACTTGCTGGTGTTAATATTTTCTTTTCAAAAACAACATTGGGAACCACTTCTGATGAAAATGGATTCTTCGCTCTGACTCAAGTTCCTGCCGGCCAGTATGAATTAATTATTTCAATGATAGGGTATGAAATCGAAAGAGAAGGTATGATAATTGTACCCGATGAAGCTCTTACTGTAAATTTTAGACTAGCGCCACAAGCTATTTTAATGAATGAAATAAATGTCACGGCGAAGAAAGATAGGGAATGGGATAAAAATTATGGAATTTTTAAACGCTCTTTTTTAGGAACCGGTAAAAACGGTGAAGCGTGCAAAATTTTAAATGAGTTTGTACTTTCTTTTAGTAGAAGAGGAACCACGTTTATTGCAAAAGCCAGTCAGCCCTTAATAATAAATAANCCTGAGCTTGGATATAAAATAACATATATNTTATATGANTTTACCAANCAANTNGATGAGGTTCAATATTCTGGNGATATTTTTTTTGAAGAGATTGCATCGANCTCTAAAAANCAATNAAAANTTTGGAATAAAAATAGACAGAGAGCCTANAAAGGTTCATTAAGGCATTTTTTACATACANTNGCNAGNCGCTNTGAATTGCGTTTTGAAATTATTGATGGCGAAATGCATGAAAAATCAAATTGGCTATCTATATTAAACAGAAGAAAGGATCCATTGGTAAAAGAGGGTTTTTCATTGCTAATAAATAAAAAAGATCTTTTTGGTACATCTATTATAATTCCAGAACAGTATAAGGCCCTTAAGAATGATACGCTGGTATTTAAAGGTAAGCCTGATGAGCCGCTTCTGTCCTTTGAAGGAAGAATGATGGTTACCTATGTAAAAGAGTCGCCAGAGTTTACATATCTTTTAGAATACGATTCTCCTTCATCATCGCAACAGACATCTTATTTGCTATTAAGAGCAGATTCTGTTTACTTTGATAGATATGGCCGCTATTCTGAGCCATACATGATAGAGCGGCAAGGGTATCTATCATGGGAAGGCGTGGGAGATCAATTGCCTTTTGACTACAACATTGAAAAAAAATAATTCATTCTTCCAATTTTATTTTCTAAAAACTAAATTGAAATAACGCATTAATAATAAAAAGGGTTTATATGAAGCTTCAAAAAACATTTTTTCTATCAATCATATCTTTATTTATAGTGAGTTGTGGTGCAAATAAAATCGTTTATCCTACGCAATTTGAATACAACGCTAATCCACAATTAATTTTAGATGAGTTTATACCTTACATTGAATTACAAGGCTATAAGGTGCTCAATAAAAATGATACAAGGATGACCCTTAGAAATCAGAATGGTTTTTATACAGCAGAATATTTAGAAACAGATTGGATGAATAGCGGTGTATTTGATGAGCCTTCTGGTAAAGAATTTATCATTAAACAAAAAGTCTGGATTATTTTAGACAGCAATCAGATATCTGTTGAAACAGTATTTGGATTTATGGATGGAGAAGAAATGGTGGTATTTGACAGTGCACCAGATGAGTTATATAAAGTAGTAAATGCGCTACCTGAAGGTTTAAAGCAAATGATTGTATCCAAAGCCCTATAAATTAATGAAAGACTTTACAAATTCAGTGAAGGAGATGTCTACAGCAATAAACCTATTAAATCCGATTGCTAAAAATAAAAGATATTCATCTATATTATCTGAATCGTTTAATAGAATAATTAATTATAAGTTAAAACTCTAATTCAAATTAATTAATATTTAAATAAATGCCCTTTGTGACCTGTGTCACAGGCAAAAATTATAGACTTGAACTATCGTATTTAAATATTTAATATTGCTCTAGACTTTTAAAGGTCTAATACAAATAGAAATTAAGGAGATCATTATGATTCGCAATTTACAAGTACTTGCTATTGCTCTTTTAGTTTCTTCTGTTTCGCTTGCATTCGGNCAAGCTAAAGAAGTAGACGACACTAAAGTTGGCGGTAAATCTGTAGTTGGTGATGACGGTACAAAAAAAGCACCATCTGCAGCTACAGCTAAAATGAAGCCTGGTAAAGAGAAGAAAGTATATGTTGGTAAAAGCCATGAAGAAGGCAAGTCACCAGCTGCTCAAATGGATAAAGAAAAAGCACGTGGCGGTTTCTTTAGCAGACTCTTTGGAGGTCAGAAAAATTCTGCCGACGAAGATAATCCAAGAAAGAAAAAAGAATAATTTTTCTTTCCAGTTAACTAATTAAAATAGGGTGTATTTTCACCCTATTTTTTTTGCCCTAAATTTTATAATTTTATACATTATTAATCTAGGAGTTATTATAAATGTACTTACGATCATTGTGTCTTTTGTCTCTTTTTTCAATATCAGTAGCGTTTGGTCAATTCAAATACCAGGTTAACGGTGGTTATTATGATCAAGCTGGAAATACAGATTACAAATATTACAACGCAGGCCTCTCTATAACAGCGTACGGCGATTTTGCGTTAGGCGGTCTTCAAGTTAAAGATTCTGAGTTCTTCCTTTCTGTGGATAAGAACTTTTCAACTTACGCAGGTCAAGATTATGAAGATGATCAAAATATTTTATTCCTTTTTGATTTATGGGCTAATGGAAGATTTTCACCATTTATAATAGCAGAAAAATCTTTTGATACATACCGCGGTATTAAGGATCGTAGTAATTTTGGTGTTGGTGCAAAATACAGACTGATTGGTGATGTTCTTTCTGTGAGCGCTGCTTATTTGTCTGAAAGTGAAGAGGTTATTGGTAAAAATCGAGTATATGAGTATGTTGATTATGGTGATTCTTTAGGTCTTTACACCTTATCTGATCATCCAAGTATTCAGCCATCTAATTATAGCAGGTTCTCTATTCGCCCAAAGTTAAAACTACCATTAGGTGAAAATTTTTATTTTCAGAGCGAATATTTTTACAAGCCAGCAGGTGACGATGTTTTAACAGACTTCAAAAACAAGTTTGTTATTAAAACAGCAGAAGAATGGTTGAATATTGAAATAAAGTATAATTTTAAGCAAGACTCCAGACCTGCTCCAAAATACTTCATGAAATACTATGAAGGTTTTTCACGCACAGCATCTTTTGAAAATCCAGGGAGTAAGGTGACTGTTGAGAATAGACCAGTAATTGATAGAACCCCTGAACAGTCCAAGAATGATGGTTTTGGTGATTATTATGTTACAAACTACAAAAAGGATGACACAACGCTAACTTTAGGAATTAGTATTAACTTCTAATTTTTGTGAAATTTTATTTACCTCTATTTATTGCAATTATTCTTGGAGGTTGCTCATCCTTTGAGCGGGATCTTTCAACAGGTATTCCTAAACCGACACTAAGAAACAGATTGTTGGGTGAGTTACCCTCAGAACGAACATCTTACGATGTACAGCATTACGATATTAACATTGATATTGATGTAGATAAAAAATATTTAAAAGGCTATGTCATTTTTACTGCACTTTCTGTAACTGATTTTAAAACTCTTCAGATTGATTTAGCAAAATCTATGAAACTCAACAACGTTGAGTATAAAGGGGAGATTTTAAATACAAATCGAAAAGAAGATGCAGTTTATATAGATTTTCCAAAGATTCTAGCCGGTGAAGAGTTTATGTTTAGGGTAAATTATGAAGGAAAGCCTCAAGCGGCTAAAAATCCTCCCTGGGATGGTGGTTTTGTGTGGGAAAAAGATGAAGCTGGCAGGGATTATGTATCTGTAGTTTGCGAAGGTGATGGATGTGGTCTATGGTGGCCCCTTAAAGACCATATATCAGATGAACCTGATAGGGGTGCTAAGATGACTTTTACTGTACCAAAAGACCTGATGTGTGTAAGTAATGGACAATTAGTCAATAATTATGTTAATGACAATGGCACTAGTACCTATGTATGGGAAGTGACTAATCCCATAAATAATTATAATATTTCTGTACAATTGGGTAACTATGTATCATTAGTGGATACTGTTCATCGTTCAAATGGTAAAATTGAAAAACTAAATCATTACGTTTTAGATTACCATAAAGAAGTTGCAAGCACTGTTTTTCCTCAAGCTCGAAAAGTCATACGATTCTTTGAAAAGAATTTTGGTGATTACCAATTTTGGGAAGATGGCTTTAAACTTGTTGAGGTATCGTACCTAGGAATGGAGCATCAATCTGCAGTTACCTATGGCAACGTTTGGAATAATTGGGGCGGCGATCATCGCTCTTGGACTAAAGACTATTATGGAATTATAGATGGATTATTATTTCATGAGACAGCTCACGAATGGTGGGGAAATAGTATTACTGCAAGTGACCCAGCTCATGTTTGGATTCANGAGGGTACNGCTGTCTACAGTGAGGCAATGTATATTGAACAAGAACTAGGTTACAATGTTATGATAGATTTTATGCTTCGAAAACGTAAAGGTATTCAGAATAAACTTCCAATTGTTGGTCCTGAAAATGANAATTATTGGGCTTTTGGCGATTCTTACAACAAGGGTGCATGGGCACTTCATACGCTAAGGCATGTCATAAATAATGATACACTATGGTGGGAGACTCTTAAATCCTTCACTCAACAGCATGCCAAGTCAAATGTAAATACTCAAGATTTCATTTCTCATGTAGAAGATAAAACAAAATTAAATTTGGATTATTTTTTTGAACAGTATTTCTTTGACAAAAGAATCCCAACATTAGAATACTTTCAAGAGGGTGATAAGTTGCATTATAGATGGACAGGTACAGTGAGCGGATTTACAATGCCGATAAATGTAGAAATTAATGGACTAGAAAAAAGACTTTTTCCTAAAACAGAGAAGCAAATTGAATCCATTGATCAATATTCAGTGGTCCATTTTAAGGATTGGCAGTTTTTATTTAACAAAAAAATAATTCAAATGTAGCTAATTTGAAATTTGTCTGAGTCTTTCAAACAATATAACGCTCACAGCTGCAGACACATTTAAAGAGTTTATTTTTCCTTGCATTGGGATTGTTGTTTGAAAATCNCAGTTNTCTAAAATAATATTTTTAATTCCCCTNCCTTCGCTACCCGCGACAATTACGATCTTGCCCTTATAATCAATTTTGTGCCAATCTTTAGCATCTAAGCTATTTTCCATAGCTACTATCCAATAGCCGTCTTTTTTTAGTTGATCCAAAGACCTATTCAAATTGCTAACTTGGTAGATTGAAATATCTGTAAACGCACCTTGACTTACCTGGATAACTGTATCTGTTATTTTACAGCTATCATGCTTTGGAATTATTATAGCATTTACACCTGCACATACTGCAGTTCTGATGATTTGACCTAGATTTTGAGGATCCTCAATTCGATCTAATGCAAGGATACATTTATTTCCAGATTCTTCCTGTAGCGAAGGTAGATCTTCTTCAATTTTCGCTTCAAATCTTACAACAATTCCTTGCGTTCTAACTTGTGGAAACTTTTCTTTGAAATATGTTTTTGTTAAGAATTTTACATATCCACCGTAATGACCAATGAGCCTTGTAATCATTCCATTATTTTCCGCATTACTTCCGTTTTGAATTATTATCTCAGAAATTTTATATTTCCTTGATGATAAAACAGAAATACTGCCATTAATCCCAAAAATCATATGTTTATTTTTTGACATATATATAATAACAATTTAAAAATTATTTAGATTGATTGTTAAAAAAGCTTTAGCATAATGTGTAATGAGGAAATAACTACAAATGACACCAAAAGAATTTAATAAAATATCAAATGATCATGTTAAGGCTTCTAAGGGCATGAAATATAAAACAATTAAACCTCATCACGAGGTACTTGGCGATCTTGAGGAAGGTGTAATTCTTGAATTAGATAGCATTGCGCATTTTCCAACAAGATACCGTTTGAGAGGTGATGATGGAAAGCTATGGACAGTTCCTACGCACACTGTAGAAATGATCCCAAATGATTAAATTCTTAAGAACCCATCTATTTTTTGTATACATAGTAGCCGTAAAATAAATGCATTTAGTATTGTTTATCTATCAACAGGTAAATCAGTTTGATAGAACACACATCTTGACAATTTTTGCATGTCTTTTATGTTTTTTTTTGATACCCTATTTAGGAAGAAAATTAACCAATGAGAAACAGCGCATAGTATCTACTTTGCTAATTTCTGTAGGATTATTTGAGGAAACAATAGATTACATAAATCGAATATATTTCCGTGAACTTAACTGGTCTGAGGATCTTCCATTGCATATATGCAATTATGTCTTTTATATCGGACTAGCTTATATGTGGACCAAAAAACAATTTTTATTTGAGATAACGTATCTTGTCGGGCTAGGTGCGGCCTTTATAACTATATTTACCCCTGAGTTTAAAATGTTAAATACTCTTGAGTATATTTTATTTTTTGTAGCCCATGGATTGATAGTTGTTTTTGCACTTTGGGGTATATTTATTGATAATAAAAAACCACGAAAACTTTCAGTGTTCAAAGTTTACGGGTTTTTGTGGTTTATGGTTATTCCTGTAGGTTTAATAGCGTGGCTAACAGGCGGTAATTATATGTTTTTAATGATACGACCAGAAGTGTCGAATCCAATAGTTTTCGGAGATTGGCCATGGTACATTTTAAACATAAGTATAGTTGGATTATTTATAATGTCACTTGCCTATCTACCATTTAAGATTATCGATGGAGTAAAAACCAAACATTGAAAGATTATATATTTCAAACGTTTAGCTCTGAACACATAATTTATATTTTTATTTGTTCATCAATATGGTTCCTTTTGCCATTTATCGGAAAAAACTATGCATCAAAATCGCAGCAAAGAAACATAGCTCTCGCTTTGATATCTGTAACATTACTTCAAGAGTTTCTGCATTATTTTTATAAGATTAGTTTGAATAGTTTTAATCCTGCGCAGGATATATCTTTACATATGTGTGGATTTAGCTTATTTATTTCATGTTATGCATTATATACACGAAATCAAACTGCATTTGAACTCGCATTCTTCTGGGGTATAGCGGGTGCATTGCAAGCAATTATTACTCCTGACCCAACACGTTTTTATTTTGGCTATATTTCTACACTTTGGAGTTTCTTATCGCATGGATTGATAATTTTGAATGTTTTTTGGATGATTTTTGTTTTTGATATGCGTTGCAGAAGATATTCACTACTTAATACTGTACTTATCACTAATGGTGCAATTTTTGTAGTTGGTATAATTAATAAGCTGATTGGTAATGGTGCCAATTATTGGTTTATATGTGAAAAACCAAGTGGAGAGAACCCGGCTCTAGTAGGAGAATGGCCATATTATTTAATTACTTTTCAATTAGCAGGAATTCTTTTTATGATGTTAATTTATCTGCCTATGTGGATATCTGTTAAACGTAATTTATCAAAGGAAACTTCAAGAGCATAGCCTCTTATTTATAAATGCCATTACTTATTGGATATTTTTTACTCGCTCTTGGTGTGTCGTTTATTTGCTCGCTTTTAGAAGCTGTAATTTTATCATTAACCCACTCTCAAATTGGTACCATGATAAAAACTAATCCTAAACAAGGTAAGATATTGCAAAGCTTAAAAGACGATATAAATCGCCCACTGGCAGCTATATTAACTTTAAATACTATCGCAAATACAGTTGGCGCTGCAGGTATGGGAGCTCAAGCGTTAAATATTTACGGATCTGGCGCTGTTGCGATTGCATCTGCTATTTTAACATTTAGCATATTGATTTTTTCTGAAATTCTACCAAAAACGTTAGGCGCTTATTTTTGTCGAAGCCTCGCTATTCCATCTGCCCTTGTGATACGTATTCTCATGGTCATTGCATTTCCTTTCGTTTGGTTAAGCAATACTTTCTCCAAATCCATAAATACCAATGAAGACAGGGTGAGTCGCGAAGAAATCACTGCTATGGCTGAGATGGGGGAAGACGAAGGATCTATTAATGAGCAAGAATCGGATATTATAGAAAACCTTTTTCGATTAAAAGAAATTCAGATAGAAGAGATTTTAACACCACGTTCTGTAATTTATGCCTTTGAAGACATTGAAACTGTTGGAAATATTATGGATTCAAACGACGATATAACCTTCTCAAGAATACCGGTTTTTCATGAAAATATTGATAATATCATTGGGTTGGTTTACAAAGACACAGTTTTAGAAACAATGGCCGATGATTATTTTGAGAAAACAATGGCAGATATTGTTGAGCCAGTTGAAAGTGTTCATGAAACCGAATCAGTTGAGTCTGTTTTAAATAAATTCATTAAAAATCGTTCCCACATGTTTATTGTAAAAGATGAATTCGGTGGAACAACAGGTATTGTGACTCTTGAGGATTGTATTGAAACATTGCTTGGAGTAGAAATTATGGATGAATCGGATGAGGTAGCTGACATGAGAAAGCTCGCAAAGGATCAGCAGCGACAAAAAAAACGTTCTCAAGAAAGCGAGTCTTTATAAGTTTTTTTGAAAATATATATTTTTAGATTTTTTCTAGTTTAGTGTAGAACCTCATTTTCTTACAGTTTTTTCACACATAAATTATACCATTGTGAAAAGCTATAAACTCCTATTCATTATTACTGTATTCCTTTTTCTTGTTGCCGGACAGAATCAGGTAAAATATTTTTTATCTGAACTTGATTTTCTGTCAAACAGAAATGTTCCTAAATCAGAAGTTATAAGGAAGTCGCACATTCGCGCAGAATACGATGCGCTAAGTAGGCTTACCCGAAAATCATTTATTGATCGTTCGGGTAAATTAATTGGTTCAGAGCAGTACACCTATATTGATACAAATAAAATCGCTCGCCAAAAAGAGTTGATTAATGCTGATGGACAACTATTTCATAAAACTATTTTTGGAAGAGAGGATCAATCGGTATCTTATATTGAGTGGGTGTTTGGTGTAGACTCTGTCAAGAAATGGGATGATAGATTTACAACATCTAATATTAATTTAGATATCAAGCCTGAAGATTTCCGCTTTTTTGATGTAGATGCTTTTGAATACGGAGGCAAAGAATTTGAATACGATTCATTAGGTAGGGTAACTAGAGATGAGTGGTTTAGGAGACCCGATGGTAAGTCAATGCATAAATTTTTATTTAAGTACTACGATGACTTAGATATAACGCACATGTTTGAATACGACTCAAACGGTGTATTGATCATGGACGTAAAATTGAGCCCTGATGGTACTGAGGCAGTTTTTTGGTTTACAGGACCTGCGGATTCATCCTTCATTAACTCTAGCCAAATATCATATAATTTAGATGGCGATTTAAAATGGGGTGAGATTGGTTGGGCTTTTTCAGGAAGTAGTGACACTGCAAAGGTTATGTTGAGCAATATCAAAAGAGGCGATTATACTAAGACGCTCAATGATGAATCTGCTTTAATAGACAGCACGGTCTACGATGTATTCTTTAATGGTGAGGGCGTTAAAGGATATATGGCAACACAAAGAAAAATCAATAGTTTAATTTATGATATAAGCCCACCACTAATGGCGCTTGAGATGGATAAATATATGAAAGATATCTCCATTTCCTTTTATGCTTCCGAGGTGTTGGATTCTGCATTTATAGTTTGGGTCGCTGATTCTAATTTTAAAGATATTTCCAGGGACACTGTTTTTATAGAAAGCAACGAATTAGACATAAGGGGCCGCTTTAGACCCATTAATCAGGGGAGTTTAGTGGATGGTGTAATGTATAACCCAGAAATATATGGATATGATCGTGCACAAAATTTATCATTACCTGGAATTTTTAGTGGCGTTATTTATGACATTACACCGCCAAAATTAACGTTTACAACACCAGATTCAAACGAATGGATCAATAACCAGCGTATGGAGTTGGAAACAAATGAGCCTATTCAAAAATGGTCTATCCGATTAAAATCGCAGGGCGATGTATATGATGAAAAATCTCCCCATTTTTATGAATTTTTAGATACCGTTCGGGTCAACAATAAGGTAGATCTGGCAGATTACTTTCAGCTCAATGATGGGTCTATGTATATCTTTGAAATGATAGGTGTTGATCTTGCTGGAAATATTTCAGATGCTGTTTTTTTAGATTCAGTTCATTACGATATAACTCCACCAGTAATCACTATGATATATCCTTTTAATAATGAGGCCATAAATAATCCAACCATAAGCTATGCTATTAGTGAGAAACTGGCATTTGGTGAAATATTGTGGACGCAAGTTGATGGAGCGGAGGACTCGCTCTCACCCCATATTGTAAGTATGGTTGGCGAGGAGCTTTCACCGGAAGAGAAAATTCGAATTAATATGATAAACGAACCAATATTGATGGATGGATCAATATATTCTGTAACGCTCAATGGGCGAGATCTCGCAAGTAACGATAGCGAGCCCGTGACTGTATCAAACATACTTTATGATACGACTCCTCCAAGTTTTTCTAGTGTTAAACCAGATTCAGGTAGCGCATTAAACCACCAGCGTATTTCATATTCAATATCTGAAGACCTATTTAAAGGAGAAGTAATTTGGATTAGAACTGGTGGTGAGAATGATCCCGATGCACCTCATAAAGTGCCATTAAGTGATGCTGAGCGTAAATATGGGGACCATAACGAACTTACACTCATTAATATGCCTCAATTAACAGATGGAGGAATATATACCATTCTTTTTACAGGAGCAGATCGTGCGGGAAATGTGGCTGATACTATTGCAATCAAAGACATTTTATATGATTTTACAAAACCTGAGATTTTGGTTAACTATCCTTCGCAAAATCTAATAACTAATTCAACCGATGTTAGCTATACATTGTCTGAGAATATATACAAGGGAGAGTTTAAATGGGATAGGGTAGGTGGAGTTGAAGATACACTTGCACCTTACGTAGCTATTTTAGAGGCAGATGAAATGAAAAAAGATATATACTCTCGAAAGCAGCTTGTTAATATTCCAAAATTTGTAGAAAATACTGTTTATACACTTTCAGTCTCAGGTGTCGATCGCGCAGGGAACGAAGCTAATGATGTAGTTATTTCAAATATAGAATATGATTTTACACCTCCAAAATTAACCTGGTTTACTCCTTTAAGCGGTGATGCTGTAAATCACAAAAAGGTGTCTTTTTCAAATAGTGAATTATTAAAATCTGGATCCATCACATGGTCCTGGGTTTCAGGGATTAGTGATAACGATAGTCTTCATATTATGCAGTTATTTAAAGAAGAATTGAATAGTGGAACGTTTGGGCCATCATCAATTGCAAATGCACCTTCCTTGGTTGATGGAGGTATTTACAATATTTCCTACTCAGCTTTTGATCCTGCTGGCAATGAGTCGAACATAATTTACATTGAAGACATATTGTATGATATTACACAACCTCAGATAGTATTATCATACCCATTACCCAGATCCATATCAAAAACCAGTGCGGTATCATATAGTTTATCAGAAACTTTATTTGAAGCTGAATTTAAGTGGATGTGGCTTGGTGGAGTAAGTGATCCATCTGCCCCATTTACAGCAGTATTAACAAGAGAAGAGATGCAGGAAGGCGTCCACGTAGAAGTTGATCTTGAAAACAGCCCTCAAGTAGTTGAAAATGCCTTGTACACCATGTCGCTTTCAGGGAGCGATCGTGCAGGAAACAAAGCAAAAAAAGCCTTTGTTCCTGGACTGCAGTATGACTTTACTCCACCTGAATTATCAATAATCGATCCGGATTCAGGTTCAGCGGTGAATTATAAAAAAGTTCATTTTAAAAACAGTGAGCTTCTCCAAACTGCGCAAATGATATGGACAAGGAGTGGGGGAGTTGAAGACAACTTATCGCCTCATATCATGGAGCTTGAAAATGATGAGCTTTTGGGTAAAGAAATTGGCCCAGTCGATCTTTATAATATGCCGGGTTTAGTTGATGGATCGGAATATACATTAAGTTATGTTGGTTATGATCCAGCAGGTAACATAAGCGACACTGTAAAAGTTGAAAAAATCCTTTATGATATCACTTCACCTGTATTAGCAATAACCTCTCCAAAATCAAATATATTCACTGCTGAATCTGAAATGTTATTTAGCGTAAATGAAGATATTTACGATTTTAAAATTGACTGGATGGGTGAATCAATATCAGGTGAAGAAGATAGAAAAACTTATACGCACCCGAAAAGTCTATTTGCAGGAGATTATAACTCCGATAATCTTTTCAATCCAGAACTTAAAGATGCAACCACCTACACTATTACACTAAATGGGTTCGATCGGGCTAAAAATAGGGCATCTGAGGCTATTGTAAGCGAAATCAAGGTTGACTTAACACCTCCAGTATTTACCAACCTATCTCCAGCATCTGGTTCATTTATAAACCTAGTATCAATTGGATGGCTTCTTTCAGAGGATATTGATAGCGGTGTTGTTTATTTTCAACGAAATTCATCCGAGGCGCGTCTAGAATCTGCGCTTTTAGGTGAAGAATTAAAGGCCGGTAAAAAAGATTCGACTCCGTTGTCGAATTATGTTGCATTAAGAGATGGAGAGGTCTATACCATATCAATAATTGGAAAAGATTTTGCTTCAAATATATCAAAAGAAATATCCGTAACGGATATAACATACGATACATCTCCACCCAAAATCTCAATTACTAACCCTTTAGAGGGCAATTTTGTTAATTCAAATGAAATTACTTACAGTGTTAATGAGCCAATGGTTTCAGCTAAGATGGTATGGATTGGAAATGGGTTAGATCCTCTTGAATTCAACCTTCGAGATAAAGATGTTTTTGATGGTAAGCATGTTTTAAAAAACTACGGAGTAAAACCTCAAGAAAAAGTACTCTATTCAATTTTCATTGAAGGTATTGACCGCGCATCCAATATAGGAATATCTGACACATTGACTGGCGTAACTTTTGATATTACCCCTCCCGAGTTTTCATTTATATCCCCACAAAGTGATCTACCAGTTAATTCAACAGAAATTTCTTTTACTATCAGCGAGGCTTTAGATGAAGGAAGTATAATATGGACCGCTATTAGTGGAGAAGACCCATTATCACCTCATACAAAAATACTAAATAATGAAGAAAAATCCGGTGGCGAGAAATTAGATTTAATATTCTCCGATCCTCCAAATTTAGTTGATGGTGTAGCATATCGAATTACTATATCAGGTACAGATCTTGCAGGAAATAAAGGTAATGATGTATTCGTAGAAAATATTCTATTTGATACCACACCCCCTGAATTTGTAGATGTAGAGCCAGTAGATGATACTTTTATTCAAGAAGCATTTATAAACTATACGTTAACAGAGGATCTAAAAGAAGGTAAAATATATTTTGAAAATGTAGGTGGATCAACAGATCCAAAAACTACTCATATGATTACACTCGCGGGCTCAAAAAAAAATAAAGGGGCTCAAGGAGGAAAACTGCCTAAATCATTTGTCAGGCTAGTAAATGGTTCTATCTATAATATAAAATTTGAAGGCAGTGATGCCGCGGGCAATAGCGCACCTGAAATTATCGTTGAAAACATTGTATTTGATAATGAAAAACCAACATTGAAAATAATACAGCCTACAGATAATGCATTTATCAATTCACAAGGAATTACTATATCAATTAGCGAGAATCTTAATGAGGGAAAGCTGGTATTAACTAGTGTTGCGGGCGCAACAGATGAAAACTCACCTCATGAACTAGTTTTAATTGAAGAACTAAGAAAAATTGGCACCATAGATAATAAAATTTTTGAAGAGTTTAAATGGGTGGATGGATCAACGTATAATTTGTCATTTGATGGGGTTGATTTTGCGGGAAATATAGCTGAACAAATATTGATAAAAAATATTACATACGATATAACTGATCCAATTATAAGTATTGATAATATTAATAATAACGGCTATATCAATACGAACACTATAAGCTATACTTTAAGTGAGCCTTTAGCAAATTCAACCTTAAAAATTACAAGAACCGGTGGTGTAGAAGATGAAAATTCACCCCAATCGATATTGCTTTCTGCTAATGAGTTACGCAAAGGCTCTTATGAAAATGTAATTCTAGCCAATCAGCCAAAACTTGCTAATGGGTCAATTTATACTTTTGAACTGACCGGGCAAGATTATGCCTCAAACAATGCTAAAACAATCGCTATTGAAAATATAGCTTTTGATAATCAATCACCAGAAATATCTATTAGTCGACCAATTGATGCTGAACAAATTAAATCAACAGTAGTTTCATTTTCATCGACTGAAAATTTAGAAACTGCTACCGTTGTATTTATTCAAACGAGTGGAACCGTTGATGTAAATTCTCCGCATAAAGTATCTTTGTCAGGCAAAGAACTGCAAAAAGGAGTTCACTCAGATTTTGATATTGGTATTACAGCTCAACTTGCAGATGGTGGTCGCTATAGCGTATCAATTGAAGGTTTTGATAAGGCGGGAAATCCAGCAAAAGTTCAAGCAATAAATGATGTATTTTTTGATTTACTTCCACCTGTTATTGCAATTGAAAGTCCTTCCTCTGGTTCTCGCTTTAATGTGCCTATTTTAACTTATTCTTCTAATGAAGAAATGGGAAAGTCAAAAATTACATTCACACGTACTGGTGGAGCGCAAGATCCCCAGAGTCCACATGTAGTAAATTTAAGCGGAGAGCGTTTAAAACAAGGTGCTCATTACGATGAATCTTTTGAAAATGATATAATCCTTAAAGATGGATCAGTCTATTCAATTTCTTTTGTAGCTGAGGATATGGCTGGCAATATAGCTGATGAGGTTAGCGTTGACAATATTACCTATGATTCCACTGGCCCTGAAATGGTCATTCTTAACCCTAAGCCTTCTATTTTCAGTAACCAAATAAATGTAGATTTTTCACTCAATGAGTCATTAAGTAGTGGAAAAATAATAATTGAAAGAACTGGCGGCCCCAACGACTCCTCTAGCCCGCATGAAATTACTCTCTTAGATGATCAATTGATTCAATCTTTAAAATTAACTATTGATATTAATCAGCAAGTAAGTTTAGTTAGTAATGCTGTATACAAAATTAGTGTTGAGGGTGTAGATATAGCTGGGAACGATGGCTTATCGAACATTGTTGAAAATGTTACATTTGATGATATACCACCTGAAATTTCAATTATTTCTCCAGATTTAGATACTTTTATCAATTCACCAGTACTTGGCTTGCGTTCAAATGAAATGCTAAGTATTGCTTCAGTTGATTGGATATGGCAGGAAGGTGAAGATGATTTAAAAGCGCAGCATACTTCCAAGCTTGTAGGAGGAACTTTAGAAGAAGGGGAATATCCTCAGGTAAAATTTGATCCAGAACCCTCACTTGTAAGTGGAGCCTGGTATTTGATTGTATTTAATGGTACAGATCGAGCAGGTAATTCATCTGTATATAATTTTGGCAGATTATTTTTTGATAATACACCTCCAAAGCTCGTAGGCGAATACCCAAAATCTGACTCCTATATAAATCTAGCGGAAATCAGTTATTCCTCAGATGAAGATCTAATAGAGGGTATTGTTACGTGGAGGCCAGTAGATGGCACTGATGAAGTAAAAATAAATTTAGCGCTCAATGAACTTTCAATGGGCACTTTTGACATAGGGGTCTTAAGCGGTCAAACCGATCTGATCGATGGTGTCGTTTATAATATAGATATTATTGCTAAAGATAAAGCTCAAAATGAAACCTCGGCCATAATAGCAAAAAATATCAGCTTTGATACGAGTAAACCAAATTTTACTCAAGTCTTACCAGTTGCAAGTAGTCGCGTGAATTCACAAACCGTTTCTTGGAGTGTTAGCGAAGTCTTGCAATCGGGAAAATACACTTGGATCCATATGGGGGGAGAAGCAGATGCAAATGCTCCTCATGAATTTAATCTTTCAAATGACCTACTTAAACCTGGAGACGGAGACAACTCCAAACTTCCGCAACTTGATCTTGTTGTAAATGCGATGTACCGTATTACACTTGAAGGTAAAGATTTAGCTGGAAATACAGGCAAAAAGTTTGTTATGAGCGTTGTTTACGATGATGTTCCACCTACGCTGGAGCTCAAGTATCCTGAATCAAATTCTGCGGTTAATCATCTTGACATTTCATATTCAATATCTGAACAACTTAGCGCTGGTCAAATAATTTATTCTAGAGTTAGCGGTAGCCCAGATCCAAATTCACCTGTAATAGTTAATCTTGAATCTCTAGAATTAGAGACTAGTTTTGATCAACCACAAAAAACTTCCCAAGTACCTTTGATAAACGATGGAACAGTATACAGTGTTCAGTTTGTTGGTGAGGATTTAGCTACAAATGCATCAAAATCAAATGTAATTGAAAATGTTAAGTACGATATAACTAGGCCTAGAATTAGCATATTTTACCCAACTTCAAATTCCTATTTTATGGGTTCGGATATAAATATTGATATAAGTGAAGATCTTAAAGATGGTAAAATAGTGTGGACAAGAACCGGCGGTTTAAGTGACGAAGTGACAAAGCAGAAAATTCCACTTTATGATCAATATTTAAAGAAAGGAACATATGAAAAGGCTTCCCTGCCGATTCAGGAGTCTTTAAGCGCCGGCGTTGTATATTCGCTTGGTGTAGACGCAGTTGACTTTGCTGACAATGAAGCTGAGCCAGTACTTATAGAATTTATTGAATACATAAGAAGTATGGCTGGAAAATGGTACTACAAGGGAGCTATTATTGAAGTTGTTTGGATATTTGAACCTGATGATTCGGGTATATCTGGAAGGTTTATGCAAGGTTTATCTTTAGGCACTAAGATAAGCAATGAAGAAAAGGGTGCATTTAAGTTTGATTTTAATCAAAAACCCTACCTTTTGACTGTAGAGATGGATGATGCTTCTAAGAATAGAATAAGTCTGGTTGAGTTTATTAGTAATAACAAAATTCGCGTAGTTACAGGCACAAGAAAACCAGGCAATATGAGCGACGGAGAAGTAATGGAGTATGAATGGAGACCGGAATAATTAAAATTAAGTTAATAGTGCGATGATTAATAAAATAATAAGACTAAATTCTCGGCCTATTTACATTTTTATTTTAGGAGATTTCAGCAATGGCTAAAAAACAAAAAAGTTTTGAAGAAAAAACATCCGGATCTAAAGGCAAGGATCTAGTTCACGTTAAGTTTGTTAAAAGTGTTCCATCTGATAAAGAAGGTTATTGGAGATTCAATGAGTCAATGATTGGCTTAGAAAAGGGTCAAAAACTAGATGCTGCGTTAAAGCAAATGGAGGATGAAGCTAATCTTGTCGATATAGAGATGCCATCAACAGACTCAGAGCCTAATGAAGATTTAATTGATCAGACTAACGAAGAAATCGTTGAGACTAAAGAAGCTCCAGCTGAAGAAGAAACCCCTAAAGAGGAAGAAGCTCCAGCTGAAGAAGAAGCCCCAAAAGAGGAAGAAGCTCCAGCTGAAGAAGAAGCCCCAAAAGAGGAAGAAGCTC
>NHFJ01000026.1 GCA_002172545.1 Fidelibacterota bacterium TMED108 | reverse complement strand
AGTATCGCTGTTTGCGGAATATCTATGTATGAAAATAATTTATTTAATAAGTGGAACGGAAACATTTTGGTCACATCACTTAAAGATGAATGCTTAGAGCGGGTAGTGGTTGAAAATAATAAGTTTGTTAGCAGGGAAAGTATTTATCAGCCAGGAAGCCGTGTACGAGATGTTGAGGTTGGGCCTCTCGGAAGAATTTTTGTTGCCCTAGAAAACCCTGGTCGTATTGTTGTGCTCTCACCAGTCAATTAAAATTATAGGTTTATAGTAGTATGAATAGAATGCTAACTAGGGGCGGTGTAGAATTTTTAGCTGTTTTTTTGGGAATTGCCTTATCGTTTAACGTTGAAGAGTGGAGGGAAGACGCTCAGATAAAAAACAGGCTCAAAAGCGACTATATTAATATTAAAAAAGATCTCGAAAAAGATCTACCATACCTTGAAAGAATAGCGCTTGAGACGCAAACAGCTAATTATAATACCGTTAAAATGCTGGCTATGCTTAATCCTGACTCTTCTTTTAATTATGATAATTTTATGCAGTTGAATGGCAAATCAGTATCTAACAATACGTTTTTTGGTACTCAATCATCTTATGATGCATCAGTTTCAAGTGGAAGGTTAACTTATTTTGGCAACGATGAACTATCTAATGAAATTGGTAAGATTTATAGCCATCACTACTATAGAATACATTATAATGGAGAGCTGCTTGATAATACATATTTCAGGGAATTGCCAATTCTTGTTATAGGATCTCTATCTAATAAAACTAAAATTCGTCAAGAAAATACCAATATAATTAAAACGCATAGATATATTAGCGAAATCCAACTAAAAGAAGAAATTCAAAGGATTTATATTTTAAGATGTCATGCTGGGATAGATCAAATAAAAAAAGTTATAACAATGCTGAATGAAGAATTGTCCTAATTTTTATGCCTAATCCTACCTCTATTAAAGTACGATTTGCACCAAGCCCAACCGGTGAATTGCATCTAGGGGGCGCGCGAACTGCGCTCTTTAACTGGCTATATGCAAAAAAACATCAAGGCTCCTTTTTTCTAAGAATTGAAGATACTGACAAAGAAAGATCTAAAGATATTTTCACAAATCAAATTTTAGATTCGCTAAAATGGCTTGGCCTTGATTGGGATGAGCCACTTGTATATCAGTCAGGGAGAATGGACAGATATAAATACTATTTAAACAAGCTCTTGGATGAGAATAAGGCGTACAGGTGCTTTTGCTCTAAAAGCGATGTTGAAAATTACAAGAAAGACAGCTACGCNCTATACCCTGGTACCTGTAGAAATTTGACNAGTGAAGAGGTAAAGTCAAAGCTTAATCAAGGAATATCTTTTACTATTCGCATAAAGCTTGAAGAAGGTATTACGGCTTTTGATGATTTAGTTTATGGAGCTATAAATACAAATAACAAAGAGCTAGATGATTTTATTATTGCGCGATCAGATGGTTCACCAACATACAATTTTACTGTCGTAGTAGATGATTTTGAGATGGAAATAAGCCATGTAATCAGGGGCGATGATCATCTTTCAAATACACCAAAGCAATTAATTTTGTATNAGAGCTTAGANTTGAATCCTCCAATTTTTGCACACCTACCAATGATACTTGGACCCGATAAGAAAAGATTGAGNAAAAGACATGGAGCTCCGGGGGTTCANAGTTTTGCTGATCAAGGGTATTTNCCAGATAGTATTCTTAACTACTTAGCNCTACTTGGCTGGAACCCTAAAAGCGAAAAAGAGGTCATGCTAACAGATGAATTAATTAATGGCTTTTCGTTTCAGCAGGTTCAAAAGAAAGGAGCCGTATGGGATGATAAAAAATTACACTGGTTNAGCGGACAGCACGTCCAAAACAAAACCTCCCAATTGCTTTTAGAAGAAATACGATTNCTNGAATCAGATTGGGGAAAAAATGCAGATATTTCTCAACTTATAAATATTATTGATGCGCTTAAGCCAAGAGCAAAGTCACTTCAGGAGTTTATTCTAAAATCAAAATATTTTTTTATTTCTCCTGAATCATTCGATGAAAGTGAGATGCTGAAGGCATGGCCTAATGAATTAACAACAGAAATAGTTGGAGAGATTGAAAAGGTTTTAGTATCTGTTGAAAGTTGGTACCCAGAAATCTTGGAAAAACAGTTAAAATCTTTTGCTACAAAAAATTCCTATGGCGTTGGAAAAGTTATTATGCCCCTGCGATTGGCTGTTTTTGGGTCGCTTGACGGACCTTCCGTTTTTGATATAATGAGTATCCTAGGGAAGAGTGAAACTTTAAACCGAATTCATAGTGCAATATCGAGGATGTCAAAATAATTATAATGAATGATATAAATAAAAATTTTATTCAAAGAATTATTGATGATGATAATGACTCCGGAAAGTTTAACAACAAAGTACATACCCGCTTTCCCCCTGAGCCAAATGGGTATCTGCACATTGGCCACGCAAAAGCAATTTACTTAAACTATAACATTGCTGAAGAATATAATGGTAAGTGTAATCTCAGGTTTGATGATACTAATCCAATTGCTGAAGAAGATGAGTACGTACGTTCAATCCAAGAAGATGTGAAATGGCTCGGCTTTGATAGTGAGAAAAGAGTTTATTTTGCTTCTGACTACTTTCAGCAGATGTATGAATACGCATTGCAATTAATTAAAAATAATAATGCTTATGTTTGCGAGCTCTCACCTCAAGAGATAAAGAACACACGGGGAACGCTTCAAAAGCCCGGAACTCAAAGTCCTTATAGGGATAGAGCTCGAGATGAAAATCTCGATTTATTCAACCGGATGAAGTCTGGTGAATTTGAAAACGGATCAAAAACTTTACGTGGAAAAATTGATATGTCACATCCAAATATGAATATGCGAGACCCTGTTATTTATAGAATCTTGCATGCAAATCACCATAGAACGGGTGATAAGTGGTGTATTTATCCTATGTACGATTGGGCGCATGGACTTGAGGATTCTATTGAAGGTATAACGCACTCGTTATGTTCATTAGAATTTGAAGATCATAGACCTCTGTACGATTGGTATCTTGATAAACTAGATGTGTATCACCCACAACAAATTGAATTTGCTCGATTAAATCTTAGCTATACTGTTATGTCAAAAAGAAAATTAAAATTACTAGTTGAGAATAATCACGTTACCGGTTGGGATGATCCTCGAATGCCTACAATTTCAGGCTTTAAGCGAAGAGGGTACACCCCAAAATCCATTAGAAATTTTATGGAAGATGTTGGCGTTGCTAAGCGTGACAATATAATGGATATAGCTAAACTGGAATCATCATTGAGAACTGATCTAAATAAGAGATCGCAAAGAAGAATGGCTGTATTGAATCCTTTAAAAGTTGTTATTACAAACTATCCCGATGAAAAAGAAGAATTTGTCATAGCAAAAAACAATCCTGAAGATGAATCTGCAGGAACCCGCAAATTGCCTTTTTCAAAAGTCCTCTACATTGAGAAAGATGATTTTATGGAAGATCCTCCAAAAAAGTTTTTCCGTCTTTCTCCTGGTGCTGAGGTACGATTTAAATTTGCTTACTATATCACGTGCACAGATGTAATTAAGGACAGTAAGGGGAAAATTGTCGAACTACATTGTACATACGATAAGGATACTTTAGGGGGAAGGTCTGAGGATAAGAGAAAAGTAAAAGGTACGCTGCATTGGGTATCAGCAAATCATTCTGTTTTAGCAGATATTCGATTATACGATAGATTATTTACAGCTTTGAACCCAGATGCAGAGTCAAACTTTATAGATACAATAAATACTAATTCTCTGAAAATAGTTAAAAATTGCCGATTAGAGCCCGAATTAAAAACATTTGAAAGCAAGATTCCTGTTCAATTTGAGAGGCTGGGGTATTTTTTTAAAGATGCCGATTCTACCGCAGAATCCCTCGTTTATAATAGAACAGTTGCTCTTCGTGATACATGGGCAAAAAAATAATATAAAAATTACATTGAGAATACTATGATTTTCTATAATTTGACCTCTTATGCTTTCGCTATCTAAATACTTTCTCACCATTTTTATGGGTATTTCTTCTGTTTTTGCAGTTCCACCTGCATTAAATGTTTATGTTATACCTTTTGATAACTCAAAAAGTGAGCCAGCTCTTATGTGGCTTTCAGATGCTTTTTCAAGCATGATTACCTCAAATCTTTCCGATCAAGATAGGGTTTATACAAAAAATCAATCCAATCTTGAAGAGGTAATGTCAAATCGCTCGCTTTTAAACCAGCAGAAACCCGGTACTAAAAATTTTCTTGTCTTAGGTAAATACGAACGCTCTTTGGACAAGCTAATAATATCAGTTCAATTGATTGATATAGCCTCCTGGGATGAGGTCGACAATAGAAGAATAACCGGATATTATAATAAGATGGATGACGTTAACTCTTCGCTTGTAGCAATGGTAAAAACAATGCTTTCCCCTTATCTGCCAAAACCTACTAAAAGTAAATATCCCACCTTAACGGAAGGTAAGGGTATGCAGGAACCTCCAACGTATGCTCAGAGCGCCATTAATGCTAGTTCTGCTATTGACCANGCAATTAAAGATTTAGAGAAAAAACTTGATATAAGTAGTGGCGCCCAAGGAGAAATAGACCCGAGTGAATCCAGAGAGATTGAGGGCGAGTGGGTTCTTGATTTTTCTAAAGAAGATTATGAAAATGCAAAACCAGAAAATGAAATGAACACTGTAATGATGGTTGAGGTGCTTGAAAACCTGATGAATAATCCCTACACAGTAAGCCTTGATAAGCCAAAATTCAATTATGACCCTCAGAATAAAAAAGAATTTCAAGTCCAGCTTCCAGTTAACTACAAGTTAAAAGGCGGTCTTATCAAAGACATGCTTAAATCCTTACCATATTCCGGGCTAAAGCAAGATGGCAATCTTACAATTTTTTACTTCAATAAGGATAAATATAATTTTCCACCCGGTATTTCTGAAAAAATAAAACTTGGTAAATACCGTGCTATACCGGTCATACAATTACAAAATTCTTCTGGAGTTCCATTAGCTGTTTTAGTTGATTCACACGATAAGGTCATTCAAAATCTTGATAGTGATCGCGTTATTTTTAAGTCTTTTCGCTCGTTTTCACCGTTAATTGACTTCACGGTTGGCGGCTGGTCAATGCAAGTCTCTTTAGAGACTGTTGAAATACCTGCTAATTATGAATTTAAAATTAACGTAAACACAGCAAACAGTATTAGTAGAGTTAAGTTGAAATTCGTACCAGAAAACGAATTGTATGACTATTTAAGTACGCTATTATAAAAACCCCCTCCATGCATAGGTATCTTTTTTTAGTCTGCATAGCCTTTTCGTCATCAACCTTCAGCCAAAAAGTTCAATCCAATTTACGCCTTAGTCGCACTGATGGCAAAAAAGTCAAACTAAAACAATATCTAAATGATGGACCTGTCCTTATAAATTTTTGGGCAACATGGTGCGGACCCTGTAAAAAGGAAATGCTACATCTTGATCGCTTATCTAAAGAGTATAAGAAAGAAGGCTTTTCAATTCTCTCCATTAGTATTGACACACAACGCAGCCTATCCGAAGTCAAAAGATTTGTTCGTTCAAAAAAATACGCTTTTGAGGTATTTGTGGATCCTAATCAGCAAATATTTAAAAAACTTAATGGCAATATTATGCCTACAAATGTTCTTATTGACCAAGATGGACAAGTAGTATGGATGCATTACGGGTACATGCCAGGCGATGAAATAATAATGGAAAAAGAAATAATTGAGTTGTTAAAAAAATGAGAATTTTTGTCGGAATAGCATCTTTCTTATTTTTAGATATTTTATTCGCACAAGTTAATTATTCAGGGTCTATAGTTTCAAATTTTGGCAAGAGTCAAAACAGTTTCAATTTTTTTGAAAATAGAATGAATATTAACTCGGACTGGAGAAACTGGACAGCATGGCTTGAATTTGAACATTCCAACCCGCCTGAGCTCGGAAGACAGAATATTGGATTAAGAAAAATTCGATTAGAATACCAAANCGATAGCTATGCTCTTAAAATTGGAGATATATACGAGTATTGGGGCAATGGACTTATTTTTAATATGCTAGATGATCAAGCAATTGATCTAGATACAGGCGTAAAAGGAGCTTTGTTTTCTTATTCCAATGATTTAGTTGGTGTTGAATATTTATACGGAAAACAGCGNAGCTGGAGATCAACCATCCATGCTCCAGANTTTAATGAAAGAATTCCAAACCACAGGACTGATTATGAATTAAATGGATTAAAAGCCTCTTTTAATCCCTCATCTAGTTCATACGATTTTTACTTATTGAACGTTAACAATACTTACTCTTTACCATTTCTNTATTCATCTTCGGGAAATAATAGCTCAAAGATGATTAATAGTTTATTCTACGGTCACAGCTTTAATCAGCAATGGGGTAGTTTTGAATCCGATTACCATTATGCGGTTGAGATTAAAAATAAAGGTTCAGCTCATAATTTTAATTCATACGTATTTTTAAATAAATATTCATTTAGTTTTTCATTGAAAGACTATTTTTTCAATAAACTTTCTCCATATGATCGCTGGGATTTTGTTAATAACCCTGAAGGCGCACTCTTCGTTCAGCAAATGCCCACCGTTTTCAGGACCCATAGTTCATTGTATTTNGGCAGAATAACCCATCAAACAGATTACAATGATGAGGTAGGATCAAGCATTACTATTGAAAAACAGAATGCCAGCAATGGATCTTTCATTTTTAATTATTCGCAATCAAGTAGGCATACAGAATGGGAAAATATTCAGAATGAAAGTCTTACCACTGCATGGAGTGTAAAAAATCATACAAAATTACCTTCATCCAGGTGGCAATACAATCCATTTAGGGAGGTCTATTTAGAGATTAATGGATATTACCGGTCTAAGTTGTTTTACCAAATTTCTTGGGCTGATACCTATGATATAACCGATATTTTTTCTAGTATATATACAAATCAAGGTCATGCTTTTAGCTATGAGGCGGTTAAGGCCAAAACAATACCAGTTATTTTATCGTATGAATTAGATTCAAAAAATAGCATCAACGCACAGTTTGAATACCAATCTCTAAAGAAAGGTATTTACAGTTTTAATCCACAAATTAGTAATGCAAATTTAATCTATGGATCAAGTTTTTCTAAAAACACACAAACAAACACCTTTTTAAGTCTGGGTTTCTCTAGATCTCCGAAATTATCAATTAGTCTNAATGTCGACAATACCAATACCGAAGATATATTAGTGATGGAGANAGGAAGAAATAATAATATTATTGAAAATATTTTAAATCCTATTGTTGACAAATCCTTGACATGGGCGAATATTGATATAGTTTTTAATGCTTTTAATTCAACGCAGATCTCTTTGACATACGGCTCTCAAAGAGGAGGGGTCTTCTGCAGCAATGGTATTTGTAGGTATGTGCAATCTTTCGAAAATGGGTTTAAATTTGGNATAACATCGGCTTTTTAATTATGAAAATATTCAATAAAAAATATATTGTTTTATTTTGCTTTTTCTTTTGGACATGCGAGGATAAAGTAANCGTTTCAAACCTAGACTCNATTCAAATTATTTCAACCAATGATGTTCTGATGCCGGGACAATCAACGTATTTTTATGCTCGGGGATTTGATAAAGAAGGAAATAGGCTNGACAAATTATCCGTTACCTGGGAGTCATCTAATGAAGCTGTTGCATCTATTAATAATGAAGGAAAAATAACAGCNAAATCCAAAGGTGTGACTAAAATATCCGCTACTAGTTCGGAAATTTCCGCTTCNTTTGATATTATTGTTTCAATAACCAAGAAAAGAGTTTTAAGTGAGATGTTTACATCTTCGACCTGAGGACCCTGCGCCTCCGCGGAGCGGAGTTTGAATTCATTCACCAATCAATCCTCCGTTAACTCTGTGAGTGCAGAGCTAGACAGTATTTGGTCGCGAATTTATTACCATGTATGGTGGCCCTCTCCAGGCAATGACCCAATGTATGCACTCAATCCCGAATTAAACAGAANTAGNAGTGANTATTATNCNGGTAATTTTACNCCTCATATGTTCACAAATGGTTNCGATTCGGGTTCAAGTCTAAATTCATGGCTGGAGGATCCTAAAAAGTATCTTAATACAGTTTCAACCTATGAAATATCTGCTAAAGGATCTAGGTTGGATAGTGATCTATCCATAGAAGTCACTACCAGTAATTTAAAAAACTCAGACGATTCGAGCGATATTCGTTTATTTGTAGCAGCCGTTATGGCAAGAGTAATATACCCAGGTTCATTCAATGGAATGTACGAGCATCATAATGTTGTTATTGAGCAGCTACTTGGGAATTCAGGAAAACAAATACAGTATATTGCAAACTCTGATTATATGGAAAGTTTTAATTGGTCTATTCCTCAATCTTGGAAAAATAATTCTGAAATTAGATGGAGCGCTGGAAATTTAAAAATTGTAGTTTGGATTCAAGATTATAGATCCAAAGAAATACTTCAATCTGCTGAATTTAAATTTTAATTTAGATTAAACCTTGAGGGGTTGGCCAGATAAGAGTAGATTTGGCGCACTTTATATTCGTTTTTTCTTAATAAAAACAAATGCACCCGTAGCTCAACTGGATAGAGCGTTCGGCTACGGACCGAAAGGTTGAGGGTTCGAATCCTTCCGGGTGTACTACTATTTAGGAGGCTTACNTAATGCACTACTTAAAGTCAATATCGNTAATTATNTTACTAACTTCCTNTTCTATCTTTGCTCAAACTTCTAAAAAAACAGTTTGGACAAAAGAAAATTTTTCCGGATTAGAATTTAGAAGTATTGGGCCTGCATTTATGTCAGGAAGAATCTCTGACATAGCATTTCATCCAGATAATGAAAGTGTTTGGTACGTCACTGTTGGTTCGGGGAATGTATGGAAAACTGTTAATGCGGGTGTAACCTGGACACCAATTTTTGACAACCAAAATTCGTATTCAACTGGATGTGTCACTTTAGATCCTAGCAATCCAAACACCGTTTGGGTAGGTACCGGTGAAAATTTAGGCGGAAGACATTTTGGTTATGGTGATGGTGTATATCGTTCAACTGACGGTGGTCAATCTTGGAAAAATATGGGGTTAAAAAAATCCGAGCATATATCTGAAATTCTTATTCATCCTGAAAATTCGAACATTATTTGGGTTGCCTCCCAAGGCCCTATGTGGAGTAGTGGGGGCGAAAGGGGTGTTTACAAAAGCATCAATGGTGGAAAAACATGGTCCTTGATATTAAAAAGCAACAAATGGACAGGTGCAACAGANCTCGTTATGGATCCAAGAAATCCCGATAGAATCTATGCAGTGCTATGGCANCGCCATCGTACGGTTGCAGCCTATATGGGCGGCGGACCAGGAACTGGAATCTACAGAACGGATGACGGGGGTGATAATTGGAAGAAATTATCATCCGGTCTTCCTTCATCAAATATGGGAAAAATAGGTTTTGACATTTCGAAGCACAACTCCGATATAGTATATGCTGCTATTGAGCTTGACAGGAGAAAAGGTGGTGTATATAAATCGGTTGATAGAGGGGAGACATGGACGAAACAATCAGATGCCGTTGCCGGTGGAACTGGCCCCCATTATTATCAGGAATTGTATGCTTCGCCACATCATTTTGATAAATTATTCTTAATGAATAATTATATGTTAGTATCAGATGATGGAGGAAAGAATTTCAGCAGAATGAATGAAAAGCATAAGCACGTTGATAACCATGCTATTGCATTTAAGAAAAGCGATCCAAACTATGTAATGGTTGGTAGCGATGGTGGTTTATATGAATCTTTTGACCTAACTAAAACCTGGAGATTTATATCAAATCTCCCGATAACGCAATTTTATGATCTTGCTCTTGATGANGCTAAGCCTTTTTACAATGTTTTTGGAGGTACNCAAGATAATAGTTCTGAAGGAGGTCCTTCGCGAACAGATAATAGGCAAGGTATTCAGAATGGCGACTGGAGAGTGATTTTAGGAGGAGATGGTCATCAGCCGGCTACAGAGCCCGGTAATCCGGATATTATGTATGCACAGAGCCAACAAGGTTATTTAAATCGCCTTGACATGACTACGGGAGAGACTGTATTTATTCAGCCCCAACCAAGAGAGGGTGAGCCCTATGAACGATTTAATTGGGATGCACCAATCATTGTCAGTCCTCATAAGTCTTCTCGTATTTACTTTGCTTCACAGCGTGTATGGAAATCTGATGACCGTGGTGATTCATGGACACCGATCTCTAAAGACTTAACCCGCAATCAAGAGAGATTTGATCTTCCTATCATGGGATCTAAGCAAAGCTGGGATAACCCTTGGGATGTTCTTGCTATGTCAAACTACAATACTATATCAGCTATATCTGAATCTCCAGTCAAAGAAGGGTTAATTTATGCTGGTACAGATGATGGTTATATAAATGTAACGGACAACGACGGNAAAAGCTGGAAAAAATTTGAAGTAAAAAGGTTGCCGGGTGCTCCTGAAATGGCTTATGTAAACGATCTTAAGGCCGATAATTTTGATGCAAATACCGTTTACGCTGTTCTAGATAACCATAAGTACGGTGACTACAAAGCATATGTGTATAAAAGCACCAATAAAGGTCAAACATGGAAGTCTATTTCTTCTAATCTACCTGAAAGATCTCATAGTTGGAGGATTATTCAGGATCATGTAAAAAAAGACTTACTGTTCCTTGGTACAGAATTTGGTGTTTATTTTTCNGTTGATTCGGGAGATATATGGACACAATTATCAGGCAACGTNCCCACGATACCATTCAGAGATCTTGNTATTCACAAGCGTGAAAACGATCTTGTAGGCGCAACGTTTGGTAGGGGTTTTTATGTATTTGACGATATGAGTGTATTCAGGTCGATTTCAGATACCCAAATGAAATCAAAGGCTACTTTATTTCCTGTAAGGAAAGCCCTCTGGTATATTCCTCGTTCGTCTCTTGGTGGTTCTGGAAAAGCATCGCAAGGTGANNGTTACTATATAGCACCAAATCCGCCCTTTGGAGCAGTATTTACTTATCATTTATCCGAATCATTTATGACAAAAGCTGAAAAAAGAAGAAACAATGAAAAGAAAAGCTCTAAATCGATTGGATTTCCCGGTTGGGATGAAGTTGAAGCAGAACGTCGTGAGATAAGTCCAAAAATTATATTTGAAGTAAGAGATAGTGGTGGCGATGTCGTACGAAGGATCGATGCACCCGCATCCAAAGGGTTCCATAGGGTTGCATGGGATCTTCGCTATCCAAATCCCTATGCACTTCCACTTGATAGAGAAAAGGTTACCGGTTCAGGATATTTGGCTATGCCTGGAAAATATTCTGTTACAATGTACTCGGTTGTTGATGGTAAAACTCAAAAATTATCCCAACCTCAACAGTTTGATGTTACTCCTTTAAGAAAAGGNGCACTTCCATCCAAAGACTACGCTGAAACNTTTAATTTTTTACGCGGNGTTGAAAAAACCTTTAAAAAGGTTACAGCGATACAGATTAGTGTAACCAATACCCTTAAAAAAGTTAAAAGTATGAATGTTGCACTCGCCCAGTCAAATGCCGATGTGGGCGTTATGGATGAAGAATTAAGCAAGTTGCGTGATTCTCTTCTNGAGATGGACGAAGAGCTTAATGGAAATCGTTCTAAAAATGAACCCGGTGAAAAAAATAATCCCACAGTATACACGCGCCTTTATACAGCTGCGCGTATAGCTTCAGGATCAACTTACGGACCAACAACACTTGCGCTCGACAACCTGTCTCTTGCAAACAAGAGAATTGATTTGATTGAAAANCAGCTTACCGCTAACAACCAAATGATTATTGATTTGAGCTATGAGCTTCGCCAAGCTGGCGCCCCATGGGTTGAAGGTGATGAGCTCCCAGATTGATGGTTTTGTATCGAAAATAACGCAAAAAAGCATTTTCATCGAAATATTGCCTATTTCCTATAGATAAACTTAAATTGNNGTAGGACGACGTACTAATTCGAGGTATTAAGTGCACTCCAATTCGTGCGCCCTCTAAATTAACAATAATTTGGATAGGCTTATGAAAAAAGGATCTTTGTATATATTTGCATTTTTTTATGTGCTAGTTGGCGCATCATTANTNCTATCACCATCTTCAATTGTTTTTGCNCANGATGATGCAGTTGAAGAGATTTTNTGGGGNGATGAGGATGATGNCGCACTNGACGATGATTTTGAATTTTCNGAAGAAGATGAATTTGANGNTGAGCTTGAAAATGAGGATGATGGCGGTCTAGAAGGATTTGATTTTGATGATGATGAATTTTCAGATGATGAATTTTCAGATGATGAATTTTCAGATGATGAATTTTCAGATGATTTCTCGGAAGATTTCTCAGATGAAGAGGAGGATCTTAGTGATCTCGAAAGCGTCTTGGGCTATACCCTAAATATTACAGGCGCTTCTGCTGGTTTTGTAAATAATCCTCTTCAAACCTACAATTCAAATGCTGTAGACTTTAGAGTCTCATTAGAATTACCCATGGCTTTGCAGATAGCTGGTATAAGATTTCGATTAGGCGCGGAAGCTGGAACCTATAGTTTTAAAAATTATATGCCAAAAGGCGGGGTATTTTCTGGAATACATATCAATGGAATAGTTTCCTTTCCTGCTGGACCCGGCCAAGTAAAGCTTGGTGGAGGAATTTTTGGCGGTGGAGTGGGTTTTGTTGCAGAAAATTCTTACGGCATGTCTATAGGGAGTACGGTTGATCTTAGATTAGGTATTCGATCAAGCACAGCATTGAATGTTGTAGATGATAAAAACAACACATTGGGTACTGCGAGCTGGATGGACGGAATTTTAATGTTAGGCATATCACTTTAAACTGATTCAGTAAAAGCACTATGAATGCCAAGCAAATCATAGCATGTATTGCAATTCTTTTTAATTTTGCGTTGAAAGCCCAGCAAGCTGATACTCA
>NHFJ01000025.1 GCA_002172545.1 Fidelibacterota bacterium TMED108 | reverse complement strand
CCGAAAGAAACGTTCTCCTTGACTTGCATGTATCAAGCACGCCGCCAGCGTTCGTCCTGAGCCAGGATCAAACTCTCCATTGTTGTTTGATTCTGTTTTGTCTTTGTTACTCTATAGTAACGCTCAAATCCATTTACTGGACCACGCATACCAATTGTCAAAAAACTTTTTTTGCTGTCGAATACAGCCTGCTAAACTATATCAATAAATAGAGGGTTAGCAAACAGTTTTTTATAAATATTTAAAATTAATTTAAATAGTGCTTATTATTTTATAATAAATTCAGGAAAGGGGTAATCCATAAACCTGTCTATACTGATACTAGACCTTACTCTTAGGGTNAATCTTTTAAGAAGTTTTTTATTNGCATTATCAATATCTTTTACAGATTTCCATCCACTTGCAANCTGCAAACCTAAAGCTAAAATAGCAGGAGCAAGCATTGATGAAGTGCTTCTTTTTGATATACTCATGCTTTTAGGGATTAAATAATTTTCCGAGGTAGAGGGTTTATTCTCCAATAATTCAAAACCGCTATCCAATGGGATGTTTTTTTGTCTATTGGAAGCTAGAAGTATATCGCCTTTATTGTTGTCAGAAATGATCGATAGGGTTGCGGAATAAAGTAGAATAGTTGAAGATATCAGACCAATCGCATTCTTTTTTTGCTCAAGATAAACAAAGCCACCACCGGGAANTAATGATGATAAAAGTGCCGGAGTTTTCTTTTTTAATGGAGCATTCTCTGCAGATTTGATAGCTTTGTACCAAGCTCGAATTAACCTCGAATAATGGCCATGATCAAATAATGATTCAGCAGCTTGAAAGGATTGTTTTGATTTTTTCCATTCTAAATTTTCAAAATGAGCATAACCTCGAAAAATCATTTCATATGGATCTTTTGATTCAATAGTGTTTGCAATGATTTGATCATAATTTTCATTCAACAAGTCAATATAATGAATCTGATATTTAGCTGCATTTGAATTTGAACTTTCAGGCAAACTTTCTTCAATTATTCTATTGTAGTAATTTTTAGCTAAATCCCAATTATCTAATTTTTCATAACATTTTGCNATTTGAAAATAGGCTGCCATCTCCAAACTATCTTTTGGATATTTATAAAGATATTGAAAATACCCTAAAAGCGCTCTTTCATAAAATCCTTCATTNTATAAAAATGTGGTATAACTAACAAGCTCTCGACGTTGAAATGAAGTAAAATCTTTCCATTCTTCCTTTATATCTTGAACATCAAGGTATTTTTGCTGAGCGAATAAGCAATTCAAAGTCAGAATAGTTGTGAGGATATACTTAACTGATTTTCTATAAAACATAATAAGATTTAAGCTTATGCAGTCTTTCTATGTTTTCGGATAATTGGGTCTTTACCATTTGTTACAAATTCTTTAGTAATAGTGATTTTATGAACACCGCTTTCAGAAAACTCAGGAAGATTAAACATCAAATCAAGCATAGTTGATTCCATTACGGAGCGCAAAGCCCTAGCGCCAGATTTATAATTTGAAGCTAACTTTATAATCTCAAGAAGCGCATCTTTATGAAAATCAAGATTAATATTTTCCATTTTAAAAAGTTTTTTATATTGTTTTAATAAAGAATTCTTGGGCTCAGTCAAAACTTGAAGTAGACTTTTTTCATCCAAAGTATTTAATGACGAAATAACCGGTAAGCGACCTATTAATTCTGGAATGAAGCCGTATTGGATAAGGTCTTGAGGCAGAACTTTTTCAAAATTTTCTACATCTGAAGCTGTATTTTTTAAAGTTTTACCAAAACCTATTTCAGCAGAATTGATTCTTTTGCTTATTATTTTAGAAAGCCCATCAAATGATCCTCCACAAATAAATAAAATATTTTTAGTATCTATAGAAATAAGGCTTTGTTCCGGGTGCTTTCTCCCCCCCTTTGGAGGTATCTGAGCAATAGTACCTTCAAGAATTTTAAGTAGAGCCTGCTGGACCCCTTCACCTGAGACGTCACGCGTGATAGATGGGCTTGAAGTTTTTCGACCCACTTTATCAATTTCATCAATATAAACAATCCCAGCTTGAGCCTTATAAATATCGTAGTTTGCTACTTGCAATAATCTAACTAGGATATTTTCTACATCCTCTCCGACATATCCAGCCTCTGTAAGGGTCGTTGCGTCAGCAATTGCAAACGGAACATCTAAAAGCTTAGCAAGTGTTTCCGCCATAAGTGTTTTACCAGTACCCGTTGACCCCAAAATAAGAATATTGCTTTTATCTAATTTGACATTATCGTTTGAATTATCAGATAAGATTCTTTTATAGTGATTATATACAGCAACTGCCAATGCGCGCTTTGCGCTATCTTGCCCAATGACATATTCATCAAGATATTTTTTGATTTCNGANGGACGAATTAGAAGAGATTTATCAAATTGTTTATTTTTTAAATCTTTTTCGCTTGGCGTGGGAATCTTAGGAGAGCGCATTATTTTCTTTTACTAAGAATAGTATCAATCAATCCATAACTTTTTGCTTCATCAGAACTCATAAAAAAATTACGGTCTGTATCTTTTTCAATTTTTTTTAAGCTTTGTTTTGTATTTTTGGAAAGAATAGAGTTTAACTCTTCTCTTAACCTTAAAATCTCATCTGATAGAATCTTGATATCAGATGCCTGCCCCTCAGCTCCACCAAGAGGCTGATGAATCATAATTCTTGAATTTGGAAGAGCAGATCTTTTACCCTTGGCTCCACCAGCGAGTAAAAATGCACCCATGCTAGCTGCTTGCCCCATGCATATGGTGGCAACATCCGGCTTAATATAGTTCATTGTATCGTATATTCCCATTCCAGAGGTTATAATCCCTCCTGGGGAATTAATATATAAATATATATCTTTCTCGCTATCATCTGCTTCAAGAAAAAGCAATTGCGCAATTATTAAAGATGCAATGTTGTCATCAATAGGTGTTCCTAAAAATATTATCCTCTCTTTTAAAAGGCGAGAATAGATATCATATGCTCTTTCATATCCCCCCGTTTGCTCTACTACCATAGGAACTAACTGATTAAGTGATTTTTTATTCATATTACCTATTTAACCTCGGATTTATTTCGAAGATCTTTTGTATAAATTTTAACATCTTTAATTTTTGCAAATTCAGTTAAATATGCTAAGACTTTCTTTTCAATCAAATTTTCCTCAACACGCTCTCTATTGCTTGGTTTTTTATAAAACTTATCTATCTCTTTTTCTTGTTGAGGGTTTTCTATTTTTTTCTCTTCAATAAATCTATCCACTTCATTTTTGGATATATCAAAAGACTGGTCGCTAACTAACGCTTTTCGAATTAAATACCATTTTAAGGTCTGCTCTGCAATTGGCTTATATGTTTCCCTGACTTTTTCTATATCTAATTGTCCCTGATTTCTCCCCATTACATCATTTACCATGTGCGTAAGATAAGAGTCAGCCATTGATTGTGGAAATTCTGGATTAACTTTGCTAATAACAGCATCGCATAATTGTTGAGTTACAGATTCTTCAGTTTTTTGATTGTAAGCATCATGAATTTGCTGACTAACCCTGTTTTTAAAATCCTCCAAATCTTTTGATTGAGGATCAGCGATTTTGACAAAATCATCGTTGAGTTCTGGTAGCACCTGTCGCTCTACGTTTTTTACAAGTAGCTCATAATTTGCTAGCCTACCATCTTCGCTCTTTGGGATTTCAATATTTACTTTTTGCTCAGGCTTTAAATTTACAAGCTTATCCTGATTGCTTCCATCAAAGGGAGTTTGTCCAATCTTTATATACTTTGTTTCTAATTTTTCACCGATGATTGGTACACCTGAAGCATCAATTTCTTGAAGATCGCAAATAATAAAATCATCAATTTTAGACCCATCTGCAACTGTTTGAATATCGGCATTTCGCATGCGAATATCTTCAATAGCCATGTCTATATCAACCTCATCTGTAACATATACAGTTTTTTCAATCTTAAATGCGTTTTTTCTTAATTTCGGTAAAACAATTTTTGGCTCAACTTCAAACGATACTTTAAAGTTAAAATGGGATTCAAATTTAAAGTCAATATCGCTAACACTTCCCTGGTTAACAGGCGTTATCGTTTTTTCCTCTAAAGCTTTTGAATAATATTTATTTACAGATTTTTCAACATACTCAGCTTCAATAGAAGGCTGAAATCTATCCATTAAAATTTTCTTGGGTACTTTGCCAGGGCGAAATCCCGGAATTTTTATCTTTTTGGAAAAGTCTGCTGAAAACTTGTTGAAGTCCTGCTCTACTTCTGACCAGGGCGTCTCTATAACAAACTCACGGCTAAAGGTGTTTAATTCTTTAATTGTTATTTTCATTTTTACTCTAAAATTTGGGTTTGAAATATAGTATTTAAAACTGATTTAGTTAGAAGCTTTTATTTTAATCCTTTAGGCGTATCGCAATAGATACATATATCACCAACTTGAACTTCAAATCCGCAAATTGGACACAGCCACTCTTCGGTGCTTATTTCTGAATAAATATCGTTGCTGGGTGATGATTTTGAGACAGTCACTGCAAGCGCAATAAATAGAAAGAAAATAACTAGTATAAAGTAAAGACTTAAACTCATTTAATAAAAAGCGGTATTTGCATAAAAAAGACTAAAAAGTTTATAATATGAACTGAAATGCAAATTCTGCATTTTATTTTTAGTTTAATCAATCCATAAATAAGATAAACGCCTACAGTTAAAGAAAAAATACTAAGGAGAAATGGTATGAATTGCGGCAAAAAATTATAACCCGTTGCTATTAAAATCAATGTATGAATGAAAAGATATATAAAGCCTACGAAGACATTTGAAACTCCTACAATCCTTCCATAGCTGCTATCTATAATTGAAGTACATTCTGTGCTTGATAAATGGAAAAATACTGGAACTATTTTTTGATTATAGGAAAAGAAATTTGAGTAAACACCATAAAAATAAAAAGAAAGCGCTCCGCCAAAAAAAGTTAATAGAGCGCTTGCGAAATTTAAAATATATTCCAACTTTATTGTTTTAAGCGATACACACAACCCTCAATTGCACCAAGAAATTTGTCAACCTGCGAATAAGTATGAAATAAATATTCCATTTCCTCATATACATCAGTGGGGTAGGATTCGGTATCGTAATCTCTTAAAAAATTCGCTTCCATCTTAACAATAAGGTCGCGCATAACTTGCTTGGGCAAATCTTTCTCTCTCATAAAATTAATCTGAAAATTCATCTGCCCTTCGGATGTCATGTGAAACAATGGAAGAATGCCTACGTCTGAATCGGATCGAAAAGTAAATGTTCCATGATCTCCTCCTCTTCCCCATGTGACTTCTGTTGCATGAGTGTCGGAAAAATCAATGATTTTTTCTCCAATTTTTGCTATTTCTCGAGAGCATTTATTGCGCAAATCCTCAACAAAACGCTCTTTCGTCCATTTTGACATAGTTCAATAATCCTATAAAATTTGGGTAACCTCGAAGGTGTAATTTACAAATTATACAGGATATTGAAAAGAAAAGGATTTATAGCAAAATTATTTGAATTTTGCTGATTTATTTGAAATCATCTCGTATTAATTCAGCCCAAATAATCATTCGCTCTTCTGATTCGTCTTCCTGATTGTCATTATCTAAGCCTAGTCCTAGAAATTCTTTACCATCAAGCGCCTCAGAAGCATCAAATTCATATCCTTCGGTTGACCATTTACCAATGAGATTTCCACCATTTTCCACAAAAGGTTTAGCTAAAAAACCAATAGCATCAAGGAAATTGTCACTATAACCAACCTGATCGCCGCATCCAAAAAATGCTGCGGTTTTACCCTTGAAGTCTAACTTTTTATAGGCTTCAAAAACTTTTTCCCAGTCTTCTTGAAGCTCTCCTACATTCCATGTAGGGCATCCAATGATTAACTGTGAATATTCTAACATTTTTGCTGGGTCAGTTGATTTGATATCGTATGAGTCAATCTCAAAACCTTCAGACACCATATAGTCTGTTAAAAATTTAGCTGCTTCTTCCTGGTTGCCAGTTGTGCTTCCCCAGAACATTCCAATCTTTTCCACGAATTGCTCCTTATTATTTATTTAGTGGTAGCTATATATTAATGATATTAAGTCTCAATATCATAATATTTTAACAACACTATATTTTGAGTTTAATTAAAAATAATTATAAAATATGCAATTTTAGGGTTCACCTAAAAACGATCACTATTCATTACTTTTGTCCAAGCCTTCACAAAATCTTCCACAAACTTTTCAGTAGAATCATCTTGAGCGTATACTTCGGCTAAAGCACGTAATTGCGAATTAGAGCCAAACACTAAGTCAGCTCGCGTTGCACTCCTTACTAATTCTCCTGAAGATCTATCGCTCCCCTTGTAACTATTTTTTCCAGTAGGCTCCCATTTAACATTCATATCTAAAAGAGTTACAAAAAAATCATTCGAGAGTGAATTTGGATCATCTGTAAAATTCTTAGAATCCCCGAACCCTATTCCTAGAGATCTCATTCCTCCAACGAGAACTGTCATTTCAGGTGCTGTAAGTTCCAGTAAATGCGCCTTGTCTAAGAGCATACTTTCTGCATTAACTGAAAATTCTTTGCTGTGATAATTTCTAAAGCCATCCGACATAGGTTCTAAGACATTAAATGATTCAACATCGGTTTGATCTTGAGACGCATCACCTCTACCTGGAGTGAATGACACAGATTGTCCAGTTACCATTTCAATCCCAACATTCCCCGCAAGAACAATAACATCGGCGAGAGAAGCATTGTGCCTTTCAGCAATTGGCTCAAGGACACCTAAAACTCTGGATAGCTGTTCAGGTTTGTTTACCTCCCAGTCTTTTTGAGGGGCTAATCTAATTCGAGCTCCGTTTGCTCCCCCTCTCATATCTGTATGACGATAAGTAGACGCGCTAGCCCATGCTGTTTCAATCATTTCCTGCAATGAAAGACCGCTATTTTTAATTTCGTCTCTTACAGCATCCATACTATAGTCAGTGCTGCCATTCGGTACAGGGTCTTGCCATATTAGTTCCTCTTGCGGTACATCAGGGCCNAAATAACGTTTTTTAGGTCCCATGTCTCTATGCAAAAGCTTGTACCATGCTTTGGCAAAAGCATCTGCAAATTCTTCAGGGTTTTCATGGAAGTGCTTAGATATTTTTTTATACTCGGGATCCATTTTCATTGCCATATCGGCAGTTGTCATAATCGTATTTACTTTCTTAGAAGGGTCCTCTGCATCNGGAGCCATATCTTCCTCTGAAGGGTTGATAGGATGCCATTGATGGGCTCCAGCGGGACTTTTCTTAAGTTCGTAGTCATATTTAAACAATAAGTCAAAATAACCGTTGTCCCATTGTGTGGGATTAGCTGTCCATGCACCTTCAATACCNCTGGTTATTGTATCACTTCCTACACCAGAAGCATAATCGCTTGTCCAACCAAAACCCATTTCTTCAATATTTGCCGCTTCGGGCTCAGGGCCTTTATGGTCTTCGCTCGCAGCTCCATGAGCCTTTCCAAAGGTATGACCNCCTGCCGTTAATGCTACAGTTTCATAGTCATTCATAGCCATTCTTTTAAAAGTTTCTCTAATGTCAACTGCGCTTTTTAATGGGTCAGGATTTCCATCTGGTCCCTGAGGGTTNACATATATTAAACCCATTTGCACCGCNGCTAAAGGCTGATCAAGTTCACGCTCACCGGTATATCTTTCATTGGTCAACCATTCTGTTTCTTTGCCCCAAAATATATCTTTTTCAGGAGCCCAAATATCTGGTCGACCTCCACCAAATCCGAAAACTTTACCACCCATAGATTCTATTGCAACATTACCAGTCAAAATAAATAAGTCAGCCCAGCTTATCTTATTTCCATATTTCTTTTTAATAGGCCATAACAATCTTCGCGCTTTATCNAGATTGCCATTATCTGGCCAGCTATTAAGTGGTGCGTATCTTTGTGCNCCAGTTCCACCGCCNCCTCTGCCATCTGTTGTGCGATAAGTGCCAGCAGCGTGCCATGTCATTCGAATAAAAAATGGGCCATAATGNCCATAATCTGCGGGCCACCAATCCTGAGAATCTGTCATTAATTCATGAAGATCCTTCTTTAAGGCTTCATAGTCTAACTTTTTAAATTCTTCTCGATAATCAACTCCATTAACTGGGTTTGATTTTTTATCATGTTGATGCAAGATATCAACATTTATATTATCTGGCCACCATTGGTAATTAGATCGCATTCCTTGTGAATGCTGGCTTTCTGATCCATGGTCTACAGGACATTTACTTCCATTTTCCATTATATATTTCCTTTTAATTGTGTTTTGAGCATGTACCGATGATCGTCATTTCTATTTCATCAGCAATAAAATTAAATTTTTGTTTTACTGTGGATTTAAAATCATAATCAAGAGTTAAATCTGTTAAGCTTCCACAAATCTTACATTTCAAATGATCATGTCTTTCCATATTTGAGTCAAACCTTGCCACGCTACCATCAAAAATAGTTGAAATCAATTGATCCTGTTCAAGCTGCTTTAAATTTCTATAAACAGTACCTAGGCTAATATTTGGAATATATTTTTTAGCTTTTCTATAAATCCAATCAGCTGTTGGGTGTATTTTGGTACTGTGAATTATATTTATTATAGTTTCGCGTTGCTGGCTAAATCTCATAGTTAAAAATTAAAAAATAAATAGTAATGATTACTATTATTTTTTGAATTTATTTGATTTACCTGGCTTAATTAATTCCTGATAATTAGAAATGTTTAAAAAAATATTTTAATTACGAGTTATTTATGCATTTTTTAAAAGGGGTTCATATACAAGAACCCCTTTTAAAAATAATCTTAAAAACCTTTAATCTTGGCAGATTTTTTATACAGTTGAAAAACTATATGCCAACCAATTGCTACAACAATCATTAGCACAAGCCAATTTGTTGAAGAAGTAATGCCAAAATTGCCTCCAGCCAAAGCAATTGTATGCTGATTCATCATAGTCCAAATCAATGGCACACTCATATAAGTGTTATGTTTAGATCTTAACCCAGCTAGAGCCACCAAATCACCGTCCGGCGCATCACCTTGTTTAATGGCAGTAATGATTTTTCGCTGTGCAGGCCAAATCCTAAACCAAACATTAAAAGCCATATTAGTACCAAATAATGCTCCTAGATGAATGTTGAAAGCCCTATAGCTAAATCCACCCCATTCTTTCATTAAATAAACAGTAGCTCCAATCAAAACGAAACTAATGATTGTAATAAGCCTTAGATTTGATGCAAGTTTCGTTTTATATAAATAATCATATAAAAAGACGGCGAGGAAGGTTACTGCTGTCATAACAATTGCAGAAACTCCCCAACCATAATCATCTTCAAACATTAAACCGCCTCGATGATAAACCAATCCAATTAGAACAATACCTGTAACCCAGGTCCAAGCCGCTCCCCACCTAAACCAGTAAAGAGTCCTTGGCATAAGCTCAGGAACCACTTTCTTCTTACTGTCGCCATCCAAGGTTGCAGCAAAGTGCGCATTTATAAAGTTGAAAAAATACAATAAACCAATCCACATTACTCCTGCGATAATGTGAAGCCATCTGGCTATAGCCTGAACTAATTCCATAAATTCTCCCTAAGTGTTGTTTTGAAGCGCTTTAAGATGGTATATATTAATAACTGTTTTTGGTTCGCACAATAATTGTAATTGTTTTTGTGATTTAGACCTTTAAAAATATATTAATTAAACACCTCTTAACTCAAAGCTCTTAGCTACTCTATCGATCGCTACTGCAAAAGCAGCCATTCTCATAGAGGTATCCTTTGATTTCATCATACTGCTAACTTCATGAAAGGCTGCTACCATTTTATCTTCGAGCTTCGCGTTTACCTCATCTTCGCTCCATTGAAATTGCTGGAGATTTTGCACCCATTCAAAATAAGATACCGTAACTCCTCCCGCATTTGTTAAAATATCCGGAACTACATGAACGCCTTTTTTAAACAAAATATCATCTGCTGGAGGCGTAACCGGCCCGTTTGCTGCTTCAATGATAACTTTACAATTCAGCTTATCAACGTTCATTTTATGAATAACACCTCCAAGCGCAGCGGGAATGAGAAAATCACACTCTACATTCAAAATTTCATCATTTGAAATTGCCTTACCTTGAGAAAACCCTTTGATCGTTTTATTTTTTTCATTGTGCTTAATCAATAAAGGTATATCTAAACCCTCAGGGTCAAATAAGCCGCCATTCACATCGCTAACAGCAATGATTTTTGAACCCATCTCATTTAAAAAGTTTCCCGCAAAAGATCCTACGTTTCCAAAACCCTGAATTACAACTTTTGCTCCATCTAAATTCATATTTAAGAGGTTTGCCGTTTCGCGGGCAATTATTGCTGTTCCTCTGCCGGTAGCAGCATTTCTTCCGAGCGATCCTCCTAATTCTACAGGCTTACCAGTAACAATTCCCGGTGTGTGCCCATTAATCATGCCATACTCATCCATAAACCACGCCATTATCTGTGGGTTTGTATTTACATCGGGTGCTGGAATATCTCTATTCACCCCAATTATAGGATTAATAGCTCGAAAAAAACGTCTAGACAGTCTTTCTAACTCTAGGGGGGATAATTTAGATGGATCTACTGAAATTCCACCCTTACCTCCACCATACGGTATATCAACTAAAGCAGTTTTCCAGGTCATTAGGGCTGCAAGAGATCGCACCTCATCAAGATCAACTTCTTCATGAAATCTTATTCCGCCCTTAAAAGGACCTCTGGAATTATTGTGCTGTACCCTATAGCCGCGGTAACTTTCTAAAGAACCGTCATCTTTTCGTAGAGGAACTTCCACCATTAGCTCTCTGTCTGGTACATTTAACGATAATCTGATTTTTTCGTCGAGACCAATTAAATCCGCTGCTCTGTTGAATTGATCATCGCTTGCTTTCTTATTATTAACCTTTTTAGCCATTTTCTTCTCCTTAAAAGTTTATTTTACAATCAAAACTGATGATTGGGTGTCCTTTAGTATTTTTAAAGGGGTGTTGCCTTTAAAAAAAGTTTTTAAAGGGTTGCTTGATTCAGAACTCATAATCAGAATATGGTTCTTGTCTGCTTTTTTATTAATTATTGTGACAGCATCGCCAACCTCAAATGTGGTCGTAAAATTAATCTTATTCCTGCGTAAAAATTTTGCTGCCCATTCTCCAATAGGTTTATAATTATCAACAGTTTCACTGTCTTTACTTATTGTGATAATTTCAATACCAATATTAAATGCCTGAGCTATTCGAACACTATACTTAATAGCCTTTTTTATACCAGGCAATTCGTAGATCGCCAAAAGAACTTTGTAGTTTCTATCTGGCTTGTAATTATTTACAATGAAAATAGAGCTATCAATGTACTGAGAAAGTTCATAATCTTTTTTTGAATTTTGACTTTTTCCTATAATTGTAACGTCATACACCTCTTTCTGAACTTCGCTTATCAGCTCTTCAATGATTTCTCCGTTTCTTAAAATGAGACTTACATCATCGCATACTGTACCTTTTAAAAAAACCTCAGAACGTCTCCCGCCCCTTTCAATTAATGTATTTTTTGGAAATCCCGATTCAATTTCATTTTTTTCAATAAATTCATTTTCAGATAAGAAATCGAATGCCCACTCTAACACATCAATCCCAGGCCTATCTAGATCCCAAGACTCCATTCTTTCTCGAGCAACCCCAACTTCTTTCAAGCTAAATTGATTTATTTTGTCACCAACATCAACAATAGTGGTTTTTGCGCTAAATGCTTTGGCCACGCTCATTCCAACATCGAGTGTTTGAGATGAATACTTCTTGCTGCTGATTGCGATTAAAATCTTCATGATAGCATAGGCCAATATATGAATGAGATTAAAAATAATAAAACAATCGAAACGATAAATAATTTCCAACCTGCCTTGAAAAAATCTTTTGATCTAACTAATCCTGTAGAGTGGATAATCATGCAAGTTGGTGATGCAACAATTGTCAAATATGCGAAAGCCGATGCAACTGATGTTGCCATACCCATTATAACCGGGTCTATTCCTAGGTCCAGAACAATAGGACCTAAAACAGCAACCGTTGCTGCATTACTTAATAAATTCGTCATAACTGAACAGAGGACAACAGAAAAAAACCAGCTTACTATAGTCATATCTGAAACAAATAATTGAAAAAATTCTAAAAAGCTCTGAGCCAGCCAATTTGCTGCACCTGTGTCTTTCATTTGAATTCCAAGAGATATGGCAGAGCCAAAAAGTATGACTATACCCCAGTTCATTCTCAATGCTATATCATTCCATTCAATCAGTCTAAATGATAAATACAAGAAAACACCTGAAAGAGCAACAATTCCTAATCCAATTTTTGGACTCAAAAAAATCCAGCCTATAAAAACAAATACGAAAACAATTATAGAGAGTTTTTGATCGCTATTCAAGGGACCGCTTTTTGTAACGTCAACTTTGAGTTTTCTAACGGCTGAATCCAATATTTTTTTTTCAGGAGGAAAGGTATACCATAATATAGCGGCTGCTAATGGGATTTCAATCAAGAGCATTGGGTAGGTATACTTCATCCAGTCTAAATACGAAATATTTGCTAATCCAAATTCCGAAAAATAGCCAATCATAATCGCATTTCTTCCACCTCCAGAAGGAGTTCCAATAGAGCCTAATGCACATCCATAGGCAATTGAAAAAAGCAAAAGGGTCGATATTTTAGTTGATCTGTCAATACTAATTCCAGAATTTTTCAAAAGGGAAAGTGCAACAGGTAGCATCATTGCGGCTACTGTATGTTCGCCAATAAATGAAGACATAATTGCAGAAACTCCAACAAAACCAAAAGAAATTCTCCAAGTTTTATTTCCTGTCAGCCTGATGATCATTAGCGCTAAATGCCTATCAAGCCCTTGGTGAACAATAGCAACTGCAAGCATAAGAGAGCCCATTATAAAAAATACCGCATCACTCATAAATGTTGAGGCAACACCATTTGGAGAGTCAATTCCAAGTACAACTTCCATAATGAGTATTAATAATGCAACCGCAGGAATAGGAATTGATTCAGATATAATCAATATTAGAGCGGTTACAACAATTATGAGTGTTCGATGACCTTCAGGGGTAAGGCCTTCTGGAGTTGGCAGGTAAAAAATTGTAATGCTAATAAAAAAAGTGGTTATTAACCACTTTTTTCTAGAAACCCAAAATAATAAGTTATTAAGTAATTGATTAGATGGCCCAAACATTAAAACGGTATTGATTTAATTTGAAAATAATTAGTCATCTAATTTTTCGATTCTTCGTACGTGTCGACCTCCTTCAAATGGCTCATTGAGCCAAATTTCAATTACTCGATAAATCTCTGATTTATTCATAAATCGCGCTCCAAGAGATAAAATATTTGCATTATTATGCTGTCTGGATAGTTTAATAATGTCATCTGGTCCGTTGTAAAAAACTGCAGCCCTTACTCCTTTGATCCTGTTCGCTGCCATTGCTTCTCCTTGACCAGATCCTCCAAGAATAATTCCCCTGCTTTCGGTATCTCTTGCAACAGCTTGTGCGCACGGAAAAATAAAATCAGGATAATCGTCAAGAGCATCATATTCGTGGGCTCCATGATCTTGAACATCGAAGCTGTTTTCAATTAAATATTTTTTTATTGAATTTTTTAAATCCAATCCCGCATGATCTGTTGCAAGATGAATTATCACAATAAACGATCCAAATGCTGTCTTATTTTAGATTCAATTTTATCAGGAGTGAAGCCAAACTCTTCTGCAAGGTGTTTACCCGGCGCAGAAGCTCCAAAATGATCAATGCCAATAGATAATCCATTGCTACCAATATATTTATCCCAACCCAATGTTATCCCAGCTTCAAATGAAATCTTCATAGCTCCCCTAACAGGAATCACCGACTCTTTATAGCTTTGAGGTTGATCTTCGAAGATTTCCCAACACGGCATACTTACAACGCGAACGCGCTTATCNGTCATATTNCTAGCTACATCCATNGCCAAACTAACCTCTGAGCCAGTAGCAAGAAAAACCAGCTCAGGACNATNTTCTTCTACTACTANATAAGCTCCTCTNCCTACGCCTTCAATAATCTCGTCAATGGGCTGATTTAATACTGGTACACCTTGCCTGGTTAGCAAGAGGGCGCTTGGGGAAGTCTTGTTGTTCATTGCCAATTTAAAAGATGCAACTGTTTCTTTGGCATCCGCTGGACGAAAAACATTGAAACCGGGAATCGCTCGCAATGACATTGCCTGCTCTACTGGTTGATGGGTAGGGCCATCCTCTCCTACCCAGAACGAATCATGGGTAAATTCGTGAATAACTCCACATTTTTGAATAGATGCTAATCGTAATGCTGGACGTTCATAATCGGCAAATACTAAAAAGGTTCCTCCGAAAGGAATTAACCCACCATGAAGGGCTATCCCATTCATAGCAGCAGCCATCGGAAACTCTCTTACTCCAAATGCTAAATT
>NHFJ01000024.1 GCA_002172545.1 Fidelibacterota bacterium TMED108 | reverse complement strand
ATAAGATTAGGTTTTGAATACTTTGCATGAATTAATTCCCTGTCTGTTTTAAGTGTTTATCTATTGAAATCTTGGTATTGATCATCTGAATACGCGTATCGCTCAATCTATTGGTATAAAAATTCTCAACATAATCTAAAATCCAATACATCGCATTTTCCATTTTATCGGAAAGGAATATTGATCGAGTATTTTCATTGAATACATTTTTACCATGGATCAAGCTATAAAAATCTATAAAATAATCCCTCTTAAGTATTTGCAATCTTTGATCGTAAATCTCACTATTTGTATCGAGTCGTTTATAAAAATGTTCGTACAGAAGAGAGATCTCGTTACTAATATTCTGTTCAGTGGAAAAATTTAATCTGCCGCTAGACACCGATGCCTTGTAGGCTGTTAACGATCCAAAAAATGTTGGAGCTGTAACTTCCTGAAGTGAAGTAAGAATTTTTTCTTCTTCAAAATTCAATTCTTTATTACTGTATTTGATTAATGTTTTTAACAGTTCAGACTGCTTATCAACCGAAGCAATAATCCTATCGATGTTTTTAATATCTATTTCAATCTCGTCGCGAATATTGATATAGTCTTCAAGAATCTTATCTTGAATATCTCTATCCTGTCTCCAGTCTTCGACCCAAAGTGATATAGTTATGCCAAATAGTACGGCTAAAAACTCAACTCCTCCTCTGGCTAAAGTATTTTTCATTTATTTAGCTCTTCATTAATAAGCTCATTCACAGCATTCATGGATTCTACAATTTTTTGAAGCATATGATGCACAACCCTTGTCATGGAAATTGTTTTCATAATTTCTTTTTGCATACTATTATTGCAAAAAACTTCTTCATTCATTAAAAAATGTTTTTCAACAATCTGAAAATCTTTATCTCGGTAGTATGAAAAATTTTCTACAAGAAATTCAGCCAAACCGTACTGATAGAGATTGGTTATAATGGGATCAACATTTTCATATCTTTTAAACTTAAAATCATATAAATCAATTAATTTGTCTTTTAATTGCTGATTCTCGATATACTTCATTTCGCTATTTGAAACAAGCGATCTGTAAACACCGTATCGTGGAAAAAGACTGTTGCTGCCTTTAAAAACTGATACAAGTAGAGTCATTAGCTCTTTTGGTTTTATATTTTTCGCATCAGAGCAATCAAGGTTTATCAATATCTCCTGCGAATCAATAGACCCAAGCATGTCTTTTAGTACAAGCTGTGCATAATCCATGTCTTGATTAAGGCTTACTTGCAAGTCAGATAAAAGACTTTTTTCGGTTTTTAGCATCGATGATTCTTCTATCTGTTTATCAATGTATAAGGATAGTGTTATGCCTAAAAGCACCGCGATAAACTCAACCCCTCCCCTTGCAAGCGTATTTTTCATTGAGCAGGTGCTATCTTTAGCTCTTCTTCAACTAATATTTTAAGATCGGAAAGAGTTTGTTTAAAGTTTCTTATAAATAACATTACAAAGTACCTATGTCTGTTTTTTAAGTTGATGTAGGTACGAACATAATCTTTTGTTAGAAAATATTTGAGCTGCTCTATTTGATCATCGTAATTGTCTACGTTATCTCGAAAACGGTTTCTCAAGGTTAGTTGAGAAATAGATAGCAGTTCAGCTAATTTCGGGTCATTTTGATTAATNAAAGTATTNCTAAAATCAATTTGCATATCTATCTCAGTTTGAACATTCTTCAAAACAAACTCTAAGTCTGTTTTGACTAGTTCATTAATTTTCTTTCTGATTTCCATATTTTGAATTTCTTTCAAAGATCCATCTTGCATAATCAATTCAATTGATGAAATGGGAGGATGAAATTCACGAAAGTCTAAAAAAGTGTTATGAAAACTACCTCTTGTACCATTTTTGCTTAACGCTACAGCTGCCGAATCAATATTCATAGTGTCCCAATTATTGGCAAAATAATCCATCCACGTGCTGTCTAATTGAAAGGCGGGGTCTCTTCTCTCTTTTATGAAATTTTCGGTTTGAACGATATCTTCGTAGACGGCCTCAAGTATCATAACTTGTTTTTCATTTAAATCGCGAGCTTTTCTGTTTTCATCTATCCAAAGTGAGCTAGTGATGCCTAAAAGAACAGCAATGAACTCAATACCTCCTCTTGCTAAGATATTTTTCACAGTTCTAATTCATTTCGTAATAATTCGCGTATAGCAATTACCTTTGCAACCTGAACTTCGTATTGTTGTTTTGCAAATTTTTGCCAGGTAAGCATATTGGATGCAAAAAACCGTATTTTATTTATATCGGGCATTTTATACAGACTAACTTTTGGAAAATTCTTGTATACTTTATTTTTAGAATTATTTTTGTCGTAAAGGTTCTCATTTGCAAAGTCGGATAAATATGGAATAATTTGATTTTGGACGAAGTTATTTTGGTAATGATCCAGTGTTTTTATAAATCCAATATCTGTATAATATCTATGAAGTTCTATTACCAGGTCTTCATTTGATATTAAATCAGTTCTTCCAGAATTTTTTAATGCCATATATTCTTCATCATTATGAACAAAAATGGTTGCAATCATCATCGCAGATAGGTCCTTCTCAAAATCGTTATTGATACTTTCAAGCGTTGGATTGCTATCGCACCACTTAATAACGTTTGTTGAGCCCTGAATACCTCTTTCGTATGCATTGATATTCCATGATCCATCTGAGGAGTCAGCAACCAGATTATCGTATAATCTTCTAAGTATTTTTGTATTTTGCTCTTTCTGGTCCTTTTCTTTTACGATACTATCAATTGAAAGAGATCCGCTAAGGCCTAATAAAACAGCTAAAAATTCAATCCCTCCTCTTGCAAATGCATTCTTCAATGGGATAACTCAAGGTTTTTAGGNTGCTGATGCCATTCTAGCTCACCATTAAAAAATTGTACCTGTGTCCATAGACCAACATTGAAATTTACTTTTGCCATATTTGCAGTAGTAAAGTTGATATAGTTTTTGTTTGTAGCTTTTGAAATGAAAGATGAAAAATTGGGTTCATGCCCAACAAGGCAAATTGAATTATAAATATTATCCTGACTATGAATTAGTCCTAGCAAATAATCTGGTGAACCACCATATATACCTCTTTCTAGAATTAGTCTTGATTTCCATTGTGCATTATCGATNGCTAATTGGACTGTAGTGTGGGCACGGACCGCTGTTGAAGAAATAATAAGTTCAGGAACTTGGTTTTTATCTNCTAAAAATTTTCCCATTTTTTTAGCAGCTCTAATTCCTCTTTTATTTAAAGGCCTATCGTGATCAGTTCCATAGCTTGCACTCCAATCGGATTTACCATGTCTAAATAAAGTAACTGATTTCATGATATTAAAGTAATAATAAAATTAGCTAGATAAGAAATCCTTAGTTTGGTTAGTATATATATTTATTTTTAATTTTACATATACCAAAGGAGTTAATTATGAAAANACTTAGTTTAATATTTTTATTATTTATTTCAACGGCATTTTCACAGCTAAGAGTTGGTCTGGATGTTTCTCGAACCTCAGATATTTCGGTTAAATGGATGGGTATGGAAGAGGGAGAAAAAGGTTCGCCTGATGGAATGGGCCTTACTCTTGGTTACGAAAAAACACTTCTTCTTAGCTTAATCGGAGTTGGGGCTGAATACAATCTATCCGTTGGAGGAGGTGATGATCACGCTGATGAAGGTGACGATCATGATCATGATCACGGAGACGGTGATGATCACGACGATGAAGGCGGAGTCGGTGGTCCAGGTAATTTTGCTTTTGTCTATGGTGTTGCAAAGCTTCCTGTCGGTTTTCCGATGGTTCGCGGTATTGTTCGTTTGGGAACCACTCTAGCGCATCAAGAAGAGGGACTTAAGGGCGGTTTATCTTACGGTTTAGGNGTAAGAGTTAAGCCTCCAATATTACCCGTAGGAGTTGAAGCGCACTATACTATGCACAACTTTGAACCTGACAATACAGATTTTCCATCAGGTGCAGAAGTATCAGCGAGCTATAGCTCTGTAAATCTAACTGTGACATACAAATTCTAGTATAATTTATATAGAAATAAAAAACCCAACTNAATCTAATTAGTTGGGTTTTTTATTTCTACCTTTTCTGCNATCAANTGGCATTTTTCCGCATCAGTTTTTTCTACCATNCCAAGAAANACCTTCTTNCCNTTCTCNTCTTTNCGATCANACCGTCTATACANNCCTTTTGGAGAAACGCCTGTTAGGGCTTTTAGAAATACGCAAGATGCTAAATATACCCCAACCGGAGATGGGTGTTTATTGTCGCTTGTAAATAATGAAATACTCGGGTATTCCTTTTGAAATAATCGAAAGGCTGTACCTACCGGCACTACAATAATATCTTCAGACACTAAAGGGTTTAAGGCTTCTTGAATTGGATCTATACCTGGGTATTGCTTTCCATCCATTAGTGGGACTGGCCATGTCCCATATAGATATACCTCAACGTCTTTTTTCTTTAATAGTTTAATAAATTTTTTAAAATAGCTCAATGACTCTTCTGTTTTCATTACAGGATTTGTNCTGTAATCCTGTAACACAACTTTAGANAATGATTTTTTTTGAATTANAGATCGCGTCGAAAGCTTTCTCTTTCCNCNCCAATGATCCTTTAAGCTCGCGCCCCCTGCAGTGGATTGAGAGACATCTAAAGGAATGCCTTTTTCTTTAGCCATTGATTCAACGACTAAAGGCAGATTGAAATAAAATGTAAAACTGTTTCCTATAAACAATACTTCTTCGGGTTCGCTCTTTTGCGCATTAACAAGAATGAATAGAAATAAAAACCCTATATAGCGAATGTGTTTCATGATTATTTTCTTTCACACAATTTATAAATTTGAATAATAAAAACTAGGCAAACATAATGAAAAAAATTATAGCTATATCACTTTTTTCTTTTTTAATCAGCTGCACAACTGACGCCAGTAAAACGTTTAAGATTGATTATGAGATGTTTGAACTTGATAATGGACTTACCGTAATCATGCACCAAGATAAATCAGACCCTTTGGTTGCTATGGCAACCGTTGTTCATGTTGGTTCGAACAGAGAAAAACCAGGAAGAACTGGTTTTGCGCATTTCTTTGAGCATGTTTCCTTCACAGCTTCTGAAAATACTCCAAGAGGCGCTCATAGATTATTGATACCCACATGGGGCGGTCAAAGAAACGGTGGTACTAGTTTTGATTTTACTTATTATTATGGAGTTGTACCCAAAGATGCCATGGAAAAACTAGCATGGGTAACCTCTGATATGCTGGGGTTTGTTCTAAATACCGTTGACGAGCAAACTCTTGAGGGTGAAAAACAGGTTGTAAAGAATGAGAAGCGTCAGCGAGTCGACAATCAACCCTATGGCCATAGCAGGGGAATTATTCTTAAGGCAATGTATCCCAAGGGGCATCCGTACAGTTGGTCTGTAATTGGCGATTTAGAAGATTTACAAGCAGCTACAATAGATGATGTTAAAGAATTTTATAATGAGTTTTATGGGCCAAGCAATACCACCTTAGTTATAGCCGGCGATATCGAATTCAAAGAAACTAAACAAGTTGTTGAAAGATGGTTTGGGGAAATTAAACCATCGATGAATCTGACCGATGATCCGAAGCCGCAATTAGTAACATTAGAAAAATCAAAAAAATTATACCATCTAGATAAATTTGCAAAACTTCCAGAACTGCGGATAGTATACCCAACGATTCAGAATTATCATCCTGATGCCTATGCACTTAATACATTAGCCGACCTGCTATCTGATGGCAAAAATTCACCATTTTACAAAGAAATTGTTGAGAATCAAAAAATAGCCCCTTCAGCTTCAGCCTCGAACTATTCTTCTGAGATTTCTGGAGAATTCACTATGCGAGTCAGAACAAATCCAAATGTAAGTCTTGATGCAGTTTATAAAGCAATTAATACGGCTTTGGAAAACTTTGAAAATAACGGCATCAATGATAATGATTTACTGAGGATCAAGGCAGGTCAGGAAACTGCATTCTATAATGGAATTTCAACTAATTTAAATAAAGCACTTCAGCTTGGACTTTACAATGAATATGCTGGCGATCCGGGATTTATTGGTCAAGACATAAAAAACATACTCAATGTTTCAAAACAAGATGTCCAACGTGTTTATAATAAATATATAAAAAACAAAAACGCTATCTATCTTAGTGTCGTGCCTGAAAATCAATTAGAGTTAATATTGTCAGGATCGGAGGAAGCATACATTAAAGAAGAGAAAGTTGTTCAAGGCGCTGAAAAACAATTTCAAATGAAATACGGAGAAGAAAGTGCAGACTTTGATAAAACTCCTACTATTTATGATCGCTCAGAGCCAGAATTAGGCGAACTACCTCTTCTTGAAGTTCCTGAAGTATGGAGAAGCAGTCTGTCAAACGGCATTAAGCTGTATGGAATAGAGAATAATGAATTACCTCTTGTCCAATTCTCAATGAGAATTGATGGCGGGCAAGTGCTCGATTTTCAAGGAAAAGAAGGTACAGCATTTATGCTTGGCGCAATGCTAAAAGAGGGAACTAAAAGAAAAACTCCAGCAGAACTTGAGGAGGCAATTGACCTTTTAGGTTCATCTATTTCTTTTTCTGCTGGATTAGAAGGCTTGTATGTATCTGGTAATACATTGGAAAAAAACCTAAACAAAACAATTGCCCTTCTTACTGAAATACTCACAGAACCAAGATGGGATAAGCAGGCTTTTGAAATAGTAAAGAGTCGAAGACTCAGCATAATTAAGCAAAGAAAAACTAGTGCGCAGACCGTTGCTTTTAGCGCATTGTCAAAGCAGCTATATGGACCGGGCCATCCCGCATCGACTCCGGTAGGGGGTACTGAAAATAGCATAAATTCAATCACCATGAATGATTTAAAGAAATATTTTAAACAAAATATTTCTCCAAGAGTTTCCCATTTTCACGTTGCCGGTAAAATTACTCAAAGCGCAATAGAAAAATCATTACAGGAATTATCAGAAAAATGGACAGGAGATAATGTTGATATTCCAAAAATTACACCTTCTAAGATTCCATCACGGTCTAAAGTCTATTTTATCGATATTCCTGGATCAAAACAGTCCGCTATAACGCTAGGAACATTAACTGTTCCAGGAGGCAATCCTGAGCTTTACAAACTTAAAGTGGTTAACAATAGGCTTGGCGGAGGAATGGAAGCACGGCTTATGCGAACGCTCAGACTTGAAAAAGGGTATACATATGGCGCAGGATCTTTCTTCCGTGAAAATACTTACCAAACACCCTTTTATGCCTATTCACAAGTAAGAAGCAATGTAACGCTTGAATCATTAGAAATATTCAAAGACATAATCAATGGTTATGCCAAATCATACAATAGTGAAGATTTAAAATTAACCAAAAATAAACTCATTAAGCAGAATGCATTGCGGTTTGAGAGACTTGGGAGTTTATTAGATTTGCTAGACACTATGAGTAAATTTGATTATCCAGATACATATATTCAAAACCAACAAGATATATTAAACTCAATGAGCTTAATTGATGCTCAATCATTAGCAAAAACACAGTTTAATGCGAATAAAATGTATTTTGTAGTAGCTGGAGATGCAAAAACCCAACTAAAGAGAATTGAAAAATTGGGTTATGGAAAGCCGATTGTTCTTGATAGAGAAGGAAATATAATTAAATAATCTCAACTTAACTATAGGCTAAACCATCACTGATTGGACACTTTTTGGGCTGATATTCTTTGGGATATTTACCGTTCTTGGATTTGCAGAGATTCTTAGAATTCAATTAAATAAACCAACTAACTCCACCAGGAATTTTATACATATATGTGTTGGTTTAGTAGTTTCAATATGCCCTTTTATATTTAAAGTAAATTATCAACTAATTCTTTTATCTTTAATATTTATTGTAGTTAATACTTTTTTATATATAAAAGATTCAGCTAAAAGCATGAATAGGGTTGAAAGAGATACTTTTGGTACTATTTATTTTCCAATCTCAATACTAATCCTTTCTTCTTTCTTTTGGGATAAGCCCATATCTTTCTTTCTTGCTGTTTTAACACTTACTTTCGCTGATCCAATTGCATCGATTGTCGGTTCAAGGTCAAAGCATCATTTTATTCCCTGGATTGATAAAAAATCCATTAATGGGTCTCTAGCTATGTTTTGTACATCCTTTATTATTATTACTATTGGAACTGATGCGATGGCTAGATACTATGGCTCAAGTTTTTACCTTCCTCTTCATATTTTAATTGGGTTAGCTATTTTTACATCAATGTGTGCCACTCTTTCTGAAATTATATCATATAAAGGCTCTGATAATCTTACAATTCCTCTAATTTCTTTTTTTTCTTATGAGATATTTTTAATTAACTATACCCATGGAAACCTTTTTCATTTATTGATTTGGACTATTTTATCTTTATTAATTTTTACATGCGCCTACAAATACAAATCTCTAGATTTTAGTGGAGCTATAGGTGGTTTTTTAATTGGCGCTGTAATCTTTGGCTCTGGGGGGTGGAAATTAATTTTACCGCTCGTTTTCTTTTTTCTTACCTCTTCGCTTCTGTCTTCATTAAAAAATAAACCACCATCAAACAGGGATGTAATGCAAATACTTGCCAATGGGTTTATACCTGCATTATTTGCTCTATGTTATTTTTTCTTTCCTAATGGTATTTTACTATTAGGCTATATAGGTTCTTTATCTGCATCTACTGCAGATACATGGGCTACTGAAATCGGCTTTCTGTCTAAAAAAAATCCGTACCTAGTCTTTTCTTTTAAGCAAGTCAGTAAAGGCGAATCAGGCTCTATTTCAGCTATTGGAACAATTGGATCAATAGCAGGTGCACTCATCTTAGGTATAATATGCTCATACCTATTTGAGTTTAACTACCTTATAGTAATGGTAACTATTGCTGGTTGTATGGGGTCATTTATAGACACTTTACTAGGACGCTATTTTCAAGGTAAATATATCTGCATCAAATGCGGTCAAAAAACCGAAAATAAGTTGCATTGCAATACTGAAACTAAATTGAAAACTGGCTATAGATATATCGATAATAATTTTGTGAATTTCATTGCCAATCTAGCTGGCTCACTCGCAATAATTTTGATAAGTTTAATGTATGGATAAAAGTGCAAAATATAAAAAAGTTATTAGCGATCTATCCCGCTATTTTCAAGGATATAAAATAAGTAAAGTTGGTAAAATGTCCATAATCGCGTCTACTCTCTCAAATGAATTCCCTGAATGGATTTTCTGCGGCTTCTATAGAGTGGTTAGCAAAGAATTATTAGAAATTGGTCCCTATCAAAGCTCTATAGTTCCATGTGGCCATATTAAGTTTTCTAATGGTGTTTGCGGTAAGTCTGCGAGAGAAGAAAGATCTATAGTTGTAGATAACGTAAATAATTTTACAGGCTATATATCATGTGACGATCAAACTGTTTCAGAAGTTGTTATACCCGTTATTTCTGAAAATGAATTAATTGCAGTACTAGATATTGATGGGCGCAAAGAGGGACAATTTGATCAGGTAGATGAAAAACATCTCAAGAAAATTGTTAAATACTTGAAATAAAAAAAGCCCCATAAAGAGGCTTTTTTTATTTTTCTACTATTGATTAAATGACTTTATATACAATAAGCCCAACCATCACAATTAATGAGACAAAAATTAAAGAAACACCCATATTGCCATTCTTGATTTCTTCCCACTCATCAATATCTGAAGATAGCCAATCAAATACTTTCAAAGATATACCAACACCTAAGCCAAAGCCTACAGCAGCAGTTATTGCCCACAACAATGAACGCCCATACTGTGCAAACATACCTTCCAAACTCATTGGATCTAACATTCTTACTCCTTTGTTATAATGTTTGAATTGAATTTTTAATTAATCTCATAAAACTAGCTGGGTCAATTTGACCTTGGGCTAACTTTTTAATTTGATCAGGTGACGCTTTCGCGGATATCACAAGACCTTCCCTTGAAATAGAAGTAATTACCGTTACCTCTGTATTCGCAGGAATTACGGGTTTAAAATTTTGTTTTTTCTTGGCAAAGCTTTCTTGGTGGCTTATCGCTTGACCCACAGAAATAAATGCTACTAGCATTGGGGTTTCAAAGTCATTACGAAGCTTTGCTTTCATCTCAATTGAAAAACGGTATGAACCATCATCATTTTTGGTTAATACCATCTTTTTCTCATCAACAGGCATCCTGTACAATTTACATGTATTTACAATTTGACGATAAAACGCATAATTAGCCCACGCAAACTGTGATGAAAAAATAATTAATGCTGAAACAGCAACGATTTTTCTAACAGACATTCTTCTTACCAAATATTAATTAAAGTTGAGCTTGATTTTACAAGACAAGCTAACTCGCTGTCAAGAACCAAATACTAATTTACCATTTTTTATTACATGACGAATCGGGTGATTAGAGACGTAGTAAGGAATCTCAGATAAATCTGAAATATCCCAAACAATAAGATCGGCTTTCTTTCCGGTCCTTATAGACCCAATCTCATCCTCAAGGCCAATTGCTTGTGCACCATGAAGGGTAGCACCTAAAAATGCTTCTTCAATGCTCATTTGCATCTTCATAACAGCTAAAGTTAGGATAAATGGCATAGACTGTATATGGCAGCTACCTGGATTAAAGTCTGTGGCTAATGCAACTGTAATTTTATTATCAATAAGTTTTCTAGCGGGTGCATATGAATCTTTATTTAAAAAGAATGTTGTCCCAGGAAGAAGTGTTGCAACAACATTATTTTCTTTTAAGGATTGAATTCCTTTTTCATCAATTTTCATTAAGTGATCTGCTGATATAGCCCCCACCTCTCCAGCCAAAAAACTTGCTCCAAAATTATAGAATTCATCCGCATGGATTCTTGGAATAAGGCCAGCAGACTTTCCCGCCTCCAATATTTGCTTAGACTGGTCAACACTGAAATACCCCTCTTCACAAAAAACATCAATAAATTTAGCTAAACCTTTGTTGTTGATTTCTGGAATCATTTTATCGATTATTAAAGAAACATATTCATCTTTTTTATTTTTATATTCAACTGGAAATGCATGCGCACCCATAAATGTGGGTAAAATTTTAATAGGATGGGCATCTGATAATTCATTGATAACTTTTAAAGACTTAAGTTCTGATTCAACATCGAGTCCATAGCCAGACTTTGCTTCTATTGTTGTTGTACCCATAGATAAAAAACGATTCAATCTTTCATACCCCTTATCAAAAAGCTTTTTTGGTGATGCAGACCTGACACTTTCAACGCTAGAAACAATTCCGCCACCCTTTTTAGCGATCTCTTCATAGGATGCTCCGGAAAGTCTTAGTTTGTGCTCCTCTATTCTTAGGGTATCAAAAACGAGATGGGTGTGGGAGTCAACAAAACCAGAAGTGACCATCTTGTCTTTACAATCAATTACGGTATCCGCATTCCCTGAACCTATTGACGCAATATATTCATCTTCAATAGTAAGACTGCTGCCATACTTACAATCTAAACCCTCATTGCCTTCAACAACTAAACATCCAATATTTTCAAGTTTTATGGATTGACTCATTTTAACGAGGGAATATCAACACCCCACTTTGAAGCGTTGCTAATTGCATCTTCATACCCAGCGTCAGCATGGCGAATAATACCGGTAGCAGGGTCGTTTGTAAGCACTCTATGAGCCCTAGTGGCCATTTCATTACTGCCGTCAACACAAATTACCTGGCCTGAGTGTATTGAAAGGCCCATGCCCACACCACCACCTTGATGAATTGAAACCCACGTTGATCCGCTTGCTGTGCTTAATAATGCATTTAACAATGGCCAATCCGCTACCGCATCAGAACCATCCTTCATTGATTCCGTTTCTCTGTAAGGTGATGCAACTGAACCACAATCAAGATGATCTCTGCCAATTACTATAGGCGCTTTTAACTCGCCGCTTGCAACCATTTCATTTAATTTAAGTCCAAACTTCGCTCTTTGACCATATCCAAGCCAACATATGCGGGATGGTAGTCCTTGAAATTCAATTTGATCTTGAGCCATGTTTATCCAATTTGATAAAACAGAATCATCTGGAAACATTTCAAGAACTGCATTGTCAGTTTTGTAAATATCTTCTGGATCTCCTGATAGCGCAACCCATCTAAAAGGTCCTTTTCCTTCACAAAATAGTGGTCGTATATATTCTGGGATGAAACCAGGAAAATCAAATGCATTGCTAAGTCCAGCTTTTTTTGCTTGACCTCTTAAATTATTGCCATAATCAAATGCTATTGCACCCTTCTTTTGTAATTCTATGATCGCTTCGCAATGCGTCACCATAGATTTGAAAGATTCTGATGCATATTTATCTGGCTCTGATTTTCTAAAAATCTCGGCTTTTTCAAATGAAATACCACTTGGTATATATCCATCCAATTCATCGTGCGCAGATGTTTGATCGGTAATCATATCTGGAACAAAGTCGATTTTAATCATTTTTGGTAGTATTTCAGCAGCATTTCCTAAAAGGCCTATAGTTATAGCCTTTTTCTCAGATCTGGCCCTTTCAGCTACGCCAATAGCCTCATCTAGTGTTTCTACAGATACATCTAGATATCTAGTTTCAATACGTCTTTTAATTCGAAAAGGATCAATCTCAATACAAAGAGCTATGCCGTTATTCATCTTAACAGCTAAAGGTTGAGCGCCACCCATACCTCCTAGGCCAGCTGTTACAACAATTTTTCCAGTTAAATCTGAATCGTAATGTTTTTTTGCAGCTGAAGCAAATGTCTCATAAGTGCCCTGAAGAATACCTTGTGTGCCAATATATATCCAAGATCCTGCGGTCATCTGACCATACATCATCAAGCCTTCTTTGTCTAATTCATTAAAATGACTCCAGGAGGCCCATTCAGGTACTAAATTAGAATTAGCTATCAAAACTCGCGGAGATGAAGTATGTGTTCTTAAAACTCCTACGGGCTTACCCGATTGAATAATAAGCGTTTCATCTTCATTAAGTCTTTGAAGTGTTTTAAGAATATTTTTATAAGAACTCCAATCTCGAGCAGCTTTGCCTTTACCGCCATACACAACAAGTTGATCGGGGTTTTCTGCAACATTTGGATCTAAATTGTTCTGAATCATTCTGTATGGAGCTTCAATTTGCCAATTCTTACAACTAATCTTACTTCCAACTGGTGATGATATATTATACTTTGACATTACATACTTAAGTCTGTTTATAAATTAAAAAGTATACAGATTTTACCCAAAAAACTATTTATAAATATAGTTTTTGATCGTTTGAAAATAAGCTTTGCTTTGCGCAAGTGAATTATATGAAAAGAAGGCTACGGATGAAAATCGAGTTACTTTTGCATACTTTACTTTTGTCAGAGCTTCTTCTGCAGATTGATTATAAGTCGCGATACCAACAACGACTCTATCTCTATATTTTTTAGGTAAGTTGTCATACATTATATCAATATTTGCAGCGAATATTTTTAAGTCAGCTGCGTAGTTCATAACAAATGCTTTATCTAGATAGCCTGCAACTAACCATACATCCCATTCTTGCGAAAATCTTTCTCTGGCTTCGTAAAGGCTTGGTTTAACAGCAGCTGAAAGCTCTATTCTGGAATTAGATAGCATTATCATGTCTTTGGTATCGCTGACTAGCTCTGTGATAGATTTACGAAGAAAATCATTCCATTCTTGACTAGAATACTGATCTAAAGATAATGCATCAATTTGGTTATTAGAATTATTATACTTTCTAAAGTTTGCAATAGCATAGGGATTTTTTCCATACCCCTGATCATGAAGCCTTATATAGTCAAGGTGGATACCATCAATATCATATTCATCAACAAGCTCTTTAAAGACCTTAAGGAGATATTTATTTACATTGGGATGCCCAGGAGATAAATATATACCCTCAAATCCATTTTTTCTATTTTTATTATCAATTAAAAGCTCTTTAAGTGATTTATTCTGCAACTGATTGTGATCTATCCACTCAATCTTAGTATTGGCTAAATGCTCATTTTGAATTGGCTTAACGCTAGATGACCACAAAAGATATGTATTCAACCAAACATGTACCTTTAAACCTTTTTCCTTTGCCGCAGGTAACACATATGCAAGCGGGTCAAAATCCAAATCTTTAATTAAAGACGATTTAGGAACAAACTTTGAATTATAAAAAGCATCTCCTCTACCGCGAACCTGAATAACAATATTATTAAATCGATTAAGAACCGCAAACTGTATCATTTCATCTATGCTTTTTTTAGAAACCATTGAAGTTCTAACTACCCATAAATAACGATCTTTAAAAATTGAACTTTGGGAATACAGTGAGGATGAAAATATAAAAAGAAAGGCAATAATAAATATTGCCTTTAAAGATAAAGAAGAAAAGAATTTGCTAATCAAATTTACTTTTCAGATTCAACTGCTTCAGCTTCATCGACTGAAGAATACTCTACAAACTCTATGATAGAAACAGATGCTCTATCATTATCCCTAAATCCTCGTTTTATTATGCGAGTATAACCGCCATCTCGATCGGCAAATTGAGGCGCAATTTCATGAACCAGTGTATGCACATCATCCTTGAAGGGTAATTTTTTTAATATCTGCCTTATTGAGTTTAAATCAGCTTTTTTAGCTTTTGTTAGCAATGGCTCTATGAAAGTACGAAGCTCTTTAGCTCTAGAGTCTGTAGTTTGGATTCGCTTATGCTTTATAAGGTTTGATGCAAGATTGCGAAGCATAGCTTTCCTGTGCGGTGGATTTACTCCAAGCTTTCTACCTTTTTTTTGGTGCCTCATACTTCTTAGACTTCAAGTTTTAAGTATTTATCTACATCCATACCAAAACTAATCCCCATATCATCAAGTTTTTCAACTAGCTCAGTGAGAGATTTTCTGCCAAAATTTTTATATTTCAGCATTTCGCTCTCTTCTTTGCTAACAAGTTCATAGATATGCTTTATGCCTGCGGCTTGCAAACAATTATGGCTTCTTACAGATAGTTCCATTTCATCTATCGTCAAATTGAGAAGATTTCTTACTTTGATAATTTCTTCACTAATTTTCTCAGTAACCTCTAGAACTTCAGGTTTTGCGATAGCTTCAACCAGCCTTAAATGATCCATAAGAACTGTTGCTGAATAACTTATAGCGTCCTGAGGAGTGACTGATCCATCAGTTTCAACTTCAACTGAAAGTATTTCAATTGGATCTTTCGCGCCAGGAACAGGCTGTACGTTATAGGTTACTTTCGTAACAGGGTTGAATATGCTATCCATAGCTAAGGTACCAATTGGAGCATTGGGTAACTCATTCTCTTCGGAAGGAACGTATCCTTTTCCAACGCCAATTCTTAATTCAATTTCAAATTTTCCATTAGTGTTTACTTCTGTNATATATTGATCTTGATTTAAAACCTCAAACTGGTCTGTGGCTTTCTGAATTTCTGCAGCGGTAAAAACTTTTTTACCTTTTAGCGATATTTTAACATTGTCAACATCAGAATCTGAAAGTTTAAAGCGAACACTCTTTAAATTCTGTATAATATCAGCCATGTCATCTTTAACGCCAGGAATTGTTGAAAATTCATGTAGCACGCCGTCTACTTTTACATTAGTTATAGCGGCACCAGGCAAACTTGTCAACAATACTCTTCTTAAGGCATTTCCAACGGTAACGGCATACCCTCTCTCTAATGGCTGAAGAACAAATTTACCATAGGTATCAGTTAGTGAATCTTTTTCTGTTTTAATTTTTAATTTGTATTCTTTTTTTGACATAGAATTAATAACCTTATTTTTTATTTTGAGTAAAGCTCAACTACTAATTGCTCATTTACGGTTAACAACATTTCTTCTCTATCTGGAATAGCGATAAATGATCCTGTCATTTTAGCTTTATCTAATTCCAGCCAGGAATATGAAATATCACCCTTGACCTTTTTAATTGAATCAAGGATAACATCTAATTTTTTTGATTTATCTCTCACTTTAATAATATCGCCTGGCTTTATAGAGGCTGAAGGAAAATTACACTTGCGATTATTAAGTAGAAAATGAGAATGCGAAACTAGCTGCCTCGACTGGGATCTCGTTGAAGCAAATCCTAAGCGATAAACGACATTATCTAGTCTGCATTCAAGTAATTGCAGTAGACTAGTACCAGTTTCACCATCCATTTTTTCAGCTTTATGAAAATAATTACGAAATTGCTTCTCTAGAACCCCGTACATAGCTTTAATCTTTTGCTTTTCTTGTAACTGAGTGCCATAATTTGAAAGCCTTCTCCTTCTATTTGGTCCATGTTGGCCAGGAGTATATGGTTTTTTGTTTAGNAATGTATCATATTTTGGATTTCCAAAAATATTCTCCCCAAACTTTCTAACTAACTTGCCCTTAGGCGTATCTACTTTAGACATAGCTATTNCTACACCCTTCTTCTTTTAGGTGGCCTACAGCCATTGTGTGGCAATGGAGTAACATCTTTTATNGACATAACCTCTAAGCCAGCAACAGCAAGAGCTCTAATAGCTGATTCCCTGCCAGCGCCAGGCCCTTTGACTCTTACATCAATAGTCTTCATACCCATTTGAACAGCTTCCTGAGCCGCTTTTTCCGCTGCTAATGTCGCAGCAAAAGCCGTACTTTTTCTAGAGCCTTTAAAACCACTAGTCCCTGCTGTAGACCATGCTACTACATTTCCAAATTTATCGGTCAATGTAATATGAGTGTTATTAAAAGTTGCTTTAATATGCGCAACTCCAGCAGGATCAACGCTGCTCTTCTTTTTTCTTCTTTTTGTATCTTTAGTTGGTTGAGCCATAAATTTTACACTTTCTTTCCAAGTCCAATAGTTCTACGTTTTCCTTTGCGTGTTCTTGAATTTGTTTTAGTTCTTTGTCCATTAACAGGTAGACCTCTTCTATGCCTTAGCCCTTGATAACACCCAATATCTCTCTTTCTTTTTATATCCATTGAAACTTGGGTTCTTTGTTCGCCTTCTACCCTTATCTGTAAAGCAGTAATAGCGTCTCTTATTGCGGAAACTTGGTTATCGGTTAATTCACTTACTCGTTTATTTTCATCAACCTTAGCATATTCACATATGTTTTTTGCCGATGTCAATCCAATACCATGAATATAACATAGAGAATAAGGTACTTTCTTTTCTCTAGGGATATCTACACCTGAAATGCGTGCCAAAATTTACTCCTAACCTTGCCGTTGCTTGTGTTTTGGGTTTTCACAAATAACCATAACGACGCCTTTACGACGTATGATTTTGCATTTATCACATATTTTTTTTACTGAAGCTCTTACTTTCATATCATTTATTTCGGTACGTTATTCTTCCTCTAGTTAAATCATATGGGGATATTTCAAGTTTCACAATATCCCCAGGAAGTATTTTTATGAAGTGCATTCTCATTTTACCGCTCACATGCGCTAAAACTTCATGTTTATCTTCTCCAATTTCAACTTCTACCCTAAACATAGCATTAGGCAAAGTTTCTTTAATTACCCCTTCAACTTGTATTGCTTCTTCTTTAGCCATTTAATCTACTCTTGCTAAGAATTTTAGGTCCATCTGAAGTGATGGCGATTGTATGTTCAAAATGCGCAGATACTTCACCGTCAATAGTTCGGATAGTCCAACCATCTGAATCTGTTTTAATCTCTTTTTTNCCCATGTTAATCATTGGNTCTATNGCNATACACATTCCNTCAGTAAGCTTATANCCTTGCTTTGGGTTTCCATAATTTGGAACTTGAGGTTCTTCATGNAGNCTAGAGCCTATTCCATGACCAACAAGTTCACGAACAACGGAAAAGCCATTTGATTCGGCGAGCGTCTGAATAGCATAACCGATATCAGAAACATAATTACCGGGCTTTGCTTCTGAAATGCCCTTTAAAAGGCAGTCTCTAGTAATATTCATAAGTTTTTGTTTTTTATCTGATATTTTACCTATTGANAAAGTTCTAGCNTGGTCACCNTAATAACCTTCTTTTTCTGCTCCACAATCTATTCCAACAATCTGACCCTCCTCAAGATATCTATTGCTTGGTATACCATGCACAACTTCATCATCAACTGATACACACAATGTAGCTGGAAAGCCCATGTAGCCCTTAAATGCAGGACGAGCACCTTTTGAAATAATAAATTCTTCTGCCAATCTATCAAGATCGGTTATCTTTGCCCCAGGCTTTACATGCTCTGTTAGCATATCTAATGTATCAGCAACTATTTGACAGCTTGACGCAATCAATTGAATTTCTCTATCTGTTCGAATGTGGACCATAACTAAATTCTTCTTCTACCGCGAATCTTTCCTTTCGATAGAAAACCATCATAATGTCGACTCATTAGATGGGATTCAATTTGTTGCAATGTATCTAAAGCCACACCAACAATAATCAAAAGACTGGTACCTCCAAAAAAAGATGCGAGATCGTAACTAACATCCATCATTTGCATTAGGATATATGGAAAAACTGCAACCGCTGCTAATGCGAATGAACCTGGCAGCGTTACTCTGGAAAGTATATTATCTATATATTCAGCTGTTTTTTTGCCAGGTCTAATTCCTGGAATAAATCCACCGTGTTGTTTCATCTGTTGAGATACTTGAGTAGGGTCAAAAGCAATAGCAGTATAAAAATATGTAAAAAATACAATCATCAAACCAAAAACGATCCAGTAGAATGGGTGATCAAAAGAAAACCATCTCATAACGGTTTGCATGAAATTACTCTCACTGAAAAATGTTGCGATTGTGCTAGGGATAAACATAATTGATTGTGCAAAAATTATAGGCATAACTCCAGCAGTGTTAACCTTTAATGGTATATGGGTAGACTGACCACCATACACCTTTCTTCCAACCACACGTTTAGCATAAGATACCGGAATTTTTCTAGTACCTTGAGTCAATAAGACTACAAAACAAATTACCGCAAGCATTACAGCTAACAAAATTAGTTCACTAAGTATACTTCTTACTCCCTCGTTAACAAGGGCTATTTCGCCTACAACTACATTTGGTAGCCTGGAAACAATACCTATCATAATAATAAGCGATATTCCATTGCCAATTCCACGTTCAGTTATTCGCTCACCCAACCACATTAATAAGATTGTACCTGTAATTANACAAATTGTGCCAGTAAAAATAAATGAAAAGCCGGGATTAATAACAACCGATTGNCCACCAGATGACATTGANGGTAAAAAGACAGCCACAATACCATACGCCTGCATAGCCGATATAAGAACAGTTAAATAGCGCGTAACTTGTGTTATTTTTTTTCTACCAGCCTCACCTTCTTTTTGAAGTCTTTGAAAATACGGAACTACAGTGCTCATTAATTGAATAATAATTGAAGCCGATATATAGGGCATAATTCCTAATGCAAATAAAGTAGCTTTCTCAAATGCGCCGCCAGCAAATAAGTTATATAGACCAAGCAATGTATTTTGATAACCTTGAAAGGCCGCACTAAGAGCTTCTCCATTTATACCTGGTATCGGAATATGTGCTCCTAAACGGGCAACAATAAGAATACCAAGTGTAAATAAAATTCTTTTTCGTAGTTCAGGAATAATGAATATGGATTTAAGCTTATCAAACATACTTATTGTGCAGTTGCGGTGCCACCAGCTTTTTCAATTTTTTTAATTGCAGAAGAACTAAACGCGCTAGCTACTATATTAATCTTTTTATCAATATCACCTTCACCTAAAATTTTTATAGGACGAAGAGCATATTTAACCAAACCTTGTTCTTTTAAAATTGAAGGATTAACGGTCTCAGTATCAATTTTATTTAAATCTGAAAGATTAACAATCTGATATTCTTTTTTAAACAAAAAATTTGAAAACCCTCTTTTAGGAACTCGCCTATGTAAAGGCATTTGCCCTCCTTCAAACCAAGGTCTATGCTTTGACCCTGATCTTGAATGGTACCCTTTATCTCCTCTACCAGCACTTCTTCCAAGCCCTGATCCATGTCCTCTACCTATTCTTTTTTTGGAGTGTGTAGAACCACTTGCCGGTTTTAAGTTTCCTAGTTTCATTTTATTCTTCTACCTTTACAAGATAGCTAACTACATTTAACATTCCTCTAACTTGAGGTGAATCTTCATGCTCAACAACGTGATTAATCTTTTTTAAGCCTAACGCAACCAATGTCGACTTAGCTTTCTTCTTGTAACCAATAGGGCTCTTTATCTGTTTAATTTTAAGTGTATTGTTTTTAGCCATAATTAATTAAAAACACCTTTAATTGAAATACCTCTCTTGTTAGATACAGTTACTGCATCTTGAAGGTCGTTTAAAGCTTTCATAGTGGCCTTTGTAACGTTGAGAGGGTTATTGGATCCAAATCGCTTTGTTAATATATTTTTCACACCAACTTGTTCCATTACAGCTCTAACAGCGGCGCCTGCTATTATACCGGTTCCAGGAGCTGCAGGCTTCAACATTACCTTGCTAGCACTATACCTAGATACGATTTTATGTGGAATAGTGCCGTTGACTAGGTTTATTTTAACAATATTTTGCTTAGCTTCTTCTTTAGCTTTGTTAATTGCAGACATTACCTCACCCGCCTTACCTTGACCTACGCCAACATGACCTTTGCCGTCACCAATAACTACCAACGCTCCAAAGCGAAAATTCTTACCTCTGGATGTTACTTTTGCTACCCTATTTACTCTAATTACGTTTTCTTCTTGTAGGTCTAATTCTGCAGGATTTATCATATTTTCTCTTTAAAATTTTAAACCAGCTTCGCGCGCGGCATCAGCTACAGCTTTAACTCTTCCATGGTATCTATTACCATTTCTATCAAAAACAACATCTTTAATTTTGTTCTTGATTGCCTTTGAAGCAATTGTGCTTCCAATTATCGCACTTATTTCTGTTTTGTTTTTAGCTTTCTTAATTTTACTTTGTAAATCTTTGTCTAGCGATGAAGAAGAAACCAGTGTTTTCATCGAATGATCGTCTACAATTTGTGCATTGATATTTTTTAGAGACTTAGATACTACTAGACGAAGCTTTGTTGGATGTGCAACATTATTACGCTTGCTACGATTTGTTCTGCGCTGATTACGTATTTCTTTTTTTGTCAAATTATTAATCATCCTGTTGCTCCACCTACTGTCTTTCCTTGCTTTGATCGAACATATTCATCTTTATATCTGATCCCCTTGCCTTTATAAGGCTCTGGCTTTCTAAATGATCTAATTTTTGCTGAGACTTCACCAACAAGTTGCTTGTTGATTCCAAAAACAACTATTTCAGTTTTACTTGTTTTAATTTCAATGCCTGAAGGTGGTTCGAAATATATGTCATGTGAATATCCAAGTTGTAAAACTAGATATTTACCATCCATATTAGCCTGATAACCAACGCCTCTAATCTCAAGCTCTTTTTGAAAACCTTCTGATACGCCGCTAACTGCATTAGCAATTAACTGACGCATAGTACCATGTAAAGATTTGTGTGTTCGTGAATCAGACGGTCTTTCAACCGCTACTAAATTGTTATTAACATTTACGCTAAGCTCTGAGTTTACAGCAATCTCAAGACTTCCTTTAGGACCCTTAACCTTTGCTAACCCAGAAGATACTTCAACAGTAACTTTTTCTGGTATTTCTATATTTTTATTTCCGATTCTTGACATTTTTTACCAAACGTTACAAATAACTTCACCACCTATACCAAAGCGCTTTGCAACTTTATTTGACAAAACACCCTTAGATGTAGAAAGAATTGAAATACCTAATCCATCCAAAACGCGTGGAAGCTGATTTTGATTAACATAAACTCTGCGACCAGGCTTACTAACCCTTTCAATAGCTGTAATTACCGCATTACCTTTAATATCATATTTTAAGAATATTCTTATCCTGCTATTTATTCCATCTTTTACAAAAATAAAATCTTCTATATAGCTTTCCTGCTTAAGAACAAATGCAATTCGTTTTTTCATATTGGATACAGGGATATCAACAAATCTTTTATCGACTGCCATTGCATTACGAATTCTAGTTAACATATCAGATATAGGGTCGTTCATTGACATATAATGCTCCTTACCAGCTAGCCTTAATAACACCAGGAATTTCACCTCTAAGCGCCATTTCTCTAAAACAAATACGGCATAATCCGAATTTCCTCATATAGCCATCAGGACGACCGCAATTAAAACAGCGGTTATATTGCCTGGTACTAAATTTTGGATTTTTTCTAGCTTTAACAACTAATGATTTTCTTGCCATCAATTCACCTCAATATTTTCTTCAGTTTTATTTGGTTTTTCACGCAAAGGCAAACCAATATGTTTTAGAAGCCAGTACGATTCGTCGTCTGATTTAGCTGAAGTAGATACATTTATATCCATACCTCTTATACTGTCAATCTTATCATAATTAATTTCAGTAAAAATAATTTGCTCTTTAACGCCAAATGAAAAATTGCCTCTACCATCAAAAGACTTAAATGATAATCCTCTGAAATCTCTTGTTCTAGGTAAAGCAATAGAAACCAGTCTTTCTAGAAAATCATACATCCTATTACCTCTAATCGTAACCTTACAGCCAACAGGGTAGCCTTTTCTTATTTTAAAGTTAGATATATCTTTTTTAGATCTGGTTACAACAGGCTTTTGAGCAGAAATGAGTGAAAGTTCACTTAATGCGCTTTCAAGTTTCTTTGGATTATCTTTAGCATCACCTAGTCCCATATTTATAGATACATGGGTAATTTTAGGAACCTGCATAATATTAGAGTAGCTAAACTGCTTCATCATGGCAGGAACAACCATTTCTTTGTATTTTTTTCTGATATTAGGCTCTTGAGATCTTGATATATCTATTTTTGGCATCAGTTCTTAATCTCCTCACCATTTTTAACAGAAACTCTAACTTTTGATCCATCTTCAAGTTTTTTATAACCAATTCGCGTAGGTTTACCATTTTGCAAATACATGACATTTGAAACATGAATAGAGCCTTCTTTCTCAACAATTCCGCCTTTTGGATTGTCTTGTGAGGGTCGAGTGTGTTTCTTTATTAAATTTATACCTTCTACAATAACGCGATTTTTGTCATTGATAACTCTTAGCACCTTGCCTTCTCTGCCTTTATGGTTACCTCTAATTACTTTTACATTCATACCTGATTTAATACGCATTTATAGTACCTCAGGAGCCATTGAAACAATCTTCATATAACCAGTATCTCTAAGTTCTCTTGCAACTGGACCAAGAACCCTGGTTCCTCTAGGCTCACCTGCATCATTTAAAAGCACTGCTGCATTATCGTCAAATCGAATATATGAACCATCAGACCTGCGAACCTCTTTCCTGGTTCTAACAACTACAGCTCTAGATACTTGACCTTTTTTAACCATACCATCAGGTATAGCCTGCTTGACAGTCACAACAATTATATCACCAAGAGAAGCATACCTTCTTCTGCTGCCGCCTAAAACCTTAAAACAAAGAACTTCTCTTGCTCCTGAATTATCTGCTACTTTTAATCTTGTTTCTTGTTGAATCACTTTATATCAACCTATCTTTACTGATTCTCTTACAACTTCACTTACTTGCCATCTTTTAGTTTTGCTGATAGGTCGAACAGACGAAATTTTAACTACATCACCAACCTTAGGAACAACAGAAGCTACATGAGAATTATACTTTTTAAATCTTTTTAAAATCTTTCCATAAACCGGATGGGTTATTCTTCTAGTTACTTGAACAACAACCGTTTTTTCCATTTTATCGCTTACAACTTCACCGACTAAAACTTGCTTTCTCCTGACGCTCATGCTGATTCCTTGTCTAATCTTATTCCTTTAAGATGCTCATTCTTTAATGTTAATAGCTGTGCAATTTCTTTTTTTAGAGATCGTATCTCGAGCGGATCTTCAAGCTGCTGTAATGCTTTTTGAAATCGCAAGCTCTGAAGCTTAGATTCATTATCCTTAATCTTATTATTGATATCGTCCATACTTAAATCTTTAAGGTCACTTTTCTTCATTAAAGCTCTCTCCTGCTAACAATTTTAGTTTTTACTGGCAACTTATTAGAGGCATTATGAAAGGCTTTTTCAGCTCCTTCTCTATCTACACCATCAACTTCAAATAAAATTCTTCCTGGCTTAACAACTGCAACCCAATATTCAGGAGANCCTTTTCCTTTACCCATTCTTGTTTCAGCGGGTTTTTTTGTAACGGGTTTATCTGGAAAAACCCTTATCCACATTTTACCAATTTTTCTTACTACGCGAGTGATTGAAATACGACATGCTTCAATCTGTCGACTAGTAATCCAGCCAGATTCAACGGCTTTTAAACCATATGAACCGAAGGCAACATAGTTCCCCCCTTTTGCCATACCTTTTCGATTACCGCGGTGATGTTTTCTATATTTTGTTTTTTTTGGTTCAAGCATAAAAATTATTTTCCAGATTCACCATTACATATCCAAACTTTGATGCCGATAATACCGTATTGAGTAAATGCTTCTGTTAAGACATAATCAATATCAGCTCTTAATGTATGAAGCGGTACTCTACCTTCCGAGAATTTTTCACTTCTAGCAATTTCAGAACCACCAAGCCTTCCAGCAACATTGATACGAATGCCTTCTGCACCCATCCTCATTGTTGATTGAATAACTTTGCTTACAACTCTACGATATGAAACTTTTTTCTGTAGCTGATGAGCAATATTTGCTCCTACTAATGCAGCATCAAGTTCGGGTCTTTTTATTTCGGAGATATTTATTTGCACGCTTTTTGTATTTTTACCAGAATTTGAAGGTTCGCTGGTAAGCTGCTTTACTTCATCTTTAAGCCTGTTTACCTCTTCGCCGCCTTTTCCAATAACAATACCGGGTCTTGCGGTATAAATAGTGATAGTAATATTTTTTGATGTTCTACTGATGTCAACCTTTGAAATACCAGCATTGGGCAATCTCGCTTTAAGATACTTGCGAATTTTAACATCACTTTCTAGTTCAGATGCAAAAGAGTTCTCAGTAAACCACGTAGATTTCCACTTTTTATTAATTTGCAATCTAAATCCGACAGGATGTGTTTTTTGACCCAAAATTTCTCCTAATTCTTATCCGATGAAACAATTATAGTTAAATGAGATGATTTTTTATTTATTTTAGATATTCGCCCCATTGATGCAGCTCTAAACCGTTTTAAGTGAGGTGCTCCATCAGCATAACATTCTTTTACATAGATACTATCAACTGAAAGATTTTCACTTTCAGATTTATTCATGAGATTGGCAACAGCTGAGCTCAGAGTTTTCTCTATTTGATAGGCAGCTTTAGCTTTAGAAAAATGGAGATAATTCATTGCCTTGTCAACTTTGACTCCTCGTAAATCATCAAGCAAGATCCTTATTTTTCTTGGAGACTGTCTAATGTGTCTAGTTATAGCTTTTGCTTCCATTACTATTAATTCTTTCTATCCCCAGAGTGCAGCCTAAATGTTCGCGTAGGAGAAAATTCTCCTAACTTGTGACCAACCATGTTTTCATAAACAAAAACAGGAATAAACTTATTGCCATTATGCACTGCAAATGTATGTCCAACAAAATCTGGAGTTATGGTTGATCTTCTCGACCATGTCTTAATAACTTGTTTTTTACCAGCTTCATTAATTTCATCGATTTTCTTAACTAGTTTAGGGTCAACATATGGTCCTTTTTTTAATGAGCGGGCCATAACTATTTTCTCCTCTTAATAATAAGTTCATTGGATTTTTTATTTTTTCGCCGTGTCTTAAAACCTTTNGCNGGCTGACCCCACGGAGAAACTGGATGTCTTCCTCCAGATGTCTTACCTTCACCACCACCATGNGGGTGATCTACAGGGTTCATCACAACACCGCGTACCTTTGGTCGTCTACCAAGCCATCGGGTTCTACCTGCTTTACCAGAGATTATTTGCTCATGNGATTTGTTTCCGACCTCACCTACTGTAGCATAGCAATTTTGCCTCACGAGCCTTACTTCTCCAGATGGGAGCTTGAGGGTAGTAAAGCCATCATCATGAGCCATTACTTGTGCCGCAGAACCGGCGCTTCTAGCCATTTTACCACCACATCCAGCTATTAGCTCTATATTATGAACAAACATACCAGTTGCTACCTTGCCAACTGGGAGAGCATTGCCGTTTTTCAAAGGGACATTTTCTCCGCAAAGCAACTCATCGCCTATATTGATATCTGATGGGGCAATAATATATCTTTTTTCACCATCTGCGTAAAATAGAAGTGCAATATTCGCTGAACGATTAGGGTCGTATTCAATAGCAACAACTTTAGCAGGAATGTCATATTTATTTCTTTTAAAATCAATTATTCTGTAGCGTCGTTTGTGACCACCTCCAATATGTCTTGAGGTTATTCTACCATTATTATTCCTACCGCCAGTTTTTCTGAGAGCTTTAGTAAGACTTTTTTCTGGAGTATGTTTTGTTATCTCTGAAAAATCATTGCGAGATGCAAAGCGACTACCTGGCGATGTAGGTTTTAAATTTCTAATACCCATTAATTATTAACCTCAGTATCCAATAGATCGATAGTATCACCTTCTTTTAAAGTAACAAGAGCTTTCTTCCAGTTTGATCTTTTGCCGTTCGTTCTAATTGTTCTTCCGCCACTTTTAACGGTCATATTTTTCTTTTTTCCAGTACGATTAATAGTAGATACTTTTTCTACATTAACATCAAACATAGACTCAACAGCTTTTTTAATTTCTAGCTTATTAGTGCCCGGCATAACTTGAAAGGCGTACTTGCGCTCTTCCTCGAGTCTACTCATTTTTTCTGTAAAAATAGGGCGAATTAGTATTTTATTATAATCGTCTGACATAAAATTAATCAAAATTAAATTGGTTATTTAGAAGCTCCAGACCTGATTTTTCAGCTACTATTACATCGCAATCAATTAAATCATAAGTACTGGCACTAGTTGACTCAACCAAGTAAACATTNGGNAGATTNCGAGCTGCTANAAATAAATTGTTTTTTTCAGAGTCAACCAAAAGNGTTATTTTACTGTCAGATAGCTTTAATGATTCAAACAAATTAACTAATAACTTAGTTTTAGGCTCATTTAGTGTTATATCATCTATAACAATTAACTTGCCGTTTTTAGCTTTGTCAGATAAAACAGATTTGCGAGCTAGTCTACGCATCTTTTTTGTAGTTTTCTTTGTATATTTATGGGGTTCTGGTCCAAAAATGACCCCGCCACCTTTCCATAAAGGAGACCTAATAGTTCCAGCTCTAGCAACACCTCTGCCTTTTTGATTCCAAGGTTTTTTACCTCCACCGCGCACTTTAGATCTATTTTTTGATGAGTGGGTACCCTGCCTACTATTTGAAAGTTCACTAGTAACAGCTTGGTGAACAACATGCTGATTGGGTTCGATATTAAATATCGAATCATCCAAATTAATTGTTGACCCTTTAGAGCCGTCTATATTTAATACGTCTAATTTCATTTTTATTTTGTTATGTAAACAATGCTATTATTTGCTCCAGGCACAGCACCTTTNATAAGTAGCTGGTTGGACTGTTTTACCACNGAGATAATTTCAAGGTTTCGNGTAGAAACTTTTTTATTTCCATATTGACCAGCCATCTTCATTCCTTTAAAAACACGAGAAGGATCAGAGGCTTGGCCAATTGATCCCGCTGACCTAGGATGCTCTCTTTGACCGTGTGTCTTTGGACCGCCACCAAAACCATGCCTTTTCATTACGCCAGAGAAACCTCTACCTTTTGATCTTCCAGTAACGGAGACAAGTTCACCTTCTTTAAATAATGAAACGCCAAATTCTTGACCAGTTTTATAATCGTAATTTGAAACAGTATTGAACTCAGCTAAGAATCTTTTTGCTTTTACACTGGCTTTGTTAAAATGGCCAGACTGGGCTTTATTTGAATGCTTATCTTTTAATTCGCTATACCCAACCTGAACAGCATCGTAACCATCATTGGTCTTAGTTTTAACTTGCGTTACTACACAAGGACCAGCCTCAACTATGGTAACAGGAATTAAAGACCCATTATCACTAAAAACTTGAGTCATTCCAATTTTTTTTCCTATTAATCCACGCATTTTATACCTTTATCTCAATGTCTACGCCAGCTGGAAGATCTAACTTCATCAAAGCTTCTACGGTTTTAGGGGTGGAATTCAATATGTCAATAAGTCTTTTGTGAATTTTAGTTTGAAATTGCTCTCTTGATTTTTTATCAACAAAAGGTGAGCGTAATACAGTGTAAATAGTTCGCTTGGTTGGCAATGGTATTGGACCTGAAATAATAGCACCTGTGGACTTTGCGGTTTTTACTATCTTTTCTGTTGACTTGTCGATCAAGGAGTGGTCGTATGCTTTTAAACTAATTCTTATTGTTTGATTTGCCATATTTACTACGAAGCCTTACCGTGAACCTGTTCAATAATTTCTTCTTTTACTGAACTAGGTACTTCTTTAAAATTAGAAAATTCCATGTGAAAAACTGCTCTTCCTTGCGTGATAGACCTTAAGTCGGTAGCATATCCAAACATTTTAGATAAAGGAACAGTGGCATTAAGAACATGTGCGTCTTTTCTTTGATCCATTTTATCAATATTACCACGCCGAGAATTAATATCACCCATTACATCACCTAAATATTCTTCAGGAACCACTACCTCAACACTCATCATTGGCTCCATAAGAACTGGAGATGCTTTTTTACAACCGTCCTGAATAGCCATAGAACCTGCTACCTTAAATGCAATCTCTGAGGAGTCAACATCGTGATAGGATCCAAATACCAACTCTACTCTTACATCTTCAATNGGNTATCCAGCTATAACACCATTTTTTAATGCTTCTTGCATNCCTTCATTTACTGGTTGGATATANTCTCTAGGAATNACACCGCCAACAATTTTATTTTCAAAATGATATCCTTTGCCTGGTTCATTTGGCTCAACGTTGATAACTACATGTCCGTATTGACCTCTACCACCTGATTGGCGTACAAATTTAACATCAACTTTTTCTACTCGCTTGGTTATAGCTTCAGTATAAGCTACCTGCGGAGTTCCGACATTGGCTTCTACTTTAAATTCTCTCAGCAAACGATCTACGAGTATTTCTAGGTGAAGTTCGCCCATTCCAGCAATTATAGTTTGACCAGTATCTTGGTTAATTGAGACTTTAAAAGTCGGATCTTCTTCAGCTAATTTAGCTAGTCCTTTGGAGAGGGAATCTTGATCTGCTTTAGTTGCTGGCTCAACAGAAACCTCAACTACTGGTTCTGGAAACTCCATTGATTCTAATAAAATCTCTTTTTTCTCTTCACAAAGAGTATGACCAGTATGAGAGTTTTTTAAACCTACAGCAGCAACAATTTCTCCAGCAACTACTTGATCAAGCTCTTCTCTTTTGTTTGCATGCATTAGCAAAATTCTACTTATTCTCTCGCGTTTGCCGGTATTTGGATTCATGATGTAAGATCCAGCATCAAGTTTACCAGAATAAACTCTCATGAATGTTAATTTTCCAACATACGGATCAGTCATAACTTTAAAAGCTAGAGCGCTAAACGGTTCATCCTCGCTGGGGTTCCTCTTCATTTCTTTATCTGAGTCATTAGGGTCATAGCCTGTTATGGAGCCAATATCCAAAGGTGAAGGTAAAAAATCATTCACAGCATCTAGTAAGCGCTGAACGCCCTTGTTTTTGAAAGCAGAACCACAAAGGGTAGGAACGAAAGTATTATCTAAGCACCCTTTTCTAATTGCGGCTTTTAATTCATCTTCAGTTATTTCTTGCTCATCCAAATATTTCTCTAATAATGCTTCATCATAACCAGCAGTCTCTTCAATTAAATGATGTCTCCATTTTTCAGCTTCTTCTTTCATATCGGTGGGTATATCGCCAATTTCAAAATGAGCACCAAGGGATGAATCGTTATAAAGAATAGCTTTCATAGAAATTAAATCTATAATCCCAGTGAACATGTCACCTGAACCTATTGGAAGAACAACTGGAAGAGGGTTTGCGCCTAACCGATCCTTAATCATCTCAAGCACGTTGTAAAAATCTGCGCCTGTACGATCCATCTTATTCACGAATGCAATTCTAGGAACGCCATACTTGTCAGCCTGCCTCCAAACAGTTTCGCTTTGAGGTTCAACTCCTCCAACAGCGCAAAATACAGCGCAGGATCCATCAAGGACTCTTAGCGATCTTTCGACTTCTACAGTAAAATCAACGTGACCTGGAGTATCAATTATATTAATTCTATGATCTTCCCAAATAGCAGTGGTTGCAGCTGAAGTTATTGTAATCCCTCTTTCTTTTTCCTGCTCCATCCAGTCCATGGTAGCACCGCCATCATGCACTTCACCAATTTTATGAGTTCTTCCAGTATAAAAGAGAATTCTTTCTGTTAATGTAGTTTTGCCGGCATCTATATGCGCCATAATACCTATATTTCGTACACTATCTAATGAAATCTTCTTCATGATATTACTTATCTAAAATGAGCAAAAGCGCGATTTGCTTCAGCCATTCTATGAGTGTCTTCTTTCTTTTTAATTGCGCCACCTTCATTATTTGCTGCAGAGATAAGTTCAAGCGCTAAACAATCAGCCATTGATTTACCAGAGCGGGATCTTGCGGAATTAATAATCCAGTGAGATGCCAGAAAAAATTGTCTATGCCTAGGAACTTCAATTGGAACTTGGTAATTAGCACCACCTATGCGCCTTGACTTAACCTCAAGTGAAGGTGATGTATTTTTAATAGCAAGCTGAAAAATCTCTTTACCTTCTTTTTTTGTACGAGATTTAACATAATTCATAGCATTGTAAAAAATATGCTCAGCAGCACCNTTTTTACCATCAAGCATTAAGTAGTTCATAAATTTGGCGATCTCTAANTCATTGAAGATTGGATCTGGTAAAATTTTTCTTTTNTCTGGTCTTCTTCTTCTCATTNTTTATTGTGCCTTAGATTTTTTTGCACCATATCTTGATCTGCTAGTTGTTCTATCAGAAACGCCTGCTGTGTCTAGGGTTCCTCTAACTACATGGTAACGAACACCAGGTAAATCTTTAACTCTTCCACCTTCAATAAGAACAATTGAGTGCTCTTGTAAATTGTGACCTTCTCCTGGAATGTAAGCGTTAACTTCCATTCCATTAGTAAGTCTAACCCTAGCTACTTTTCTCAACGCTGAGTTGGGTTTTTTTGGAGTAGTAGTATAAACACGTGTGCATACACCGCGTTTTTGCGGGTTACCCTTCAACGCTGGAGTCGTAGTTTTCTTGGTAGTTTTTTTTCTACCTTGTCTAATTAATTGATTTATCGTCGGCATTTCATTTCCATTAAAGCCTACAAAATTAATAAAGTTTTATTTAAAATAAAATTCTAATTTTGTAAAGTTTTTTATCTATTTTACTTCAAACTATCTTCTTTTTTTACGGCTTGCTCTTCAATATTCTCATCCAATCCGTCTTCATCTGTATCTAGGCTTTCAACAAAGATATTTTTTAAATGAGGAGACCCAGTACCAGCAGGTATTAATCTACCAACTGCTACATTTTCTTTTAATCCTCTAAGATAGTCAGTTTTTCCAGATGTTGAAGCATCGGTTAAGACTCTAGTTGTTTCTTGAAAAGAAGCAGCGGATATAAAGCTTTCAGTGTTTAATGATGCTTGCGTAATACCCATTAAAAGAGGTTCAAAAGTAGCGGGTTTGGATTTTCTAGATTTAGATGGTGTCTTTCCGTCCTCTTTTAGAGATTTATTTGTATCAAGGTATTCTTTTTTATCAACAAGCATATCTTCTTCGTATTCTGAATCACCAGAGTCAGTGATTACAACCATAGAGTTTAATTTTTCGTTGGTTTCAAAAAATTCTGCTCTATTGATTCTGTCCTTTGCCAAATAATTAGAATCTCCTGACTCATCAATACTAACTTTTTGCATCATCTGCCTAACTATAACCTCAATATGCTTGTCATCAATTTTTACACCTTGAAGCCTATAAACCTCTTGAATTTCATTAACTAGATACTCCCTAACTTTATTTGGACCTAGAATTCTAAGTATATCAACCGGCGAAATACTGCCTTCGCACAATGAAGTTCCAGCAATAATTTTATCACCTTCATGAACTACAACATGTTTACCGTAAGGAATGGAATATGTTTTAACGCCTTCATCTACACCAGTAATGCTTATTTTCCTTATACCTCTTTTAGTTTCACCGAAGCTCACAGTGCCATCAATCTCTGTTACAACAGCAGGATCTGAAGGTTTTCGAGATTCGAATAGCTCTGTAACACGTGGGAGGCCTCCAGTAATATCGCGAGTTTTACCAATAGCTCTTGGAATCTTAACAAGAGTTTGACCTCTTTTTACCTTGTCGCCTTGCCTAACAGTTAAATTAGCAGTAACAGGAAGAATGGTTCCTCCAGCAAGTATCATACCGTTTGAATCGATAATTTCAATATGAGGACTTAAATTTCTATCTTTTGATTCAACGATAACCATTTGTTTCTTTCCGCCCTCGACAGCTTCTACCTGATAGGTCTCATTTTCAATAAAGTCTTTTAATTCAACTATACCGGTTTGTCGGGCTAAGATAACATCGGTATATGGATCCCACTGAAAGAGAATGGTTCCAGCATCAACTTTAGCGCCATCTTCAACATTCAGATTTGCTCCATAAGGAACATTATAGTCACTATTTACCTTACCATCTGCTGAGGTTATGGTTAGCTTTGCGTGCCTAACCATACATCTAGTAACACTAATACCTGAAGAATCTTTAGCGTCAGCTGTTTCAAGGTTTACTGAGAATTTTACGATTCCTGCTCTCTTGGTTTGCATTTCTGACTGTTCGATAATTCTTGTTGCTGTGCCTCCAATATGGAACGTTCTGAGTGTTAGCTGAGTGCCTGGCTCACCAATGCTTTGTGCAGCCTGAATTCCAACAGACGTACCAAGNTCAACAAGTTTATGGTTTGAAGGATTCCATCCATAGCATTTAGCACAAACACCTCGCAATGATTCACAGGTAAGTACAGATCTTATTTTAAGTGATTCAATGTTGCTATCATTTACCAATTTTGCCTCATCGTCTCTAATCATTGTGCCAGCTTTAATTAAAACCTTTCCATCTTCGATAAAGTCTTCTATTAAAGTCCTTCCTAATATTCTCTCTGACAGAGGTTCAATAATATCTTCCCCTTCTTTGAGATCAGCTGCTAATATGCCGTTTATTGTACCACAATCAATTTCTGAAATAACAACATCCTGAGCAACATCAACTAATCTTCGAGTTAAGTATCCAGCATCTGCTGTCTTAAGAGCAGTATCAGCTAGTCCTTTTCTTGCACCGTGAGTTGATATAAAATACTCCTGAACAGATAGGCCTTCCTTAAAATTAGAGGTAATAGGTGATTCTATAATCTCTCCTTTTCCACCTGTCATTGATTTTTTTGGCTTTGCCATCAAACCGCGCATACCAGCTAACTGCTTAATTTGATCTTGAGAGCCACGAGCCCCAGAGTCTGCCATCATATATACAGGATTAAACCCTTGATCGCTAGATTGCATTGCATCCATCATTTTTGTAGCGACATTATTGGTAGCATGTGTCCAAACATCAATTACCTTATTATATCTTTCACCATCAGTGAGGACGTGTCTTTTATATTTGTCCTTAATTCCCTCGACTTTATCTTGAGCATCATTAATAATTTCATCTTTTGAGTCAGGTATAAGAATATCGCTAATAGCTATTGAAAGTCCGGCTTGAGTCGAAGCNTTAAAACCTAAGGTTTTAAGGCTGTCAAGAAAAGCAACTGTTTTCTTATTTCCAGCTAACAAATAAATTTCATTTACAAGTTTACTCAATCGACCTTTATCAATGAGATCGTCAACGTACCCTATTTCTAAAGGTATAATTGAATTGACAATAACTCGTCCAACAGAAGTTTTCTTATGCCATTGATCATTATGTCTTACATTAATAATGGCGTTTACGTCAACCGCCTTACCTTCGTATGCCAATAAAACCTCATTAAACGAACCAAATGTTTTTCCTTCACCCTTGCAACCTTCTTTTATTCTTGTTAAATAATAAGTGCCAAGAACCATATCCTGAGACGGTAGCGCCAAAGGCTTTCCATTAGCTGGGTGCAAAATATTATGACTAGAAAGCATTAGTACTCGAGCTTCCATCTGAGCAGCAAGTGAAAGAGGTACATGGACAGCCATTTGATCGCCGTCAAAGTCAGCATTAAATGCGGAACAAACGAGTGGATGAATTCTAATTGCCTTTCCATCTACTAAGACAGGCTGAAAGGCTTGGATTCCCAATCTATGAAGAGTTGGGGCGCGATTAAGCAAAACAGGATGATCTTTAACAACATATTCTAAAACCTTATAAACAATGGGATCTTTATCCTCAATCATAAGCTTAGCGCTTCGTGGAGTTTGAGCATAGCCCCTTGACATCAACTCACTAATCATATGAGGCTTAAAAAGTTCTAAACCCATATTTTTAGGCATTCCACATTCGTGAAGTTTTAATTCAGGGCCAACAACAATAACAGATCTTCCTGAATAGTCAACTCTTTTACCAAGAAGATTTTGACGAAATCTTCCGGTTTTTCCTCGAATCATATCAGAGATAGATTTTAGTGGACGCCTTGTACCGCTTCTTATTGCAGTTTTACGCCTACTATTATCAAAAAGAGCATCGACGGATTCCTGCAACATTCTTTTTTCATTTCGAAGTATTACATCCGGAGCCTTAATTTCCATTAAGTTTTTGAGTCGATTATTTCTAATAATAATTCTTCTGTATAAATCATTTAAATCGCTTGCGGCAAATCGACCACCATCAAGCGGAACAAGAGGCCTAAGCTCAGGAGGAATCACAGGAAGAATTGAAATAACCATCCATTCGGGTTTATTTATTTTCTTAACAGTAGAAATATCGACAAGAAAAGACTTTACGACCTTCAGTCTCTTAAGGGCTTCTTCTCTTTTCTGTTTTGATTTAGAGTTTTTTAAAACATCTTCCATCTCTCTTCTTAATTCTACTAAGTTCATCCTAGAAAGCATCTCTCTTAGAGCTTCACCGCCCATCGTAGCATAAAAATAATCTTCATTATCTCTATCTTCTTCTGAAACTGCATCAAAGCCAAAATTGCGCTCATATTCAATATATTCATCTTCGTCAATAATAGAAAATTGAGTAGCATCGCTTTTTCCAGGCTCAATCACAAGAAATTGCTCATAATAAACAATTTTTTCTAAATCCTTAGTTGAAATCCCCGCTAAATAGCTTAGCTTTGAGGGAATAGATCTTAAGTACCATATGTGTACAACTGGAACAGCTAGTGTTATGTGCCCCATTCTATCTCTACGAACTTTTTTTCTTGTAACTTCAACGCCACATCTATCGCAAATAATACCTCTATACCTAATACCTTTATATTTTCCGCAATGGCATTCGTAATCCTTGACTGGCCCAAATATCTTTTCACAAAAAAGACCGTCTTTTTCCGGTTTATACGATCTATAATTAATTGTCTCAGGCTTAATTATTTCACCGTAAGACTTTTGTAAAATGCTTTCTGGGGAAGCAAGGCTTATAGTTATTGATGTAAAACCTTTGCTCGTATCTATTTTATTTGTTTGAATAAATGTCAATGTAAGACTCCGTTAATCTAATTCTAAATCTAATCCTAATCCCTGAAGTTCTTTTATAAGAACATTAAAGGATTCAGGGACTCCAAAGGGAGGCAAATCTTCACCTTTTACAATTGCGTTGTAAACCTTAGATCTACCTTCTACATCATCTGATTTTACTGTTAATATTTCTTGAAGAGTGTGAGCTGCTCCGTACGCTTCAAGCGCCCAACACTCCATCTCACCAAATCTTTGTCCTCCAAATTGAGCCTTTCCGCCAAGAGGCTGCTGCGTCACTAATGAATATGGTCCGGTTGATCTTGCATGCATCTTATCTTCAACCATATGACTCAATTTCATCATATAAATCTTTCCAACAGTAACAGGATTATCAATCATCTCTCCACTTCTTCCGTCAACAAGCTGAGCTTTTCCTGTTAAAGGTAGGCCTGCTTTTTTCAACTCACCCTCAACTTCATCAGGCGTAGCGCCATTAAAAACTGGAGTAGCGTATGAAACGCCTAGCACATCACCTGCCCAGCCTAACATAGTTTCGTATAGCTGGCCAAGATTCATTCTAGAAGGAACCCCTAATGGATTCAAAATAACGTCAACAGGTGTACCATCTTCAAGAAAAGGCATGTCCTCAGAAGGCACTACAGTAGCAACAATTCCTTTGTTTCCATGTCTACCTGCCATCTTATCGCCAACTTGCAATTTTCGCTTTTGAGCAATATCAACTTTTGCAAGTTTTAAAATGCCCGGTTGCAACTCATCACCAATCCGAAGTTTAAATACTTCTCTTTCAAGCGTTTCTTCAATAATTCTCCATTCTTTCCAGAATGATCTCCAAACGGCCTTTANTTTTCTCCANGCCTGNGGATTTTCAACCCAATCNTCATCTTGATTAAAACGCTCTAAATTNTAACTTCCCAATCTTTTTGCTGTTAACTTAGTACCTTTTTTAATAAGAGTTCTTCCGGATGAAACATCTCTAATTCCATTTGAAACTTCATTTTTGAGAAGATCTAAAAGCTTAATATCCCTTGACTCTTTTAATTCTTTTTTCTGAACTGTTGAANTTTTTTGAAGCTCAATAATATTCTTTTTCTCTTCAGCTCTAGCGCTTTTACTTCTTTTTTCAAACAATTTAGTACCAATTACTACGCCGTTTAGACCAGGATCAGCTCTTTTAGATGCATCTTTGACTTCACCAGCTTTTTCACCAAAGATTGCCCGTAACAATTTTTCCTCTGGAGTTGGATCAGTTTCACCTTTAGGAGTAACTTTACCTATAATAATATCACCTTCTTTAACTTTTGCGCCTACCCTTATTATTCCATTCTCATTAAGCTCTTTTGTCGCATCTTCACCAACATTTGGAATTTCTGGTGTTAATTCTTCTTGGCCTCTTTTAGTATCCCTAACTTCAAGCTCAACTTCGTTGACATGAACGGAAGTAAAAAGATCTTCTTTTACCATTCTTTCACTTACAACTATAGCATCTTCAAAATTATATCCTCTCCAAGGCATGAATGCTACTGTAACATTTTTTCCAAGAGCAAGTTTTCCATTGCTAGTGGATGTTCCATCAGCAATAGGATCTCCAACCTGGACTTTATCNCCCTCAGAAACAATTGGTCGTTGATTTTGAGCAGTATTTTGATTGGTCCTTTTATACTTGCGTAATTTTATTGATACTAGGTTTTCGCCTTCAATAAGAGTCAAGTCTTCAGGAACATCGTATGTTCTAATTACAATTTTTTCAGAGTCAACATAATGAATTCTTCCAGAGACCGGTGAAACAACAGCAGCCCTTGAATCAACAGCTACCTTTCCTTCAATACCAGTTCCAACAACAGGGGCATCTGGATTCATCAGCGGCACACTTTGACGTTGCATATTTGATCCCATCAATGCTCTATTTGCATCATCATGTTCTAAGAATGGTATTAAAGATGCGGCAACAGACAGAATTTGGTTGGGAGCAACATCCATGTATTCGATATTTTCAGGGGAAACTATAGGGAAGTCTCCTTTTATTCTTGCCCTGATATTTTCATTGGTTAATTTTTCATCTTTNCCTTCAAGCGGCTCATCAGATTGAGCAATCATTACCCTATCTTCATCGTCAGCTGAAAGATATTCAACTTTAGTAGTAGCGAATGCACTACCATCTTTAACTTTAACTTTTCTGTAAGGCGCCTCAATAAAACCATGGCGATTAACCTTTGCAAGTAAAGCTAAAGATGAAATTAGACCAATATTTGGTCCTTCAGGTGTTTCAATTGGACATAATCTGCCGTAATGAGTATAATGAACATCTCTAACTTCAAAACCTGCTCTTTCGCGTGTTAAACCACCGGGCCCAAGAGCTGAAATACGTCTTTTATGAGTTACTTCTGCTAACGGGTTTGTTTGGTCTCCAAATTGGGACAATTGACTTGTACCAAAAAAAGTGTTAATTACAGTGGTAACTACTCGAGAATTAATAAGGTCTTGAGGGGTTATAGACTCCTGTTCGCGAAGATTCATTCTTTCATAAATAGTTCTAAGCATTCTACTTAACGCAACTGAAAATTGGTTAGTTAATTGTTCGCCAATAGATTTAACTCTTCTATTTCCTAGATGGTCAATATCATCTGACCCTCTTTCACCTTTTCTCATATCAACAAGAAAATTTATGACTTGAATAATATCATCCATTGTAAGAACAGTGCTTTCAACTGGAACTTTGAGAGCAAATTGTTGATTTAAGCGATATCTACCTACTTCACCTAAATCATACTTTTTAGGATTAAAGAAAATTCTCTCAATAAATTTTTGAGCAGTTTCAAGGTTTGGAGGTTCACCAGAGCGAAGTAATTGGTATACAATACTTAAGGCCTCTTCAGTATTTTTACTTGGATCTTTAATCATTGTGTTAAGAAGCATCATTGAGTGAAAGTCTTTATTTTGATCTACAACTTCAATTGATTTGACTTTTGCTTCTTTTAATTCTTTTAAATTTTCAATTGTCAATTCGACTCCGCCTTCAAGAAAAATTTCACCAGTTTCTTGATCGATAACATCTTCAATTACAGTTGACCCTATAAATGTCTGCGCTTTGTTGCTCCGCAGTTTGACTTCCTGAATACAACCAAAAGCTTTAAAAATATCAGCATTTGTAGAATAACCAAGTGCGCGAAGAAGCATAGTTACAGGAAATTTTCTTCTCCGATCAATGATACAAAAAAGACAATCATTTATATCAGTCGTAAAATCTACCCATGATCCTCGGAAAGGAATAATTCTAGCCTGAAAAAGCTTTGTTCCATTTGGATGGACCGATTGGTCGAAGAAAACGCCTGGTGAGCGCTGTAATTGTGAAACGATAACTCTCTCAGCGCCATTTATGACAAAAGTACCTTTATTAGTCATGTAAGGTATATTGCCAAAGTAAACTTCCTGCTCAATAGATTGATCGTATTTACTTCTATCATCTTCATTCGTAATATGAAGAACCAATCTAACTTTCAATGGAACAGAGAAAGTTAGGCCTCTATCCATACATTCCTCGGCAGTATATTTAGCTAATCCCAAAAAATAGCTTTTATATTCTAAAACATAATTTTTATGCGAATCTTCAATAGGAAAAACTGATTTAAATACCTCCTCTAAACCAATATCCAACCTTTCATCTTCAGGAGCATGTTCTTGAATGAAAGATTGAAAAGCATCAATTTGAACACCTAATAGATCGGGGAATTCTACCTTTGCTTGAGTTTTTTCAAATGATATGTAATCTGCGTACGAATTAGACCTGGTAGCCAATTAAGCCTCCATTAATAAATTGTTTAATGATGTAATTTTGGTGAAAATAAGAATTAAAGTTTTTACTTTAATTCTACAGATGCACCAGCTTCTTCAAGCTGTTTTTTCATTTCTTCTGCTTCGGCCTTTGCAACTGCTTCTTTTAATACTTTCGGTGCTGCATCTACAAGCTCTTTGGCTTCTTTTAGACCGAGGCTAGTAATAGCCCTTACAGCTTTGATAACGTTAATTTTAGATGAACCAGCAGAAGTCAAAGTAACATCAAACTCACTTTTTTCTTCAGCTTGACCTTCGCCACCAGCTGCGGCAGGTGCTGCGGCTGCGGCAGGTGCTGCGGCAGTTACTCCAAACTTATCTTCTATTTCAGAAATTAATTCGGAAATTTCTAGCATATTCGCATTTTCGAGGTATGATAATACATCGGCTCTTTTTGTTTCAGCCATTTTTATTGCTCCTTAATTACTTTTATTTTCTTTTAAATTATTTAACGCATTGCCCACATTTGACATAGGTGATTTTAAGGCCCAGACTAATTTAATTAAAGGTGATTGAAGTAAGGCAATTAACTTCGATAAAGACTCCTCTTTCGATGGCGCATCGGCAAATTTTTTAAACTCACTTCCATCAAAAACTTGTCCTTCAAAAACTATACCTTTAACCTGCGGCAAGTCATTTTCATTGGTAAATTTTTTAATTACCCTAGCTGGTGATGTTGGGTCATCATAGGATAAGGCAATAGCTGTAGATTTGCTTAAAAAACTATCCAAGCCTTCTAATTTATTTTTTTTAGCAGCAAGCTTTAAAAGCGTATTTTTTGTCACCTTATATTCAACTTGATTTGAAAAAAACTCTTTTCTTAATTCTGTTATCTCATCAACGTTTAAACCCAAATATTCTGTTATATAAACAGCTTTAGCTCTGCTTAATTTATCGGTTAATTCTTCTAACTGTTTAACATTTTTTGAACTAGGCATTTTAAATATTCCCGTGATCTATTTTAATTCCAGGACCCATTGTTGATGAAATTGTCATCTTCTTGAGGTATGTACCTTTAACTGACGCTGGTTTTGCCTTCAAAATCGTTTCTAAGACAGTTTTAACATTTTGCTCAAGCGCACTATCATCAAATGAACTCTTTCCACACTGTACATGAACAATACCGTTTTTTTCAACTCTCAACTCAATCTTTCCGGATTTCAAATCTCTAACAGATCCTGATATATCAGTTGTAACTGTACCGCTTTTTGGATTTGGCATCAAACCCTTGGGACCTAAAACTTTTCCAAGCTTTCCGAGCTCTGGCATCATATCAGGTGTCGCAACAATTTTATCTACATCATCCCAACCTGTTTTAAGTTTTTCTAAGAACTCTTTGCCAACATAATCCGCCCCAGCATCTTTGGCATCTTTTTCTTTTGGTCCTTGAGTTACTACTAATACTTTCACATCTTTACCTGTTCCATGCGGAAGTGACGTTGTTAATCTGATATTTTGATCGGCATGTCGCGGATCAACTCCTAAATTTATCGCTAAATCAACAGATTCATCAAAACTGGTGTATTTTGTAGATTTAACAAGTTTTACAGCTTCTTCTATAGTATAACTTTCATCGCGATTAAACTTGGTGGATAATTTTTTTCTATTTTTAGTTAACTTCATTTATTTTTCAACCTTTAAGCCCATACTTCTTGCTGTGCCCCTTATCATTTCCATAGCCATTTCAATAGAATTGGCATTTAAGTCCTGCATTTTCATCTCAGCAATCTCTTTTAGATCATCGTTAGACACTTTTCCAACTTTTTCTCGATTTGGTTCACCTGAACCTTTAGGTATTCCAGCTTTTTTCTTTAATAAAACTGCTGCTGGTGGCGTTTTAGTTATAAATGTAAAGCTTCTATCTGCATATACAGTGATAACTACCGGAATAATCATACCTGTCTGTTCTTTAGTTGCATCATTAAAAGCTTTACAAAATTCCATAATATTGACTCCATGCTGACCAAGAGCTGGGCCAACTGGAGGCGCTGGATTTGCTTGACCAGCAGGTATTTGTAACTTGATATAANTTGATATTTTTTTTGTTGCCATAATATATTTATTTTTCTAATTCTACTTGTAAAAAATTAAGCTCTACTGGGGTAGATCTACCAAATATACTTACCGATACTTTAACTTTTTGCTTCTCTTCATTTACCTCATTAACAAAACCGTTAAAATCTGCAAATGGCCCATCTATTACCTTTACAGAGTCACCAACTTTGTAGGGAGCAACGACAATTTCCTTACCTTCTCTTCCATGTACCTCACCTAAAATACGCGTGATTTCATCTTCTTTTAATGGTTGTGGGTTACCGTTTGGCCCAACAAAACTAATTACCCCATCCATATTCTCAATTATATGACGCGCCTCTTTTGAATCTGACATTTGGACAAGGATATATCCAGGAAAAAATACCTTATTTTTAATTTTCTTTTTTCCATCTTTCATTTCAACAATATTTTCTGATGGAATCAGGATATCTGTGACTTCTTCAATTAAATTCTGGTAATCAAGTTCAAATAACAAATTATCCTTTACCTTGCTTTCTTTTCCTGAAATAACTCTCAATGGATACCAGTTCATAAAATAACCTGCATTACGCTTGACAATATTCTATCNATAAAAAATAAAAAAGCACTAATTATAATAGAAAAAGAAACAACAACCCAGGTAGANCCCTTAAGCTCATCCCATTTGGGCCATGAAACTTTTTTCATTTCAATAGATACTTCCGCAAAAAAAATTTTTATTCTATTCATACAAAAAGCTAACTAGAAACCAATCGCAGGAGTGACAGGACTTGAACCTGCAACCCCCGGTTTTGGAGACCGGTGCTCTACCAATTGAGCTACACTCCTATATTTAATTACTAAAATTGANTAANAANNAAANCTNTATTAATCAAAACTACTTAGTCTCTTTAAAGATGACATGTTTGCGGATNANTGGATCNTATTTGCGNTANTCCAACCGCTCAGGNTGCGTCCGCTTACTTTTTGCAAACGTATANCGATAGCCAGTACCAGCAGTACTTTCTAACTGAATAATCTCGCGTTTACTATTGCCAGCCATATAAGAGGTACCTAATTATTCAACAATTTCAGTTACTACACCAGCACCAACAGTATGACCACCTTCGCGAATTGCGAAACGTAGTTCTTTATCCATAGCGATTGGTGTAATTAATTCTACTTCTAATTCAACATTATCACCTGGCATAACCATTTCAGTTCCACTGGGTAATGTAGCTACTCCAGTTACGTCTGTTGTTCTAAAATAAAATTGCGGTCTATAGCCATTAAAAAAAGGAGTGTGTCTGCCACCTTCATCTTTTTTCAATACATAAACACTAGCTTTAAATTTAGTGTGGGGCGTAATTGATCCTGGAGCTGCAAGAACCATTCCTCGTGTCAAATCTTCTTTATCAATTCCTCTAAGGAGAAGACCTGCATTGTCCCCTGCGCGACCTTCGTCAAGTAACTTGCGAAACATTTCAACACCAGTAACAGTAGTCTTTTTATCTGTTCCCATGCCTATCATTTCAATTTCATCACCTACTTTAACAATTCCGCTTTCAACCCTACCGGTTCCAACCGTACCTCTTCCAGTAATAGAAAAGACGTCTTCAACAGGCATTAAGAATGGCTTATCAATATCCCTCTTGGGTTCAGGGATAAAACTATCACAAGCTTCCATTAGTTCGGTAATGCAAGCTGTTGCTGCTTCATCAGTAACATTTTCTAGAGCTTTAAGCGCAGAACCCTTAACTATTGGAATATCATCACCAGGAAACTCATACTCATTTAATAAATCTCTAAGCTCCATTTCTACAAGCTCTACGAGCTCTTCATCATCAACTTGATCAATTTTATTCATAAAAACTACAATCGAAGGTACATTTACCTGTCTAGCAAGCAAAACATGCTCGCGAGTTTGAGGCATAGGGCCATCAGCAGCGTTTACAACAAGGATCGCTCCATCCATTTGGGCAGCACCTGTAATCATATTTTTGATATAATCAGCATGTCCCGGACAGTCAACATGTGCGTAGTGGCGATTAGGTGTTTCATATTCAACATGAGCTGTTTGAATGGTAATGCCTCGTTCACGCTCTTCTGGAGCATTATCAATGCTATCAAATGAGCGATTTTCCGCAAGACCCTTATTAGCTTGAGTCATAGTTATGGCTGCAGTTAGGGTAGTTTTACCGTGATCTACGTGACCAATAGTTCCAATGTTTAAATGGGGTTTACTTCGTTCAAATTTTTCTTTAGACATTTTTTATTAATCCTCCTGATGATTAATACTAATTAAGTTACTGTTAAAAGAGAGCCTACGGCCGGAATTGAACCGGCGACCTCTTCCTTACCAAGGAAGTGCTCTACCACTGAGCTACGTAGGCACTTCGAGCGGGTGATGAGAATCGAACTCACACTACCAGCTTGGAAGGCTGGAGTTCTACCATTGAACTACACCCGCAATGTGGGGACAGAAGGATTCGAACCTCCGTAGACATACGTCGGCAGATTTACAGTCTGCTGCCTTTGACCGCTCGGCCATGTCCCCGATGTCATTATTAAGCATCCCTGCTTAAAATTAAATTACATCTGAGCCGGCGAAGGGACTCGAACCCCCGACCTGCTGATTACAAATCAGCTGCTCTACCAACTGAGCTACACCGGCAAGTCGGATTTAACTCTCATCATCTCATGCAATAACTCAGATTAGCCTGAAATTATTGCAAAACAAATTCAAATAGCGTGTCGATTTCAATAGCTCAACTGTACGTACCGAGCTAAATGAATATCGAAAAAAGCCTACGAAATTAATTAATAATTCGTAGAGTTTCAATGATTTTTGTAACGGATGAAAAAATAATTTTATTTATATTTTTGTTACTTTAGTGCCTGATTTAGTATCTTTTAGCTTCCAACCCAAAGAAAGTAATTTGTCCCTAATAC
>NHFJ01000023.1 GCA_002172545.1 Fidelibacterota bacterium TMED108 | reverse complement strand
TACTATATCATAATCAAATGGATCTACTTGGTCAGGCCTTAATTCAGCTGAAGGCGGTTTAGTGATAGAATTTTCAGGAATGATATTTTTACCCGATGATGCGTTTATCCATTTTGATATTTTATAAACATCTTCTTTGGACAGGTCTGAAATAACTGAAAGACCGCCATTCATGTCACCATATAATGTACAATAGCCCATAGCCATTTCTGTCTTATTCCCCGTTGAAAGAACAAGCCAGCCATGTTTGTTTGATAGCGCCATTAAAATATTTCCACGTATTCGTGATTGAATATTCTCTTCAGCAACACCAATATCGTCTTTATCAAGATCGGAGGCCATTAGGACCTCAAACGATTCAATGATAGAATTAATTGGTATTTCCCGAAAATCAATACCAAGATTGCCGGCGAGCGCTTGCGCATCACTCATACTGTGTGAACTAGAGAACTTTGAGGGCATTGAAATTCCATACACATTGTCTTTTCCTAGCGCTTCAACGGCGATACAAGTAGTCAAGCTTGAGTCAATACCGCCACTCAAGCCTATAACCGCTTGATAGTGGCCGGTTTTAGAAAAATAGTCTTTCACGCCAAGAATTAGTGCCTTATAAAGCGATTCCTCTCTTTCCATAATGGGAAGATTGATTTGATTGACTTCTTTTAAGTCTACAAGTAATAAATCTTCCTCAAATGCCTTACCCTTTGCAATCAGATTTCCATCTGGACCATAAACTAATGACTGACCATCAAAAATGAGCTCATCTTGGGAGCCTACCATATTGCAATATACAAATGGAAGTCTAGTTTTCAGCGCTTTCGCTTTAATAAGGTTTGAGCGCTCAATTAACCTATCATCTCCAAATGGAGATGCGGAGATATTAATTATAATATCAGCGCCAGTTTCTTTAATAGACTCCGCTAAATCTTTTGAGTAATTATGATCCCAAAGATCCTCGCAAATTTGAAGACCGATTCTTTTTGATTGACCCGATATAGCTAGTTCAAACACACTCGGCTCATTTCCGCTTTTAAAATACCTATCTTCATCAAACACATCATAGGTTGGAAGAAGTATTTTTTTATAATAACCTACTATCTTTCCATTTTCACATAAGAAAGAGCAATTGAAGAGGTCGCCGTTATCTACTAAAGTGCTCCCTAAGACCATTGGAGTAGATGTTTGCTTAGCTATTTCGTCAAGCGCATTTGCAGTCCTTTTTAAAAACTGTTCTCTTAAGAGGAGGTCTTGAGGAGGGTATCCTGTTAGTGCTAACTCAGGAAATACTACTAATTCAGCGCCTAAAGAAATAGATCTATTGTAATTTTCTAAAATTAGCTGCTTATTTTTATTAATTGCGCCAACTGTAGGGTTAATCTGACAAATGCCGATTTTCATTAGTTTTTAAGGCTCTATTCTGTACATCGTTCGTGGATATGGAATGGTTTCCCTTACATGCTTTGTTCCGCATATCCAACCCACTGTTCTCTCAATTCCAAGCCCATAACCTGAGTGTGGTACAGATCCATATTTTCTAAGGTCCAAATACCATTGAAATGGGTCAATGGGTAATTTATGATCTTTAATTCTCGAAAGTAGCGTATCATGATCATCTTCTCTTTGACCTCCACCTACAATTTCACCGAATCCTTCAGGTGCAATCATATCTACACCAAGAGCTAGTTTGTCATTTTCAGTATCTCTTTTCATATAAAATGCTTTTATCTCTGATGGCCAACGATGAATCATTACAGGGCGATCAAATTCTTCTGAAATNGCAGTTTCATCTGCTGCTCCAAAATCNCTACCGTATTTAAAATCAANTCCACGCTTTTTTAAAATNTCTACCGCTTCATCGTAGGTAATTCGTGGAAATGGAGGAATTGATNTTTCAAGCTTANTGGTNTCTCTTTCTAAAATTTTTAATTCTTCTTTNCAGTGNTCAAGNCACCATTGAANAACATAGCTNACATGCTTTTCGGCCCAATCCATGTTTTCATCCAAATCACAATATGCCATCTCCGGTTCAACCATCCAAAATTCTGTTAAATGTCTTCTTGTCTTTGATTTTTCCGCTCTAAAAGTGGGGCCAAAAACATAAATTTTTCCAAATGCCATGGCACTCGCCTCACCATACAATTGTCCGCTTTGGGTTAAATAAGCTGATCGATCAAAATAATCAAGTTCAAAAAGTGTACTAGTTCCTTCAACTGAGTTTCCTGTTAAAATTGGAGAATCCATAAGAGTAAACCCGTTGTCATCAAAAAAATCACGTGTAGCTTTTATAACCTGATGCCTTATCTTTAAAATGGCATTTTGATTTTTTGACCTAAGCCATAAATGCCTATTACTCATCAAAAAGTCTGCACCATGTTCCTTATGAGATATGGGGAATTCATCTGCTATTTGATGTACTTTTATATTTGTCACACCAACCTCATATCCGCCAACAGAACGTGGTTCTGCTCGCACATTACCCTCAACTGTAATTGAGGATTCTTGGGTAAGCATATTTTCTAATTCAAACGTTGTTTTATCTGTTTCTTTATCTACCACAACACATTGAACTAATCCAGACCCATCCCTAAGAATTAAAAACCAAATCTTTCCGATTGATCTAATATTGTACACCCATCCATTAAGAGTAACTTTTTTACCATCAAAGTTTTTTAATTCAGATATTGTTGTTTTCATTTTTTCCACTTTTTAAATAGTTAATTACCATGATGTCATAATTTCATTTAAAACATCTTCCGCTATTTTATTTACAGCTACAGAGGTAGCGAATTCCCTAGGGTCGCCAAATTCATTGTCATCTTCCGAATCTATTAGCCCGTCTCCATCATTATCAATACCATCTGAACTAATATCACCTGAAAGGCCATACGCACCCCACCCCGAAAAGTTTTTTTTAAGCAAGATTTTTTCATTCGCTTTATCATACCATTCAATATTCATATGAACAGTAAATCTATATTCTGTAACTGCTTCTTGTTTTGTAAATGTATAGGGAGCATCAGTAACTCTGGTAATAACCCCAGCCAAAACTGAAGCAGCAGATTCCTCATCTGTTACACGCAAAATATTTTCTTCATTAAATTTTGTTAGAATATTTTCTGTTACGGATTCGCTCATTCCAAATTCTGCAGTTTGATTTTCAACTATTGGTATTGCTATAGAATTTATATGCGGGGGAATACTTCCAGCCAATGAATAATATGCACATGATGACATAAAAATTAATTGAGATATAATAAGTATGTTTCTCATTAGCTTTTTATCTTTCGATCAAGCCCATAAAAATTGATTTTTCTGTACAACGTCCTCTCGCTCATCCCCAAAGACTTTGCTGAAGCTCTCCTGTTATTATTAAAAAATTTTAATGTTCTAATAATTGCCTCTTTTTCAAGATCTTGAATTGTCATATCGCCAATAGAGCTATTTTTAATAAAATACTCAGAATCTTCATTAATTAGTCCAGATGGTTTTTGATTTTCATTGCTATCAAGCAACGGAGTACTAACGCCTGCGATAGGTGTTTGTGTTGGAGATGCGAGTTGTTTCAAAAACTCGACATCTTGTCTCAACAAAAAAAGCTGTCTAAGGATTAATTCTCTTTCAGCGGAGTCGGCTGTTTGGTTTGTCAAAACAGGAAGGGCGTCATTTTTTAAATAATTCGCTTGATTTTTTCCAAGCTGACTTTCTACCATATCTGCTGTAATTCTTTCGCCTTTTTCAAGCACTATTATACTTTCAACGAAATTTTTTAGCTCTCTTATATTTCCCTTCCATTCATGATTTTTCATGTGCCTGATTGCATCTGGAACAAATCCCCTGTAAACCATATCATTGTTTCTAGTAAACTCAAGAGCAAACCTTTCAACTAATAAAGCAATATCTTCAACCCGTTCGTTCAAAGATGGAAGTTGAATGGATACCGTATTAAGCCTGTAATAAAGATCTTGTCTAAATTTACCTTTCTCAACCAAGACAGCTAAATCTTTATTAGTTGCAGCAATTATACGAACATCTGTTTTTTTAATTTTAGATTCACCAACAGGCATAAACTCACCGCTCTCGATAACCCTTAAGAGTTTTACCTGAGTTTCAAGAGGAGTTTCGCCTATTTCATCTAAAAAAATTGATCCTTTATTTGCAGTTTCAAAGTACCCTTTTCTATCACCTTTAGCATCAGTATAAGCACCTTTTTTATGCCCAAAAAGTTCACTTTCAATAATACCTTCAGGTATTGCACCGCAATTTACAGTTACTATTGATTCATGGCTTCTCTTGCTGTTTTGATGTATCGCTTTTGCAAAAATTTCTTTACCCGTTCCGGACTCACCCGAAATCAATACAGATATGTCAACCGGTGATACTTGGGCAACCATCTCTAAGACTTTTGCTATCGAATCGGACCGACCTACAATACCAGATTTCTTTTGAATGTTTTCTATATTCATGTTTTACCTAATTGAACATTTTTGAAAGTTCTTCTTCAAGTTTATCGATTTCATCTCTCAGTTTAGCAGCTTTTTCAAAATCTAATTTTTCTGCTGCTTCGATCATCTCCTGCCTCATCATATCAACAGCTAATTTTTTATCCATGCTGCTGAAATCATCCCCTCTTCTGTTTTTGACTACAATCTCATCAGTAAACCCTATAGAGTCTGCAACTGATGTGGTGCCTAAAATATCTTCAGATGACTTTTGCACGGTTGTAGGTACAATATTGTTTTTTTTATTGTNATCATCTTGAATTTTTCTTCTTCGGGATGATTCATCTATTAAATACTTCATGGCTTCAGATATTCTATCCGCATACAATATGACGTGACCNTCCACATGTCTAGCTGCTCTACCAGCTACTTGCATTAAAGAACTTTTTGAGCGAAGAAANCCTTGTTTATCNGCATCAATTACCGCTACAAGTGAAACCTCNGGAAGNTCTAAACCTTCTCTTAGTAAATTTATACCCACCAACACATCNAACTCACCCAATCGNAAATCTCGTAAGATTTTAACNCGCTCAAGAGTATCNACTTCNCTATGTAAATATCTCACCTTAAGGTTTATTCCCCGTAAATACTCAGACAAATCTTCGGCCATCCTTTTTGTTAGCGTAGTAATAAGCGTACGTTCATTCCTTGAAATTCTTTTATTAATTTCACCAACAAGGTCATCAATTTGTCCATGGCTTTTTCTTACTTCCACAGTTGGATCAAGCAATCCCGTTGGTCGAATTAATTGCTCTATCACTACACCCCTGGCAAGATCTAGTTCGCGGTANGATGGCGTAGCTGAAACATATACAACNTGGTTTTGATTTTCATGAAATTCATCGATCTTCATNGGTCTATTATCTAGAGCACTTGGTAANCTAAATCCGTGTTCAACCAAAACTTCTTTTCGAGATCTGTCTCCATTATACATTGCTTGTATTTGTGGAAGCGTAACATGCGATTCGTCAATTATTGTTACAAAGTCTTTGGGAAAAAAATCAATTAATGTATAAGGTCTTTCGCCGGGCTTTCTTCCTGAAAAATATCTAGAATAATTTTCAATACCAGAACAATAGCCAACTTCCATCATCATTTCTAGGTCAAAGTTTGTTCTTTGCTCAAGCCTTTGCGCTTCAAGCAATTTGTCATTAGATCGAAGATCTTCTAGTCTACCAATGAGTTCCGTTCGTATTTCGGAAGTAATTTTATTAATCGCTTCTTGATCTGTAACAAAATGTTTTCCAGGATAAATAAACTCAGAATCCATTTCTTTTAAAATTTCTCCTGTCAATGGGTCAAATCGCACAATTTGATCAACTGTAGACCCAAATAGCTCTATTCTAATACCAACATTTTCATACGCTAGATGAACTTCAATTACGTCGCCCCTTACTCTAAACGTACTGCGATCAAATGAAATATCATTCCGTGAATAATGAATATTGACTAGATGTGAAAGAAAATTCTTTCTATGAATCTTATTTCCACACTTTAGNCGTATTACTTTATTTTTATAGTCTTCTGGAGATCCTATTCCATAAATACAAGAAACCGAACTAACCACAATCACGTCATTTCTNCTCATCAAAGAACTGGTTGCTTTGAGGCGCAAAATATCAATTTCCTCATTGATTGACATGTCTTTTTCAATAAAAGTGTCGGTAACCGGCAAATAAGCTTCAGGTTGATAATAATCGTAATAACTAATAAAATATTCAACAGCATTTTGAGGAAATAATTGCTTAAACTCACCATAAAGCTGAGCGGCAAGAGTTTTGTTGTGTGAAATTATAAGCGCAGGTCTTTGGAGCTCCTGGATCACATTGGCCATGGTAAAAGTTTTACCTGAACCAGTGATTCCAAGTAAAACTTGATGCTTTTCACCCCGATCTAAGCTAGACGATATTTCCTTAATTGCAGAAGGCTGGTCGCCCATTGGGGTGAAATTTGAATTTATACTAAACTCTGTCATAGTGGCAAATTTAAGAACAATATAAAATACGATACAATGGCAGAGATTTATAATTTTATAAATAATCCTAGGAAAGAAAAATGCATGATTTAATCATCAAAAGATTTGAAAATCCTGATAAAACAATACATTTCAATAATGGAAAATTTGAAATAGTACAAGTTGAAACGATGACAATCGGTAAAGCCACCTACGAACCAGAATGGAAATGGTCAGTAGATGCAAATCCCCTTACAGGGACTAAATTTTGTGAGGTGGAACACATAGGAATGGTTGTATNGGGATCTGCCACGGTTGCTTTTGAANNGTGTGAGGTCTCAATATTGAAACCTGGAGATGTATTCTATGTTTCAAACAGGCCTCATGACAGCTGGGTAATAGGGAATGAACAGTATGTTTCACTTCATTTTATTGGAGCAGATAAATATATTCAATAGAAAATGTTAATAATAAATAATTATTCAATATATAATTANTCTAATGTATAAATTTTAGCTTATTTATGGAGACCAATAGTTATGATGTATATTTTTAAATCAATATTTTTCATTTTTATTCTGTCTGACCTATTTTCACAATCTAGTGAAAATAGTTTAATTCCAGGCTCAGATCGCTCAGATGGGAAAGGGCCTTTTAAGCGTATGGTTATAAGAGGCGCAACTCTTATTAATGGAACAGGGTCACCACCCATTGGACCTGTTGATATTGTTATTGAAAATAATAGAATTTTAGAAGTGAAGAGCGTTGGATATCCTGGCGTACCTATTAATGAAAAGAGGCGACCCAAAAAAGGTGATTTTGAGATAGATGCCTCTGGTCATTACGTATTACCTGGNTTTGTCGATATGCATGCACATGCTGGCTCTGTTCAAAAAGCACCCGAAACAGATTATGTGTACAAACTTTGGTTAGCGCATGGAGTAACAACGGTTCGTGGAGTTGGTCTTGGCTCTCTTGAATTTTCACTTGAAGAAAAAGCTCGTTCAAAAACTAATGAGATAACCGCACCCAGAATTTGGGCCTATCAAAGACCAGGGCAAGGCAACGATTGGAAAGGTGGTGCAATTAGAGATCCTCAAAATGCAAGAAGATGGGTTCGCTATGTGGCAAATAAAGGAGTAGATGGGTTAAAGTTAGTTTCATACGATCCTAGCATTATGGCTGCATTAATAGACGAAGCAAAAAAACAAAAACTTGGAACTACGGCACATTTAGGTCAAATCGGAGTTGCACGAATGAATACTGTTGATGCTGCACGCTTAGGTTTGGGTACCCAAACCCACTTCTACGGTTTGTTTGAATCAATGTATGAAGAAAATGATATTCAACCCTACCCTGTTGAAATGAATTACAACAATGAACAAGATCGATTTGGGCAAGTTGCCCGCCAGTGGAGTTTGGTAAAACCTAATGGAGAGAAATGGGAATCTTTAAAAAATGAACTAATTGCCCTTGATTTAACGATGGATCCGACAATGAATATTTATGCCGCAGGTCGCAACGTTATGTTTGCAAGAAATGCAGATTGGCATGAAAAATATACCCTTCCTTCTTTATGGGACTTCTATAAACCTAGTCGCANGGCCCATGGATCTTATTGGTTTAACTGGACAACGCATGATGAAATAGCNTGGAAAAAATTCTATCAAGTATGGATGCAATTTTTGAATGAATACAAGAACGCTGGTGGAAGAGTCACTACAGGATCTGATTCAGGGTTTATTTACAAACTTTTTGGATTTGGATATATTGAAGAGTTAGAGCTTTTACAGGAGGCTGGATTTCACCCGCTAGAAGTTATTAGAGCTGCAACCATGCATGGAGCTGAAACTCTGCATAAGCCTTTAGGAACAGAGCCCGACTTTGGTATCATTGCTCCTGGATACCTAGCTGATCTTATAATAATTAAAGAAAATCCTCTTGCCAATTTTAAAGTACTTTATGGCACAGGTGCTATCAGGATTAATGATGAAAATGAACCCATAAGAGTAGGGGGTATAGATTTCACTATTAAAGATGGAATAGTTTATGATGCTAAAAAATTATTAAGAGATGTAGAAAATATGGTAAATAAGGCTAAAATAAAAGATGGGGAATTGAAAAAATATTAATTAAGGAGTTTAATTATGAAAATAATAAATACACTAATTATTGCAACATTCCTAGGAGCGTGTACAAAATCAAATCCTCAAAATGAAATAAACGATGCCTTAGATTCTCTGCACTACTATGCATCTACCGCTGATCAAAAAAATTATATAGATCTATTTTCAAAAAACGCAATTTTCTTTGGAACTGATATTAAAGAAAGATGGTCTATAGATTCATTTGAATTATATGTAGAATCGCGTTTTAGTACTGGAGTAGGATGGACATATAAACCTAAAAGTAGAAATATTTTTGTTTCAAAAAATAAAAGGACAGCTTGGTTTGATGAACTTATTGAAAACAAATCTTATGGAGTATTTAGAGGTACAGGTGTACTGATTCTTGAAAATAGTGAATGGAAAATAGCTCAGTACAATCTACTGCTTCCTATACCAAATAATTACTTACAAAAATACGCGAATGAGATAAAAAAACATTATGGTAATAATTAAAATATATAAAGAAAGTATTAGATTGGGGTTCCAATCAATTCAAACTCATTAGCAGATTCGATTCTAATATTATAAAATTTACCAATACTTAAGGCTTTATCTATATTAACAATATTATCTACTTCAGGAGAATCATACTCAGTTCTTCCAACGGAATGTTTTTCTCCAGCATCNTCAACAATAACCTTTAGTATCTTGCCAACCATTTCTTGATTTTTTTCATTGCTAATTTCAGCTTGAAGATCCATTAGTTTCATTTTTCTTTCATTCTTCACTTCCTGCGGGACATTATCTTCAAGATTTTCTGCAATAGTTCCTTCTTCTTCAGAATAAGTAAATGCCCCTAACCTATCAAATTGCACATCTTCAATAAAAGAGCATAAATTTTCAAAATCTTTTTCTGTTTCACCAGGGTATCCAACAATAAGAGTGGTTCTTATTTTTATGTTAGGAACTACATCTCTTAGTAGATGGATTCTTTTTTTAATTCCACTAGAATCTAAACCTCTTCGCATAGATTTTAAAATTGGGTCAGATGCATGCTGAATAGGCATATCAATGTAATTGCATATGTTTTTTGCATCAGCTATTGCTTGTATAATTTTTTTTGATAGATGGGCTGGATGTGCATAATGAATCCGAATCCACTCAAAATCAAGTTGATCTAACTCTTTGATAAGATCTCCAAGGTATTGCTTTGGTCTTAAATCCCAGCCGTAGCTAGTAGTATCCTGAGCTATTACTAATAATTCCTTAATTCCCTTATCAGATAATTTCTCCGCTTCCCACATAATTGAATCAATGGTTCTACTTTTTTGAAGACCGCGCATTATTGGAATACTGCAAAATGAGCAACCATTATCACATCCTTCGGCTATTTTTAAATAGGCATAGTGATCTGGTGTTAATATTGAACGCAAGAAAATTGGATCATCTTTTGAGAATTCTTTTCCAGTTAAATATTGAACAATTTTTACATGATCATTGCTACCAAAAAAATAATCTACCTCAGGAATCTCTTTTGAAAGCTCTTTTGGGTAGCGTTCAGATAGGCACCCCATTACAACTAGCTTATCAAGCTTACCATTCTGTTTTAATTCAGATGCTTGAAGAATTGTATCAATAGATTCCTGCCTAGCCATATCAATAAATCCACAAGTATTTATAATGATTGTATCTGCTTCTTCTGGTTCATCTGTAAGGTCATAGTCAGTTCTTTTTAGAGCACCCATTAATTTCTCTGAGTCTACCAATGCCTTAGCACATCCTAAGCTAATAAATTTGAGCTTTTGTCTATNTTTCATTTTTTAAATAATATATAAAAATCTTTTAAATAGACNGCCCANCTAATAATCATAAGAGTAGTTGCAACATATATTGTAAAATCTTTTATCCACGGAAAGGCTTCCCATGGCCATATGTGAAATAAAATCGCTAAAGCTGTTATCCCNGTAGCCCATTTNCCCCACCAATTGGCACTAAGAAAAAATTGATTTCGATTAAAGGCATATATTGCAAGTACTGCAATAAATAAATATCTTAAAATATAAAAAAGAAAAAACCATGCTGGAACTTGTCCAGATAAAACTAAATACGATACGACAGATAAAATACATATAAAATCAGCAATGGGGTCTACCCATTGACCAAAATAAGTAACCTCATCAGCTTTTCGGGCTACCCAGCCATCAAGAGCATCAGACATTATTGCGACCAATATAAGAAAGAGTGTTATTGATCCAAGCGAAGGATCTCTAAGGGTATAAACTATTGGAATAGCTAGAGCAGCTCTAACTAAACTTATAAAATTAGCAAGCGTAACTATTTTTTTTGGATCGTTTAATTTGAGTCTATTCTGCATCACTTAATACTTTGTTATTCTGCAAGATTTTTTTTGAGTCAAAATCAATGAATTTATCGCAATGANTTTGAATAAATTCAATATCATGTGATACTAAAATTAAGTGTTTATTNACTAATATACTCTTAAGAATTTGACTGAGCTTTATTTTTTGCTGAAAACCTAGNCCAAAAGTAGGCTCATCTAAAATTATTAAGTTAAAATTACTTAAAGATAAAATTACGACTAATACTATACGAACAACAGACCAAGAAAGATCAAAGGCTTTTTTATTTTTTATAGTATTCCAATTTATTTGATGAGATTTTAATTTGTTAACAAAACTCTTAACTAAAAGTGGATCAAATTTATCATTATCCATGAGCTTTTGAAGCAATTCCTCAATCGTATTAGGGCCAAGCATCCTTTCAGGGAATTGATTTAGAACAGCAACATCAGGGGAGCTATTTGAAATACAAACCTTTATGGATCCCTTTGAAGGCTTCATTGCGGACGTTAATAATTTAACAAAAGTAGTTTTTCCGCATCCATTTTTTCCAATAATTCCTAATGATCGAGATTTAGATAGTTCAATATTTAAATTATCAATAATTGTTTTTTTTGAATCAATAAATTCAAAATTGAGATTCTTTGTTCTAACAGAAAGGCATCCTTTAGAGTGACTATGATTGTAATTTGAAAATGACGGTGGCTTATCAATTTTTTTTAAGCTAGACAAGGTTAGCTCCCACTTAGAATTTCCATAATTCAAATCGGCATAGTCCGAAGTAAACCATAAAATAGTTTTTTTATTTCCATATTTTTGGTTTATCCATTTAACCCACTTTTTCTTTATAGATGCATTTAAGTAGGATAAGCCATCATCAATAAAAACTGTATCAGATCTTGATGTGAAAGCAGTCACAATATTTAATATTTCCATCTCACCTCCACTTAGCGTATTGGGATGCCTAAGCCAATTATCTACAAAAGGTAAATAAGATTGTATTTTACTAAGTTCACTTTTCAAGCTGTCGGATTGAGCTTGAGACTCCAATCCAAATGATACTTCTGATAGTAAGTTTGGGCAAATTATTTGATTTTCAGGATTTTGAAAAACTAACTGTATATATTCTGATATATTTTTATTTGTTACTGTATAATTATTTGATTTTATTTTTTTTTTACTTAAAAGCGTGTTAATCAATTCGGTTTTTCCTGAACCGCTTTCTCCGTAAAAAACGTTTATACCTTTTGAGAGATTAACTTTAATTTTTTCATTAAATTTTTCAAAAGATATATCAAATGAGAAACCATTAGTCATGAACTAAACTCCTAACAATTCGAGTAGATGAACCCAAGTTGTCATGGATAACATTGGTAGCTGAATAACTAGAGTTTAAAAATTTATCTTTATTATCAAAGAGGCTAGCTACTTGAATATGCAACTCTTCTCCGCTATCTATAGAAAAACCACCCTCCTTGTTAATTAACTCCTCAGCTTCATGGAAGTTGTCATATTTTGGGCCAAAAAATACTGGCAATCTGGCTATTGCTGGCTCCATGACATTATGAACTCCAGAAGAAAATCCTCCGCCAATATAAGCAATCTGACCGTGCCAATATAATTGAGATAACCTGCCCACAGAATCAACTATTACAACCTTAGTTTTTAATTCTTCAATATTTTTCTCTCCGAGCTTTTGATAGGGTATGTCGTTTCTAATTAAAAGAGTTTCAATTCTTGAAATATTTTTATTTGATGGTGTATGTGGAGCCCATATTAAGGAAACATCGGTTGAGTCGCTGATTAAATTAAATATGGAAGAAGCTAAGCGTCTTTCGTCTTCGTGATGCATGCTGCCTAAGATTAATCTTTTTGGTCTTTGAAGAACTGACCTAGTCCTTTCATTTGTAAATTTGTCGGATTTCAATTTAACCTGGTCATATCTTGGATTGCCAAGCGTACGTAATATTGGTAAATATTTTTCTCCAATTATAAACTTTAACTGTCGGTTATCAGCATCAGATATTGTATAAATTGCACTAAATGAGTTATAAATATTTCTATAAAACATTTTAATTATTGGATAGCTCTTGGCGCTTCTATTTGAAAATCTTGCTGCAAAAAGCACGGTGTGAATATTTAATTCTTTTGCTGCCCAAATAAGGTTAGGCCAAACATCATAACCTGCAAGAATGAGCTTCCTTGGCTTTAGTCTTTTTAGATAATTCTTAACTGTCCATCTAAAATCGAATGGGAGGTAAATTTTACAATCCACGTCTTCATCTTCTACGAAATTAAAGCCTGAAGGTGAAAAAAAACTCAAAACGAATAACGAGTCAGGTTCAACCTCTTTTAGGGCTGAAAGGACGGGTTTAATTTGTTCATATTCCCCAAGAGATGCTGCGTGAAACCAGTAAATATCTTTATTTTTTGATTTGGATATAAATTCATTTATTATTTTTTTTGAATTCAATCGACCGTAAACACCTTCTCTTATTTTTTTACTAAAAAAACTTAAAAAAATAATTAGAACGAAAAAGAATGGAAATAAGATAAAATTATAGATTATAATCCAAAGCACAGCTAATCCAATAACTTTTCAACATTTTTAAAAACATCATCAATGCTTAATTCATCCATACAATGTTGTGACTGCCTATAGCAAGGGAAGCTGCCATTTTGGGAGCAAGGTCTGCACCATATATTATTTTTTTGTACATTTAGAGAATTCTTTAAAGATACACCCGCCCCAGTCTCCTTAGAGGTTGGACCTAAAAGTGCAATTGTTGGAACGCTTAAAGCTTCAGATGCATAAGTAAAACCTGTATCACTCCCTATGGTTAGCGCTGAATTGCTAATGATAGACATTGATTGCCTTATTGTAGATTTTCCACTCAAATCAATACTGTTCTTTAGTAAACCTTGGTGTATTTTTTTACAAATAACATCGTCCTTTGACCCAATAATAACAGGAATAAGAGCATACTTCTGAAAGCATTGCTTAGATATTTTAATGTATTTTTCAAGGTTCCACTGTTTTTGACTCCACGCTGCCCCAGGTATCAATGTAAAATATTTTTTATCTTTAAGGCCATTGGCGTTTAAAAGATTAATACCTTCATTTTTTTCCTTATCGCTTACATTTAAACTTATTTGCGAAGCTTTATAATCCGTTGGAAAAAGTTTTTTAAGTGGCTGGTGCAACCACTCTTTCTGATTAAAATTTGAATTAAACTTATTTTGATGATTTAAAAAAAGTAATAATCTATTTCTTCTAGGCTTAGTAACATGGAGAGACTTTACGGTTTTAATTTTCGATCTAATCAATTTTGATCTAACACTATTATGAAGATCAATTACAAGTTCGTATTCTCTTTTATAAATAAGATTTTTAATTGATTTAATTTTTGCTTCTGGCTCAATTGAGTGCAAAAAATCAATACTGGGATGATTTAAAAGAAGAGGTGCGTACTTTTTTAGCGTTAAATATTCAATAGTACAGTTTGGAAAATATTTTTTTAGAGAATTTAGGACTGATGTTGTTTGAATTATATCACCAATCGAGCTAAATCTAAGGACTAATAATTTTGTCCACGAATCAGCCATTAAGCTAATTAACCTTTTCTCTGAGCATTAAAGCTAATAAGGTCAATCATAGATTTTTTATAGGGTGATTCAGGGTAGGGTGATAACGCTTCTACAGCTTGATTATTGAATTCAGAAATTTTTTGACGAGCGTAATTGAATCCACCAACTCTATCAATTATTTCTTTAAGGTCACTTAGATTGGATTTATTTTTTTTCTTTCTAGAAAGTATTTTTTTTATTTGCCTAGCTTCAGTTTTTGAAATTTTTTGATAAGCATAAATCAGCGGTAGTGTAATCATATTTCTTTTAACATCCGCTCCTATTTTTTTTCCTGTTGACTTTTCATTGCCAAGAATGTCAAAAAGATCGTCCTTAACCTGAAAAGCCATTCCAAGCTTAGTTCCGTAATTAATCATTGCCAGTCTATCTTTGTCTTTGCCTGTAGAAGTTATAGCGCCCAACTCACAACAAGTGGATACTAATGAAGCTGTTTTCTGATATATCATCTCATAATAAACATCTTCTGTCATTGACCTTGTAAGTGATTTTTCAATTTGAAGTATCTCGCCTGCGGCGAGTTTTTCAGCAGTGTCTGCAATTAATTGAAGAGCTGCAAAATCTTTTAATCCAACCATATTGATTAAAGTTTTACTGAGAATGAAGTCACCCATTAAAACTGCTATCTTATTTTTCCATACCTTATTTATTGACGGAAATCCTCTACGTTTTTCCGCTTCATCTACTACATCATCATGAATTAATGTTGCAATATGAAGAAGTTCAATCATAGCAGCTGCCTTGTAGCTATTCAGAGATGGTTGACCGCATACTCTAGATGAAAGAATAGTTAAAATAGGTCTAATGAGTTTTCCTTTATGATGGATAATATACTTACCGATCATATTAATAAGTCGCACTTCAGAATGAAGCGCACTTTTTAACTCTTCTTCAAAAAGTTTTATATCGTCAAAAATTGGTCTCGTGATACGTTTNAGGGATTTCTTATCGCTTTTCATAACTGTATATTAAGGATGTTTTTTCCTGTTTACTAGCCAACTAACCCCAATACTTATCTCGTAAAGTAACAATAGCGGTATAGACATTAGAACAAGACTAATTGGGTCTGGTGGTGTTATAAAAGCACTTAAAATTAAAATGACTACAACCGCATATCTACGGTAATGACGCATAAATGCTGGTGTTAGTAGACCTATAATTGATAGAATGAAAACTATAACAGGCAGTTCAAAAATTAATCCGCTTCCTACCATCAGCCATGTAATAAAACTAAAATAATAATTAATTGAAAAATTGTTTTCAATTCCCTCAAAACCAGCTGCTGTAAAAAAACTTAACGAAAATGGAATTACTATGAGATANGCAAAAATTAATCCAAAGATAAAAGATAAAAAGGTAAACAGGATTAACGGAATTATATATTTTTTTTCATCTAAATAAAGTCCAGGAGCAATAAATTTCCAAAGTTGATATGTCAAAACTGGTATAGATACTATAATACCTCCAAGCAATGCAATCCCCCATTTAATCATAAACATACCTTGGACTTTCAATACTTGCAAGTCCATAGAGTTCTTGAGATTTTCTGTTGGTCTAATCAATAATTCTATAATGCTATCTATAAAATAAAAAGAGGCAACAGCTCCAATCAGAACAGAGGATATTGATTTTATCAATCTCCACCTTAGTTCTTCTAGGTGGTCTAAAAAAGGCATCGATTCATTTTCACTTTTCATTTGTTTCTTAATAATTTTTCTGCTGTTTTATGAGGTGAAGATTTAGAAATCTTAAGCTCATCAATCATTGATTCAAGCTTTTTCATATTACTTCCTGTCCAAAAGTCATCAATTAAGCTTTTTTGAACAATATTTAAAACTCTATTCTTATATCTAGCTATTTTTTTTACCTCTAAATAATCTTGATGTGAGCTATCATTTAAAAAGTTGCCGATTCCATCAAATAGTTCATCAACTCCAACGCCCCTATCTGCAGAAACCTTAAATACCGGTGGTTCAAAATTTTCTTTATTTTTAAAAATATGTAATACGCTTTTAATAGATTGAACTAGTTTTTCTGAACCGTTTCTATCAGCTTTATTTACTACAAAAAGGTCAGCAATTTCTATAAGACCTGCCTTCATAAGCTGAACATCATCGCCGGATTCTGGCACTAACATCACGATAGTTAAGTCGGCAGCCTTTGCAATATCATGTTCACCTTGGCCAACGCCAACTGTCTCAAAAATTATAATATCCTTACCACTGGCAGCTAATATATCTCCTGCTTCTTGAGCTTTCCTATTTAAACCTCCCAAATTTCCCTGAGAGCCCATACTTCTTATAAAAACATTATCATTCCATAAATAATTATTCATTCTTACTCTATCACCAAGAAGGGCCCCTCCAGAGAAAGGGCTTGAAGGGTCAACCGCAATCACGCCAACGCTCTTATTCTGTTTAAGATATAGTTGAATTATCTTGTCTGTAAGTGTGCTTTTACCTGCTCCAGGAGGACCAGTAATACCAATTTTAATTGATTTATGAGTATAAGGGTATATTTTACTGAATAGCTCATCATTGGGGTCATTATCAGACTCAATCTTTGATATTGCTCTTGAAATAGCCAGATGGTCATTATTAATAATGCGATTTAAAACATCATCTTGGTTAGCATTAACCATTTTTAAAATTATTTAATTATGAAAAAAGTTGACGGAATTCGTCAAAATTATAGATGATAAGATCCTTTTTGTCTTTTTTAACAAGGTTTTTTTCCTCAAGAAGCTTAATTGTTCGAGACACAGTTTCACGAGAAGTGCCAGCCATATTGGCAATGTCTTGTTGGAATGGCAAATTCCTTATTGTTACTTCACCTTTTTTAATGGTTCCTAATTCCTGTGCAAACCGTATTAATGTAATCGCAATTCTGTGCTCAGAGTCACTCAATGAAAGACTTTCAATATGCTGGTCACTTTTTCTAAGACGAATAGCTAATTCTTCAAGTAAGGCAATAGCGATTTTGGGATATGTTTCTAGGCAATCCAAAAAATCACTTCTAGAAAGAGTCAAAACCTCTGCATCTTCATTTGAAACTATATTTGCAGATCTTCCTTCACCATCTAAGAGCGACATTTCACCAAAAAAATCACTTTCTCCAAGAATAGCTAAAATTACCTCTCTCCCATCATCACTCTGACGCGTAACTTTAACAGCTCCACTTTTGATAATAAAAAAAGTCTCTCCCTGACTCTCCTCAAGAAGTATCATTTTTCCTTTTTCATAGGAACGTGAGACCATTTTTTCAGCAATGATATTTAAATCAGTATCTTTAAGATCAGAAAATATGGGAACATTTCTTAGATGTTGTGCTGTGCTCATAGTAGAAAATACTATAAATAAAAATAATTGAACAGGTTAAATCGAATAATTTATAACTATCTCGTACAAAAGTTTGTGATGATTGTCACAGAAAATGAAAAGTTCTAAAAAAGTATATAGTTAATTTTTCTTTTTGTCTTATGGCTAATTATACGATAATTTCGCCTGTTAATTATTTAAATAATATCTAAGGAAAAGATGGACAGACACCCTCAACAAATCAAGCGTGAACGACAAGACAAAAAACGTAATGCGATTAATAGCGCTAAACATTCCGATATGAGAACAGCAATAAAAAATGTTTTAGAAACTACTGATTTTTCAAAAGCCGAGAACCCTTACAAAAAAGCAGTAAGCGTTATTGATAAAATGGTGAGCAAAGGACATTTGAAAAAAAATACAGCTGCTAGAAGAAAGTCTCAAATTACTCGTCATCTAAATTCGCTAGTAAAATAGTTTTATTTTGTATCTGATATTTGATAATTAGGGGCCTCCTTAGTTATCTTAACCTCATGCGGATGACTTTCTTTAACACCTGCTTGCGTTGTCTGTATAAATTCAGCTTTTTTCTGGAAATCAGATATATCATTACCCCCGCAATAACCCATTGATGATCGTAGGCCACCCATTAACTGATGAATGGTATTTTTAACGCTTCCTCTGTAAGGAACTATTCCCTCTATACCTTCAGGTACTAATTTTTTATCTTCAGTGTTATTTTGAAAATATCTTGAACCATCTCCGTCCTGCATGGCTCCCAACGAGCCCATTCCTCTGTAAGATTTATATTGACGTCCTTCAAATAAAATAAACTCTCCTGGACTCTCATCCATTCCAGCGAGAATACTTCCTAGCATTACTGTATCTGCACCAGCAGCTATTGCTTTAGAGATATCTCCGCTATACCGTATTCCTCCATCTGCAATAACGGGTATATTTGCTTTTTTTGCTTCATCAACACAATCCATTACTGCGGTTAATTGAGGTACCCCTATTCCTGCAACGATTCTCGTTGTGCAGCTTGCACCTGCCCCAATACCAACCTTAACGCAATCTGCACCGGCATCTATCAATGCCTTTGTTCCATCAGAAGTTGCAATATTTCCACCAATAATTTGTAATTCAGGCATAGATTTTTTTATTTTTTTAATTTGATCCAACACACCAACTGAGTGGCCATGGGCAGTATCAACAACAATCACATCGACCTCTTTCGAATGGAGCTCTTGAGCTCTTTCTAAAAAATCTTTTGTTACGCTTAAAGCTGCACCAACTCTTAGTCTACCGCTATCATCTTTACAGGCATGTGGAAAATCTTCTTTCTTTTGAATATCCTTAACTGTTATTAGTCCTGCAAGGCTTCCGGAGTTATCTACAACTAGAAGCTTTTCAATTCTATGCTCTTGTAAGACTTTTTTAGCTTGTTCTAAGGTTGTTCCTTGAGGCACTGTTACAAGTTTTTCTGTTGTCATTCTTTCTGTAACCTGTAATGTCTCATCGGTTTCAAATCGAATATCCCTATTGGTAATTATGCCTATCAGCTTTTCATCTTCTACAACAGGTAGTCCGCTAATCTTGTATAACGACATTACTTCTTTAGCTTCTTTGATTGTCTTATTGCTTGAAAGGGTAACAGGGTTAACAATCATGCCGCTCTCATAACGCTTAACACGATCAACCATAAGAGCCTGGTCTTCTATAGGTAGATTTTTATGAATTATTCCTATCCCACCTTCTCTTGCCAGTGCTACAGCCATTCCGCTTTCAGTAACAGTATCCATTGCTGCAGAAAGTAAAGGGATATTCATTTGTATTTTTTGAGTAAGTCTAGTTTTAACACTAACTTGACTTGGTAAAATTTTTGATTTTTGAGGAACAAGCAGAACATCATCAAATGTTAGTGCTTGTTTGAATGGTGGTCTATTCTTCATTTATACTCTACTGACTTTATTTATTTTATTTACTGTAGAAAAAATTTTATTATTAATAATCAGCTCTTCAGCTTTCTCAATGTCTTTGGCAAACACTCTATCTTTTTTTGAAAGAACTTTGGATTTTTTTAATAAAGACATTAAAGCTTTTAAGCTTTTACTTGATGAAGACTTTTGATGAAATCTATAGTTTATATTTCCAGAGACGAGTATTTCGATTGCTAAAATCCTTCGAACATTTTCAATTATTTTCAAACAAGATCTTCCTGCCCATGGCGCCATACTTACAATATCTTCTTGCCCACCAGAGGTTGAGATAGAGTCAACACTGGATGGATGCGCTAACGTTTTATTTTCTGAAGCAAGAGAGGCAGCGGTTACATGTGCAATCATAAAGCCAGACTCGAGCCCGCTATTTACAGCTCCAAACATTGGTAAATTACCATCAGCCCCTTTCATGATATAATGAATTCGCCTTTCAGATATTGCTCCAATTTCAGAAATTGCAATTGACAAAGAGTCAAGTGACTGCGCTATCGGTTCTGCGTGAAAATGTCCAGAATTGCGAATTGTGCGATTAGGAAATATTAATGGGTTGTCTGAAATTGAATTAATTTCATTATTAATTGTTTTTTCTGTATTTAAAAATACATCCCATGAAGTACCATGTATATGTGGAATACAGCGCATGCAATATGGGTCTTGAACTTTGTTACAATCTTTATGCGATTTTATTATTTCACTGCCATTTAAAATGCTGTATAAATTTTTCGCTGAAACATTTTGACCTTTATGTTTTTTAAGTCTATGAATAGCAGGATTAAATACCTCTCGTGTTGACAAGCTAGCTTCAACAGAAAGGGCAGAAATGATGTCTGCTGAGTATAGAAGATTTTGTGCTTCAAAAAGAGCCNTAATTCCAATAGCGGTTGATACTTGCGTTCCATTTATTAGACTTAAACCTTCTTTTGCATCCAGCTCAATTGGGTTAATTTTAACTTTATCAAGAGCTTTTTTACTGCTTACGATTCTACCGTTATAGCTTACATTGCTCTCACCAATCATTCCGCAAGCTAAGTGAGAAAGAGGTGCTAAATCACCAGACGCTCCTACAGANCCCAATGAGGGAATNACTGGCAAAATACCGTTATTAAACATGCCAATCATATGTTGTACCAATTTTGGTCTAACTCCACTAAAACCTTTCGCCCATGTTAGAATTTTAAGAACCATGATTACCCTTACAATACCATTATCAAATGGCTTGCCAAGACCAGACGCATGAGAGCGAACTAAATTTAATTGTAACTGCTTAATGTCGCTCTTTTGTATTGAAACAGAGCTCAATTTGCCAAAACCGGTATTTACACCATAAACTAAATCACCGCTTCTTATAACAGCTTTTAATGCATCGTTTGATTTTTTAATGGATTTTTTAGCTATTTGAGATAAACGTAAAGAGCCTTGCGAGCTAAAAAGATAACTTAGATCAATCCAAGAAATGGATTTATCTGAAATAATTAACGCTTCCATTGGCAAATTTAGCTCTTTTTATTAACAATTAAAAACATGTGTTAATCTAAAAGGGTTCTTTGCTCTTCAGGTTAATACAGATGTAATTTTTAATATAAAACAAAGGTTATATCATGAAACATGCTCTATTCTACTCTATCTTAACTTTAATTTTAGGGTGTTCAATGTCTTCAAATAATACAATTAATGAAAATAATATGAAACTTACCAGCGATAATCCATTTTTTGAAAAAAGTAGTTTGTATATGAACTATCCTCCATTTGATTTAATAAAAAATAAACATTATATGCCAGCATTTTTAAAAGGAATGTCAGATCATCTAAATGAAATAGAATTAATTATAAATATTAGTGAAAAGCCAACTTTTGATAATACAATAGTGNCTATGGAAACCTCTGGTCAGCTTTTAGATAGAGTTGCAACAGTTTTTTTTGCACTTATCTCAGCTGACACTAATGACGAAATGGAAGATATTCGGGCAGATATAGCACCAAAACTTTCTGCTCACAGCGATAAAATCTTGCTTAATTTTAAACTTTTCAAAAAGGTTGAGGAACTTTATGAATCAAGAAATACCCTCAATTTAGACAGTGAAAGTGTTCTTTTGATCGAGAAATATTACACTGATTTCATTCGTTCAGGCGCTCAACTTTCAGGAGAAGAAAAAGAAAAATTAAAATTAATAAATACAGAGATTTCCGTTCTACAAACAAATTTTAGTCAAAACGTTCTCAAAGAAGTAAATGCTTCAGCCGTTACCATTAACACGCGCAGCGAACTTGATGGATTATCAGATGGTGCAATAGAATCTGCTGCAAACGAAGCTCTTTCTAGGGGGCTTGAGGGAAAATATGTAATAGCTCTAAAAAACACTAGTAGCCAGCCTTCCCTTTCTTCTTTGAAAAATAGATCTATTAGAGAGAAAATTCACAAAGCCTCTCTTTCTAGAGGCAGTCGTGGAGGAGATTTTGATAATCGTAAAATTCTCGTAAAGGTCTTAAAGCTTCGTGCCGAAAAAGCCTTGTTGATGGGATATGAAAATCACGCAGCCTATGTGCTAGAAACTCAAACAGCTCAAAATCCTCAGAACGTTAATAGGAGATTAAGCAGCTTAAGCCCTAAATCTTTATTGAATGCAAAGAAAGAAGCTGNGGATTTACAAAAAATGATTAAATCAGAAGGTAAAGATTTTAAACTTGCGTCGTGGGATTGGGATTTTTATACTGAGAAAGTTCGCGCAAAGCGCTACAGTTTTGATGCGAATCAATTAAAGCCATATTTTGAGATGGACAATGTTCTTCAAAACGGTGTTTTTTATGCTGCAACGATGCTTTTTGGGATTACTTTCAAAGAGCGCTTTGATCTTCCACTCTACCATGAAGATGTGCGGGTTTTCGAAGTATTTAATGAAGATAATAGCGTATTGGCATTGTTTCTATTTGATGGTTATGCAAGAACAACAAAAAGAGGTGGTGCTTGGATGAACGCGTATGTTTCACAATCAGAATTAAAAGATAATCTATCCGTTGTGGCAAACCACCAAAATGTAGTCAAACCTCCAAAAGGTGAACCTGCGCTAATGTCTTTTGATGAAGTAATAACGATGTTTCATGAATTTGGTCATGCTTTGCATGGTATGTTCTCGGATGTTAAGTATCCCTATTTCTCAGGAACATCGGTTCCAAGAGATTTTGTTGAATATCCATCACAAGTTAATGAGATGTGGGCTGTATGGCCATCAGTGTTGAAAAATTATGCTGTTCATTACAAAACTGGAAAAACAATGCCAAAAGAGTTGCTCGACAAGGTATTATCTGCTCAAAAATTTAATCAAGGGTTTTCGACAACAGAATACCTTGCATCCTCAATATTAGATCAATCGCTCCATCAGCTCAAACCGTCCGATATTCCAGAGGCGCAAAATCTAATGGAGTTTGAAAAAAATATTCTTATAGATGCTGGGATCTCATTTGAAGTAATTCCTCCACGCTACAGGAGTACTTATTTTTCTCATATTATTGGAGGTTATTCTGCGGGATATTACTCATATATATGGAGTGAGGTTTTAGATGCAGATACTGTAGAATGGTTTAAATCAAATGGTGGTTTAACAAGGAAAAACGGTGATCGTTTTCGAGCGGCCTTACTTTCAAAAGGTGGCAGTAAAGATGCAATTCAACTTTTTATAGATTTTAAAGGATCTGAGCCTAATATTCAGCCCTTGCTGGATCGGAAAGGACTTAATTAAGGACTATTTAAATCCTCTAAATATTTAAATACTTGCATTTGTACAGGAATGCTTTCACTAAATAAAGCTCCATACCGCTTACTTATCACCCTATCATCCATCACAATAAAAATCCCTTCATCGTAAGATGTTCTTATTAAGCGACCAAAGCCCTGCCTAAAACGAATAACTGATTCTGGNAATGCATAATCCATGAAACTATTCCCGCCTTGAGATTCAATCATTCTACCATATGCTTTAACTATTGGATCAGTAGGTACATCAAATGGCATTTTAATAATCATTAAAATTTCTAAAAGATCTCCAGGGAGATCTACTCCCTCCCAAAATGCATTTGTACCAAGAAGAATACCGTTAGGGCTTTGTTTCATACCTCTAATTAATCCCATTCTAGAGGTCTGCCTTTTTTGAGCAAAGATAGGTAGATCTATAGCCCGATTCATTTGTTTTAATAATTTTAATGTATTTTCTAATTGAGCTCTGGAAGTAAAGAGAACCATCATTCTCTTATTAAACTTGTTATGACAGTGAACTATCGTTTTTGCAATTACGTCAGGTCTTTGACCATCATCTCCGGAATATTGAAAATAGTTTACTTGGTCATTATAACTAAAAGGGCTCTCGAAAACATTGGTCGATAATCCATCAAAGTCCATCTCATTCAAGCCTACACGATTTAAAAAATAATCGAAAGTCATTTTAGTTCTAAGTGTTGCGCTGGTTAATACACAATGATCAACATTGTTAAATATAGTATTAGCTATATCGTAGCCTGGCTCTATGGGAGCCATATTAATGGTTAGAACCAACTGAGAGCTTCCAGAAAAATTCCTAAAAGTTCCTTCATACCAATAAACATTGCTATTATTTTGCTTTGAGGTTATTAATTCAGTCAATATTAATAGATCTGATAGTGAACCTTCCCCTCTTTCAAAAAGCTGATGCANTTCAAGAAAATCATCTTTTGTTTCATCTATATCTAGAAGATCTTCTCTTATTTTTCTTATATGATTTCTTAGACCTCTTACGGCTAACTTAAAATCATTTATCTCATTTTCTAATGGAGTAAAATGTTCATTTAGGTCTTCTATGATAAATTTCGTTGAATATTTAGACTTTTCATCAAAATGATGCAACGCATTGGAGGTCATTCGCTCAAAGAAATTTTTTAATTTAGTTCTGGCAGTTTCACCCAACCCTTGAAGTGTAGATCTGCTAATTTCAAACTTAGGATGGATAGATGCGATATTTCTTAGACTNCTATTCCATCTTATAGAATGACTATGCTTTGGGTCAATGCGGTCTAATATATAATTTATAGNTCTATTATCAAATGATGCTGTTAGTTGATGGTAAGCNGCTTTTGGTAGGTTGTGAGCCTCATCAATTATAATTGCATTATTTTCAGGTAAAAACCCCAACGAATCTCCAGGCTCAGCCTTTGACTGCGCATCAGAAATTAGCAATGCATGATTAACAACTATTAAATTCGCCTGATATGCCATTTTTCTCAATGGTCCAAAAAAACAACCTTCATTCTTTGCGCACATTGAACTAGTACAAAAACCCTGTTCGCTATGAATTAAGCCAATTAAGCGATATGTAAAACCATTTGTAAAGCCAGGACATTCATCAAGGTCACCCGTNGATGTATGTTCAAGCCAAACTAATACAGGCAATAAATTCATAGCTTCATCACCATTTAGCATTTTTTCAGAACTATTTATAAGCCAAGTCAGTCTGGTTTTACATAAATAATTATTTCTCCCTTTAATGAGGACAGCCTTAATTGGCGCATCAATTGCTTTTGAAAGAGTAGGTAAATCATTTTTAAAAAGCTGGTCTTGCAAATGCTTTGTATAGCAAGAAAGGATAACAGGGTTATCGTTAGAATGTGAATGGGAGTATTTAATAGATCCATAAAGGTAGGCCATGCTTTTACCCAGACCGGTTCCAGCTTCCACCACCCCAATTCCGCCTTCATTGCACATTATATTTTCTACGTATTCACTAAATTCTACCTGGTTAGACCTTAATTCATAGGATTCAAAGGATTTACTTAGTAATCCACTTTCACCAAATACATCCTGAGAAGAAATATTGGTTAGGTTTTTTTTAGAGTCATGAAAAAAAATATTCTTACTAATGGGCTTTGCAAGTTGTGATGTAGTTATGCCTGTTTTAATATTTCCGCTTTTGGTTAAATAGTTAGCGATATTAACAAATAAGTCTTTATTGTAAATCTCGAATGGACTTAAAAAGCTAATTATGCTGGATATTAAATTAAGATTGTATGAGGCTACTTCATTTATCAACTCTACAAAAACTTCACCACAGTTTTCAGTATCTTTCTCTGCGCGATGNGCCCCTTCTGCTGATAGGTTAAAAAACTCAGAAACTGCGCTAAGGTTATGGGTAGGTTGAAAGAAAAGAAAGGCTCGCGACAACGTAAGAGTGTCGTAGTATTTTCTTTCGGGAAGATCTTTACCATTTCTCTCAGCCATAGATTGAAGNAATGAAACATCAAACGGTGTATTATGTGCAACGATTGGATGGTTACCTAAAAAACGTAAAAGATCATCTATGACGTCTTTTTCTAAGGGTGCATCATTTACCATATCATTAGTAATTCCAGTAATTTCTTGAATTAAGTTCGATATAGGGATTCGAGGATTAATTAAGGTGCAAAATCTATCAGTGGGTTTACCTTTGTCAAAAAGAACAGCGGCCACTTCAATAGGGCGATCATTTGTTACATCTAGCCCAGTAGTTTCAAAGTCAAATGCGATAAATTTATCTAGCTTTAAAGCTGATAGTAATTCTGAGCGGTTCATTAAAACTAATAACTACTTTATAAATTCGTGATCTGGAGAGTCTACTTTAAACGTGGGGATTACTTTTCCAGAAATGAAATAGAAATAATATCTAGAAAATAAAAACAACGGTAATGTTAAAAATATGAACCAGGGATAACGCATAGTTAAAAACATTGTAGGGATGAAAACGACATACATTCTACATCTTTGAAAGTGCCGTATTGCAATAGGAAACAAAACAGCAACTAAGGGAAACGGTAAAAAAANTGCAGCTATGGTGCTAATCATTGGATCATCGTTTATAAATCCAGCTGTAGAAATTATAATAGTACAGAGAATTATAAATACAAGAGATGGTATTAAATCTTTTTTTGAAGGTATGGGTTCGCTGACTGCGTTAAAAGATAATTTCCAAGTCATGTGCCCAACTAAAAAAAACAAAACATACGGTATTCCAAAAGTTAACAAATCTAGGGATAAATAAAGCGGATTAGCACCAATCAAGAATAAGGCATANCCATAAACAAAAATTATTAATTGATAAAGATAGGGTGAATAATTCGTGATATTTTTAAGCTTAGAAGTAAAAATAAAATCAAAAATAATGGAAATAATTAGCGCAATGAACAAATACAGTGAAAATGAATCCCATTTCCAATAAAACCATCTATCTTCTATATGCATTACCACATTATTTCCAGATATAACCATTGCCCAAATAGCAAACCATCTCAAAGGTTTTAAATTAAAAAATTTATTAAAAATAGAGAAAAAACTGGAAAGATTTTTATAAAAATCTGTTCCTTTTAGAATATATTTTTCAGCTAACAATCTCTATCCGATCAAAGCTTTGCCAAATAATGAAAAATATATTTCATTAAAAATGATAAAAGCGACTATACTTGCAGCTATCAAAAGAAAGATTTTGACAAGACCTTCATGAATTTCTGCCCCGTTCATACCTTGTTTCAGTTCAAGCATATATTCTTTTATTCCCCACTTATTAATTATAAAGATTGCGGTTAACATTCCACCTATTGGCAACATATACTTTGATGATAAATAGTCCATTGCATCAAAAAAAGACATGCCTAATGGAGCCGTTATATTTATACCGCCCCCAAGCGATAAGGAGCAAAAAACACCTACAACTGTTATAACTAATCCAAATTGAATAGTAGCTTTTTTTCTAGACCAACCTTTTTGATCTATAAAATATGCTGTAACAACTTCTAGTATTGAAATAGCAGAGGTTAATGCTGCCATAAATAGTAAAATAAAAAATAAAGTGCTCCATAATACTCCACCAGCTAATTGTGGAAAGATTGACGGCAAAATAACAAAAATTAGGCCGGGGCCTTCCGCAGGATTAGCTCCCAGGGCAAAAACTGTAGTAAAAATGGCTACTCCTGCAAGAATTGCAATTGCAGTATCTAAAAATATTACCCAAAGTGCTGATGTTAATAAATTTTGCTTTTTATTCAAGTAGCTTCCATATGTAATCATTGTACCCATACCAAGACTGACAGTAAAAAATGAATGACCCAACGCAAGAACAATCGCCGATGCTGTTAAGTCTTCAAATCTTGGTTTGAATAAAAAGGATAGGCCTTGCATTCCNCCATCCAGNGTCATACCTCTAATAGCTAATACACCCAAAAGGACAATAATAACGGGCATCATTATTTTTGACCATTTTTCAATTCCCCCCTTAACGCCTTGGACAATAACAAAAATACATAAAGACATAAAAATTACTTGATAGAAAACTGGGCTTAATGAAGAGGTAATAAATGCGTCAAATGCTGCACCAGCAGCGTCGGGGTTACCAGACAAATTATTAAATACGCCGAAAAGTGAGTCAACAACATATTTTAAAATCCACCCACCCACTACACCGTAGAAAGATAAAATTACAAATGCAGAGGCTACACCAAGAAACCCTACCCATTTCCAATTACTNTTTGGTGCAATTTTTTCAAATGCACCTACAGGGCTTAATTGAGTATTTCTTCCAATAACAAGCTCAGCAATTACAATGGAAAGACCTACAATAAGAATACAAACCAAATAGANGATTGTAAAGGCTCCTCCTCCATTTTCACCAGCCATAGATGGAAATTTCCATATATTACCTATTCCAACTGCAGAGCCAGCTGCAGCAAAAATAAAGCCTAATTTTGAACCCCATTGTTCGCGTTGATTATTCATTGGTTTTATCAGTCTCCATATTATTTTTTTCTAAATCTTCATTCATTACAGAATTAAANGGATGCAGATGTGCTTCAACAACAGCATCAAGAAGACCATAAATATAGACAATGATAATCCACCATCCATACCGGTTTCTTTTATGNAGATAATTTTCTTTATCTAGTGAATTCACATCTTTTGAATCATTATATTTGCTCGAATAATCGTAATAAAGATATGTAGATGCAATTCCTGCTGAGGTAAGCAAAGAGCCTTTTAAAGGTTGATTGTTATAGAATTGACCGCCGCCTGGATAGATAAAAGCCCTCAGAGCAGCAACCCTTGGTGATTTCAATTTCAAACTATCTTGGTTGGTATTTTGACTCACAGTAAAAGAAAAAAAAAGTAAAAAAAAAATGATATGATATTTTTGCATTACTTCGTTAGTGCAATGCATTCAATTTCAATATCTGCTCCCCCTGGAAGCTCTCGAACGGAAACTAATGACCTTGCAGGCGCATTCGCCTCTTCTAACCACTCATTAAAAACTTCGTTAATTTCAACGTAGCGGGACATATCTGTTATAAATACTGTAAACTTAACAACTTTAGAAAGATTTGAATCTGCTCGCTCAAGAATAGCTGAGATATTTTTGAAAACTTGCCGCGTTTTATCTTTAAAGCTACCAGCAATCATTTTACCGGTATCCGGATCAATCGGTATTTGTCCAGATGTAAAGATAAAACCGTTAGATACGACTCCTTGATTGTAAGAACCAATGGGGTTTGGGGCATGGGCATCATTTATTACTTTCTTCATAATTACCTTTAAGGGTTAAGTGACATACAGGCTAAGCCAATATTTGAGTCAAACTGTCTCTCTGTTCGTAAATTAATTTTGCGGATAATAAATTCTCCTGCTACTGCAACGCTAGCTTCAAATAAGTGTCCGCCTTTAGCGTGAAAATGATGATCGGATATAGTAACGTGAGCATGAATAAACGGTACACCATCTTTTAACAGAATATTTCCTTGCAGTGAAGATAATTCCCATGTTTCAGAGAAAATTTCTCTAATATACTCTTTTTCTTCTAAAATATATGCACCAAGCTCAATATCTTTAATTGCGCCAATTCCAGACAATTGCCCATTTGATATATTTTTTCTGTTACAAAACGATGTTAAGGATTTCATAATTGGTTCATTCTGNTCCAAAGAAATTAAATAAGTATTTCCGTCTCGCTTATACTGCATTAGCTTCCTCAATTTTTACTTTAAAAATTTCTATTGATTTCTTCATTGCGAGCTCAAGAGACTTTTTGTCTTTGCCTCCAGCAGTAGCAAGGTTAGGCTTTCCGCCACCTCCTCCTCCCATAAAAGCACCAATCTCCTTTGCTAGCTCATCTGCTTTAATGCCTTTTATTACCAAATCATTTGAAACGGCCATANCCATGGATGGCTTTTCATTAATTATCGCACCTAAGACTACCACACCACTTTTAATTTTATTTAGTAGTGAATTTCCATAATCTTTCAATTCATTCATGTCGATTAAATCGGTGAAAGCTGACATAAGTTTAGAATCATCACACTGAATAGCTTCTTTGATGATGCTTTCATAGCTGGTTGGTGAATTAGACTTTTTGTGCTGCTTAATTTGCTTTTCTAATATTTTCTTATCATTTAATAACTTATCTACGCGATCAGATACTGTGTCAATATTGCACTTGAGCTGCAATTTTACATTTTCAAGAATAGCAAAATTTCCTTGCACATATTCGACGGCTTTTGGACCAGTAACAGCAACCAATCGACGAACACCTGATGCCAATGAAGATTCTTCAGTAATTTTAAATAATCCAATATCGCCTGTACGATTTACGTGCGTTCCACCACATAATTCTTTAGAAAAATCAGCAATTGTAATCACGCGAACTTCATCTCCATACTTCTCACCGAACATAGCAACAGCACCATCTTTTTTTGCTTGATCAAAAGATTGGGTAGCTACGTCAAGCTTTTTATTTAATATAATTTCTTTATTTACAATTTTTTCAATTTCTCTAATTTCATCATTTGTAATTTTTTCAAAATGTGTAATATCAAATCTTAAATAACTAGGGTGAACTAAAGACCCGGCTTGTTGAGCATGGTCTCCTAAAACAATTTTAAGGGCTTTATGCATAAGATGGGTCGCGGTATGATTTTTTCTTGTCAACTCTCTTTGATTGTTATCAATTTGGCATTCAACAGAAAAGTTTTTACCGTTTATTTTTCCAGAACAACTATGAACTATTAATTCGCCATCATATTGCACATCTTGAACCGTTAAATCTATTCCTTCGCCTTTTATAAATCCACGGTCACCTACCTGCCCACCTGATTCTGGATAAAATGGGGTTTTATCTAAGACTACATAATGCTCTTTATCTTTTGAATAATATTTAACAATATCAGCACTAAGCGAACTAGAGTTGTAGCCAGTAAATTCTGAATTATCACATTTTTTGACAATTGTCCAATTTATTTTCGAAGGCACAACAGTAAATTTTTCAGCAGATTTTGCTCTCTTTCTTTGTTGGTTCATTTCTTTTTCAAACCCTTTAAGATCAACAGATAGACCCTTTTCACGAGCCATTAACTGTGTTAAATCTAAAGGAAATCCAAAAGTATCGTAAAGTTTAAATGCTTCGGGGCCAGGTATAGTTTTTCCTGACATGTCAACTACAACCTTTTTAAAATGTGAAATACCTCTATCCAAGGTCTCATTGAAGGATGATTCTTCAGCCTTTACTATTTTTTCAATATGACTTTTCTTTTCAATTATCTCAGGAAAGGTTTCACCCATAACTCCACAAAGAGGGTCAACTAAATTATACAAGAAAGGCTCACTTATATCAATTGATCTCCCAAATCTAGCTGCCCTACGCAATATTCTTCTTAAAACATAACCCCTTCCATCGTTACTTGGTAAAGCTCCATCTGCTATAGCAAAANAAAGCGTTCGAATATGATCTGAAATTACTTGAAATGGTATCGGGTTATGAGCTGCAGATTTTTCAGATATCTTTTCAATTTGCGTAATTAAAGGAATAAATAGGTCCGTTGCATAGTTATTATCTTTATTCTGAATAACAGAAACTATTCTTTCAAAGCCTGCACCCGTATCTACATGTTTAGAATTTAAGTTCTCTAGTTTTCCATCTTTATTACGATTATGTTGAATAAATACTAAATTCCATAATTCCCAATAAAGATTGGATGAATTAACACCTTTTGGGCTTTGTGTTTTCAAATCATCTCCGATAAAATAATGTATTTCAGAGCAAGGTCCACAAGGACCCGTATCACCCATTTCCCAAAAATTATCCTTTTTATCAAATTTTAAGACTCGATCCGGTGAAATATCTGTGACTTTTGGCCATAGCTTATATGCTTCTTCATCCTCATGGTACACTGTCACCCATAAACGATTTTTATCCAAACCCCACACTTCGGTGAATAATTCCCATGCCCATTTAATTGCTTCGGCTTTGTAATAATCACCAAATGACCAGTTGCCAAGCATTTCAAAAAAAGTATGATGAAAAGTGTCAACACCAACTTCTTCAAGGTCGTTATGCTTACCACTTACTCGAATACATTTTTGACTATTTACAGCACGAGAAAAATCGGGTAGCTTTTGATCAAGGAAAATTGATTTAAACTGATTCATGCCTGCATTTGTGAAAAGAAGCGTAGGGTCATCGATGGGAACTACAGGGGAACTCCTAACAAATTTATGATTTTTTTCTTTGAAAAAATCAATAAATGCACTTCGTATTTCATTGCTATTCATATAATCAAAACATAAAAGATGTTTCAATAGAAGTAATATCTATTGTTTCACTAGCCCCATCAATACGACCATTGGCATTATAATCGCGGAATGAGCGTCTGAAAATATAATTTAAAACTAATCCCTGTCCCATAGAAATTCCTAGATTATACCCTATAATAGTACTTTCGGAATATTCAAATTTAAACGGATTTGGAACATTTCTTTGTTGGTAAAATGCTGATGCATGCTTAAATCTACTAAAACCTTTTTTTAAACTTAGAGAAGAAATGAAGCTTTGGTTNTTTCTTTCAATAAACTGTGAATTATCTTCTGACCACAAACTACCAATCATATCATTATAGGATAAATTTACCTGCAACAAACCACCTAAATTAACGGACGCTCCAGAAAAGTACCCTTTCTGCTCACCATACTTGCCCAAGCTAGATTCTTTTGTACGTAATATGACTTGGTTTGAATTATTTTTAATAAAACTTATTCTTTCTATCTCATAAAGACGATTCCAATAATCAAATTCGAACATTCCATTTGGAATCATTCTATATTCGAATTTGAATTTGAGCGGTCCAAATTGCGATGCAAGTCCGAATGGAATTATACCTATGCCAAGATTTTTAATTTTTTTTGTTTCCGGGTTAATAGCCTTACCAAGCATTTGAGAAGCTTGAGAGTAAACNGTAATAGAATAATTTTTATTTTTTACCAATGGATAACCTAAATCAAAAGCAATCGCCATAACTCCATCAGAATCTTCGCTTACATTAATCGGCTCATCCTTTTTTAGAATATTTTCATCTAAAACAAATAAGTCTCCAACATATCCAGGAATTCGACTATCAAGCGTATCTGTTATTCCGTCTCCATCAATATCCCATTCATTGGGGTCATAATCGGATAGACCGTCTCCATCAGAATCTAACCACCATTTATTATTATTTGGAAAATCATCAACAATATTTGGGCGTCCATCATTATCACTATCTTTTAATCCTAAATATTGATTCCTATCTGAAACAATTGTAATTCCCAGCGGCAGTCCTATTAATGCGCTCGTTTGAATTCTTCCTCCAAACAAACCAGCGTTTTCCTTTAAGTCATTTATAAANGATTTAAATTTGATAGATTGGTAATTTTTTTCAAAACTAACCCCAATTTTTCTATCCTGAGGGTATAACATAGAATTAGAATAATCATTTACAAGAATACCGTAACCTAGGCTTACTTTATTTAATGCCCCTATTCTAGCGTAAGTTGCTTCACCGGGATTCCCATATTTCACGTAATATATTTTATCAATTAGGGTATTTTTAATAGATGTTGCAGAAGAAAAATCCCACCCCTCTGAGCGTACTTTGCCTTCCGCATCAAAGTAGAGGACCAAATCAAATGCAACAGCAAACTTTCCAATAGGAACCAACGGTCTCATAGCAACTTGATTCCATATCTTACCATCAATAGTCACCGATCCAATCGCGCCATTATTTTTAATTTGAGCTCGAACTGCGTTGCTAGTTGAAATAGCAATTATTGTGATGAGAAATGTAATTAAATATCTTCTCATATTGNTTTTTAAATTACCCAATAGAATAAATGCTGTTCAATGACAAAATCATCATTTCAATCATCTCTTTTTTCGAATTAAATTTTAATACATCATGACAGATAATATCAAACCATTAACTAGTGAAATTCTGAAATATAGCGATCAAGAATTCAAGGACTATATTTTTAATCTTCAGGACTATCTTCAAAAACAATTAAAGGGAGGGCTTTCTATAGATGAAATATTGGATATTGAAGATCCATTTGAATCGCTTGAGCCCGTTTTACCTGAAGAAGTATATCCAATAATGGTTCTTGCTATGATAAACAATATTAGAAGTGATACTGTTATGGAAGCACTTATCGAAGGTTTTCAAGAGGGTGTTGCTAGCTATACCAAAGCGAACGATGGCTAGAATAACAATATTAGCTTTGGCCACATTAAATATTGTGATCAGTCAAAAATCGCAGATTGAAAAAATAAATATTGCCTCAAAAAAAAATGGATTAACTATCTCGATCTTTTCAGATGTCAAAATCCAACCTTCGCAAATCACAGGTTGGTATAACCCATCAACGTCATGGTCTTATATCACCGTATATAATGCTAGCGGTAATATTGAGGCTTTAAATAAAACGTTTACAAGTGACGGAATTACCGCATTAGAAATAATTCAACTAGATGAATCTTTGCAACTTGGCCTAAGAACCACTAACCCCATAGAGCAATTTGAGTTCTATAATAAATCTGCCGATTCAATAATCACAGCTTCGTTGCGATATCCTTTAAATCAAGCTCTTGCATACATTAATAAAAAAGAAAAAGATGCAAAAACAAATAATAAAAACCTAGCAACGCTATTAAAAAAATACATGTCAGAAGTGACATTTTTATTCGTATTAATTTTACTTATNACTCTTGGAGATTAAGACATGAGAGATCTCTTACCATACTATGCAATATTTTATGTAGCTGGTATTTTGTTTATGGCGATTTTCTTTAGATTTTACCATAGAAAAAAGACAACGCTCAAAGATTCTGATAAAAAATGAAACTATTACTCATTTGTTTTGTAACGGTAAGTTTATCCGTTTCTCAAAATGTTCATCAATCAGCTAGTCAAATAATTGATAGCTTTAATGGTNTTCCAATTAAGAATAATCATATTACTCACTTGCTACTCGACATTGCTCGAAATGGCCATCAACTTGACACTGACTCCAAATCAAAACTTGAAGAGCTTGGCTTTAGCTTTGATCAACCATTAGTAAATCGCAATAGATTGCAGCGACCTGAGAGTGTGGGGTTAGATAAATATTACGACGTAGAATATTTTAGAATACATTATACGACAGCAGGAAGAAACGCTGTGAGGTCTTTAGATAATAATTCAAATAATATTCCTGACTATATAGAATCACTGGCTGAGGTTTTCAACTATGTTTCAAAAGTGCTTCATGATAATATGGGGTTTATTAAACCTCCAGGAGATGGATATTATTCTTCCAACTATGATAATGGAGGCAATGACAAATACGATATCTACGTAAGGCAATTAGCTTCAAATTTTTATGGCTATGTTCAGTTTGAGCAATATGCCCAAGGCACAGGTGACAATGAAAAAACATCAAATATTATTGAANATAATGCAATCACAAGCTACATGGCTATGCGAAATAGCTATACCAACTTTAACCAACTTAGTGAGATCCAAAATATTCAAACAACGATAGCTCATGAATTTTTTCATACTATCCAACTGGGTTATGATGGGTGGGAAAAACAATGGCTTCTTGAAGCAACTGCTGTATGGATGGAGGAAGAATTATTTGATGATATCAACGATGTTTACCAATATATGTCAGAATGGTTTAGATACCCGCACAGGTCTCTTGATGAAGAGGGAACCCATGCCTACGGTTCATACATTTTTTTTGAATATATTGAACAAAATATGGGTGGAAATGAAACGGTTAGAAAAATATTTGAAAATTCTGTCAAAAATGATAGCAAAGAAAAGGATGGCTCTCATGCCGCGATTGACCTAGCGCTAAATCAAAAGGGATTTACATTTAAGCAGGCTTTAAATTCAATGTCGGTTGCAAATAAGATAATGTCATCAACTTCAATTGCAGGAATTTATAAGTACGAAGAAGCTGAAAATTACCCTATCGATGGCCCTACTATATTCAAAACTTTAAATTTTAAATCAGGAACTCTTGATTTTATTGAGTCTTCAAGGTTAAATCGATTTGGAGCTCAGTACGTAACTGTTNTAGCTAAAGAACCCGTACTCGTAGAATTAAGTAAAATGAATGGCTCGAATACGAACTTAAAGCTAAATGCAATACTTGAGAAAAAGGACAATTCTTATCTAATTATTTCAAATGAAAAAATAAATATTGACCCTATTGATCTTAAATCAATTCATATGTCAATTGTCTCAGATGATACAATGGATTTAGACTTGAGCTATAGACTTACATTTAAAGATGGGATAAGTGGAACAAATTCTAATCTCTCAATTCCTTTTACTGTTGCTGATCCATATCCAAATCCATTTAGAAAAGAGATATCTTTTTCAGTAACAATCTTAGATGAGGTTTTGATTAGTATAGCTATTTTNGATCTAATGGGTAGGCAAATTAGAGCCTTTCCTAGCAAACAAATGACACCGGGAACATATAAATATAAATGGAATTCAAATGATGAAATGGGGAATAGCGCTTCTACAGGAAATTATTTCATCAAGATAAGCGACGGTCTAAATCAAGTTTGGAAACCAATTACTTTAGTAAGATAGTTTAACTAAAATAGCCTTTATAAATCAGATATGGAATTAGAATGTACAATATAGAGTCGCGAATTAAATAATAAACGATAATAAAGAGAATTACATNCCAACCCTTCTTTTTAAAAAGAAGCTTAAATCCTCCTTCACGCTTAATCTCCAACCATTCATTCATGAATTTCGGATTAAATCTTGACACTATTCTTCTGGCTTAATCTTTCCAAACTTTAAGTTTTCGTATTTTTCCCACATAGTTTCTCCTGCAGCTTGTTGAAAGCGAAAAGCAAACGACATTGCCTCATCAAAGCTATTTCCAGCAAACTCTTCATTGCTATAGTATTCATCTATCCAACCTATAAATTCTTTCATTCCAACCTGATTGACCTGATCAAATATGCCATAAACCATTTCAGCTTTATTGTCATAATACCATGATGTTATGTCTCCATATCCCATATCTTTAATCATTTCCTGATGGGTATCATAAACTTGAGTTAAATACGAAAAAAGGAAAATTTCTTTTGAATCTAAATCTAGCGTTTTCCAATAAACCGCTATAGCGTTAGGCTGAATTTCTTGTTTTTTTTCCTGTGAAATTCCTAAACTAAATGACAATACAATTAATAATAGATATTTCATGTTAGTCCTCATTTTTCTCTGCTTCAAATTCTGATATCATATCTCTAAGCTCATCGATAGCTTTACTTTCTTTGACCCTGCCTCTTTTTTTACCTTTGTAATATAAATGACCTGCCCCTTTTCCAAAAGCAATTCCGAGGTCAGTGTGTGTTGCTTCACCGGGACCATTTACAGCGCAACCCATCAATGCCAAAGTCATTGGGGTTTTTACATCTTTCAATTCTTCTTCAACCTCGCCTGCAATTTTAAATAGATCAACTTCAAGTCTACCGCATGTAGGACATGAAACTATCGTAACACCTTTACTTGCTAGTCCGAGACTTTTTAAAATTTCAAAACCAACATGAACTTCTTCAACGGGATCCTCGGTTAAACTCACACGGATAGTGTCACCAATACCGTTTGCCAATAAGTTGCCAATACCAACAGAAGATTTTATTGTTCCTGATTTTGCTGGCCCCGCCTCAGTTACCCCTAAATGAAGAGGGTAGTCGTATTTCTCAGAAAAAAGAGAATATGCGCCTATCATTAGATTGACATCTGATGCTTTTAACGATACAATTATATCTTCAAAATTATGCTCTCTGCAAATATCGATATGTCTTTTGGCGCTTTCAACCATTGCCTCCGCTGTAGGGAATCCATATTTTTCTATTAAATCTTTTTCAAGGCTTCCTGCATTTACCCCGATCCTAATAGGGAGATTAGCGCCTTTAACTTTTTCTAAAACCTCTCTTACTCGAGCTTTCCCACCAATATTTCCAGGATTAATTCTTATTTTATCAGCACCAGCATCAACAGCTTCTAGCGCCATCCTGTAATCAAAATGAATATCGGCAACCAAAGGTACATTCATTCGCTTTTTAATCTCATAAAGCGCCTTAGCTGCAGGCTTATTGGGAACAGTTATGCGAATAATATGGCAACCCGCCTCCTCAAGTCTTTCTACTTCTTTTAATGTGCCTGTAATATCATCGGTTTTGGTTGTTGTCATTGACTGAACGGTCACTGAATGCTCACCACCAATGATAAGATTGCCAATTTTAACTTCTCTGGTTTTTCTTCGTTTAATCATAATATTTNCTAGTATAAATTACAACGAATTAGCCTTTAAAAGGTTCATTCAAATATTGTTTCGCAAAATCTATTGCGGCGGTCTGATTTTTTAATTTGATACATTTTCTATAAGCGCGTTTTGCTTCAAATCGCTTGTTTTGAGTATCATAGATTTTTCCTTTTAGTAAGAATGCATTAGATAAAAAAATATCTAAATCGCTATTGTATTCATTTATACATCTGTCAAGATATATTAGAGAAGCTTTTTTATTATTTGTAAGAAAATAATAATTAGCCCACAAATAGCTAAGATAGGGATTGTATCTTTTTTGATGATAAGGTCTTTGCAGAACAATCTTCTTGTTCAGTAATTCAAGTTTTTCTAAAGCAGCATTAATCTTTCCATTCTGCATTAANCCCATAGCATGGTATAATCCGTATCCAAAATTATCTGGATATTTTTCCGAGACGGTCTGACTTACCTCTAAACCTTTTTCTTTATTTAGGTCAAAAAATTGATAAGTAATAGCCAAGATACTCATCGCTTCGATCCAGGCCCAAGTACTTTCATAGGCTGCAGTTTGCATTTTTCTTATACCTTCTTCTCTTGAAGGCGTGATACCCATACTTCTTGCTGCAATTTGAATAATTGGATTTTTTAGTCCCGCATACCACTCAACAACACCCAATGGCAAATAAACGTCTTTTGCTGCGTTTGGACCTTGATTGGACTTTTGAATGGATCTAAATCCTTGATACGCGGCATAAAAAGTTGATAAATATTTTTTCTGTCCTAAATAGATTCTAGCTTTGAGTGATTGTGAAGATCCAAGGTACAGCAAATACTCCGAATTATTGGGATATGTTATTACTAAAGAATCGTATACGATTTCAATCTCGTTTATTCTATTTACAAAATTACTGTATACGCGATCTGCGGAAAACATAGATTGGTCGTAATGATACCAGGCTGCTGCCCATACCACATGAACAACCGGATGATTGCGGTATTCTGTTCTAGCTTTTGATAAAATTTCTATGCTTTCTTCAAACTCATAATTAAAAAAAGCATCTACACCTTTCATAACAACACTATCGCCGTTGTGTTGCGTAAATGACAATGAAAAGAAGCATTGGAATAATAAACTGTGTTTTATAGCTGCATTAAAGATGCGCATAAATTATGTAAACATAAAAATTAGATTTTAAAATCTAGATTAAATATTATCCAGATATTTTTCCAGATAAAAGTAGCCAGCCCCTAGCATCGTTATTAGTAGGATCAAGCTCCATGGATTTTGACCATGCGGCTTTAGCCAGTGCAGCTTCCTTCATTTTCCAATAGGTTATTCCTAGCCCAAGATAAGTTCTAGAGTCACTGGGTCGTAATTCTATCGCTTCTTGATAAGCGGCTAAGGACTCTTTAAATAAACCTTTTTCTCTATAAAAAGAACCTAATGTCTGCATTGAGCCAGGTAGCCAAGCAGCAGAATTGCGATTTACATTTATTGCTTTTCGAAACGCGCTTTGACCTAAGCTAGATTTACCTGAACGGTTGTATTCAACCGCCAATATATAATATGCCTGAGGTAATAAAAGATTAACTTTTTGATTGCTAGGATCGTAATACAAAAGATCTTCCCATGACGATGCTGCTCTTCCCCACTCACTTGACTTAAAATAGCCCAGGCCTTGCTTAAACCGAACATCTTCGTTAGCTGGATCTAAACGTACAGCATCGCTGTACGTCAACGCTGCGTACAAATGCTTACTTTGGGATGAATANAAATCCCCTAAAGCTATGTATGGCTCATGATTAGTGGGATTGATTTTAATTGACTCCTGATAGCTTGACTTCGCTTTTTCCATGTCGCCCATTCCTTCAAAAGCTTTGCCTTTAAATAAAATAAATGCTTCTTGCCTTGGAAATTTATCTTGTCCAGTTTGAGCTAGTCTGGCTGCATATTCAAAATTAAACGCATCTAGATTTTTTCTAATTTTAGAAACTAATTGGGCTGGGCCAGTAGGATCTTTTTCTGCAGATTTAGCCAATACTTCATCGGAAAAAGAGCGATCTTCTTTTTCATTGAAAAAGGTTGCCATAGCTTCAATCGTAGCCCTGTGATTAGGCTTAATGTCTAGGGCCTCATCAAAAGCATGGCGAGCTTTTGTCATTTGATCAAATCTAGCATAATATGCACCCAAGTGAAAGTGCGCATCAGCGTTCAAAGGGTTTTGCGCCGCTAATCGTAAATAAATTTCTTTTGAATCATCAAAACGACCAGAGGCCTCGTAATTCCTCGCTAAGTCAACTTGCTTTCTAAAATCATTTGGTTCAGTACGTGCAGCATTTTCTAGCTCAAGCGTTGTTGGNGTTCTTTGAAGCCTAACAGATTCTATTTTCTTTTTCTGCTTACCTTCAAGAAGGCTTGTTGCTCTGGCAAGATTTCTTGTGCTCATTTCAAACGCTTCAGCNATGTTATAAATGTCATTTGCATACTTAACTGGGCTAATCGTTGGTATATCACTAACTCTTGGCATCTTGGCCCTAGTAATTCCGCTGGAAGTTTTATTACTTCCGGATTTTTTTATAATTGATGCTAGCTGAGAAACTCGCTTCTTGTTAGAAGCGCTAGGATTTAATCGAAGAGCGCGCTGAAAGTCTTTAAGCGCACCCGCATAATCTTTTTTCTTAGCTTTCGCACTTCCTCGCTTTGCATATTTTGAAGCCTGAGCAGCTTGTTTTTTTGAAACTTTACCCCTTGACTGTTTCCCGCCACCCTGCTTTTTAGCTAAGCTTGTTAATTGCTGAACTTTTTTCTTATAATTCGTACTTGGGTTTAATTGGTACGCTTTTTTATAATCAGCCAATGCGCCATTAAAATCTTTTTTCTTAGCTTTCGCACTTCCTCGCTTTGCATATTTTGAAGCTTGGGCAGGATTTTTCTTCTTTGATTGGGCAAGAAGAATACTTTGAGATGTAAATATTGGGACTACTCCAGAGAATATTAGGGCCAAACATAGGCGCGTTATGCATATATAAAACCATTTGTACATCACTTTACAATTTATGAAGATTTTAATTTAATTATCTTTAGGTTTTTTACAGCAAATTTCAAGCTTTTCATAAGCGTTTTTATCTGCTAATTTTCCATTTACACTATAGCCAATCGATGTTATTCTTTCTTCTATAGCCCTAAGATCAACAACATTGGCATTGTAAACTACTTTGCCCGATTTATTTTTTAAATCAACTTTAATATTTTTTACACCCCTTAGACTTAAAAGAGATTCTTCTACATTTACCGAGCACATTAAGCACTGTAATGAGTCAAGTACTAGATTTGCTGATTTTTTATCGGCACTACAACTAATTGTAAACAAAGCAATTACGCTAAAGATTGTTTTTTTCATTTTCTATCAATTATCTCCTGCATCACTGCTTTGGAAATTTTATGCTACATCCCAACGCCTTGGTTTCTGCTAATTTAATTTTTCTATCTTTTCCAACAGCTTTAATTGCATCCATCAAATAATGATTTTTAACTTTTTTTCTTTTTGGCGCATTATCATCAATCGCGCCCCTGTAAACCAACTTTCCATCTCCGTCAAACAAATAAATATGAGGTGTGGTTCGAGCGCCAAATGCTGTCGCAAGCTTTGCACCTTTATCTAATGTATACAAAAAATTATGGCCATATTTGTCGGCAAATTCTTTCATGTCCTCCATGTTTTCTCCCCGTTCACGCTTTCCAGCGTTTGGATTGATGGCGATAAACCCAATTTTATTTTTCTGACTAACTTTCGCCAGATCATTGTATCTGTCCTGCCATCTTACTACCCATGGACAAGTATTACATGTAAAATTAACAAGTAGTCCATTTTCCATCATCACATCACTTAAACTTACTTTCTCACCATTAATACCTTCCATTTTTATAAAACCCAGCGGAATGCTTGATCCCAATGGAAGGTCCTTTGAAAGCAGAAATGAGAATAGGGGGATTGTCACCAATATTATTTTTACTAATCGCATATTTTACTCCTGGTTTGCTTTTTAAATTTTGTAATATTTATTTTATTATCTAAATAATTTCTTTTTAACATCCTACCTTAAGAAGATCGTCCCATTTTGTTGTGTAGCAAGGAGAAAGCTTCTCTTGTTTTAACTGCCATTTTCTAGCTATTCCCTGAGAACCGATATGAACCGTATTTCTTCCTACTGCCTGGTTAATAAGATCAACTGCGCTATTCAGTTTATCTCTCTTAATCCTCTTTTCATCGATATCAAACATATTTAGCTGTATTTGATTTTGGGGTATTATATCGCCAACAATAACTCCAGATTTTTTGTAGACAAACTCTTTTTTGTAAATAGATTTAAGTAAGCTTTCTGCGGCACTGACAATATCTATTGTATCATTAGTTGGAGTATTGAAGCTCATGGTTTTATATCCATGGTAATATTCCTCTGATTCGCTGAATGGGTTTGTTTTAATAATAACACTTACATAGCGCGCGCATCCTTTTTCCAGTCTTAATTTTTCAGCACACCTTGCCGCATGACTAGAAATAGACTCTTTAAGCGATTGAAGCTGTGTTACTTTGACGCCAAACGATCTTGATGTGCATATATTCTTTTTTGGCGAAAGGCTCGTATTGATCGAGATGCGGGGTTTTCCTTTTAACTCTTGCTGTATTTTCAAACCCATGATTGTCATTTTTTTAAGAACCCAGCTTTCGTCCAATGAAATAAAATCAAAAGCGCTATTAATGCCATATCCATTTAACATTCTAGCATATCGCGATCCTATCCCCCAAAGTTTTGATACGGGCATTGATTTTAATATACTATTAATCTGATTTTTATTATCCAGCACATAAACACCTTCTTTAGTATGGCGCTTAGCATAATGATTGGCTACTTTAGTTAGTGTCTTTGTCTTTGCTATACCAATAGAAATGGGTATTCCGGTATGCTTAATCACAGTCTCTCGCATCTCCGATGCAAGCTTAAAGCAGTCTTGAATTCCAGAAAAATCCATAAAAGCTTCATCAATGCTATATATTTCTATATCAGGTGACATATTACTAAGAAGCGACATGACTCTTTTTGACATATCTCCGTATAGTGCAAAGTTTGTAGAAAATACGTTTACGTTATTTTCTACAATGAGCTTTTTAGCTTTAAATACTGGTTCACCCATCCGGATTCCAATTGCTTTGGCCTCGTTACTTCTTGCAATAACGCACCCGTCATTATTCGATAGAACAATAAGCGGTTTGTTCTTCAAAGCGGGATTAAAAACACGCTCGCAAGATGCATAAAAATTATTACAATCAGCGAGCGCAATCATCGATTGTTGTGGATTGTATGAGTTACAACGCCCCATACCTCAAACTCTATAGAGTCTGTGATATTGATATCGGGATAGCTATTAGATAAACCTTCGGCTTTAAGGCAAATACTCCCATTGCTGATCAAATACCTCTTTACAGTAAATTCTCCATCTACAATAGCTACTACAATGTCTTTATTTTTTGGTTCCAGAGACTTGTCTACAACCAATAGATCGCTATCGCTTATACCGGCCTTCTCCATGGAGTGACCTTTAGCGATAATAAAGAAAGTTGCTGCAGGATGTTTAACGAGATACTTGTGAAGATTTAGATCAACATCAAGATAGTCATCTGCAGGTGAAGGAAAACCTGCAGATACACCGCTTTCATATATATGAAGTTTTTTAAGACTTTCATCCTCAATAGAGTAAAATATTATTTGTTCTTTTTTAAATTCAGAAGTCATTCCCGTAAATTCCTCAATATCGCCTTAGATATTTGAATATCTTGAACAGCTACACCTGTCAAATCAGCGACCGTGATCTGATCTTGGCTGGTTCTTCCTGCAGTCTCTCCTTTTATAATATCACCTAATTCTATAGCGGTACTAATCAAGAATCCGTCTTTTGATGCTTGATAGATTTCACCACGCTCTTTACTCTGTGATTTGCTATCCGTAATAACCACATCGGCTTGAAAAAGCACACTGGAGCTCAGTTCACGTTTAACGGTAGTATCGGAACCTATTGCTGTTATGTGTGTACCGGGATTTACTTTGTTAATTAAGGCTTTTTCGCTAGGCGTACATGTTATTATAAGCTGACACTGACTAACTATTTCATCAATGTTTACTGTTGTTTCAACTTGATAGTTATAACTGTCCATGGATTTTTTATACTCTAATAAAGATTTAGAACTTCTTCCCCAAACCATAACCTTGTTGCAGTTTACTGTATCTTCAAGATATTGTAACTGTAGCTTGGCTTGTGTGCCTGTACCTACTATGCCAATACAATCTATATTTTTAGGTGAAAAGTATTTGGCGGCAATCGCGCCAGCGACCGCTGTTCTGACATCGGTCAGATAGCATTCGTCTTGCAATACAGCCAAAGGTTGGCCAGTTTCTTGACTGAAAATCAGCATCATTCCATCTCCCACTGGAAGACCTTTTGATTTATTTTTGTAAAAACCTGAAGCAATCTTAATTACATACACATCGTCTTCTTTTATATATCCGTACTTAATATGAACATCTCCCGGTGGAGACTGAAAACTCAGCTCCCCTACAGGAGGAACTACAACTAGTCCGCTTGAATATGCAGCAAATCCTGATTCAATCTCTGACAACAGGTCTATATTCGGCAAAACGGATTTGATGCGATCTAAGCTTATAATACGCATCAAAGTATTGATTTTAAAACGGCGCTACTGATATTCCCACCACACATAACTAAAACTACCGTCTGCCCTTTAATTTTTTCTTTTTGATTAATAAAACCTGCAATTGCTGCACCAGCTGCGCCTTCGATAAGTTGGTGATTTTTTTCTAAACCAATCTGGATGCCTTTTGCGATTTCGTCCTCTGATACAATGGTAAAATCATCAATAATTTCTTTGCATGCCTCAAATGTTATTGATCCAAATTCAACGCCTCCGGCTGTTCCATCTGAAAGCGTTGGTTTAGATGGTAGGTCTAACTGCTTTCCAGCATTCAAGGATTCGTACATAACGCAAGAATTCTTTGGGGACACGCCATGCACTTGAGTGGATTGATTGACAGATTTCAGGTAGCCACCTACCCCCGAAATAAGCCCTCCTCCTCCAACAGATATGAATATCGCATCAATGTCTGCTAAATCTTGTGAAACCTCCATGCCTAATGTGCCTTGACCGCTTACAATAGCTTCATCGTTATAGGGAGAGATGTACGTGGCGCCAGTTGTCTTTGATATTTCTTGGGCCCGCTTTTCAGCATGTATACAGTCATCGCCGTAGTATTCTACCTCCCCGCCAAGATTTAAGATATTTTCTATTTTATTTTTATGCACATTTTCTGGGACAATAATTTTTCCTTTAATTCCTAGCTCAGACATAGCAAGGGAGCAGGCAGCGCCATGGTTTCCAGTAGATGCAGTTACAACACCATTCGATTTCTCTTCATCAGATAAAGAAGTCATTTTACTGATTGCTCCTCTAAATTTAAAAGAGCCCGTTTTTTGAATATTATCAAGTTTTAAAAATACATTTGCTTCCGCAAGATTACTTAAATAAGGCGAATGCTCTAATGGCGTATGCCTTATATATGGACTTGACCGTTTAGCTGCAGCCTGTATACTGGCTTTGTAGTCAATCATAGCGATCTAAATATAGGCGTTATTCGCTCAAGAGCTTTTTCAAGATGAGAGCGCTTTGCGCCATATCCAAATCGGATATACTGATCCATACCATACCAGTCTCCCGCTACGAGCATTACACTAGCCTCTTTTCGAACCTTGGTAATTAAGTCTGAAGAATTAATAGACCAATCGTAATTAACAAAAGCCATTGCTCCCGCTTCAGGGACTATAAAATTAAGATGGCCATCAAAACCTGTCACCCAATCTTGAAAAAGGCCAAGATTGATAGCAAGTTGCTTTCTGATATAGTCCAATGTATTCATGCGATTATTGGGGTGTAGTACGTGCGATGCTATTAGGTCACTGAGGCGTCCAACGGAAATGCTAGTATAGTCATGGTTAGCCCAACATTGCTTAATGTATTCTGGGTTTGAAAGAGACCAGCCAAGACGTAATCCCGGAAGCGCGTATGCCTTAGAAAGTCCGCAATTCACAATCGTTTTTTTATACCCAGGTTCCCAAAATGAAGTGCATTCTTTATGGTTTAATTCCGCACCACGATATACTTCATCAGCAATAATCCATGCATCAACGCTTTCTGCTATAGCTACTATATCTTCCACCATTTTCTTTGGCAAAACAGATCCGGTTGGGTTGTTGGGGTTGCAAATACAAATCAACTTGGTTTTTTCAGATACAATAGATTTTAACTCATCTAAATCCGGTTTCCATTCTAAAGATTCATGCAATTTAAAAGTCTTTATATTGGCACCTAATCCACGGGCAAATCCGTAGATCTGAAGATAATTAGGTACCATATAAACTACTTCATCCCCAGGTTCAATCAGGGTCATTATTGATACCATATTGGCTTCCGCTGACCCATTGAATGCTTGGACATTATCTTTTGTAGCTCCAGAATATATCGAAGCTATAGATTTACGCAAATCAGGAGAACCTTCTGTAAAGCCATAGGTTAATTCCGTATTATTGATTTGATCAACAAACTCAGGCTCAAATAACTCGCTAAGCGTTCTCGGATGAACACCGCTTTCAGATAGGTTGTAATCTACTTTATTTTCCCAAGTAGACTGTTCACGCTCAAGCTTAAACTCTTCAAATTTCATGAAGCAAGTGCCTCCTTTACAGCATTCTCAAAAAAAGCCTTATCTTCGATATTTTCCCAGTAGCTAGATATGCTACCGTTTTTATTGTAGATAATCGTAAAAGGCATTGCCCCAGACCATTCTTCATTAATAGTATTTATAAAATTAAAATCATTACCTTCTTCTTTAAGAAAAGATAAACCCTCTATATTATGTTTTTCTAAAAACCGTATCACCCTTTTTTTGTTTTCCAACCAATCGGTGCTGACGAAATAGACTTTCAAATCTTCACCGTATTGCTCTGAAAGTTCAAGTATCCACGGGATCTCTTCAATGCAAGGCGCGCAGGTAGTTGCCCAGAAATTCACCAGTACGGATTTACTGCCACTGTGAGTTTTAACCTGTCTTAAAATATCCGGAGCATTAACTGTCTTCAATTTTAAATTTGAATCTGAACAGCTAAAAACAATCGCACAAACAACTATTGCTAACTTTTTTATAAATGCAAAATAATTAAAATTCATTTGTTTACCTGCAATAAATCTAGTTTATCAATGAAAAGATAAAAAAGAGTTATTGTGAAATAAATCGACTTAAATCAGGAACTATATTTCGCTTTCTAGATAGCTCGTAATTGTAAACTTTTTCTCCAAGCTCTGCCAAGAAAGGTAGTGTTAATTCATTGTATTCGTACTGGTTATCGTTTAGAATTTGATTGTCATTGCTATAGACAGAAGCAGTCAAGAAGAATTCAATCTTATTTTTTGTATCAACTATATACGCGTTATCTATTAAAAAACCGTAAGCCATACCTACCTTATTATAAATACGGATATGGTTTGGAATTTTTTTATTTGAATCACCAAACATCAAAAATTTACAATACCCATCGGGATATTTATCATAATCTGAATAAAATGGGTATCTACTTTCTCGTGGAAGCTTGGACATCCATTCGTATAAAAAGTCAAAGTCCTCTGCTCTAAGATATAGCTTTTTATCGCTATTGATATTTCTGGGGAACATTATTTGCTGTAAAAATAAATGCTGTTCTGATATATTAAAAAAATTTTTACCAGAAAAATCCATCGGCGCATCTATCAATTTTGCGCTCTGCATATATGATTTTCCAATCAAATTTTTTACTGAATTCACTGTTAAGGGCAGACTTGAAAACTGCATTTGCTGTTCTAGTATTTTTTTGTCATTTATAAAAAAACTGAGTGAATTTGTATATTTATTTTGTTCTGCGGTAAGAGGAATGGATAGGCGGTGCCGCATTCTGGTTTCACTGTATCCAAGATCCCACATTCTCTGATTAAAATGATCTTGCCCCAAAAACTCATACAAGCGATTAAACGCGTCGTTATCAGAAACTACAAATATTTTTTTAATAAACTGAGCAATTGTAGCTTCCCCATTCTCAGAACTACTATCGCCCAGCATAGACGACATCCAGGTTTTATCTGAATTTATAGTTAACTTTGTATCTTTATCGATACTAAGCGATTCATAGCGCCTGAGCTTGTCTAAGGCTAATACAGCCGCTGGGAGTTTTACAGTGCTTGCAGGGTAAAAATATTTTGTATTATCTACATTAAATGTGTGCAAAGTAAATACAGGTTCTTGCTGTGAATTCCTATCAATTTGAGTGTAAGCAATTTGTAAATAATAGTCGTTTGGATTATTAACTATTGAAGAATATTTTTTATCCATAGAAAGCAATATTCTTTCAAGAATTCTGGAGTCTTTTGTTCCTGAGCACGAAAAGAAATAAAACAAAACTGCAATAATAAAGTATCTTACCATACTTGCATTACTATGAGGCGAATAGCTATTAAGGTTAATACAGATTTAAATAGGTTTTGAAATAAAACTTCAGGCAGCTTCCCAAGCATTAGCTTGCCAATTTTTGTTCCAGCGTAGACTGCAATTACTAAGGGTAAAAGCACGCTCCAATCTTCAATATAGCTAACATTAAAAAACAAAAAGAAAATAGGCATTTTACCTAAATGTCCTGCTGCTTGGCAGGCAGCTTTCGTAGCGATTATGCTTTCTTTTTTTAACTTATCATTAATGAATAGCGGGGCAATTAATGGCCCCATCGCCCCAATAAATACAGTCGCAAGACCAGCTAGAACACCCATCCGCTTATATGCTTCCTTTGAGATAGTTTTTTTCTTTTTTCGTAAGTAGAGGAACCAGATAATATAAATTCCAATTGCTGGTTTTAAAAAATCAATTTTAATATCAGCGGCGGATGGAGTTTTAAAAAACGTAGTTGCCCCGTAAATTATAGCGACTGATAATAGCAAGCCAGGCACAAGGCCAATCAAAAATCGCTTAATGATAGGTTCGCTAATATGCTGCCTGTAAACGGCTGTTCTTGTCGCATTGCTAACCAATTGAATAATTCCATGGTAAGCAATAACCAAATATCCAGTAGGCATAATGATTGCCATTATACCAAGAAGTGTAATACCTCCACCCATTCCTATAATAGCGGATAGGACCGAAGTTAAAAAAGCAGCAATTATGAGTACTATTGATTCCATAGATTTTAAATTATAAGTAATTTACAGAATAATGCTTACGTATAAATATCTATTAAATTATAATATTACATGATTTTCAAGCGGCCTGAACTTTACCACGGACAGTCACAAAAAAGACCGTTCTTTGAAGGCTGGTATCACAAAATGTCTTCTAAAAACGGTAAAGCATTTGTTGTAATACCGGGTATTTATAGAAGCGGTGCAAATAATAACCAAACTGCGTTTTTGATGTTTTATCAAGGATCAAGTGGCAGAGTAGATTATATACCTTATAAAGTTGAAGAATTCCAGTGCAATGCAAACTCCTACAAGCTAAAACTAGGAAATAATTATTTCTCATTAGAACGCGTTGTGCTTGATTTTAAGACTGAAGATCTAAGTGTTAAGGGTGAGATTAGCGCAAATAAGCTTAACCCATGGCCGGTATCACTAATTGAAAGAGGGTGTATGGGTTGGTATGGATATGTTCCAACAATGGAGTGTTTTCATGGAATTCTCAGCATGAACCATAATTTGAGTGGATATTTAGATATCAATGGAGATAGGATAGACCTTAATCAGGGCGTAGGATATATTGAAAAAGACTGGGGGCGGAATTTTCCTAAAGACTGGGTTTGGGCACAATCAAATAATTTTAACGAGCCACAGTTAAGTATTTCTGCGTCTCTTGCGACGATACCTTGGAAAAATTATGAATTTTCAGGATTTATAGTTGGCGTTCAATATCAAGAGAAATTGTACAGGTTTACGACATACAATTTTTCAAAAATTTTAAAAATCAAATTTGAAAACGATACTTTGTTTTGGGTAATAAAAAAAGGCGGTCTTCAATTAGAAATCAAGATTAAAGCTGGAAGCAAAAGCGGCATATTATACGCGCCCGATAAAACGGGAATGGTCCCTAAGGTCAGAGAGTATTTAGATGGTGAACTTTCTTTTGTACTGAAAAAAGATGGGAAAAAAATCCTAGACAAATCATCCGGTCAAAGTGCAGTAGAGATAGTTGGGAGGCCGGACAGACTAATAGATAATGCAATTAAGGGTTAGGCTTGTACCCGAGTAAATACTGGCTCCATGGTATTTGATAGGCCATCATTATATTCATAGCCACCTAGATCAAATTTTCTTATCTCGTCCGGATCGTTGATTTGATTTTGAATAATATATCTTGCCATCATTCCCCTCGCTTTCTTTGCAAAGAATGACACAATGCGAGCTTTACCTTTTTTTATTTCTTTAAAGACTGGCGTAATAACCTTACCGTTCAAGGAATCTTTATCAATAGATTTAAAATATTCAACCGATGCGCAGTTGACAATATATCTTGAATCATGATTGGATAAATCTTTTTCTAAGTCCGCTACAAGCTCATCTCCCCAAAAATCATACAAATTTTTACCAAACTTATTTTCAATTTTTGTACCCATTTCTAATCTATAGGGCATTATCAAATCAAGTGGCTTCAAAACGCCGTATAGCCCCGATAGAATTCTAGTATGGTTTTGAGAAAAAGATAAATCCTCAGTGGATAAAGTATCTGCATCTAATCCGGTATAAGTATCTCCTTTAAAGGTAAAAAAAGCTTGACGGGAATTGTTGCTACTAAAAGATGAATTCCAACTCTGATATCTTTCCCAATTCAAAACTGATAATTTCTCACTGATTCCCATTAAGCTTTGCAAGTAGGAAGGTTCGTAACTTTTTAGTTGATCAACTAACTCGGCTGACTTGACTAGGTAGGCTGGTTGCGAATGATCTGCTTCATAGGCATGGCATTCATCTGAAAGTTTTTTTGCTGGAGAGATTACTGTAATCATGTTAGACCTATTTTATTAATATATAAAAGTTAATATATTTTTAGATATAATTATCTATGCTGAATATGTCATGTAAAAAATAAGCGAATTAATTAGCATTAGAGATAGCGATGGAAAAAATAATTTATAATTATTTTTTACTCTAATGTGCGTAGCAAATGCAGCTAACATTAAAACCACTAATCCGCCTGAAGCCATTAGTACATACTGCGTATCTTTCGCTACCAACATAAATGCAAAAGTTAATTTTAAAATGCCGACAATATCTCGCAAATAATCAGGATAATTGTACTGCTTGAATTCCTCTATAATATTGAAATATCTAGGCACCCAAACATAAAATATTGATACAGCTACAAATATCTTTAGACATTCTAATAAAAAATTATCCATTTTAACCTCCTGAATTAAGTTGATTGCTGCTTTAAATATAACACCGATTTTACAAAAAATTAATTCTTCTTAAATACGGATTCATCTATTCCTTTGTTAACCCTGTATTTACTATACAGTACGGTTATCTTCCCTTTTACCATATCATCTTGAATGTCCATTTTTTGCTGACTTCCAATAAATGAACCGATATCTTTTTTTAGCCATTTTGATATTCTAGCATCTTTAACAAAATATTCTACAGTAGATCTTACTGGTAATAAATGTTCACCGTCAACAAAACCATATTCGTTGTTTATTTGCATGATTTTAATAGTGTCAATTTTTGTAACAACACCCGTTATAACCCATTGTGATGTATCTATCGTAACATCAACTGTGGGTTTAAACGTAACCTTGGCGTAATCATTAGGCATTTTAATCGCCAAGCTGTCAACAATTAAATTTCCACGAAGCATAACACTGCTACTATCCAAACCTAGTGAGTCTTTATTGATAACTATATCTGTCAAATTATCAAAATTTTCTCTTGGCGAGGTAAACATTCCTGTACGAGGTAAAAGGCCAAACCCTTTGCTCTTAATTTTTATTTTATCTGGTTGCTTAAAAAAAACGGTATATTTTTTTTTAGGCATTCTAAAAGCGGGAATTTTCATTGATATAGTCATTCTGACCTGATAATCATTTATAAGCCTATATTGTAATTCGGTTTTTTCAATGATTGTTTTTGCGTAATCATCTTCGCCCTGATTTGCAGTTGCGTATGACATTATTAATGCCATCAGAAGAACCTTCAAGTCAATATCTCCTTTCTATTAAAGTGGTAAAATGATATGTAGATAAATATTGATGACCAAACAACGCAAGTAACAGATGCATTTGCAATAATATTCCAAGGAATTGGGTCATGAAATGCTGATAGGAACAAATCAATATAACCCGTAAAAAGAAAAGGATTGATAAGTTCAAATATTTCTAGTGGTATAAAAGATATAGCAGAACCAATAAATACTGTACTAATAGTTATAATTATTGGTGTGACGCTATTTTTAAAAAAAGTTGATAACATAAAACATAAACATGATATTGACAGCATTACTCCTGTTGATATGGCAAATGCTAATAAAAATCTCCACAGCACATCTCCATCTGATAAAAAAAGTAAACCTTGATGGAAAACTGCAAGATCTCCTACGCCAAGAAAAAGACAGCTAACGCCAAGAGTATAAAAGACAAAGAAAAACATCATTATTATTGTATAAATAATCACAACGATTAGCTTAGAAAAAAGAACTTTATATCTAGATATAGGTCTCGATAAATACATTCTAAAAGTTCCCTTAGCATACTCTCCTGAAACAATTTCCGCAGCAACTATAGTGGCTAAAAATGGCATTTGGCCTACAAGAATCGCTATAATTAGGTAGCTTGATAAATACCCATTAGTTAGAGAACCAAAAACAATAAACGAATCTTTTAATTGACCATAAATTTGCATTTCAAGATATCCAGATCCATTGCCAATGGCCAAAACAATCATTGGCACTAAAAAAAATAGTAAAATAAAACTAATGTAGGTTCTTTTTTTTTGAAGCGTCTTAATAGCTTCATTGACAAACATCGATCTAAACATAATAATATTCGATTAAATCGGATTCGATCTGTATTGACTTAATTGATTTAATTTTATTAAATGTTTTGTTTTCAGTTAAGGGGATACTGTTAACTGATTGAGACACTAAAATTGAATTACTTTGAGCTGCTAACACAGAAAGTCCTCGAAGGCTTTTAATTTTAGATAGCACGTATTTAGCATCAAATGTTTCTACCCTAAAAAATCTTTTTTTACTACTAACACCGCGAATGTCTTTGGCAATAACCAAACGCCCTTTTTTCATAATCGCTACATCTGTACAAAGTCTATCAACCTCATTCAAAGAGTGGGTTGAAATACAGATTGTTTTTCCTTCGTGACTTAATTTATAAATGATATCAGCAATTTGATTAACACCTACAGGATCCAAGCCATTATTCGGTTCATCAAGAATTAAAATTTTTGGATCATGCAAGAGCGCTTGAGCTATTCCAAGTCTTTGTTTCATGCCGTATGAATAATTCGAAACCAATTCATCTTTACGGTCGCTCAAATCAACTAGGCTCAGCACTTCTTCGATTCGTGCAAAAGGAGAGTTGGTTAGTCTACAAAGAATCCGCAAATTCATAGCTGCAGATAGGTACTCATAAAAGGAAGGGTCTTCAACGATAAACCCAAAATTATTTGTATAATTTTCTTTTTTTCTTATCGAGTGGTTTTTGTAAAAAATATCGCCTTCCCAGCTTGTTATTAAGCCGGCAAGAACGCGAATCAATGTGGATTTTCCACTCCCATTAGGTCCGAGAATAGCAAAAATAGAATTTTCTGGCACTTCAAAGCTAATACCGTCTAAGGCTTTTAGTTGGCCATAGTATTTGGAAACAGTATCAATCGATAAAATATTTGACATTTTACTGCAAATCCATTATTTCCATAACTCCTGTTCCATCAATTTCAGTATTTTTGTCAATTTTTAGAACAAAAGAACTCGCAAAGCGCGTGTAAAATGGGTCTATTCCGCTTGATTTAAAAGCAAGATTCACNNCNGGTTTAAAAAGATTTAGCGGAACNGGTGGACTCATTCTTTTAAAAATTTCAATATTATCAATGACGCGATTCCCTGAAATTTTGACTGAAACATTATCGTGAGTTGAAATTAAAAAATTAGAAAATTGTGGCTCGTTTTTTGATGGATAATAATCTTCTATTAAATTGTTTTTCATCGTCAATAATTCTCTATTGCCAAATTTATCTACCAGTATTTTATTCTCATCTGCGACGAAAAGAATTGGAATATCAAAGCCGCCACGACTCTCAACAGCATTTAACTCTGCTAGGATAACAGTGTAGGGTCCAGCTTTTCCTCTNAACCAAGTCCANCTTTTAAACAACTTTTGAAGCGGTGTATTTCCCCAATTATGATCGTGGTATCCAGAACCTTTAATTTTTTTTTCTTCTCCACGTACTGTAATAGTGCCATCAACATTTCCATTTGGAACAGCAGCTAACCATGCAAAGTAATCGCTTCCTGCTTTTATAATTCCATCTTGCGGTCTGTAGGGGCTAACTAAAGATTTCAAATTTAAATTAAAACCAAAACCGTCAAAATCATCTGAATTCAACACAATATTGTAATCATTAAGGTTTCCTGAAAATGAATTTTTATTCATTAAAACTGCGCAACTGTCTGATTGAAACGATACTTCATTTTTCTTGAAATATTTTAGTTTGAAAAAATCTTCTTTTTCAGGTGAAGTGTAATTAAAGCCAATGAAAAACTGATCTTTCAAAAAATGTACCTTATAAAAATATGCAACAACCATACTTCCATCATCAAGCTCTGCATCAAAATACCACCATTCAAATTGATTATTTGCGTCATCCGTTCGAGCTCCATCTTCCCATAATTGAACAGCGTCACCTAGTTGATCGGGCTGTGAAAATTCATTGAAAATTTCTTGATTATCTGAACCCAGATAAAGTCTTGAGCACGATTGCAAGTTTAGAGATAATAATAGAAAAATTGAGGCAGAAAAAAACTTTTTAGTAAATAAATTTTTAAAAAACATTACGATTGGTACCTTCCGTCAGGTTTAAATAATTCTGGCTGATCAAGAATAGATGTAAAGAAACGGTCTAAGATTTCCAATCTCTTTTTTTCAGAATTCAAATGCAATAATTCGAGCTCGAAATCATGTGATGTCTGAATCAATTCTAGCAATTCAAATGTTAGAGTTTTTGATAAATGATGATCAAGGTTTTCTNTAAATCCTACAGCAAGTAGGAGTTTTATATATTTATCAAGNAATGGATTNAAAATTTTTCTATTTAATGGCTCAGGTTCTTTCAGATAAGATATATCTCCGATTGCAATATCATTTTGATGGGATTGGCTTTGGATTTTAAAAATTCTTTTACCCCTGACTATGAGATCCATTCTTCCATCGGAATACTTGTTTATAATTTTTTCAATGGATACAGAACAGCCGATTTTTGATTGACTTTCTTTGTTTTGNTATATGATTCCGAAATCTTTTTTANNATNTAANCAATAATTTATCATTTTTTTATANCGTTCTTCAAAAATATGAAGGGGAATTATTTTATATGGTAATGCAACCAAATTAAGTGGGAAGAGCTTTAGCTTCATAATTTTGAAAAAACCAACATATGTTGTCTGGGAAGTTCCTGAATGTTGATAGATAGCTTCATGCCAACAAAATTCATTTCCTTTGAAATTTGATTAACACTCATTTTGTGAAGAGGTTTGATTGGAACATTGGGGTCCTCTGCTCTATACTCCAAAAGCACAATGCGACCATCGCTCTTTAATGAATTTTTCATACCTTTTAAAACTTCATAGGGAAACTCAAGTTCATGGTATACATCAACAAGCAAAATCATATCAATGCTATTTTTAGGTAATTTTACATCTTTGGATGTATTAATTATGTATTTCACATTTTGGATATTTTTTGAGAGCATATTTTTTTTATTAAGCAGGATCATTTCTGGCTGTATATCAACAGCAAAGACTAAGCTGCATCTTGTGGCAAGCTGTGAAGTAAAATATCCAGTACCTGCACCAAAGTCANCTACAACCATATTTTTCTTTAGCTCCAGCAATTCCACAGCTAATTGCGGGTTTTCTTCTTTTGATCTAGATTGTCTTTCAAGCCAATTAGCTCCAAAGTGTCCCATAATTTTACTTATTTCTCTGCCTTGATAAATCTTTCCTATGCCGTCTCGAGATGGTTTTTTAAACAAATAATCTTGAGAAAGCAAAAGATTGGATTCAAAAATAGTTAACAATAAAAACGGGGTGGTAAAAAATTTATGCATTAGATACTGAGCTAAATTGAATTCTTACTTATAATTTTGTTCAATTCTTTCTTATCTAAAAAATCCCAATCCCAATGGGATGTTTTATTGAGCTTTGAGAATGAACCTTTGTGGGGGTTATAATAACTATTTACTTGTTTTTTAATAATTGTATTATCTTTTATGTGGCACGGATCATAAGGGCAATTCTTGCATTTTAACCCACAACAAAAGCCGCGTTTTAATAACTTCTCTTTTGATAGCTCGGTGTGCATAACTTATTTATAAATTGTAGCTATCGAACCGTTTATATCGACACTATACTGATTTAGAGGTGCATTTGTTGGGCCCCCTGAAACGGAACTACCATCGGTATTAAATTTTGCTCCATGATTAGGGCATGTGGCGGCACCATTCACAAACGCATTGATTGACGTACCAGCATGTGGACACCTTCTACTGTAGGCTCGTAACTTTTCATTGCTTTCGCGAAACAATAAAAGACCTGAACTATCAAAATTTAATGAACCGGTAACTACAGATCGCCCCACAGTTTTGAGTGGAGTATAAATAGAATCGTTTAAATCGATTGAAATTTCAGTTATGGGTAAAGTTGGATTAGCGCCACTATCACTATCATTACTATCTGAACAGGATTGCAGGGTTGCTATAGAGGCAGATGCAGCACAAACTAATGATGCTTTACAAATTTGCTTTATAAAATTTCTACGTTGCATATATATCTTTTTTTATAATAATAATTATAATATATTNTAGTGAATATAACGCTCAATTCGCTCTTTATAAAAGGAAAATATTATGATAAAAAAACTTTTTCTAATCTTAAGTGTCTTTTCGTTGATCGCTTGCGAATCACCTATTCAAAGTAATTATTCGCACACTACATCTCAAGGGGAAATCATGATTGAAGATTTTGCTGAAAAAAGTCTATTGAATTGGAATATTGTAAACGATACTGTTATGGGCGGTAGATCACAGGCTCGCATGAGAATTCGTAACAGCAAGGCGGAATTTGAGGGATACTTGTCCTTAGCAAATAATGGCGGGTTTTCTTCAGTTCGTGCCTACTATCCAAATAATCTTTTTGATATAAACTCAATTGTTTTAAGAGTTAAAGGCGATGGGAGAAAATATAGCTTTAGGGTAAGAGCTGAAAATAACAGTTGGGTCTCCTACACTCAGTCTTTCGCAACTAAAAAAGATACGTGGCAAGAGGTAACATTAAATATAGAAGATTTTTACCCAACGTATCGCGGCTACAATCTTAGAGATATTCCTAAATTATCTGAATCAATCATACGTGAAGTAGGATTAATGATATCTGATAAAGTTGAAGGTAATTTTAAAATTGATATAGATTGGATTAAAGTGCAATAATGATAGATTTTCCTGCGATTATATAGATTCCAGCGTAGCTAGTAATAAATCTATTTGACTTGTGGTATTGTAAAAGTGCGTTGAAACGCGTATAGCATTATGCCCATCTCTTTGATGCTCATCAATATGAAACCCTATCTTGTCCTCAAATATCTTGACAGATTCTAAAGCGTCCAAATTACTTTTCTCAAAAATCGTTGATCCAGGGGCGGACATCTTAGGATTATCACTACTTAATATTTTAACGTCTTTCATTTTTTTTAAACCATTCTTCAAATGATTCGATAGATATCTACAGCGTTTTTCTATATTTTCTAATCCAATTTTATCAATAAAATTTAAAGCAGCTCCAACAGCTGCCCTCACAGGATAATCTTTTGTACCTGGTGGATTAAAATATGATTGTACTGTGGATGCTTTTAAATCAAACGGTGATTCAAAATAATTTTTAGACCTATTTCTTACAAATAAAAACCCTGATCCTGCCGGAGCTAAGATCCATTTATGTAAACTTGCAGAATAAGCATCGCACCCAAGATTTTTGATATCTACTGGGAATTGGCCTACTGCCTGGGCACCATCAACAAGGGTTGCCACCCCTTTTCTTCTGGCCACATTTGCGATTTCTTTTACGGGATACTTGTGGCCGCCGCGAGTGACGTGGCAAAATGAAATTGCTTTGGTTTTTGAAGTAACAGCAGACATAAGCCTATCAATAACATCTCGCTTGCTAACCAATGGGCTAGGGATAAAGACATATTTTAAAACTACTCCATCTTTTGACTCTCTATGAACCCAGGGTTTTAATGCAGCCGGATGCTCTTGAGTTGATAATACTACCTCATCCCCTTCTTTTAAAACTATTCCTAGCGTTTGCAGGAACAGTGCTTCAGATGCGTTTCGAGTTAAAATAATTTCCTCTTTATTTACATTGAAAGTTTTGGCAAGCAAGGGCATAACATTGTTATTTATTCTATCTTGAAGTTTGTGTTTTCCATGCAACGGCTCTTTCGATATCTTTTCATACCCTGACCTTACGCTATCAACAACATTAATTGGAGGCATTCCCAGGCTCGCATTATTCATATAGGTTATCCCTTTTTTCAAAATAAATTGGGAGTTAATTACTGACCAGTTTGAATCTGTGGGTGATATTGGTTTTTTAAAATTATTTTGGCTGCCTAAGGCTATATTTAGATGCCCTCCTCCAAAAAATCCGATAATACCAGCAGCCGATTTCTTAAAAAAATCTCTTCTAATCAATTTTGATTTTGGATTTTCTTTCATGCGCAGCTAGCCATTGAAGGTTTTTAATTTCTTGGGAAGGATTTGATCCATTCTATTTTCCAGTGCAGGAGCAAGTCCCCATCAATTTCAGAATAATTTTCACTTATCAAGCTTTTTGGGGCATTATATTCCATTTCAAGCTGATTGAGGTCAACGACTTTAGCTGCGGAAGAAATTCTTGCTTGGGTATCTTTGATTATGCAATCAAATGCAAAAAGGTCTTTTTTGGATGTTGGTGAAAACGATGCATCGTAATAATTATCTTTACCGTTTGCATTTAAAACATTGTAGGTATTTGAATTTTTATCTTTTATGATTATCCAGGTAGCTCGATTAGGCTCTCTTATTCTTTGAAGCAGAATTCTATCTTTATATAAACTTCCTACTGCGTATTCGTACCATATTCCTTCAATATTATCAATACTTTCACGGTTTCTCTTGAAGAATTTTTCATAGCTGATCTCAGCTGCTGTTTTACTGTATAATAAATCATTCTGGTTCTGTAAAGTGCAACTGTGCAGATGAATGATTGCAAAAATTAGTAATGCAGAACGCAAAGCTTAAAGTCGGTATACATAACTTAATTTAATAAAAAACCCATCGGATTTTCGCTCCAATGAATTGAAACGATATCGCTGTGGTTCTGTCATTGACGAGCCATATCCTACAAAAACAAGCGTTCCTGGCGTAGGTCTATATGAAAAAAGGAAGTCGGTTTGGAGGCTATTTGACTCTTGCCTTGATGCACGATTAAAAGTGCCATCAGAATTTTTAAAATAAATAGGCATTCCATCTTTTGAACTATCTCTTAAGCTATCTCTATAAGATGAATTATATTGACCTACAAATCTAAGAAATAAGCTTTTGTTGAGCTGGTATTCAACTTTTAGTCTTGGAACTGTGCCAGATGAAACCAAAGACCTGTCTTTTGGGCGTCGATTATTTTGCTGATTTAATCTAAAATTAATCCGAATCTGATCTGAAGGATTCCAGCGCATTTTCATTTCAATAAGCTCAATGTCTCCTGGTGCCCATTCTTGATAGTTTGGATCACGACCATAACCAACCTTGATACTTCCTGAGAAAGAGTCTAATTGCGGCAATTGCAATGTTGACATAAACCCAAGATTAATGAGAGCATCTCTATTAACAAAGGGCTTGTATTCATTGCCGTCTTTAAAAAAGTGATTTTGATATGTCTCTTCTGAAAAACCAAAAGATTCATACCAGATAAAAGTGTTAAAACCCCAGCCACCTCTGAAAGTAAAGGAAAAAGTAGGATAACTTCTCCAATCTAATGGCTTTTCTCCATTGATAAATGGGTCGTAATTCCAATTATGGGTATATTTATAGCCTACGTTGAATTTTTCGATCAAGCCCCCTTTAGAACCATAAAAAGTACGTCTGGTACCCGCAGCAACAGAAACATAATCGCCAATACTCACAAAGCCTAAGGCGGGATCAAATTCGCTATGATATGCGGAAGATGTGAATGAGCTAGACCAATTTCTGGATGAAGTATTTGCTGAAATATTCCACATTGGCGCAGCTTCTCCAGAATTTTCTGACGTATTTGTAATGCTGAATCCACCTTGACCTTGAAACGAATATTTTTTATTTAAAATCATTTTTCCATCTAATGCAAAAACACGATTTGAATAGCCGTTATGCGTTTTATCTGTATAAACAATTCCTGCGTGATTTTGATTCGAAAAATCACGCTTAATTCTTAATGCATTAACTGCAGCTACATCCATATTGCTTAGCGAGGAACCGAAATTATCTGCGGCGGAAATAACACCAATTGAATTTCTATTGCCAATCTTCCCAGTAATTTTTGATGATGCAACGGGATTGACTATTTTTCTCGTATATATTAATCTAGTTGGGGTTGAAAAAAATTCAATGCCATCTAAAAAAAATGGACGTTTCTCAGGAAAATAAAGCGCTCTTCTAGGTTCATAGCTTATTTGTGCTACATCAGCCTCAATCTGCGAAAAATCAGGATTTAATGTTGCATTTAAAACTGTATTCGACGATAAGCCATACCTAATATTTACTCCTAAGGGGTCTTTTGTTTGAGATGTGAAATCTTTTGACTCTGCAGGTCTGTTTAGAGCATTGCGAAGCTCTGGGTTAATATCAAACAATCGCTTAGCCTTAATATTCTTTATATTTGTCAGTTGACTGCTTTGAGCAAGGAAGGATGCTTCACCTAGCTTTGCTTCAGTAAGGGATAATAGATATCTTGAATGCTGAACGCTTCTTAGAACATTAAATCCCCAATTTTGAACTTCACTATTATTATATCTTAAGCTCTTAAAAGGTATTTTTACTTCAACTACAAACCCTTTTTCAACTATTCTGCCTTTTGATTCAAAAACATAGTCGGGGTTTTTATCTATCGTGAACGGCCTTGCAGCTTTTCGATCTGGAACATTATCTGTAATTGTTCCATCAGATTGTTGACCGAGAGGATTTACGCCAAAAGTGTAGGCCGTACGCTGATCATTGTAAGTATCCAAGATTATCATCAAATAATCATCGCTTTCTAATTTATCCCTATCAGCTAATGTTGAGCGAACTTCGCCAGGATTTGCATTTGCTCTTATTCCAAAATAAATCGCCTCTTTACT
>NHFJ01000022.1 GCA_002172545.1 Fidelibacterota bacterium TMED108 | reverse complement strand
CAGATGGATATTCGGGCGCAACTGCTCTAGCTGTTCCAGCAAGCGAGCTGAGTCAGAACGCTGTCAATTTATTGGCAAGCGTAACCCAATTTGATTTTTCATGGTGGAATCTATTTTGGGGATGGGTACCTGGGTCGATAGGAGAAACAAATAAATTTTTAATTATTCTCGGTGCAGTATTCTTGATGTATGTGAAAATAATTAATTTTCGCGTTGTTTTTGGTGCCGTGATTGGACTTGTATCTACAGCAGTTTTGACAAATTTATTTTCTCCTTTTTCAACAAATACAATGTTTTCAATACCACCTCATTTTCACATAGTCATGGGAAGCTTTCTTTTTGGAACAGTCTTTATGGCAACGGAGCCGGTAACTGGATGCCACACCAATCAAGGCAGATGGATATATGGTATTATTTTTGGCTCTTTAACAGTTATTATTAGATCAATAAACCCAGCATATCCTGAAGGTGTTATGCTCTCAATTTTATTTGTAAATGCCTTCGCTGCTCTCATTGACTGGTTTGTTATTCAGTCTAACGTCAAAAGAAGGGCTGCGCGTCATGCATAGCAATAGATACACAATAATTTTTACTATGCTAATTACGATGGTTCTTGCGTTCGTATTATCATCTGTTTATTCCTCCCTTGAAGAGCAAACTGAAAGAAATTTTCAGGCTGATATTAAAAAAAATATATTAAGCTCACTCGGGTTTGTTCCCGATGAAAATACATCATGGACCACAGAAAATGTTGAGGCAATATTTAAGAATTCAGTTATATCCTTTGTTGTTGATAAGAATGGAGATATTGTTGAAGGGATGCTTCCTGAAGATATAGATCCTAAAATAGATAATGACGTTTACCCTATCTATAAAAAAACGACCAATGGCAAGACTGAGGGCTTTGCCATTCCTATATCAGGAAAAGGATTATGGGGAACAATGTATGGTTATTTTGCTATTGAGCCAGACGGTGCAACTGCTAAAGGTATTACATTTTATAAGCATGTTGAAACTCCTGGCTTAGGCGCTGAAGTGGATAAACCCTGGTTTCAGCAAAACTATATAGGTAAAAAATTTGTTGATGAAAATGGAGCATTGATTGGGATTCAAACTGTTAAGGGTAAGGTTGATGAATCTTCGGATGAAGCATATCATCAAGTTGATGGTATTTCAGGAGCAACTATTACCTCTAGAGGATTAAACAAGTTTTTGTTAAAAGATTTAGAGATTTATAATCCATATTTAGTCCGGATTAGAAAGAATTATAATAGCTAATGGCATTGCTAAGTAAATCATCCAAAGCAGCGGTATCAGACCCATTGATGAGCAACAATCCAATAAGCTTACAAGTTCTTGGAATTTGTTCAGCGCTTGCAGTAACGACTAAATTGGACATTGCGTTTGTTATGACCCTAGCAGTTATAGCTGTATTATGTATTTCAAATACAGTGATTTCGCTATTAAGGAAAATGATTCCTTCTAAGGTTAGAATAATTGTACAATTGTCTGTAATTGCATCTATGGTCATTTTAACAGATCTCATTCTTCAAGCCTACATGTACGATATAAGCAAGCAATTAACTGTATTTGTTTCGTTAATAATTACTAATTGCATTATCATGGGAAGAGCAGAAGCATTTGCGATGCAGAATGGTCCATGGAGGTCCTTTCTTGATGGTTTAGGTAATGGGTTGGGCTATGGAATCATTCTTATAGCTGTAGCTTTTTTTAGAGAGCTTTTGGGAAGTGGTACTATTTACGGGTACAAAGTTATTCCTGAAGCGATGTATGCAGCAGGATATGAGAATATGGGCTTGATGGTCCTTAGTCCTGGCGCATTTATTATCTTAGGATTGATAGTATGGGCACAAAGAATTTTAGGTAACGTTGAAGAGGAATAGATATTGGAACATTATTTAAGTTTAATAACTAAAGCGGTATTTGTTGAAAATATACTTTTAGCATATTTTTTAGGAATGTGTTCATTTTTAGCTGTTTCAAAAAAAGTTGACGCATCTATTGGCCTGGGCTTTGCAGTGATCTTTGTATTGACGATTACAGCTCCAGTGAATTGGTTTATCTATGGATACCTTTTGGCTGATGGTGCACTGGCTTGGCTAGGCTTCGAAGATGTTAACTTAAGTTTTTTAAGGCCGATAGTATTTATTGCTGTAATTGCAGCCATGGTACAGCTTGTTGAAATGGTAATTGATAAATTTTCACCATCACTCTATCAAAGCTTAGGTATTTTTCTTCCGCTGATTGCAGTCAACTGTGCAATTTTAGGTGGATCTTTATTTCTTGTCGAGCGTAACTATACTTTAATGGAATCTGTAGTGTTTGGTTTTGGATCTGGGTTAGGTTGGTTTTTAGCAATCGTAGCTATGGCATCTATTCGATATAGGTTGCGTTATTCGAATGTACCTGCGAAATTAAGAGGCGTAGGTATTACGATGCTATTAACAGGCTTAATTTCTATTGCGTTTATGTCATTTGGGGGTATTCAATTATGATAACTGTATCAACATTTTTAGGCGTTGCTATATTTACAGGAGTTATTTTAATTCTTGTTTTAATGTTAAACCTTGCTGAGTCAAAACTTTTGCCACAAGGGAATGTAACTTTAAACATAAATGGCGATGATGATAAATCAATAAAGGTGAGACCAGGGTCTACCTTACTTTCTGCTTTAGCAAATGAGAGCGTTTTCCTTCCTTCTGCTTGTGGAGGAGGTGGCACATGTGCAATGTGTAAATGTCAAATTACCGAAGGAGGCGGTGAAATACTTCCTACCGAAAAAGGCCATATTAATAGAACAGAAGCAAAAGATAACTGGAGATTGGCTTGCCAGGTCAAGGTAAAAGAAGACATGAAAGTACAGGTTCCTGATGAGATTTTTAATATTCAAAAATGGGATTGTACTGTAAGATCAAATAAGAATGTTGCTACCTTTATCAAAGAACTTGTTCTTGAGCTTCCTGCAGGAGAAAATCTAAATTTCACTGCAGGTGGATATATTCAAATTGATATTCCAGAGTACCATAATTTAAATTTTAAAGATTTTAATGTTGAAAAAGAATACCACGAAGATTGGGATAAATTTAAAATTTGGGATGTTGTTGCTAATAACGACGAAGATTGCTTTAGGGCTTATTCAATGGCAAATCACCCTGCAGAAGGAAACATAATTATGCTAAATGTTAGAATAGCAACACCTCCTCCAGCATTATGGGATCAAGTGCCGCCAGGAATTGCATCTTCTTATATTTTTAACCTTAAAGAAGGTGATAAGGTTACAATTTCAGGACCTTTTGGTGAGTTTTTTGCTAAAGAAACTGATCGCGAAATGATATATTTAGGAGGTGGTGCTGGAATGGCTCCAATGAGAAGTCATTTATTTGATCTTTTAGATACACAAAAAACAAAACGAAAAATTACTTTCTTTTATGGAGCACGCTCTGCTAGAGAAATGTTTTATCATGACGATTTTCTTAGACTTGAAAAAGAATACCCAAATTTTAAATATGTTGTTGGTTTATCTGAGCCGATGCCGGAGGATAAGTGGGAAGGATCAACTGGGTTTATTCACAACGTTGCCCTAGATGAATACCTCAAAGACCATGAAGATCCTTCTGAGATCGAATATTATATGTGTGGACCGCCAATGATGATTGATGCGTGCGATAAAATGCTTTACGATCTTGGCGTTGAAAGAGATATGATTGCATATGATAGTTTCGGTTAAGCCTTTTTCAAGAATTTTTTCTAAGAATATTTGTAAAGTTTTTTATGCAACTCTTGCAGTTTTATTTATAAGCTGCGAAAGAAGTAATGCTTATATAGATATAGTGGGCCCCGCAATGGGGACATCGTACACTATTCGCTTAGCACCAAAAAGAGGTTCAAACCTCAATGCTAACTTAATCAAATCAAAAATTGATTCAACGCTGGAATCAATAAATGACCAAATGTCCACTTATGTCATTAATAGCGATATTTCATTATTTAATAAAATTGGAAAAAATGCCGCAGTTGTTATTACAAATGATTTTAAATCTGTGATATTGCGATCTATTTACTGGTCAAAAAAATCAAATGGTGCATTTGATATCACCTCTCTTCCGCTTACTTCAACATGGAAGAGCGGAAAGAAAGATAGGGAATATAAAGACAAATGGGAACCTCCTTCAGATCTTGATATAATTATTGCAAAAGATAAAGTCGGTTTCAATGAGATCAAGTTATCTCAGAATTCCCTTATAAAGGCATTTAAAGGTCAGCAGATTGATGTAAACGCAATTGCAAAGGGGTGGGGCGTTGATCATTTATTTAGTTTAGTAGAGTCTTTTGGGTACACTAACTTCATGGTTGAAATCGGAGGAGAGGTTAGAGTCTCTGGAAAAAATATTCAAAACAAACCATGGCAAATTGGTATAGATTATCCACTAACAAATACCGTTCCAGGTGAAAAGATTATCGGAGTAGTTTCTTTGGTTGATAGATCAATGGCTACTTCAGGAAATTATAGAAATTTTTATGAGTTTGACTCAAAAAAATATTCACATATTCTTGACCCAAGAACAGGGTATCCAATTGATTCTAATATTGCATCGGTTACTGTAGTAGCACCGCTGTGCATGGATGCTGACGCTATTGCAACTGCATTAAGTGTTATGTCTTTAGAATCTGGAAAAGTGATGGTAGAGGAAAATGAAGGTATTGAAGCTTTTTGGGTATTAAGTGAGAATGAAAAGTTTAGAACTGTAAAATCTGCCGGTATGAGCATTAATCTCTTAGATTAGGATTTGGTTGCTGCGATGGATCATCACAATCACCACCCTTCAAACATATACATTCATCAATGTTACCACCACAAGAACCTTGTAAAGGTTTATTATTAAATATAATTCCAATTGACATTCCTAGAACTGCAATGCCAATAACAGCAATTGTTAATAATAATTCCATAATTGAATTTAAATCAAAATAAAAATATAATTTTACATCAATAATTAGGATGATTAGTAAAACAATATTTAAGTTTTATGTATCCAATAACACCTAAAAATCAAAAAATCATGAAAATAATAACAACCATATTTTTATTGTCCGCCAGTCTTTTTGCTGGCTCATCTAGCGCCCCCCACCTTGAAGGAGGTGATCTGTCTATATTATGGGTGATTCCATTTGTAGGAATTTTGCTATCAATAGCAATATTCCCTCTTGTTGCTCCTGAGTATTGGCACCATAATTTTGGAAAAGTTTCTGCCTTTTGGGCAACATTACTAATACTCCCCTTTCTTTTCTCTCAAGGATGGCAAATAACATTATATGAGGTACTCCACGTAGGGCTTCTTGAGTATATTCCTTTTATTATTCTTCTTCTTGCACTATTTACTATTTCAGGTGGTGTGCAATTGACCGGATCATTAGTAGGAACACCAATAGTTAATAGCGCGATTATTCTTGTAGGTACATTATTAGCTAGTTGGATGGGTACTACAGGCGCAGCCATGCTTTTGATCAGACCTCTTCTCAGGGCAAACAAACACAGGAAGCATAAAGTTCACATTGTTGTATTTTTTATTTTTCTTGTAGCAAATATTGGTGGATCGCTTACACCGTTAGGAGATCCACCCCTATTCTTAGGATTTTTAAAAGGTGTCGATTTCTTTTGGACGACCAAAGCAATGTTTTTGCCAATGTTGTTTATGGTAATTTCGCTTCTAATCATTTTTTATTTTTACGATTCTTTTCAATATCGAAAAGAGGTAAACCTACCAACATCTGTTGGTGATGAGAAGATTTCCATTAAAGGCTCATTCAATCTTTTGCTTATTGTAGGAGTAATAGGCTCTGTTTTATTAAGTGGTTTTTGGAAGCCTAATATTGAATTTTCCGTTTTTCATGTTCATGTTGAACTTCAGAACCTTACTAGAGATATTCTTTTACTGGTTCTTGCTTACCTAAGCTGGATCTATACTTCGAAAGAGATACGCGAAGGAAACGAATATACATGGTTCCCAATTCAAGAAGTTGCAAAGCTTTTCGCAGGTATTTTTATAACGATTATTCCTGCCATAGCAATTTTAAAGGCAGGGGCATCCGGAGCACTTTCTGGGGTTATTAATTCTGTTTCAAGTGATTCAGGACCTGTAAATTATATGTATTTTTGGCTAACAGGTATTTTGTCTAGCTTTCTTGATAATGCACCTACTTATCTAGTCTTTTTTAATACAGCGGGTGGAGATGCCCAAGTATTAATGGGTGAATTATCGCAGACATTGCTTGCTATTTCCGCTGGCGCTGTATTCATGGGTGCAAATACCTATATTGGTAATGCTCCAAATTTCATGGTGAAGTCTATTGCTGAGTCATCTGGTATAGAAATGCCGTCATTTTTTGGTTACTTTTTTTATTCATTGATCATTTTATTTCCATTGTTTGCGGTTGTTAGTGCCCTCTTCTTTTAATTATGAGAATTTCAAAAGTAACAACTAAATCGGGTGATAAAGGAAATACAAGCCTTGGAAATGGTGAACGAGTTTCAAAATCACATTTGTTAATCAATCTTTTAGGTGACATAGATGAACTCAACTCTCAATTAGGTTCAGCTATATCATCTTGTAAATCAGAATTAATTTCTTCTGAACTTCAATCTATTCAGCAAGATTTATTTAATCTTGGCGGAGAGATTTCAATTATTAATTCAGGTACTATTCTCATAAATAACGACAAAGTTGAATTTCTTGAAGAGCGAATTGATGAGCTCAATCAAACTTTAAAACCTTTGAAAGAATTTATAATGCCTGGAGGCGATGAATTCTGTTCTAGAGTTCATTTGGCAAGGGCTGTTTGCAGAAGAGCGGAAAGGTCGTGCGTTGCTATTTTAGATTTAGTAAAAGAAAAAAATATTTGGCTACCTTATTTAAACCGCTTAAGCGATTACCTTTTTGTTTTAGCGCGCTATGTCTCTTCTCAGAGAGGGTCTGAAGAGATACTCTGGAAACGCTAAATTTTAATCTTTCATTTCTTAGCTTTAATATAAAAATAATACTTAAATTCTAGGTCGGTATTTATAATGATAAACTGGAATAAGTTAAAGAAAAGCATTGAGGGTTCTAAGCGAATTGTTCTTTCAACTCACATGAATCCAGATGGCGATGGCCTTGGAAGCGCCGTTGCAATGTATCATTACATATCTTCTTTAGACATAGATTGTAAAATTATTCAAATTTCAAAATTTCCAGATCAATATAAATTTTTGAATAAAAATAATATTATAGAAACATATGATATGTCAGAACACGACCCTTGGCTTGATAGTGCTGATCTTGCGTTGATTTTTGATATTGGTGCATATAATAGGCTGGGTCAACTTGGAGACGTATTAACTGCAAATAAAACTAAAGCAATAAATATCGATCATCACCCAAATCTTAACGATGAGCGTTTTTATGAAAATTATATAAACATTGAAGCTGCTGCTACGGGTGAGATGGTCTATGATTTTCTTGAAGAAAATCATATTAATATGAATAATGCTATTGCTAGAGGCATATATACTGCTGTTATGACAGATACTGGCTCTTTTCGCCACAGCAACACTAATCAAAAAAGCCATAAAATAGCTATGGATTGTTTAGCTTTTGATATTAATAACTCTAAAATATACCAATCTATATATGAGAATAAGTCAAAGGCTCAAATTTCGTTGCTAGCAAAAGTAATAGATAGCCTAAGGTTTGATTCTGAAGGTAAGGTTGCTTCATTTATCATTACTAAGAAAATGATCGATGATAGTGGTACCATGCCTGATGACGTAGATGGATTTACTGACTTTGTAAGATCTATCAATGGAGTAGAGATAGCCATAATGGTTTGTGAAAATGAGTCAGGCAAGCATCGAGTTAATTTTAGATCAAAGGGAAAGTATGTAATTAATACTATTGCAAAGTCATTTGGAGGAGGAGGCCACAAATTTGCAGCTGGAGCTTCTGCTGAAGGAAAGTCAGATATTATTTTACAAAATATACTAGATAAGACATTCTCTGTAATTGATGTGCAAAATAAGACCTCTATGCAATGAAAATTTTATTAGCAAAAAATGCAGGCTACTGTTTTGGTGTCCGAGATGCAGTTAATATGGCATATGACACAGCAAAAGAATACGGAGATGTTTACATGCTTGGTCATATTGTTCACAATGAAAATGTGGTTGATGATCTAGATAAAGTTGGAGCTAAAGTAGTCGATTCACTCGATGATGTTCCTGAGGGAAGACCGGTTTTATTGCGTGCGCATGGTACTCATGTTGACATTACGAAGAAGGCGAAAGAAAAAAAGATGAATATTGTTGATGCTACATGTCCTCTTGTTAAAGATATTCATGATGAAATTAAAGAGCTTGAAAAAGATGGAAGAAAGATAATTATTATTGGTGATCATGGCCATGACGAGGTTGTTGGTATTGCGAGCCAAGTAAAAAATCCAATAATTGTTGCAACTTCTGATGAAGCTAGGCGTTTGAGAAAAACTAAAAGAGCAGGGATTGTAAGTCAGTCAACGCAAACTATAGAAAATGTTCAAGATATTGTTAATATTCTTATGAGTAAAGTAGTAGACCTTAGATTTGTAAATACGATTTGCTTCCCTACAAAAAGAAATCAAGAGCAAATAAAAGAATTATCTGAAAAATGCGATGTAATGATCGTTATCGGTTCATTTACTAGTGCTAATTCAATGCGCTTAACAGATTTATCAAAAGAGCGTAATGTTAAATCTTTTCAGGTAACATGTGCTGATGATATCAATGATTCGTGGTTGGATGATTGCAAAACTGTAGGAATTTCTGCTGGAGCAAGTACCCCAGATAACATTATAAATGAAGTTCTTGAAAGAATTAAAGAAATAGGAAATGTCCAAAAGGAGGAGATATATGCCTAAAAAAGAATCTTTTGAAGTAAAAGTTGGCTTAGCTGAAATGCTCAAGGGTGGCGTTATAATGGATGTTATGAACGCTGAACAAGCTAAGCAAGCTGAGCAGGCTGGTGCAGCGGCTGTGATGGCATTGGAAAGAATACCAGCTTTAATTAGAAAAGAGGGTGGGATAGCAAGAGCAAGTGACCCTCAGATGATTAAAGACATTCAGAATTCAGTGTCAATACCTGTAATGGCAAAAGTGAGAATTGGACATTTTGCTGAAGCTCAAATTCTTGAAGCTCTAAAAGTGGACTTTATTGATGAAAGCGAAGTGTTAACTCCTGCAGATGAACATAACCATATTTGGAAAAATGATTTTAAAGTTCCTTTTGTATGTGGATGTAGAAATTTAGGTGAAGCATTAAGGAGAATTGGCGAAGGAGCTGCTATGATTCGCACAAAGGGTGAGCCTGGAAGTGGAAATATAGTTGAAGCTGTTAGGCATATGCGTCAAGTTCAAAGTGAAATCAAGAACTTGACAGTTATGGATCAAGATCAGTTAATGGCAGCTGCTAAGAACATGGGTGCGCCTTTTATGCTGGTTCAGCAAGTAGCTAAGCTAGGTAAGCTGCCGGTTCCAAATTTTGCTGCTGGAGGAATTGCAACACCTGCTGACGCATCTTTAATGATGCAATTAGGGGCAGAAACGGTTTTTGTAGGCTCAGGCATATTTATGAGCGATGATCCTGTTCCTAGAGGAAAGGCAATTGTGGATGCTGTTACTTATTATCAGGATGCAGAAAAATTAGTTGAAATATCCACTGGCTTAAAGTCAGCCATGAAAGGCGTAGATATGTCTGAAATTCCTGAAGGCGAAAGAATGCAAGAGAGAGGTTGGTAGAAACCAGTTTTAATATCATGATTGGAATTTTAGCTCTTCAAGGGAATTACCAAGCCCATTTTCGAATACTTGATAAAATAAATATTCCAGCAAAGGAAGTCAAGTATCCAAGAGAATTAAGTGATATTGACGGTCTAATAATACCAGGTGGAGAGTCTACGACAATTAATGACCTTATGGAAAGAGTTGGTTTCCATAGTGAGGTAAAAACTTTTGCGAAAAAAAAACCAATTTTAGGAACTTGTGCGGGTCTAATTATGATGAGTGCGTTGCTTAAAAATGACAATCAAATCTCAACGCTAGGCGTTCTTGATATTGAGGTTAGTCGAAATGCGTATGGAAGACAAACTGACTCCTTTATCGGAGATGTTAGTATCAATATGGATAATCAAAGAGCAATGACTAGGGCGCCCTTTATTCGCGCACCAAAAATAACTAAGATTGGGGATTCAGTTGAAATAGTTGGCATGCATAATAATGATATTGTAGCAGTTAAATCTGGAATTCATTTTGGCTTAACATTTCATCCTGAATTAAGCGATATAACCTTTTTTCATAAATACACTTTCACTAAAAAAAACNAACATATAAAAGAAAATAATGCAGCTTAATATATTACCCAAAATAAAGTCTCCAGCTGACCTTCGTAAATTAAATTTAGTTGAATTAAATAAATTAGCTGATGAGCTCAGACATTTTACAATAGAAACTGTTACAGAAATAGGAGGTCATCTAGCGCCAACCTTAGGCGTAATTGAGCTGACCGTAGCTCTGCATAGAGTTTTTAACACNCCAGATGATAAAATTGTTTGGGATGTTGGTCATCAGGGNTATGCACACAAGATATTGACAGGAAGATTGGATAAGTTTAACACCATNCGAAAAATGGGCGGTTTAAGCGGATTTTTAAAAATAAGTGAGAGCGAATATGATGCATTTGGCGCTGGCCATGCTTCAACCTCCATTTCAGCTGCAACTGGAATTGCAGAGGCTCAAAAAATTAATGGGAAAGATCATCGAGTAGTTTCAGTCATAGGAGATGGCTCAATGACTGGCGGATTGGCTTTTGAAGCAATGAACAATGCCGGACACTTAAAAACGCCTATGCTTGTAGTTCTAAATGATAATGAAATGTCTATCAGTCCAAACGTTGGTGCTCTGAACACTTATTTAACTAAGATTGTAACAAACCCAATTTATAATCAGATCCGGACAGAAATATGGAATGTTGCAGGAAAATTTACTTTCGGAAAGAGGACAATTCAGAAGATTTTAAGTAAAGCTGAAGACAGCTTAAAGTCTTTCCTTGTTCCTGGCATGCTATTTGAAGAGCTTGGGTTTAGATATTTTGGACCTATCGATGGACACAATCTTGATGAGCTTGTTTCGACTTTAGATCGCATTAAAGATTTAAAAACTCCCTGTATATTGCATATCCTTACAAAAAAAGGAAAAGGTATGGTTTCAACTAATGCAAGTAATGATGATTATTATTTAGATGCTGTAAAATTTCACGCTGTTAAGCCAAGTAGTAAGGCTAATGGTAAAATTAATAAAAAAACAGCTCCCTCCTTAATAAAAACACCTGTATTTCAAGATGTTTTCGGATCCCTTGCATGNGAAATAGCTCGAAATAGAAAAGATACTGTATGTATTACAGCAGCAATGCGCGAAGGCACCGGTTTAGTTCCATATGCAAAAGAATTTGCTTCACGCTACTACGATGTAGGGATTGCTGAGGGTCATGGAGTCACTTTTGCTGCAGGGCTAGCTACGCAAAACGTTAGACCAATTGTTGCTATTTATTCCACTTTTTTACAGCGCGCTTATGATCATATTATTCATGATGCCGCTATTCAGCACCTACCTGTAGTCTTTTGTATGGATAGAGCAGGGATTGCTGGCGAAGATGGCCCTACACACCATGGAGCTCTCGATATTGCATATTTAAAATGTGTTCAAGATTTAATTGTAAGTGCCCCTAAAGATGGAAACGAGCTTAGGCATTTGCTTTACACTGCTCTTGATTATAGCAATGGCCCTTTTTCTATACGCTATCCAAAAGCTAGTTCGGTAAATTTTGATTTAAAAGGACAGGCTGAACTTTTGCCTATTGGAAGTTGGGAAGTTTGTCGTAAGTCAAATGGACGTACAGTTATTCTTGCAGTTGGTCCTCAGGTGTTCGATGCAATAAATGCTGCTAATAATCTTTCTANNAATGGAATAGAGTGCGAGGTTGTNAACTGNAGATTTATCAAGCCAATGGANACAGATTANTTGNATTCAATTACAGNTAAATTTGAAAATGTTATAACNATTGANGAGGGAGTTAAGACTGGAGGTTTTGGTGAAAGCGTTGCTTCTTGGCTCATAACCAATGGGTATAAAGGTAATGTAGATATTATTTCACTTCCAGACGAGTTTGTTGAACATGGACCCCGAGATTTGCTTCTTGAAAAATGGGGTGTAAATCAAAATGGAATAGTAAAAGCTGTGACCAATAAAGCCAACCCTTCAAAGATTCAGCTTTGATACTATGAGCTCTTTAGTTCTTGTAGCTATTGGATTTGCCGCTTTTTTTTTNGGTTACAAGTTTTATTCAAAGTATATATCTCTAAATCTTTTTGAAATACAAAATTCGATAACTACTCCTTCTCGTGCTATGCAAGACGGTGTTGATTATTACCCCACAAAAAAACATATTTTATTCGGCCATCATTTTACTTCAATAGCAGGTGCAGCTCCTATTATCGGTCCTTGCGTTGCAGCATATTGGGGATGGCTTCCTGCATTGCTTTGGATATTAATTGGGACTGTATTTATGGGCGCTGTTCATGATTTGGGAGCCCTTGTGGTTAGTGTAAAAGAGCGGGGTCGAAGTATTGCAGATATAGCCTCATCGGTGATTAATAAGCGCGTTAGATTAATGTTTTTGATTTTTGTTTTACTTTTAGTGTGGCTTGTTCTTGCAGTTTTTGCAATGGCGATTGCAGATCTTTTTGTATCAGTTCCAACATCTGTAATTCCAATAAATGTACAGATAATAATAGCTCTGGTTGTGGGTGTACTTTTAAATAAAAAAAACATTAACAACCTATTTCTTTCATTAGGCTCTGTAGTTTTACTTTATTTTTTTGTGTGGGTAGGCTCTAATAATCCTGTAACTTTAAGTAATACCGCTTCTACAGCAGATTTAAAGAATATGTGGATAGTCTTGNTATTCATCTATTCTTCAATTGCAAGCCTACTTCCAGTTTGGGTTCTGCTTCAACCTAGAGACTACATTAACAGTCACCAGCTTTTAATTGGACTTGCACTATTATTTTTAGGAGTTATAATTACACAGCCTATAGTTTCTGCTCCTGCAATACGACCTTTATCTGACTCAAATGTTCCAAGTTTATTTCCTTTGCTATTTGTTACAATAGCATGTGGAGCAATAAGTGGATTTCATGGTCTAGTTGCATCTGGAACCACTTCAAAGCAGTTAGATAATTTGTCAGAAGCAAGAATGGTTGGATACGGTGGAATGCTAGGAGAAGGTACTCTTGCATTAATCTCTACGATTGCTGCTGTGGCAGGAATTTCTTTAGTTGGAGAAACTATTTTGCCAAGCAATGGCTANATTGATGATCTTGACTGGTCAAAATACTATTCTACCTGGGAGCATGCTAGCGGTAATAAAGCAGCAGCTTTTGTTTTGGGTGGGGGCGCACTTTTAAAATCGCTTGGGATTCCTGAATCTTTTGCTAACACCTTAATGGCTGTATTTGTTGTTTCTTTTGCAGCAACAACTCTTGATACTGCCACAAGAATACAGAGATTTATTTTAAATGAGTTTGGAAAGGCTTCTAATGTTCATCTTCTTTCCAATAAGTATCTCGCTACTCTAATTGCTGTAATTCCAGCAATACTAATGGCTTTTTGGAATATAGAGGATCCCTCTTCTGGAGTTTCNAAGCAAGCAGGTTGGGTATTATGGCCAATCTTTGGAGCCAGTAATCAAATGCTAGCNGCCCTAACTCTGATGGTNCTCACACTTTACTTNTGGAAAAAAAGGAAGCCGGTTTTACCTTTATTAATTCCAATGATTATATTGATGATTATAACATTTTCTGCCCTAACCATTAATGCAATTTCATTCTATGGTGTTAACAATACTTTATTTACTTTGTCTATTATGTTAATTTTATTAATTGTTTGGATGTTATTCGAGGGATTAAATAAAATGCTTCACATTAAAAACAGCGCGTGAGGAACTAAATTTCAATGTCAAAAAATAAAAAATTGTTTGATAAAGCAAGGCAAGAATGGCAGAATAGTTTGAATGATTCTCCCTTAAGAGACTATAATTTTGACACTTTAAGCGGTAAAAAATTAGATCCGCTATATTACCCCAAAGATCCTGATGACAAGTATATGAAGAATATTGGTTTCCCGGGACAGTTTCCATTTACACGTGGCGTTCATTCAAGCATGTATCGTGGTAAACTTTGGACAAAAAGACAGTTTTCTGGATTTGGTACTGCCCTTGAAACTAACAAGCGCTATCACTCCTTATTGAATAAGGGGCAAACAGGTCTTTCTGTTGCCTACGACATGCCAACTTTAATGGGTTATGATCCAGATCATCCGTGGTCAGAAGGAGAAGTTGGAAAATGTGGAGTTTCAGTATCTAGTCTAGATGATATGGAAGATCTTTTTTCTGGAATTAATATTGGTGAGATTTCAGTATCTCAAACAATTAATGGCCCTGCTATAGTTTTATTAGCCTTATACATAGCTGTTGCAGAAAAGCAAAAAGTTGATATTAAAAATCTAAGAGGAACACTTCAAAATGATATACTAAAAGAATTTATAGCACAGAAAGAATGGATTTTTCCACCTGAGCCTTCAATGAGATTAGTTACAGATATGATAAAATTTTGTTCGGAAAAAATGCCTAAATACAATACAGTTTCAATTTCAGGGTATCATATTCGTGAAGCTGGCTCTACTGCTGCACAAGAACTGGCATTCACTCTTGCCGATGGATTTACCTATGTTGAGTATGCTATAAATGCTGGTATNGATATTGATTTATTTGCACCCAGACTATCTTTCTTTTTCAATTCACACTTAGATTTTTTTGAGGAAATAGCAAAGTTTCGNGCAGCTAGAAGAATTTGGGCAAAGCGAATGAAGGATCATTTTGGTGCAAAAAATCCTGAATCTTGGAAGTTAAGATTTCATACACAAACTGCCGGTTGCTCGCTTACCGCACAACAGCCAGAAAATAATATTTCAAGAACAGCTTTTCAAGGTCTTGCAGCAGTACTCGGAGGCACGCAATCTCTGCATACCAACTCTATGGATGAAACACTTGCTCTTCCCTCAGAAAAAGCTGCAGAAATTGCCTTAAGGACTCAACAGCTTATAGCCTTTGAGACAGGAGTGTCTAATGTATCTGACCCTCTAGGAGGCTCTTGGTTTGTTGAGAATTTGACAGATAAAATAGAGGAGGAAGCAAATAAATATTTTAAAGAAATTGATTCTTTGGGAGGTGTTGTGACTGCGATAGAGAAAGGTTATTTTCAATACGAAATATCCCGATCAGCATCTACCCATCAAAAAAAAATAGATAATAAGGAATTAATTCATGTCGGTGTAAATGATTTTATTAAATCCGATGAAAAAATTGATATTCCGATATTAGAAATAGGAAGAGATGTTGAAGAATGTCAAAAGAAAAAAATAGCTTCCCTTAGAAAATCGAGAAACAATGATAGNGTTGAAAAAACTTTATCAAAAGTTGAAGAATCNTGTAAAAATGGNAATAACTTATTACCCCCAATTATTGANGCTGTAAAAGCTGGNGCAACNATGGGNGAAATAGTAATAACAATGAAAAATGAATTTGGTGAATGGAATGAAACTTCTGTGTTTTAAATTCGTACATACAATTTGAGAGATTAATANAAGTAATGAATAACAAAATTTTTAGTCTAATAGCGGGAGTGCTTACTGTTATCCTCTTTTGGATAGGTTGGGTTTCACTAAACCCTTCTGACAAAAAAGCTATGGCCCAATTTGTTTCAGTTGAAAAATTGGTTAATGATGAGATTTCATCAAGAACAAAACTTGGCGGTATCGTTAAAAAAGGTTCAATTCAGATTTCTAAATCAAATCAATTAGATTGTGTTTTTGTGCTTAAGGAAGGATCTGCTGAGCTTGCTGTTAATTATTCGAAAACGCGTCCAGATTTATTTAAAGATGGCGCAGAAGTAATTGTAACTGGGGAATACCGTAATGGTATTTTTATTGCAGACGAGCTTCAAACAAAGTGTGCATCTCGCTATGAAGGTGATTTGCGCGAGGAATCTAATTATAAATTAGAAGAACTAGAAACATGACGCCTGTTGCTGGGGGTGTAGCTCTTAACCTTGCACTAGGCTGCAGTTTACTTTCTATTATTTCGCTTATTGCATATAATCGAACATTAGATCACAGGCTGTTTCTTGCTGGTCAAAGATTGGGACTAGCAATATCTTTTTTTGTTTTTATTGCTACATTTATTCTTAGTTATCAGCTCTTTATAAGCAATTTTGACATTGATTATGTTGCCCGCTATACAAGTTATGAAACTCCCACTATTTTTAAAATCTCAGCATTGTGGGCTGGCCAGTCTGGTTCTTTATTATTTTGGTTATTTATTCTTTCAATTTTTAATACTGTAACTATTATTCAGAATCAAGATAGACATTTAAACCTAATGCCATGGGTTATNATAACCATGTCNGTTATCCANCTTTTTTTTCTTATACTNACAAACTTTATTACAAACCCATTTGAGCCNACTCAAGCAGATTTTATAGTTCAAAATGGAAANGGGNTAAANCCTTTGCTTCAAAATATTACAATGGCTATTCATCCNCCNACATTATACTTAGGATATGTTGGCTTTTCTGTTCCATTNGCTTTTGCTTTTTCTGCTTTAGTAAATAAAGACATNGGAGCANTATGGATACGAAGNATNAGACGATGGACTCTCGTTTCATGGTTATTTTTAAGTGTAGGTATAATTTTAGGNGGATGGTGGGCATACCAAGAGCTTGGCTGGGGCGGNTATTGGGCTTGGGATCCGGTTGAAAATGCAAGNTTTATGCCTTGGTTAACTGCTACTGCTTTTTTACACTCAATAATAGTTCAAGAAAAAAAAGACATGCTTCGTGTATGGAATATGGTGCTTATCATTTTAACGTTTAGTCTCTGTATTTTTGGTACTTTTTTAACCCGTTCAGGCGTTATGAGCTCTGTGCACTCTTTTACGGAATCTTCTCTTGGACCGGTATTTTTATCGTTTGTCTTTATAATCCTTGCCACCTCATTTGGTTTAATGTTTTCACGAATGAAAGTTTTAAAATCTCCTAGNAAAATTGAATCTGTCTCCTCAAGAGAAAGCGGTTTTTTATTCAATAACTTAATTTTTGTAGTNATGTGTTTCGCTGTATTTTGGGGCACGTTATTTCCAGTGATTACCGAAGCCTTTAATGGTGATAAAATTTCAGTTGGTCCTCCCTTTTTTAATCAAATCAATATACCTATCGGGTTAGCTTTGCTGGCTTTGACTGGAATTGGACCTATGCTTGCGTGGAAAGGAACATCGAACGATAAACTAATTCAAAACTTTGCATATCCTATCGCCTTGGGTCTTCTTACCGCATTTGCTCTCTTCTTTTTAAAGCTTACGTTCTATACTGTGATCTCTTTTAGCTTATGCGTTTTCGTTGTTGTAGCGATTTCAAGTGAATTTGTTAAAGGAGTTAGGGTTAGAAAAAATAAATTTAAAGAATCTATCTTCATTTCTCTTTTTAGGATGATCGAAAAAAATCGCTCAAGATATGGAGGGTATATTGTTCACCTTGGGATTGTCCTTATGTTTGTTGGTTTTACTGGTCACGCGTTTGACAAAGAAAAAGAATTTGGTATTCAGGTTGGGCAGTCAGAAAAAGTTGCAAATTATAATTTCGAGTTAANAAGAATGTATGAAGAAGAGCGATCAAATCACTATGCATGGATAACCGATTTACGTGTAACGGNTATTTCAGGTAATTTTATTACNAATCTCCGACCAGAAAAAAGAGTATACTTTCATAAAAANCCAGATATNAATAAAAGGCAGCCTCATAGCGAGTTAGATATTTACTCTACATTTAATAAAGACATTTACTCCATTTTTTCTTCTGTAAGCAGTGATAATAGTATCGCGTTCGTAAAAATTATGATTAACCCCTTGGTCAAGTGGGTTTGGATTGGTGGCTATATATTAGCTTTTGGAACAATAATTGCCCTTTGGCCTAGAAAGGATTAAAATTGGATTTAATAGCTGACTATATGTTTACACTAATTATATTTGCTGCTCCACTTATATACTCTATTCAGCCACTTTTACTATCAAGAATTAATATAGTGAACAAACCGTACGATAAAGAGACCCTNAAAAGAAAAAAAATCTTATTATATAGGCAAATAAAAGAGCTTGAGATGGAATTTGATATTGGCAATTTAAACCAAGAAGATTTTTTGTTACGNAGATCTGAAATCAAAGCTGAAGTATCGGAGATTATTACNAGTCTAAAGAAAAAATAAATGCTTTCTGTTGAAAATATTTATAAGTCTTTTAATGGATTAAGCATTCTTAATGGTGCTAGNTTCAATCAAAANAACGGTGAGATCATTGCCCTGATGGGTAAAAACGGTACCGGCAAGAGTACCCTTCTTAGAATAATTGCTAGAATTATGAAAGCAGATTCAGGCATAGTAACTTTTAATAAAAAAGATTTGCTTCCNGGTAATAGCAAATACCGAAATAAGATGNTTTACATTGGGCATGATCCAGGATTGTATTCTTTTTTTACACCAAGAGAAAATTTAACATTTCTTTTAAAAACGAGAGATCTAGTATCAAAAGAAAAATCAATTCAGGACAAGTTAGATCGGTACGGGTTAATAGATTTCATCGATAAACCTATCGCGTTTTTTTCAAAAGGAATGTTGCAAAAACTAAAGCTTGTTCAAATTGATCTAGTTAGTCCAGATCTATTATTATTCGATGAACCTTACAGTAGTTTAGATGAAGATGGGGTTTATCTTGTAGACCGCTTACTGGGTGAGTTTAAAACGCATGATAAGTCGGCGATTTTAGTTCTTCATGATGAAAAGAAAGCCAAAGAGCATGGAGATAGTATTTTGAAACTTGAATCCGGAAAGATTTCTAAAATAAATGCTTCTTAATTTAATTAAAAAAGAACTACTAATAGAGTTCAGGTCAAAGCAAATTATATTGTCAATGCTAATATTTGGATTGGCTATCATTCTTATTTTTGCGCTTTCTTCAAATGTTTCATCTGAGATTTTAACGAACTATTCTGCGGGGATGTTTTGGGTGATGAATTTATTTATCGTTGTGATTGGAGTACATCGTTCATTTGCTTACGAAAAAGAGTTTGATGCTTTTTCATTACTAGTTTCAGCTCCAGTAGATAGGGGCTTAATATTCCTTTCAAAATGGTTAAGTGGATTTATTTTCATAACCACAACTCAGTTAATTGTTATTGCACCTTTTTTCAAACTACTCCTCTTAGATATCCCTGATAATCTTATCCTTTTTCTCTCAACTTCGATGCTTATAAATCTTGGAATGATGGCTATTGCGAATCTTGTTTCTGGAATCGTTATCCGGTCTAACTTTAGTGAAGTGCTTCTTCCTCTTTTAATGTTTCCTCTTCTTTCACCGCTAATGATCGCAGCTACTAAAATTTCTAATGCTATAATTAATTCACAATCCTATGAAATATGGAATGTTTGGGTTCTGATTGTTGTATCAATTGTCGTATTATTTGGACTTGCTGGATATGCTTTATTTGATTTTATNGTGGAAGAATAATGAGATTATTTTTTAGTTCAAGAAAAAATAGAATTTTTATGAGCTTCGTTGCCATTTTATTTTTATTTAATCTTTTAAATATAATATTTAAAACTCCAATGATTGCTGATCAACATTGGGCTCAAAAGATTTTTTATGTCCATGTTCCNTCTGCATGGGTNGGGTTTTTATCATACTTTNTAGTTATGGTTTCCGGGTTTATGTTGTTTATTAAAAACAATGACAGTTGGGATGATGTAGGTCTTGCTTCTGCTGAAATTGGTACTTTCTTTATGGGTCTTGTATTNATAACTGGTCCAATATGGGCTAAGCCTATTTGGGGAACATTTTGGATCTGGGAACCTAGGTTAACCACCACACTCATTTTGTTCCTTTTCTATTTAGGATATTTTATGTTTCGATCTTTTGGAGGCAATATTGAGCGCGTGAGACGTCAAGCTGCTGCCTTAGGAATTTTAGCTTTTATAAATGTTCCAATTATTTTCCTTTCAGTTCAATTCTGGGAGCCTGAAATACAATCCCACCCTCAAGTAGAAATGGCAAGTCAGCCTGAAGGCATATTATATCCTTTTATTTTCTCACTTATATCATTTACGCTATTATTTATTATAATGCTTAGGTATAGAGCACATATTTTAAAGTCTAAAAATACAATCTAATTTTTATGTATAATTTTTTTAATTATTTTTTATTTGTATATATTATAGTAATTGGTGCAATTCTTTGTTGGTTTGCATTTCATATTAAAAATGAAAAAAAATCATCTAATAAAATTAAACTTTAATTAAGGGTTATCTATTATGTCAAAAAAAATTGTACATATTGTTGGAACAGGCACGATCGGTGAACCTCTTATCGGTTTATTGTGCGATTACAAAGAGCAGCTTGGAATTGATCAGGTATCATTTCATAAAAATACACCTTTAAAAGATGATCGCTCTAAAGTTTACAGCTTGCTAAAGCGCGGTGCGCGTATTGCTGTTAATGAAGATAAAATAAGCGGATTTAAGGAGCTGGGCATTGAATCCGACCTAGAGTCCGAAGAAGCAATCTCAAGAGCATCAGTAGTTATTGATTGCACTCCTTCAGGTATTGGGGCTAGGAACAAAGAATCTTTTTATAAAAAGTTCTCAAACGAAGTAAAAGGATTTATCGCCCAAGGGAGTGAAGATGGGTTTGGAATGAAATATGCTCGTGGTATTAACGATAATATTATGAAAGGAAATTTAGAAAATCAGTTTATCCAGGTTGTTTCATGCAATACTCATAACATTTCTTGTATTACAAATACAATAGCAATAAATGATAGTGGATCAGACAATCTCAAAGAGGGTCGATTTATGTGTATCAGAAGAGCAAATGATACTAGTCAAGCAGGTAGCTTTATCGCTGCGCCTTCTGTAGGTTCACATGATAGCGAAACATTTGGCTCCCATCACGCTAAGGATTCATATGATCTATTTTCAACACTAGGATATGATTTGAATATGTTTTCGTCTGCTATGAAAGTAAATAGTCAGTATATGCATGTATTATGGTTTTATCTTAAAACGAAAGAACCCTTAACTTTAAATGACGTAAAAGATAGACTTCAAAACAATGACCTAGTAGCGATGACATCAAAAAATATGACATCTACAGTATTTTCTTTTGGAAGGGATCATGGGCATTATGGTAGAATTTTAAATCAAACCGTTGTTGTTGAGCAATCACTACACGTTAAAAACAATCATGAGGTGTATGGTTTTTGTTTTACCCCGCAAGATGGAAATTCAATTTTAAGCAGTATATCTGCAACAGAGCATTTCCTTTATCCTCATTCTTTTGAGGATAAAGTGCAATGCTTGAGCGAACTATTTTTTGATGAAATTTGATTTAAGTGTTGATAGAATAGTAACAGGNCCTTTTCAAGAAAATACATTTATTGTAAGNTCTGTTGATTCAANNAAAGCGCTAATTATTGATCCTGGCGATGATGAAAATACAATCATAGACTTTATCAAAAGTGAAAAGCTTAAGCCTGTTGCTATTTTAAATACACATGCTCACTTAGATCACATTGGAGCGGTCTCTAAGCTTCAAGACGTTTTTGAAATATCATTCTATTTGCATAAAAAAGAAAAAATGATCCTAGATCTTTATGAGAAAAGCTGTGAGATGTTTGGATTACCTGTAAAGAAAAAACCAATAGTTGACGAATGGATCACTGATCAAAAAAACCTCACCTTTAATGAATTTGAGGTTAAAATAATTAATACGCCAGGCCACACTCCTGGAGGATTATGTTATGAGATTTCGGACCATCTTTTTGTTGGCGATACACTGTTTCGAGGAAGTGTCGGTAGGACAGATCTTCCTGGCGGGAACTTGGATCAGCTTAGAGAATCATTAATCCATTTAGTAGAAAAAATAAGTCATGATAAAACAATACACACTGGTCACGGAGAGAATACGAAATTAAAACATGAATTAATTTCTAATCCGTTTTTAAGTTCACTGTATTATTAATATAATTTTTTATGAAAATAACTGACTACCTTAAAAAATCAAATAAAACTTTATTTAGTTACGAAATAATTCCTCCGTTTAGAGGGGGGTCTATTGATAAAGTTTTTAATCTAGTAGAAGAGCTGATGCCTTTTGATCCACCTTTTATAGATCTCACTAGTCGCTCTGCTGAATCCTACTACCAGGATGATGGTAGCGGTAAACTNGTTGAACACATTAGAAGAAAAAGACCTGGAACAATTGGCATAAGTGCAGCAATAAAAAATAAATTTAATGTTGAAACCGTTCCCCATGTACTTTGCAATGGGTTTTCAAAAGAAGAGACAGAAGATGCCTTGATTGAGCTTAATTATCTAGGAATAGATAATATTCTCGCTGTTAGAGGCGATGAATTAAGAAAGCGTAAAAAAAATCAAGATCAAATTAGTAATAAATATGCAAGTGACTTAGTTAAACAAATACAGGATATGAACACAGGTAAATATCTTGAGGATTTACTAGATGCTAACAAAACTAACTTTTGTGTAGGAGTTGGCGGTTATCCAGAAAAACACTTTGAGGCCACTAGTCTGGATGCTGATATAGAAACATTAAAATACAAAGTTGATTGCGGAGCTGATTATATTGTTACACAAATGTTTTTTGATAACAATATCTATTTTCAATTTGTAGATCTTTGCAGGAAAAATGGAATTGAAATCCCTATTATCCCTGGAGTTAAGATCTTGTCTTTAGAGCGTCACTTAAAAGCCCTTCCTAAGCACTTTTATCTAAATATACCACCAGAGCTAGTTAGTTCGGTTGAGGGAAAATCGAAAAGTGAAATTAAGATAGCTGGTATTGATTGGGCAACAAATCAAGTTCAAGAGCTAGTTGATTATGGCGCCCCATGTATCCATTTCTATATTATGTCATCGGCAAAATCTGCCACCAAAGTTGTTTCTAATTTTATTTAAACTTTAAAGTGCAAATTTCTAATAGAAACTTTTCAAGTTTTTTGTCTTCAATTATGCTTAAAGATAAAAAACTATTGATTGCTATTTCTGGCGGCATTGATTCTATGGTTTTATTAGATCTTTGCTCAAAAAATATCCCCTTAAATAAGCTGCATGGAATACATATAAATCACAACCTCTCTTCCCAGGCAAATGAATATGAAAAATTTGTTAAGGAGAGATGTTTTGAAAAGAAAATTTCTTTAATAGTTTACACTGAAGAAAGAAAAACGTTTAAAGGTGAAAGTATGGAGATGTGGGGACGCAGAGTTCGCTATAGAAATTTCTTTAAAAGCTTAAATGATCTAAACTTTGATTATCTTTTAACTGCGCACCACGGAAATGACAGCTTTGAAACAATTCTAATGAACATTGAACGTGGGTGTTCTATTCGTGGGTTAAGAGGGATTATTCCCAAAAATGGGCAGATTATTAGACCGTTAATTAATTTTAAAAAATCCGACATTATAACTTACGCTAAAAAGAATAGTATAGATTTTATTTATGATCTAACAAATGATGATATATCCATTAAGCGTAATTACACTAGAAAATGTATAGTTCCAAATCTTATTGCGAAAGATGGTCTTATCCTTGATAAGTTTTCCGATATTTCTCGTAAATCACAAAATGCTATTTATAAAGAAAAAGTCATAATGCGGTTTATAGCAAGCAAGATGAAAGATAATTGTGATTTCTACAATCTCAATGACGAAGACTTGCTTAATTTTAATATGTATTTTAAAATTAGATTAATCAAAGAAATTGTTGGTGAATCTGATTTGCCGTGGAATCGACACAAATACAAGTTACTTAATAATTTTATTTTAAAATCTAAAACGGGATTCAAGATAGAAATCAATAAAAGTTGGGAATTGCTTAGAGATAGAACAAAATGGATTTTAAATAAAAAAAATAGAGTAGAAAAAATAAAAATTAATATTGATGGATTTGGTTTTTATAACGTAGGTCATAGAATTATTTCATTCAAAGAAACGGATGAGCATGTTTTTCGTAATAATGCAAATACAGAATTAATAGATTTTGATAAAATAAAGAACAAAGATATTCAAATTAGAAATTGGGTCAAAGGTGATAAATTTCAACCCCTGGGAATGAAGGGAAGTAAAAAAGTGTCAGATTATTTAATAGATAAAAAAATTGATATTTTTAAAAAAGAAAAACAATTGGTTGTTACAGCTGACAATGAAATAATTTGGCTGTGTGGACAAAGATTGAGTAATAATGTTAAAATTAAAGATAATACCTGCAATTTCATGGAACTTTCTATATTTTAATAGATAAAAATGAGTGATTCGCATAATTTAATTGAGTTAATATCAGAGTCAGATATTTCAGCTAGAATTAAAGAGATTGGTTTAGATATATCGTCTTTTTATAAAAATGAATCTGTTATTGTTATTATTGTTTTAAATGGAGCTGTTATTTTTGCTTCTGATCTTATTAGAGCATTAAGCATAGATTGTAAATTAGATTCTGTTAAAGTTTCTAGTTATAGTGGAATCAGTTCTAGTGGAAAAATAGAATTTGAAAAAGACTTAGCGCTAGATATTAATGGAAAAAATATTCTTATTGTTGAAGATATAATAGATACTGGAAATACAATAAGTTTTTTAAAAGAACATATAAAAATGAAAAATCCAAAATCAATAAAGATTACTTCACTCTTAATGAAACCTCAATCCTTAAACCTTCCTTTTGATATTGATTGGGTAGGGTTTGAAATATCTCCAGAATTCGTTGTTGGATATGGTTTGGATTATAATCAAGAATTAAGGAACTTAAATGCTATATATAAGCTTGGGGATGTTATTTAAAAAATGAACTCTAATTCAAAAAAAACAAATAAAGAAAAACAAAATTCACAGAATAAGACTTCAAAGTCTAGTAACAAAAATTCTGATAGTTTTCAAGTTGGAAAAGCAAGCAAAACTAGTTTTATATGGATACTAATTTTAGTTTCAGCTGTTTTCCTTTCAAATTTTTTTACTAATTCTAACGGAGAAGAGATTGAAGTTCAGTATTCTCAATACCGATCTTTCCTCAGTAAAGGGTTAATCACCAAAGCTCAAATAGTTGATGAAGTTTTTCATGGCGAGTTAGCTCAAGAGCAAAATATAGTAGGCAAGCGCGGATCATCCATTGATGTAAAAAGATTTCGATTAAAACTACCTTTTATTGATAGAGACGTTATGAATGAATGGGATAAAAATGGAGTTGACTATAGCTTTAAACAGCAAACTGTAGATTGGACGGGTTATTTTTTAAATCTTTTACCCTGGATATTGATACTTGGTTTTTGGATATTTTTAATGCGAAGAATGCAAGGTGGTGGTGGAGGAATGAATTCCATCTTTAATTTTGGCAAGAGTAAGGCAAAAATTTGGACATCTGATATGCCAAAAGTTACATTTGATGATGTAGCTGGTTGTGTCGAAGCAAAAGAAGAGTTAAATGAAGTTGTTGAATTTTTAAAAAAACCAAAAAGTTATCAAAAGCTTGGCGCTAAAATTCCTAGAGGAGTGTTGCTTGTAGGCCCTCCTGGAACCGGTAAAACTTTATTAGCAAGAGCAGTTGCAGGCGAAGCCAATGTTGCTTTTTTTAGTTTAAGTGGAGCTGATTTTGTAGAAATGTTTGTGGGGGTTGGAGCCTCACGCGTCAGGGATCTTTTTGAGCAAGGTAAGCAAAATCAACCTTGTATTATTTTCATAGATGAATTAGATGCTGTAGGCAGACAGCGAGGCGCTGGACTAGGAGGAGGTCATGACGAAAGAGAGCAAACTCTAAACGCCCTTCTTGTTGAGATGGATGGTTTTGAGCAAAATGAAAATATAATTTTAATGGCAGCAACTAATCGACCCGATGTTTTAGATGCAGCTTTGCTTAGGCCAGGTAGGTTTGATAGACAAATTGTTGTAGATGCACCTGATCTGAATGGAAGGCTAGGTATTTTAAAAGTTCATACTAAAAAAATTGTTATGAATAAGAAAAAAGTAGATTTAAAAGCCATTGCTCAAGGTACTCCTGGTATGGTTGGAGCAGATCTAGAAAATATTGTAAATGAAGCTGCGCTTTTAGCCGCAAGAAAAAAGAAAAAATCTGTTGATATGTCTGACTTTGAAGAAGCTAAAGATAAAGTAATGATGGGAGTTCAAAGAACGAGCGTTGTTTTATCTGAAGAGGAAAAGAGGATTACAGCATACCATGAAGGAGGACATACTCTTGTAGCAGCTAAAACAAAAGGTGCAGACCCAGTTCACAAAGTTACAATAATACCAAGAGGTCGTGCGCTAGGTGTTACTATGCAGCTACCGATTGATGAAAAACATGGCTATTCTAGAGAATATATTAATGGAAGATTGGCTATTTTAATGGGAGGTAGAGCTGCTGAGGAGTTAATATTTAAAGAAATGACTACTGGGGCAGGTAATGATATTGAGCAAGCTACTGGAATAGCGAGAAAAATGGTATGTGAATGGGGTATGAGCGACGTTGTAGGGCCCATGACATTTGGTAAAAAGAATGAAGAAGTTTTTCTTGGAAGAGAAATCCAAAGTCAGAGGGATTATTCAGAAGATATGGCTAAGGTAATCGATGAAGAAGTAGTGAAAATAGTTCGTAAGGCTCAAGTCACGGCTGAGCGAATTTTAAAGAAAAATATTTCAATGTTACATAGTATTGCCGATGCGTTACTAGAGAAGGAAACTATTGACGGGGATGATGTCCTTGCTATTGTAAATGGTAAAAAATTGATACCTTCAAAAAATGGTACGACTAAAAGAAAAACACCTTCGAGGGCAAAGAAGAAAAGTTAATTTCTTAACAAATAATACATGAATACAAAAAACGCCTTGAAAAAGGCGTTTTTTGTATAGAATAAAAATGAATGAAGAAATTTTTAAAAACTGGCTGAAAAAACCAACCGACTGCTTAATTATGGGAATAGTCAATACTACACCTGACTCGTTCAGTGATGGTGGAAAATTTAACACACCTACTAAAGCAATAGATTTTGCTTATGATTTGTTAGATCAAGGTGCAGATATAATTGATATTGGAGGTGAATCGTCCCGACCAGGTGCAGACCCAGTTCTAGNAGCAGAAGAAATTAAGAGAATAGCTCCTTTATTGAATGAGTTAGTTAAAAATACTGATNGCCTAATATCTGTTGACACNTATAAATCCTCAACTGCAGCCTACGCTTTAGATAATGGAGCTCATTTGATAAACGATATTTCTGGATTATCTCACGATAATGATATGGTAAATGTAATATCAAGTTATAACGCACCTGTGATAATTATGCACATGAAAGGAACTCCTAAAAATATGCAACAAAATCCAACCTACGATAATGTTGTTGCTGATATNTGTAATTTTTTATCCAATCAGGCTAATTTTGCAATAAGAGAAGGTGTTTCAAAAAAAAATATAATTATTGATCCCGGTATTGGCTTTGGAAAGACATTGGATGATAATTATAAAATCATTGCTAAATTGAAGCAGGTTAGCAAGCTGGGTTATCCTGTCTTGGTTGGTCCATCAAGAAAATCTTTTATTGGGTTGACTCTTAATGAGCCCGCAGAAAGGAGACTTGAAGGAAGCATTACGTCAGCTGCATTTTGCTACAATAATGGTGCAAAAATTTTAAGAGTTCATGATGTTAAAGAAACAAAAAAAAGTTTAATGATTGTTAAAAAAATTATTGAGAATTCATAAATGGTTCTATTTGAGATAGGCTTTTTAAGGGTAACTCTAATAGATNTTATAGACCTTGCTTTAGTAAGCTGGTTATTTTATAAAGTCTATACCTATTTTAGAGGAACTCGAGCCGGGCAAATGTTAGTTGGGTTAATAATCTTAATGATTGGTTCATTCATTTTTAATGCATTTGGGTTTAGCGCTTCATCTTGGCTAGTNAATCAATTTCAAACTGTTCTTGTTGTTGCTTTTGTTATTTTATTTCAACCAGAATTGAGAAGGTTGCTTATATATGTAGGTCAAACACATTTTTTTCAGCAAATTTTTAGAGCTGGTACGCCCAAAACGATAACATCTATTGTAGAAGCAACTTCCCAATTGAAAGAAAAGGGTTGGGGCGCTCTAATTGTCATTCAGCGCGAAACTGGGCTTAGGTCATACAAAGAGCAAGGAATGCAAATTAGAGGAGAGGTAACCCCATCACTCTTACTTTCTATTTTTAGTCCATCTTCACCACTTCATGATGGAGCAGTTATTATTCAGAATGATTTAATTGACTCTGCTGCTTGCATATTGCCATTAACTGAAAATAAGATGCTTAATTCAGAAATGGGAACAAGGCACAGAGCTGCAATAGGAATTACTGAAGAAACAGATGCAATAGTAGTAATAGTTTCAGAAGAGAATTCCAAAATTTCAGTAGCTGAGAATGGTAAATTTGTTAAAAGAAATCTCAANGAGTCAATTTTAGAAAAGTATTTAAATGATAAAATGATTATTTCTTCTGAAGACTAGGATTTAAATATTATTTTATGGATATCAATGATATAAAAGAGATTTTTTCTAAGAATAAAAAAAAATATTCTGAGCTTCGGAGGCATCTTTGACCTGCAAACCAAAGAAGAAAAACTCATTAATATGCGTCAGCTAACTACTGATGAGAATTTCTGGAACAACAATAAAGCTGCGTCTGCTCAATTAAAAAAAATCTCACTTTTAGAAAAAGAAATAAATATGTGGAGTAAGATCGATTCAAGCTTGAATGATTTCAATATATTGGTTGATTTTTATGAATCTGGAGATATAGAATNTGATGAAATATACTCTGAGTTAGTAAAATTTGTAGANCAAGTTGAAGATTTAGAGCTCAAAACTATTTTAGGAGAACCTCAAGATTTTAAAAATGCCATTATGACTATTCATCCAGGTGCTGGCGGAACGGAAAGTCAAGATTGGGCTGAGATGTTATATAGAATGTATTCCCGTTGGTTTGAAAATAAAAGTTTTAAGAAAAATATCATAGATTTCCAGCCTGGCGATGAAGCTGGAATTAAAGATATCACTATTGAGATTGAAGGAGATTACGCTTATGGTCTCTTAAAGGCTGAAGTAGGCGTTCATAGATTAGTAAGAATATCACCATTTGACTCAAACAGCAGAAGACATACTTCTTTTGCTTCTGTTTTCGTATATCCGTCATCTGATGATGAAATCGAAATAGACATTGATAATAATGATCTTAGAATAGATACATATCGAGCTAGTGGAGCTGGAGGTCAGCATGTAAATAAAACTGACTCTGCAATAAGAATTACACATATACCATCTGGAGTTGTAGTTCAATGTCAAAATCAAAGAAGTCAGCACAAAAACAAAGCTTCTGCGTTAAAAGTTTTAAAAGCTAGGCTTTATCAGCTTGAGATTGATAAAGAAAAAGAAGCTATTAAGAATTTAGAAAATAAAAAAATGGATATAGCATGGGGAAGTCAGATTAGATCTTATGTTTTTCATCCATATAACATGGTNAAAGACCATAGGACTAATAAGGAAACTGGAAATATTGATGCTGTAATGGATGGAAAAATTGATGGTTTCATGCGATCATTTTTAATTCATAATATTGAAGTAAATTAATAATCAATTAGAGAGACACTAAATGTCAGATGAAGGAAAAAGTTTAAATCAAATAATTGAATTTCGTAAGGAAAAGTTAGAAAAATTAATTTCAAAGGGAATAAATCCTTACCCTCCATCATTTAATCCAACACATCATAGTAGTGAGATAGTTTCAAATTATGAATCTTTAGAAAAGAATTCTGTTTGTGTATCAGGAAGAATTATTTCTATTCGCAGGATGGGAAAGGCTTCATTCTTCAATATTCAAGATAGCTTGGGAAAGCTACAGATTTTTATTAAAAAAGATGAAGTTGGTGATTCTGCATACGAAATATTTCAATTAATGGATATTGGTGATTTTGTAGGAGTAGATGGTATTGTTTTTAAAACCAAAGTTGGCGAAGTTTCAGTAAAAGCATCAAAGCTTTCAGTTCTTTGCAAATCCATAAGACCCCTNCCAATAGTTAAAGAAAAAGAAGATGANGTTTNTGATGCATTTAGCGGAAAAGAACAAAGGTATAGAAATAGACATCTAGACTTGATTGTTAATCCTGAAGTTAGAAAAACTTTTGTTAAAAGATCTCAAATTATTAAAAGTATTAGAGCNTTTTTAGATGAATTGGGTTTTTTAGAGGTAGAAACTCCGGTTCTTCAACCAATTTATGGAGGAGCTAATGCTAGNCCGTTCACCACTCATCACAATGCCTTAAATCAAAAGTTTTATCTTAGGATAGCTGATGAATTATATCTTAAACGACTAATAATTGGTGGAATTGATCGAGTTTATGAAATTGCGAAAGACTTTAGAAATGAGGGAATGGATCGAAATCATAATCCAGAGTTTACAATGCTTGAGTTTTATTGGGCCTATGCTGATTATGAAGATAATATGAATTTAGTGGAAAAAATGATTCGAGCTGCAGCAAAAGATATAGGTGCTGAGAATTTAAATTGGAATAATGAAGATATTGATCTATCGAAAGACTTTAAAAGGATTCCATTTTTTGAGATTATAAATGAAAATATCGGTCAAGATATATCTAATTTAAACTTTGATGAATTGAAAAAACTATGTTTGACCAAAGGGCTTAATATTGAAACTGAAAAAACATATAGTCAATTACTTGACAAGCTAATGAGTGATTATGTTGAGCCAAAATTAATTCAACCAACTTTTATAATTGATTATCCAACTGTGATTTCGCCCCTGGCGAAAAAGCATAGAAATGGAAATCCAAATTTAGTTGAAAGATTTGAGCTTTTCATCGGTGGAGCAGAGTTTGCTAACGCTTTTACTGAGCTAAATGATCCAATTGATCAGCGNGAAAGATTTGAGTCNCAACAAAAACTTGCTATGCAGGGCGACGATGAGGCCCATCCAGTAGATGAAAATTTTCTACAAGCGATGGAGTGCGGTATGCCACCAACTGGAGGCGTAGGTATAGGTATTGATAGACTTGTAATGCTTTTGACTGAAAATAGATTTATAAAAGATGTAATTTTATTCCCAGCAATGAAAAATGAATAGTTTAAATAAAAATTGAAAATAAGTCTTTTATTTGCTTTAAAACATATTAAATCTGATCACAAAAGTGGTTTTGTTAAAACTGCAACCATCTTATCTGTATTTGGTCTATCAATTGGAATTTCATCCCTTTTAATTACATTATCAATCCTAAATGGCTTTGAAAGGGTTATTTCCGAAAAAATAACGAAAGTTGATGGCCATATACGCATTAAACATTTCTTAAGCGAACCTTTTAATTCTATCAAATATGATGTTGAAAATAAATTATCAGATAATTTGCAAGGCGTATCCATAGGTTCATTTACTCAGAACTCTGGTTTACTTAGAAAAGGCCAGCTTGCAGAAGGAGTAATTGTTGAAGGTATTCATTTAGATGATCTTAATTTTATTAAAGAGATGATTGTTGAGGGATCATCTCATATTTCATCAAAAGGGATAATAATTGGAAAGCGTTTAGCTGATGTATATAAAATTAGATTAAATGATAAAATCACAGTTTTTGACTTATCATCGCTATATTTAACTAATAAAAACTTTATGCAATTTAAGGTTGAAGGCATTTTTCATTCAGGCATGACAGAATACGATAAATCTTCTGTATTCATTGACATTAGCAATTCGAATATATTATTTAATTTGGATGAAAAAATTTCAGGCTATGTTTTACGAATTAAAGATATAAATAAAATTACTGATCTAAATAAAGCAATAAATTCTAATATTTCATATCCGTTGATGTCAATAACATGGAAAGAAAAAAATAGGGCACTCTACAAATGGTTAAATGTTCAGCGTTGGCCAATACTGTTTATTTTTAGCCTCATTGCCATAGTTGCTATAATAAATATTATTTCATCGCTATCAATGATTGTTATAGATAAAACCAAACAAATTGGATTGTTATCAGCNATCGGAATGCCTTTGTCAAAAATCAGAGACATCTTTTTTATTAAAGGCTTAATAATTGGTTTTTTAGGTACGGCTTTTGGTTCATTTATTGCTATCACTTTAGCAATTTTACAAAATAATTTTAAAATTATTGAAGTTCCTGAGGATATTTACTTTATGAATTTTATTCCAATTGATATTAATTATTTTCAAGTTTTGGTAATATCAATTATAACATTGATTGTTTCTTCACTTGTATCTATTTGGCCAGCGATGCGTTCAACAAAAATCTTACCATCACAAGCATTGAAGTACGAATGAACTTTTCTAGTAAAATTGCTAAAAATTTTATGTTTACCAAAAAAGAAGCTGGTCCTACTAGAATCACAGGTCTTATTGCGATAATTGGAATTGCTGTGGGTTCAATGGCTATGGTTTTGTCAGTTTCGGTGTTAAATGGGTTTGAAAGTAGAATAGTAGAAAAAATAATTGGCTTTGAAGGAGATATTAAACTCACAGGAAATTTTAATTATGATGANAATTTAAAAAAATTAAAACAAATTAAAAGTGTAGATGAAATTATGCCCTATATGGATAGAGTTGGACTTATGATTGCAAATGACAATTCGACTAGAATGATAACATTTAAATCAATAGATTTAAGTAAAATAGAAAAATTTTATGATATAAATATTGACGTTATTGATAATTATGATCAGCCAAAAATAGTTTTAGGGAAAACTACTGCCAGTAGAATGAATTTGAGAGTTGGGGATCAGATTAAAATTATGAGCCCATTAGACCAAAATTCGACTTTAGGGTTTCCAAGGCAAATTAGAGCGGTTGTTGCAGGTATTTTCAATATCCAGGTTTTAGATCTTAATGATAAAATAGCTTTTATTGAAGAAGATGCCGGTGAGGCTCTATTTCTTAGAAAAGATAAATACGATGGAATTGATATTAGAATTAAAGAGGAATACGGACTGAACCAAGCAAAAGAGGATATTTCTAATATATTCCCAGGAATTAGGCTTGAAACTTGGAAAGATATTCATAGTAATCTTTTCAGTGCAATGAAGCTTGAGCGGATTGGGTCTTTAATTGTTTTAAGTCTTATTNTCTTAGTGGGATGCTTTAATCTTTCAACGACATTGATGCTNATTACTATNCAAAAAATAAAACAATATGGTATCTTATCTGCGTTNGGTGCGACGAAAAATACAATTAGAAACATTGTTATTAAGCAAGGATTTTTTACTGGAATAATTGGCATTTTTATTGGCCTATTAATTGGCCTCTTGATTGTAATCGCACAAAATATTTTTGGAATTATAAAACTACCTGGTGATATTTATTTTACCTCTTACTTACCCATGATAATTTATATTTCTGATTTTTTTTTAATATTATTAATATCTCTCACAATGGTTCTTTTTTCATCAATGATTGCAGCTAAGCGTACTAATTTGTCTTCTGTTAAGAATTCACTAGTTTTTGAAAAATGATTTTAGAAGCAAAAAAAATATCAAAATCTTTTTTAAACCATAATGGCAAACTTAAGGTTTTTAGCAACCTTTCATTGAAAGTTGAAAAAAGCGACCTCATAACCATAATGGGTCCAAGTGGGTCTGGAAAATCTACCCTTTTAAATGTTCTAGGAACCCTTGAGTCTTATGATGAAGGAATTTTGACTTTAGATGGTAAAGAAGTGTTTAAACAAAATAATGACTCTTTATCAAAAATTAGAAATAAATGCTTAGGCTTTGTTTTTCAATTTCATCATCTAATTCCAGAATTTAATGCTTTAGAAAATGTGTTGATTCCCCAACAAATTTATCAAAATCAACCAAATAAATCTTATGCCAAAGAATTATTGCAATTTATGGGTCTTTCTAAAAGAATGAAGCACTATCCTTCAGAGCTTTCTGGAGGAGAAAGGTCTAGAGTTGCGGTTGCAAGAGCATTGATTAATAAGCCTGCAATAATATTAGCTGATGAGCCAAGCGGAAATCTCGATGAAGCTAATGCAGATATACTGATTAATTTATTTCAAAAAATAAACAGAGAATTTGAACAATCTATTGTAATTGCAACCCACGATAAAAAAATTGCATCAATTGGTAATAAAAACTTTATTCTTAATAAAGGATCTTTATCTTTATCAGATATTATTTGAAGTTGTGAATACGCTGCTTAAATTTAGCTTATTATGAAAGAAAATTTTTCTCAAAGAGTTCAGCATATAATTAAGAATGCCAAAGAAGAAGCAATAAGGCTTGGTCATAGCTATGTAGGTTCTGAGCATTTACTTTTAGGTCTTCTAAGAGAAAAATCTGGTTTAAGCGCAAAGATATTCGATATATACGATTGCGATATTTCTGATGTTCAATCAATGATTGAGGATATGATTAAAACTTTAGGTAATACAATGACACTAGGTCATTTACCTTTAACTCGCAGAGCTGAAAGAATACTTAGGAATGCGTTTAATGAAGCGGCAGCTCTTGGCTCTTCAGTTGCTGATGATGAACATCTTCTTTTAGCCATTCTAAAAGAAAACGAAGGTATTGCTCGCGAAGTTTTAAACTCACATAATTTAGACTATGAGAGCGTACTGGATTTAATTAATAATGAGCCAGGAGAAGGTTATAATGAAACCAGAGAGATAAAAAAATCAAAACCTTCCAAGTCAAAGACTCCTGCGCTTGACCATTTTTCTAGAGATATAACAGAATTGGCTCGCGCCGGTAATCTTGACCCTGTTATCGGCAGAGAAGATGAGATTCAAAGAGTTGCTCAAATTTTGTCCAGAAGAAAAAAGAATAATCCAGTTCTAATTGGAGAGCCTGGTGTTGGAAAAACTGCAATTATTGAAGGGTTAGGTCAAAAAATAATTGATAAAAATGTTCCTAGAACTCTTCACAACAAAAGAATTCTTTCCCTTGATCTGGCAGGTTTAGTTGCTGGTACTAAATATAGAGGTCAATTTGAAGAGAGGATGAAGACTATAATGGTCGAGCTAGAAAAAACTGATAATTTAATCTTATTTATTGATGAGCTTCATACAATAGTAGGTGCAGGAGGGGCATCAGGATCGCTTGACGCTTCAAATATGTTTAAACCAGCTCTAGCGAGGGGTGATATTCATTGCATTGGTGCGACAACTTTAGATGAATACAGAAAGCATATTGAAAAAGATGGTGCCCTAGAAAGAAGGTTCCAAAAAATTAATATTTCGCCCCCCTCAACCGAGGAGTCAATTGAAATACTCAAGGGGTTACTGCCAAGCTATGAGAAACATCACAATGTATCATATTCTGATGAAGCTATTCGAGCATGTGTATATTTTTCTGATAGATATATAACTGATAAGTTTTTACCTGACAAAGCTATTGACGTCTTAGATGAGGCAGGTTCAAGAGCGCACATTTTAAACATTAAGGTCCCTCAAAAAATAATTGACTTAGAAATTGAGATTGACAGTATAAGAAATAAAAAGAACACTGTGGTCATTGAGCAAAAATTTGAAGATGCTGCAAGCCTAAGAGATAAAGAGCAAAATTTGATGAATAAGCTCAGCGCTTTGCAAAAGAAATGGAAATCCAGTGAGAAATTGAATCCGACAGTTATATCAGAGGACAATATAGCAGATGTTGTCTCAACAATGACAAGAATCCCAGTTCAAAGAGTTGCTGAATCAGAAGGCAAGAAGCTCTTAAAAATGGATAAAGAGCTTTCCCAAAAAATTATCGGTCAAAGTCATGCTATAAAAACACTAAGTAAAGCAATTCAGAGGTCCCGAGCTGGCCTTAAAAGACAGGGAAGGCCTATAGGGGTCTACTTATTTCTTGGACCTACAGGTGTTGGAAAAACAGAAACTGTTAAAGAGCTAGCTAGTTACCTTTTTAGCAAAGAGGAATCTTTAGTAAGGTTAGACATGAGTGAGTATGGAGAGCGTTTTGCGATGTCTAGACTTATTGGAGCTCCTCCAGGTTATGTTGGATATGAAGAAGGTGGCGAATTAACAGAAAGAGTCCGAAGAAATCCTTATTCAGTTGTATTATTCGATGAAATAGAGAAGGCACATCCAGACATTTTTAATCTACTTTTGCAGTTATTTGACGAAGGTTTCATTACAGATAACTATGGAAGAAAAATTGACTTTCAAAATACTATAATTATTCTCACTTCAAACATAGGAACAAAAGAAATTCAAAATTCCTCTACTTTTGGGTTTAGTGATTTAACTAAAGAATTAGAGAGCGATAAGATAAAAAATAAAATTCTAGATAAAGTTAAAAGTGTTTTTAGCCCTGAATTTATTAATAGGCTTGACGAGACAGTCATTTATAATACGCTTTTAAAAGAAGATGTAATTAAAATAATTGATTTGCAAATGTCGGATTTATATAAAAATTTAAAAAAAATCGGTTTCAAAGTTTCAATAACAAAAAAAGCAAAATCCTATTTGGTAGATCAAGGCTTTAGCTTAGAATATGGAGCACGTAATCTTAGAAGGGAAATTCAAAAATCTATTGAAGACCCTCTCTCTGAACTATTATTGCAAAATAAATTTAAAGATGCTGATAAAATCAAAATCGATTTAAAGGCCGGTAAATTTGAGTTTTTACCTATTATGCCCCGATCTAGAAAAAGAACCACATCAAAATCTCGTTAGTTTTATATATACTGACATAATAGCATATAGATTTATCTATATATGCCATTATGCTATAAAGATAATCTTGGCACATATCTTGCACTATTATTTTAAAAATTAATTTACAATTGGAGTAATACAAGTATGGGAAAAATTATTGGTATTGATTTAGGAACAACAAATTCCTGTGTGGCAGTTTTGGAGGGCGGTGAGCCATCCGTAATTAGCAGTTCAGAAGGTGGAAGAACCACGCCCTCAATAGTCGCTTTTGCTAAAGACGAAGAAAGATTAGTTGGTCAGCCAGCTAAAAGGCAAGCGGTTACAAATCCTCAAAACACTATATTTTCAATAAAAAGATTTATGGGTAGAATGTTTAAAGAGATGAACGCTGAGTCAAAAGATGTCCCTTATGAAATTGTCAAAGGTAAATCCGATTCGGTTGCAGTAAAAATTTCTGATAAAACATACTCCCCTCCTGAAATTAGTGCCATGGTACTTCAAAAATTGAAACAAACAGCTGAAGAGCACTTAGGTTCTACCGTAACAGACGCTGTTATTACTGTACCTGCCTATTTCAACGATTCTCAGCGTCAAGCAACTAAAGATGCTGGTAAAATTGCAGGTTTAAATGTCAGAAGGATTATTAATGAACCTACTGCAGCTTCTTTAGCCTATGGCCTTGATAAAAAGAAAGAGGAAACAATAGCAGTTTTTGATCTTGGTGGTGGAACATTTGATATATCTATTTTAGAGCTTGGTGATGGTGTATTTGAAGTAAAATCAACTAATGGCGACACACGTCTTGGCGGTGACGATTTTGATCAAAAAGTTATCAGTTGGATTGCTAAAGAATTTAATTCATCCGAAGGTATAGATTTAACCAAGGACCCTATGGCGCTTCAAAGATTAAGAGAATCAGCTGAGGCAGCTAAAAAAGAGCTTTCAAGTTCGAAACAGACTGAGATTAATTTACCATTTATCACCGCTGATTCATCTGGACCAAAACACTTAAATTTAACATTGACAAGAGCTAAATTTGAGGAACTTGTTTCTGAATTAGTTGAAAGAACTACAGAGCCCTGTATGAAAGCTTTAAAGGACGCGGGCCTATCAACCTCAGATATTAACGAAGTAATTCTAGTTGGTGGTTCTACTCGAATACCAAAAATTCAAGAAAAAGTAAAAGAAATATTTGGAAAAGAGCTTAATCAGAGCGTTAACCCTGATGAGGTAGTAGCCTTAGGTGCAGCTATTCAAGGTGGGGTGCTTGCTGGTGATGTTGACGATATTTTACTATTGGACGTAACACCCCTTTCTCTTGGTATAGAGACACTTGGCAGTGTATCGACAAAATTAATTGAAAGAAATACCACTATACCAACAAAAAAATCTCAGGTATTTTCTACCGCAGCTGACAATCAAACAACAGTTGAAATTCATGTTCTTCAAGGAGAGCGTGAAATGGCTGTGGACAATAAAACTATTGGAAGGTTTCATTTAGATGGTATTCCATCCGCTCCTAGAGGAGTTCCTCAAGTTGAGGTTACTTTTGATATAGATGCAAATGGTATCCTTAATGTTGGAGCAAAAGATAAGGCTACTGGCAAAGAGCAGAGTATTCGCATAGAAGCTTCAAGTGGACTTTCTGATACAGAAGTTGAAAAAATGGTGAATGATGCTAAAAAATATGAATCAGAAGATAAGGGTAAAAGAGAGTTGATTGATATGCAAAATGAAGCAGAACAATTAATTTATCAAACTGAAAATAACCTAGATGAGTATAAAGAAAAATTAGATGACTCCGAAAAAAAGTCGCTTGAAGAAAGTGTGCAAAAACTAAAAACAGCTAAAGATGGTGATAGTATTGAAAGTCTAAAATCGTCTCTTGACGAATTAAACAATGCTTGGAACCAGGTAGCATCAAAAATGTATGATTCAGCTAAAGAGGATAATCCGGATCAAGATCCCTCAGCAGATGCATCAAGCCAAAAGAAAAAGAAGAAAAAAGACGATGCTGAAATTGAAGATGCTGATTTTGAAGTGGTTGATTAATTAACCATTAACATCTATTAAAAAAAGCACACTTTTTAGTGTGCTTTTTTTGTTTATGGAACTGAAGAGGTGTAATTTCATACTAAGTGTACAGCTTCAATTTAAATATGAAAAAAAATCACAAAAAATTACTAATATTTTCTACTGCATTATCTTTCTTATTATTGGTTTATTTATTCAGACCAAGCATTTGGCAGGATCGAATTGAAACTTATTTGAATAGCCAGCTAAATGATGCAGGATGGAAACTTGAAAACAGTGTTTTTTCTGGACATTTATTTACCAAAATTTCTTCAAATAGCATTCTATTGACTAAATCTGATGGATCATTAATTAGTTTTCCATCTATTGACGTAAGAATAAAAATCATACCATTGTTATTAGGAAAAATAAATCTTAATCAACTTAGAGTTTCAAATGCCGTTATTAGTCCATCTATAAAAATCCGAAATGATCGAGACGGGGAAAATATGATTATTTTTGACCCTAGCAACTTCCCAGTAAATATAAAAGATTTATATCTTGATGGAAGTTTTATTGTGCCTTTTGAAGATTCATTGCGTTCATTAAGTTTTTTAATTAATGGTGAGATTTTAAATGTTGATGAAAATATAAATATTAATTTAAAAGAATTTAATCTCACATCTTCCCTGCCAAGCTTTAAAGTTAACACAAGTGGTCTTAAAGGATTGTTTAGTAAAAATAAAGCCTTTATAGATTTAAATAATGCTAGCATTAATGATATCAACTTATCAGGATTTCTAGAGTATAGTTTTTTTGATACATCAAGTATTAATGCNGAAATTGAATTAAATGATTATAAAATTCCTGAGTNAATATTTTCTGAGNTACCATTNCAACCCAACCTTTCAAAGTTATCTGCAAATTTCACATTTAATTCAAATCTTTCAGACTATATTGGCGATCTTAAAATTAAAAACGATCTTGGTTTAAGTATGAAAGGTAGTTTTGAATTAAAAAGTGATTCAGGTTATGTACGCTTAAATAAGCTAGATCTTGAAGGAAACGAAGCAAGCTTATCATTAAATGGACTCATTGAAGAAGCTGGAAGGTTTAATGGTATAGCGAGGTTGCAAAATCTGGATTTAAGTGAATGGATATTAAATACTCAAAAAACAGGGATATCTGGCTACTTATTGCTTGATGGTAGTTTTAAAGAAATGTTTATTACATCTCTTGATCTTAATGCCGATGTGAGTGAATCAATAAGATTTAATAATGAACCATCATCCTTTTCTGGTGGTATTTCTTATTCCGACTCTATGCTAACTATTTTTAATCCTGTTACGCTTTCTATAGGAAAATCATTGGTTGCTGTTGAAGGATATGCTGACTATGCCAATAAATTGCTTAATTTAAATGTAGACCTTACTGAAGCATCTAGTTCATTAATCAATTATTTTTGGAGTGACACACTTAAAGGTGGTAAAGCTACGGGATCAATGAAAATCAATGGTGCTTTTGATAAAACCTCACTTGATGCAGACTTAGTGATAAATGATTTCGAATACAACGATATAACCTTATCTAATTTTGAGTTGAATGCTAAGATTGACGATTTAAGCAATCATAGAACTGGAGTTGTAAAAACAAAATTTAATAATGGATTATGGAATGATTATGCACTCGAAAATGGAAACGGTCAATTTGTTTTAAACAATAAAGAGATTGCAATAACATCTTTTGAGGTAAGAAATAATTCAGATTATATGCAATTCAATGGAAGTTTTTTTGTTGACTCGCTTTTAATCATAGATAAATTTCAACTTGCATATCAAAACCATTTTTTAATAAATCCATCTCGATTAATTTTGAATCTATATAACGAAAAATTGTCAATTGAAGCATTTGAGCTTCATGTAGATGATGGAGTTATTCAGGGATATTTTGAAACAGACCCGTTCGTAGGGCAAATTAAATTTTCAAACGTTACATCTGACCTGCTTTCTTTGTTAAAATTAAAAGGAAGCGAAAGAATTGATGGAAGTTTTTTTGGAGAAATTAATTTCCCCAAAGATAAAGCTGTTAACAGAATAAAGTTTGATTTTAGCATTAAAGAAGGATATTTGGTCGATCAACAATTTAATAATTTACGCGTTGATGCATTTTATCAAAATGGGATAATACTGATTGATACTCTATCATTGGAGCATGAAGATAAGTCTAGTTTTCATATTTCTGGCAATATTCCGTATCCTTTCGACAGGACAAGATCCCAACCAGCTAAATTAATTTCTAAATTTAAAAACATAGATTTATCCTTTATGTCGGATATTTCAAATAAATACTTGTCTCGAATAAAGGGAAAGTTCACAGGATCTTTCGATATTAGCGGAAATACTTTAAAAACCGAGTACTTTCTTGATGGGCAAATAGTTGATGCTTACTGGGGCAGTCTTCCTCTGGGCACAGTTGTTGGTACTGGTTTATATAAAAATAAAAGATTGGCCTTTGAAAAATTTTCTTCAAAAATTGATAAAAATCGTATAGTTGGTAATGCAAATATTCCAGTAGATATCGACTTAATATCCAGATCTAGAAAAATATCACCAAATGCAAAAATAGAACTTTATACTGAAGGTACTTTTCGTTCAGCGGAATTTATTTCAACATACATTTCCGAAATTGACTCAATTATAGGGGATATAAACATAAAATTTAACGTTAAGGGTCCAAGAAAAAGTTTAAGTCGAAATGGAAATATTAATCTTTCCAATGCAAGTATTTATAGCGTTTTGATGGATGAGCCAATTAAGAAAATAAACGCACAAGCAGAGTTGATAAATAATAAGATGAACATTGAGTCATTTACGGGTTCGTTAAGTGACTCTGATGGCAGAAAAGTTGAAAACAATAATTTAAGCATTAGTGGAAATATTGACTTTACAAAATTTTTTGAACCTCGCTATGGTGTTAATGNAAAAGGCAAAAATATCTTCTATCGTTCCCTAAATCAGGATATTGAAAGCTATGCAGATCTTGAAGTTTTNATTAGCGGGAAAGACACAATTGATGTTTCTGGGACAATTAGTGCTAGAAATGGGGCTATTTACAAAGAATTTATCGGTAGCGAATCATCGCTTGATAGTGATGAGCAGGGCCGAGTTATAACTAGTTATAATATTAGATTCCCCATAGAAGATTCTTTTTCAATACGTAACTCCCAAATCGATGCTAGGATATCTGGTGAGCTAGGTATGTCAAAATTGTACGACGATGTTTGGAATTATTCTGGAGAAATTGATTTTACTGAAGGTCAAATATATTATTATCTTGGAGATGTCTTTGAAAATTTAAAAGGCTCAATGGTGTTTGACGGTCAGGGTTTTAATCCTTTTTTAGAATTATCAGCGTCTACAAAAATTGGAGATGCTGAAATATTGCTTGGAGTTTTTGGTCCATTTGANAACCCAGAATGGAGATTTGATAGCGATAAAGGGTATTCGGAAAGCGATATTCTTCAATTATTAACATTTAANACTAGAGTATCTGAGGAAGGNTTTTCAACGGAAGGNCTNGGAACTCAGGCNCAAACAATACTCGGCGCATATTTGGAAAGACAGCTTGAAAAAAACTTTATTAAAACTACAGGCTTAAAATCATCAGGAATAATTCAAGATGTTCAAATTTCGGGAACTTCAGAGCTTATAAATCCAAGTGACGGTGAAGAGTTCAGTATTAATGCAAGGCTAAATCAGAGTTTTAGTTTGAGCTACAAAAGATCTTTTTCATTAGAAGCAGCATATAAAAACAAAGTAGGTGTTGAATATAAATTAAATCCTAATTTCTCAGTTATTGGGAACGTTGANGAAACAGGTCAGGTGCAAATGAAATTCCGCGTTCGTCGCGTATATTAGACTGAGATTTATGCATAAGAAAAATTGCTTAACTATATTATTACTATTATCAATCTCTATTTCTCAGAATGCCAATAGAAAAATAATCAATAAAGTCTTTTTCATTGGTAATAAGCAAATCGATTCTATTGAATTAGAAGAACAAATTGAGTTAAAACCCCCTTCAATTTTGAAATTTAATTCAATAGATTTTGACAGGAGACTGCTGAAGCTTGATGCGATAAATATTAAAAATTATTATAACTCTATAGGTTTTTTAGAAGCCTCTGTTAAAGATTCATTTGATGTTAATAATAATAAAGTTGATATCTTTTTTTTAATTAATGAAAGGAAGCAATACCATTTAAGCGATGTAAAAATTGAAGGTTTAAATTCATTAGATAACAAAAAGATAATCTCAAATCTTGGCCTTTTTAAGGGGCAACCCTATAATCCAATAACAATAAATAAAAAATTATCAATTATCGATGATTTATTACAGGAAAAAGGGAAAATATTTTCAACTGTAGACGTAGACCAATCTATTCAAGATTCAGTACAGATACTTATAAAGGTTGATGAGGGAAAGAAGGTATATGTTAATAAGTTTTGGATTTCAGGAGCTGAGCGAATTGACACTTTATTTGTTAGAAAAGAAATTGAATTTGAAAATGGTAAAATTTTCAACAAGAAAAAGATCGATAAAACAAAAAGAAATCTTCTTCAGGTTGGTTTTTTTGCCTCTGCCAATATAGTTGCTCACGCAATTCCCGGAATAGACTCTTTGGTGAATCTTGAGGTAAGGCTTAGAGAATTTAAGAATGTTGGTGAAACTGCATTAGAGTTTGGTCTTGATGAAATTGAGTATGTTCCCGGTGTTCGATCACTTGTTGGTCTTGGTGGATCGATTAATTGGACAGATCGAATGATTTTTAAAACAAAGAATAGATTTGAAACTGATGGAAGCGTTGTTATTCCAACAGAAGAGGGGTTTGTTTTTCCTAGATTTGGATTTGATATTAAAATTTCTAATCAACGACCTTTTTCAATAAAATTCCCAACTCAAATAAAGCTTTTTTTTCAGCAGTTCAAAAATTTTGGGGATGAGTATGGGCCGTATGTTAGGCGATTTGGTCTTCAGTACTCAAATATTTTTAGGTGGAACCGACAGCGTTCGTTTGTTGATTTCGGCTTAACCTTTGAGCGGTTTGATGAATCTGTTGCATTCAGTCAGGATATAGAGCAAAGAAAATTTAAATTTCATTTAAATCAAGATAACAGAGATAACCCCATTGACCCGAAAAAAGGAACGATGGCCATTCTTCGTTTTGATGCATATGGCGGACCGTTGGGGGGCAATAGATCCTATGTTAAGTACAGTATTGATCTTCGTAATTATATTACAATTTTTAAGTATATTACTTTTGCATCTAGGGTAAATGGAGGCCTTATTTCAGGATGGTCAAATGACTACGATCAATACGAGACTATTCTTTTTGAAAAATTTTATTTAGGTGGGAGTAACACCTTAAGAGCTATTCGTCCGTTACGCCTTCTGAACTATAACAACGACAATTTTGATAATGATGGGGATGGTGAGATTGATGAAGAAGATGAAGATAGAAATATTCCATCAGGAAAAGAAATGATGGCTTTAACAAATATGGAGGTCAGATTCCCGCTTTTATGGGAAATTGGAGGCGTACTGTTCTTTGATGGAGGGAATATTTATGGAGACGCAAAAAATATAAATATTGAAAGTCTTGTTTGGAATTATGGTATTGCACTAACACTGAATTTACCTGTTGGCCCCCTAAGGGTAGATTTTGCCCGTGATTCGGTTGATCCAAAAATATATCAAATTCAACTGGGATTTCTTTACGCTTTTTAATCATATGAACTTTTTTAATAATCTAATTTTGATAGAATGCGTTGATTATTTAAATTTTAATACTTATTAATTATTTTTTATGAAAAAAACTTTTTATATACTGACAATATTTACTTTTTTTATCTCATGCGATTTTTTTAAATCTGCAGATGAGTTCTATTTTGAAGCTGAAAAATTGCGAAATGAGAGTAAGCCAAAAGAAGCTATTAAATTGTTTGAAAAAATAGCTAACAAGTTTTCTAGTCATGACAAAGCACCAGATGCACAATATCTCATAGCTGAGATATACTATCGCGACCTTCAAGATTTTACAAGGTCAATAAAAGAATACAGTAGATTTTCTACAACCTTCCCAAATAGTAATAAAGTTCCTTTCTCTGTTTTTATGCAAGGATATATACACGCTAATGAATTAATGAATCATGACTCAGCCAGTATTATATATAAAAATTTTATAGATTTATATCCTGAACATGAAATGGTAGAGTCTGTTAAGTTTGAATTAAAGTATCTTGGTTTGGGAATAAATGAAATCCCTGAATTAAAACATCTAATAGAGTAATTATAAAAATGGAAAAATTTAGTTTATCTGAAATAAATAGTAAAATTGTAAAAGATTCAAAATTCATACCCATTCTTCGTGAATCTATTTCTGAAGTCATTGTAGGGCAACGCGAACTGATAGATAAGATTTTGATTGGTATGCTAGCAAACGGGCATTTATTACTTGAAGGAGTTCCTGGTTTAGCAAAAACGCTAACTGTAAGTACATTGGCAAATTCCATAAATACAAGTTTTCAAAGAATTCAATTTACTCCTGACATGCTTCCTGCGGATTTGATAGGTACTTTGATTTTTAATCAAAAAACCAGCGGTTTTGAGACAAAAAAAGGACCTATTTTTTCGAATATAATCTTAGCCGATGAAATAAATAGAGCCCCCTCAAAAGTGCAGAGCGCATTGTTGGAAGCTATGCAAGAAAGACAAGTCACTATTGGTGAATCTACTTTTAAGCTCGGAGCCCCATTTTTAGTTCTAGCTACTCAAAATCCAATAGAGCAAGAAGGTACATATACCCTGCCTGAGGCACAAGTAGATCGATTTATGATGAAGTTAAAAGTTGACTATCCTAGCAAAGATGAAGAGCGCCAAATTTTAAGATCATCAGCCAGAACTGACCCGGTTAAATTTAAAAAATCTAAAATTAAAGCTACAGCTATAACAAAAGCACAAAAATCAATAAATGACATTTATGTGGATGAAAAAGTTGAAGAATATATATTGAATCTTGTTTTTTCTACCAGAAATCCTGAAGATTACAATCTGGGAGATTTATCTCAATTAATTGAAAATGGTGCAAGTCCTAGAGCCTCAATTAGCCTCATTCTTGCTTCAAAGGCTCGTGCTTTTCTTGAAGGAAGAGGTTACATTACTCCGGAGGATGTTAGGTTTATAGGAAAAGATGTTTTGAGGCACAGAATTATCTTAAGCTATGAGGCTGAAGCTGAAGAAATCTCATCTGAGGATATTATTCAAAGAATGTTTGATTCTATTGAAATACCCTAATCTTTTTAATAAGCAAACTAAATGATTCCAAAAAGAATACTTCAAAAGGTTAAGCATATCGAAATAAGAACAAAAGGGTTGGTTAACGATCTTTTTNGTGGTGAATATCATTCTGCTTTTAAGGGGCAAGGNATGACNTTNTCAGAAGTAAGAGAATATTATCCTGGGGATGATATAAGAATGATNGATTGGAATGTAACAGCTCGAAATAATGCACCTTTTATAAAAGTTTTCGAAGAAGAAAGAGAGCTTACAGTTTATATTTTAGTTGATATTAGCTCTTCAGGTGGATTTGGTACTATTAATCAGCTTAAATCTGATATTTCTGCTGAATTAGCATCTGTTTTAGGGTTCTCAGCTATTAGAAATCAAGATAAGGTAGGCTTAATTTTATTTAGCTCTCGAGTTGAAAAATATATACCCCCCAAAAAAAACAAATCTCACATATTAAGATTAATTCGTGAGGTTTTATTCCATAAACCTACTAACAAAGAAACCTCAATTAAAGTTGCTTTGGATTTTTTAATGAATGTTTCAACTCGAAAATCTGTAGTATTTTTAATCTCCGATTTTTTAGATCATGATTATTGGAAACCTTTGAAGCTTGTAAATAAGAAGCATGATTTAATTGGTATACGTATCTCTGATCCAGCTGAGCAAAAAATACCAAACTTAGGATTATTAAAGATTATTGACCCTGAATCAAATGAAGAGTGCTGGGTCGACACTTCATCAAAAAAGGAAAGAGAATTTTCTGAAAAATCCATTATAGATAGATGGAACAATTTTAATAATGAATCTAAAAAAAATAAATTTGACGTTGTTAACGTAAGCACTAGCCAAGACTATGTTGAACCATTAATGAGATTTTTTAAAAAAAGAGAAAGACGGTCATAGCTAAAAAACTCACCCTGTTGATATTTCTTCTGTTATTCCTAACTGCATGCATAGGGATAGAATCAGATGAACCTGTTACNTTATCTGNTAAAATCGATACCCTTCAAACTACAATCGGTGAGCCTGTTTTTTATAATATATCTATTAACCATCCCGATACAAACTTGATTGATTTTCCATCTCTAATCTTCAAAGAAGATCTTCAACTGAGAGGTTCTTCGTTTAATGCTAAAAAAAATAATTATGAAGCAATCCTCGAGCTAGTTTTTTGGGACACTGGATCTATAGCTATACCTGAGATTAGTATAAATATTATGAATTCTGACAGCATAGTTACCTATTCAATTGTTACGGACTCTATACTCATGGATGTCATCTCTGTTAAAGAAAAAAACATAAATCTTAATGCAGGTTCAGATGGTATTCTCCCTATTAAGGGACCTGTAGAGATTCAATCCTATGAAAATTTATTTTTGATTTTAAAGATTATCCTTTTGATTATTATCGGATATTGGATCATTTCACTGTGGAGAAAAAGAATAAAAAATGAATCATCTACACAAAAGAGCAGTATTTACCGCAAACCATTTGAAATAGCATTAGAAAAGCTAGAGAAAATAAATTTGTCTAATATTTCAAATAATGAACTAAAAAAAGAATTCTTTGTTAGTATCTCGTTTATTTTGCGGGAGTATGTTGAGAATACTTTTTTTATTAGAGCCCTTGAGATGACAACAGAAGAGATCGCTGAATTTAGCGAAAGATTTCCTTTTGAAAATAACTTGTCTATAAAATTGATATCTATTCTTCGCACAGCTGATTTAGTTAAGTATGCTAAAGACGATAGAGGCATTGACCAATGTCTCAAAGACCATGAAAGTTCAGTAGATTTTGTTAAAAAATCATCTAGAAAAGTATTTGCTATAGATGTTTAGTAAAAAATTATAAAAAAACAAAATTAAGTTATAAATTTCTAATCTTTTAAGGAGTAAGAATGGCTAATACATCAGATATAAAAAACGGATCAGTAATTTTCCATAAAAACAAACGCATGAAAGTGATAGAGTTTTTGCATGTTAAGCCTGGAAAAGGTCCCGCTTTTGTACGAACAAAGTTGAAAGATATTTCAACTGGAAAAATTATAGATGAAACATTCAATGCTGGTGTAAAGCTTGAATTTCTTAAAATTGAAGCTAAAGAAATGCAGTTTCTTTATAATGATTCTGATTCCTATATTTTTATGGATAACGCAACATACGAGCAGTTTAGCATTCTAAATGAAAATATAAATGATACTAAGAATTTTTTAAAGCCCGGAATGAATGTGGATCTCTTATTTGATGGATTAGATATTTTAGATGTAAGGCTACCAGCACACGTAGAACTTGCCGTTACTAATACTGAGCCTGGCGTTAAAGGAAATACAGCTACTGGAGCTACCAAGCCTGCAACTGTTGAGACAGGGTACAGTCTTCAGGTCCCACTTTTTATCGATATAGATGATCAATTAAAAATTGATACTCGTTCCGGAGAATATATTGAACGTGTGAAAACTTAATCGTATCTTCTTAGGATTATACATAACAACATTTAGAGAAAATTATGTGGCAAGACAAGTTAAAAGAAATTATTTATATATTAGAGAATAGCGATGTTAATGAGATAGACATTAATTTCTGGGGGAGAAAGTACCGTGTCGTAAAATCTCCAGGAATTAATATTGTTGATCAAAAATCAAAAAATAATTCCCAAGATGTATCGCAAATTGATCAGTTAGACTCATCTGATGATACATCTATTTCCAGTTCTATCAATTCCGATCACAGCAATATACTATCTCCAATGCCTGGAACTTTTTATGCCGCTCCTTCACCGGAAGCAGATTTATTTGTAAAAGCTGGAGACATTGTCAATAAAGGCGATACGCTATGCATTATTGAAGCTATGAAAATAATGAATGAAATTGAAGCTGAGAGCACCGGAATTATTTCAGAAGTATTAATTAAAAATGGTGATCCTGTAGAATATAATCAGCCTTTATTTAAGATTAAATCCTCTTAAAATGTATAAAAAAATACTAATTGCCAATCGCGGTGAGATCGCCCTGCGTATTATACGTGCATGTCATGAATTAGGAATTAAATCTGTTGCCGTTTATTCTACAGCAGATAAAAGTTCGCTTCATACAAAATTTGCTGATGAAGCAGTTTGTATTGGTCCGCCTCAGAGTAGTGAATCCTATTTAAGTATACCTAGTATTATTTCTGCTGGCGAAATCACAAATTCAGATGCCATTCATCCTGGATATGGTTTTTTAGCTGAAAATGCAGATTTCTCTAAAATTTGCAGTGAAAATAATTTTGCTTTTATTGGACCAAAGCCTGAAATAATAAACGCTATGGGTGATAAATCTGAAGCTAAAAAAACTATGAAATCTGCTGGCGTTCCAGTTATTCCTGGNAATGAGGGTATTTTATCAAGNCCCAGTGAAGCAAAGCTTGTAGCAAANGACATTGGTTATCCTGTAATGCTTAAGGCTTCAGCGGGNGGTGGNGGTAGAGGAATGCGGCTAGTTTATAAAGACTCTGAAATCGAAAATGCCTTNANAACCGCNAGCTNAGAGGCACGTAATGCATTTAATAATGGCGATATGTATATTGAGAAATTTGTTGAAAANCCCAGGCATATAGAAATTCAAATTTTAGCTGATGNATTTGGAAATATTGTAAGNTTGGGTGANCGTGAATGCTCNATACAAAGAAGATANCAAAAATTAGTAGAGGAATCACCNTCACCAGCCGTTGATGAGGATTTAAGAAAAAAAATGGGTGAAGCAGCTATTGCCGGTGCAAAAGCCGTTGGTTATATCGGTGTGGGAACCGTTGAATTTTTGTTAGATAAAAATAAAGATTTTTATTTCATGGAAATGAATACTCGTATTCAAGTTGAACATCCAATAACCGAAATGGTAACAGGTGCAGACTTAATTAAATGGCAAATCAGGACTCACGCAGGAGATAAATTTCCAGATTATTTATATAATATGAAACTTAGAGGGCATTCAATCGAATGCAGAATAAANGCNGANGATCCTGATAAAAATTTCTCCCCNTCAGCAATTCCAATCTCTAGCTTTCATATGCCAGGAGGCAAAGGAGTTCGAATTGATTCGCATGCCTACGCAGGTTACAAGATACCCCCATATTATGACTCGCTTCTGGGAAAATTGATCGTTCATTCACCTGATAGAAAATCCGCAATTAACCGTATGGAGCGTGCGTTAGAAGAAACAATTATTGAGGGNCCTAAAACTACAATACCATTTCATCAGGCNATTATGAAGGACGAAAGATATAGGTCTGGAAATTTTGATACTAATTTTTTAAAAACATTTAAATACAAAGAGGGTAAAGAATAAATGAGCACTCCAAAGGAATTAAGATACACTAAAGAGCACGAGTGGGTCTCTATNGATAATAATATAGCAACTATTGGAATTACAGATCACGCCCAGGGGCAATTAGGAGACATTGTGTTTGTTGAACTCCCCGACCTTGAAAGCAGTATTAATCAGGATGATGTATTTGGTGTTGTTGAAGCTGTAAAAACAGTTGCTGATCTNTTTGCACCTGTTTCAGGCAAAATTATAGAAATTAATTCTGATCTAGAGGAAAGCCCTGACCTAATTAATTCTGATCCGTATGAATCTGGTTGGATAATAAAGACAGCGGTAGACAATCTTGATGAATACAATAATTTAATGTCAAATTTAGACTATGAGGATTTTATTAAGTGATGCTTGACTTTCGTCAAATAATTCAAGACAGTGCAAATATTAAACTACGCATGCTTGAAACATGTTTAAGTGAAGTAGAGAGTGCGGCAGAAATAATGCTTAGCGCAATTAAGAATGGTAATAAAATTCTCTGGTGCGGTAATGGCGGATCTGCAGCTGATGCACAACATATGGCTGCAGAATTAATGGGAGGATTAAGAAGTCATTCTAGAAAGCCCATAGCTTCAATCGCTCTAACAACTGATACATCCTTTATAACTGCTTGGTCAAATGATACGAGTTATGATGAAATTTTTTCTCGACAAATTGAAGGATTAGGGGTGCCTGGTGATGTGCTGATCGCTATTTCAACGAGCGGTAATTCAAAAAATGTTGTAAACGCTTTACTAGCCGCGCGGTCTGCGAGAATTAAAAGCATAATATTAACTGGAAAAAATCACGGNAAAATGGAAGGTATGGGGGAAGTCATGATTTCAGTCCCTTCTGATGATACTCAGCGTATTCAAGAATGTCATTTATTGATTGAGCATATTTTATGTGAAAATATTGAGCACAATATCTAAAAAATTATGCGTGAATTTATTGAAGAATTCCTCAAGGTTTTAAAAATTGAAAAGGGGTTAGCAAAGAATTCTCTCCTTTCTTATAAAAGAGATCTGGAAAAGTATCACTCTTTTGTACTTAAAAGACAGAGGCTGGATGATATTTCTTTAGTTAAAGAAAGAAACCTAAGAGCATATGTTAGATTTTTGAACGCTGAAAATATGTCACCTAATTCTATTAAGCGGGCTATTTCTTGCATAAGAACNTACCATAAATTTTTATTGTCTGAAGGNANGATGGATTTTAACCCTGTTTTATCCATTGACACCCCTAAAGTTGCAAAAAAACTTCCTAACGTTCTTACTNTAGAAGAGATAGATAGAATTTTGAACTTTATTCCAAAAAAAGCGCCAATGTCAATGCGCGATATAGCAATATTTGAAATGATGTATTCTTGCGGTTTACGTGTTACCGAATTATGTAATTTTAAATTATCAAATATTTTGTGGGATTCGGAAATGATTAGAGTTGATGGCAAAGGCGGTAAACAAAGATTTGTGCCTATTGGACCGATGGCTAGAAAAAACCTTAAGGATTATATAAACAAGGAAAGGCCTTCTGTTTCTGAAAAAAATCCCAATACTCCAGAGCTATTTTTGAGTAGGAATGGTAAGAAATTGACAAGGATGATGATATGGATCTTGTTAAAAAAATGGGCCAATACAGCAGAAATAAATAAAGAAATTAGCCCTCATACTCTAAGGCATTCATTTGCAACGCATTTGCTTGAAGGGGGAGCAGATTTACGATCTGTTCAAGAAATGCTTGGGCATGCTGATATTTCTACCACTCAGATTTATACCCATCTTGATAAAGAGCATTTAAAAGAAGTTCATAGAACATTTCATCCGAGGTTTGACTAATGTTATTTAGACTACCACCTGAGGTTTTAGTTTTGCTTATCCCTGTCTTGTTATTTGCTTTAGTTTTTCATGAGTTCTCACATGGGTGGGTTGCCTATAAACTTGGCGACCCTACTGCAAAAAACCAAGGCAGATTGACACTTAATCCACTATCACACCTTGACCCCTTTGGGTCAATGATGATCCTGTTTGTCGGATTTGGATGGGCTAAACCAGTGCCAGTTGATTCTCGTTATTTAGCAAATCCAAGAAAAGATATGATGAAAATAGCATTTGCGGGACCTGCATCAAATCTTCTTTTAGCTCTTGTAGGGGGTATTTTAATTAGATTAACCGGGTATGCTGGACCCTTAACTTCAATGCTAATTTTGTTTACACAAATAAATATTTCTTTAGCTGTTTTTAATATGATCCCAATACCTCCTCTTGATGGGTCGCAGATTTTTTCAGGAATTATGATACGAAGGAACCCTCAGTTAGTAATGCAATTGCAAATGTATGGACCTCAGATTTTAATGGGGCTTATACTTTTTGGCATGTTTACCGGAGTTTCGATTATTTGGGCTTTTATGCGACCATTTGTCAATTTTTTTATGTTTCTTTTTGCAGGTATGTAATTGAGAAGATTATTTAAAAATATTATTCCAATTAGAAGATATAAGCGTTCAATTCTAAGTACAGCTCTTACACTAATTGCTGTTCTTTTTCTAATAAATTATTTATTAGAAATTTCACAGGTAGCGAAATGAAACTTATTGAATGTGTTCCAAATTTTAGTGAAGGTAAAAATAGCAATGTAATCTCTGCGATTACTGACTCAATTAAAAAAGTCGACGGAGTTTCGCTTTTAGGTGTTGATCCAGGTAAAAATACAAATAGAACTGTAGTAACATTTGTTGGAAGCCCTGTAGCTGTGGAGCAAGCAGCATTTAATGCAATTAAAACGGCATCAGTTTTAATTGATATGTCTAAACATAGTGGAACCCACCCTAGAATGGGAGCTACAGACGTTTGTCCTTTAATACCAATTTCAGGAGTGACTTATGATGAATGCATCGACCTCTCGCGGCGTCTAGCAAAAAAAGTTGGCGATGAACTTTCAATACCAGTGTATCTATATGAAAAGTCAGCCTCAAGTTCATCACGAACTAATTTAGCAGATATTAGATACGGTGAATATGAGGGTCTTTCTAAAAAACTTAAAAGTAAAGATTGGAAACCGGACTTTGGGCCAACTGATTTTAATTCAAAATCTGGTGCAACGGCGATTGGGGTGAGAAACTTTTTAATTGCCTATAATATCAACTTGAACACGAATGATCAGCGTCTTGCAACGGATATAGCATTTGAAATTAGAGAAAAAGGGAGGAGTAAGCGGATTCCAAACCCAAAATCATCAAACCTTTTAGATGGTGAAATTATTAGAAACAAAGATGGTACTCCCGTTAAGACTCAAGGAATATTTAAGGATGTTAAAGCTGTTGGTTGGTATTTAGAAGAGTTTAAACGCGCTCAAGTCTCTATAAATCTCAATGATTACAAATCATCTTCTATTCATGCTGTCTTTGATGCTGTTTGTATGCTTGCTGAAGAACGTGGTTTGAGAGTAACTGGTAGTGAACTTGTTGGGTTAGTACCATTAGATGCTGTTATTTCAGCAGGAAAACACTATTTGCGTAAACAAAGTAGCTCCGAAGGGATTCCTGAAAATGAGATTATTGAATGCGCCATTCAATCTTTGGGTCTTAACGACTTGGACTCTTTTAGTCCACATAAAAAAATTATCGAATACGCGATTACTGAAGAAAAAACTAGATTAGTTGATTTATCTACTCGAGATTTTTTAGATGAAGTTTCTAGTAAGACCCCTGCTCCTGGAGGTGGATCTGTTTCAGCTTTATTGGGTTCAAATGCCGCATCTCTTTGCTCTATGGTCGCTTCATTGACGTATTACAAAAAAGATTTTTTTGATTTAAAGCAAGAAATGAATGATTTAGGTAAAAAAGCGCAGTCGCTCAAAGATAAGCTTATTGTATTAATTGATGAGGACACTAATGCATTTAATGCGATAATGGATTCTAATAAGATGCCCGCAAAAACCGATAAAGAGGTTAGAGCTAAAAAGGCCTCCTTAAAAAAAGCCAATGAACAAGCCTTTGAAGTACCTTTTCGTGTTGCTTCGTTATGTGCAGAGGCTATGAATCTTTGTATTCCTTTAAGTGTTAAAGGAAACCCTAATTCAATTAGCGATATTGGGGTCGCGATTGAGTCAGCTTATGCCGGATTTAAAGGTGCATCAATGAATGTTTTTATCAATATGCCTTCTATCGAAAATAAAAAATTGAGAAATAGAATAAGTGAAGATCTTAAAAATAAAAAAAGTGAAATTGAAAAATCCTATAAAACAGCTATTAGTCAAGTTAACAAGGTAATCAATTCATTATGAGTGAAAGATTCGTAGATGCTGTTGATAGAGCAAAATCGTATGTATCAAAATTGGCTTCACAAAAAAACAATTATTCTGAAAACATCGATATAAATAAAATATGGCAATTAAATGATACCTATATAGTTTCACCTGTTGATTCAGGAATTGTTATTATTGATCAAATGCTTGCACATCAGCGTATTCTGTACGAGGGTGCTATAAATTTTTTACTAAATACATCTTCAAGTTCCCCTCAATCTCAGACCCTTCTTTTTCCAGTCAAATTAAAGTTTTTACCCAATGATTACTCCAATTTACTGGATGCGCTTCCATTTTTGAATAGGATTGGATTTAATTTAAAAAAGAATGAAACGAATTACGTGGTTTTAGAGTCCATTCCAACGGATATGTTGCGGGGGAATGAAGCCGAGATAATTGGCAAAATATTAAAAAATTTTATGTCATTGATTAAGGATGACCTATCAAAAGAAAAAGCCATAGCTCTCAGTTATTCAAGGCATGCTTGCATTAAACATGGAGATAATTTAAATGATGTTGAAATGGTTGAGATTGTAAACCGTTTATTTGGCACAAAAGAGCCTTTTATCTGTCCTATTGGTAAATCTTCAATTGTTCAGATACCCGTAAATGAAATCAAAGCAAAATTCTGAAATAAACCGCAACATCAATTTTTAATAATAAAGATTAAATTTTTGACTGAATTGATACCAACAATTTTAGCTCCAACCGCAAGCGGAAAAACAGATTTAGCGATATATTTAGCAAAAAAAATTGACGGCGAAGTTATTGGTTTGGATTCCCGGCAAATATATGATCAAATCCCAATAGGAACTGCACAACCCACTATAAGGGAAATGGATGGGGTAGTTCACCATCTTATCGGAGAAAAGCCTATTGATGAACCAATAAGTGCTGGTCAATATGCAAAACTTGTACGTTCTTGCGTTAAAAGTATAAAATTTAGAGAAAAAATTCCAATAGTCTGCGGAGGAGCAGGTCTGTATTACAGGGCTCTAAATAGAGGTATTTTTGAACAAAGTAAATCAGAGTTAGATATTAGAAAAAACCTGGAAGATATGTATGACAATGGCAACGCTCAGAAAATGATGGACAGTCTTAAAAAAATTGATCCTAAATATTCTAAACACGTTCATATTAATAATAGAAAAAGACTGATTAGGGCATTAGAGATATATGAAATTACCGGTAAGGCGCCATCTGAAAATTTTAATAATCAAAAAAATAAACCCCGCCATAATTTAAACCTTTTTTCAATCTACTTAAATTGGGATAGAAGTATTCTCAAGGAAAGAATTTCGAAAAGAACCTCAAATTTGATAAAAAAAGGGTGGATTGATGAAGTAAAAACTTTAATTGAAAAATATCCAGATTTTGATTTTCATTCACTTGATTCAATAGGATATCGCCAAATTGTTTTATATCTAGACAATCGCATTAGCCTTGAAAATCTCGAATTAGAAATCAATACAAAAACCTATCAGTACGCTGTCAAGCAAATCAAATGGTTCAGGAAAGAAAAAATAGATTTTATAGTCGATATGAATTCAGATACTACTTTTCGTCATACTACTAAGAAAATATTATCAGCTATTGTATAAATCATTTTTTAATTAAGATTTTTGTATTAATTTTTGTGACTCTTTAAGCTATTCCTGAGAGAATGTAAGAGTATTATATTCTTAAAAAATTGTCTTAGTCGATTATACCTTAACGAGCGTTTTTATGTTAAAGACTAAACAAAAACTAATACTTGGTCACAGTGATATTGATCGCAAGATAATTCGTATTTCACACGAGATTATTGAAAAAAATATTAACGTAGAAGATATTTTTCTCGTTGGAATTCTCTCTCGAGGTGAGCCTCTTGCAAAGAGAATACAATCCAAAATAAAAAAAATAACAAACCAAGATGTATCGCTTGGTTCGCTTGATATTACGTTTCATCGAGATGATTTTAGGGAAAGGTTAGTCGTTCCTCAAGTTAAAGGGACAAGCATTGATGATGATATTAATGATAAGGTATTGATACTAGTTGACGATGTATTGTACACCGGAAGAACTATTCGTGCAGCTATGGATGAATTAAATTCTTTTGGCCGGCCTAGTAAAATACAGCTAGCTGTATTAGTAGATCGTGGCCACCGTGAGGTGCCAATTAGAGCGGATTTTGTAGGAGCAAATATACCTACGCATGAAGGTGAGCATGTGAAAGTTGAGCTCAAAGAAATAGATAAAACCGATAGCGTCAGCCTTCTTAATCATCGAGCTAACAAATGAAGCATATTCATTTATTAGGCCTCAAGGATTACCCTGATGAGGATATTCAATTAATTATTGATACTGCCTACAAGTTCAAAGAAGTGCTCAATAGACCAATTAAGAAAGTCCCTTCATTAAACGGAAAAACAATAGTAAATCTTTTTTTTGAAAATTCTACCCGTACAAGAATAAGTTTTGAGCTGGCTCAAAAAAGATTAAGTGCGGACACAGTTAACTTTTCAGCTTCAAGCTCTAGTTTAAAAAAAGGAGAAACCTTCAAAGATACTGTGCAAAATATTGAATCTATGAAAATTGATGCCGTAGTAATGAGACATCCCACTCCAGGTTCACCCCTTCAATTAACTAATTATATTGATGCAGTAGTAATAAATGCCGGTGATGGGACCCATGAACACCCAACTCAGGCTATTCTTGATATGATGAGCCTGCATGAGAAATTTGGATACCTAAAAGGCTTAAAGGTTGGCATAATCGGTGATATAACTCATAGTAGAGTTGCTTTGAGCAATATTTATGGATTGAAAATTATGGGAGCCGATGTTACGTTATGTGGACCATCCACTTTAATTCCTCGATATGCCGAAGATTTAGGAGTTAATGTTAATTATAGCATTGATGAAGTTATTGAATGGGCTGACGCATTGAATGTTTTAAGGATTCAACGAGAAAGAATGCAGGGTGGACTTTTACCCTCAGTAAGAGAGTACCGCAATCTTTTTGGTATAACAAATGACCGCATTCAAAAACATAAAAAAGAAATAGTGGTAATGCACCCTGGGCCAATGAACAGGGGAGTTGAAATTGATAGTGCGGTAGCTGATAGTGATCAGGCTATAATACTAGACCAGGTTTTAAATGGGGTTGCTTCTAGAATGTCTATTCTTTATTTGCTACTTGGCGGAAAAATGGAGGAAGAGTCTAATTAGATGAAAATTTCTAAACTCAAAAAAAATCATATTTTAATCAATGGTACGGTACTGGACCCCTTCAATGGAATAGAGAAAAAAGCAGATATTCATATTGAAAATGGAAAAATTAAAGAAATTGGAAAAATATCTGCCCCTAAAAACTCCGAGATTATTGACTGTAAAAACCTTTTTATTACCCATGGATTTTTTGATGCCCATGTTCATTTTCGTGAACCAGGAGGGGAAGATAAGGAAGACTTAAACTCTGGATCAATGGCAGCTCTTGCTGGTGGCTTTACTGGAGTATGTGCGATGCCGAACACAGACCCTCCTATTGATTCTCCGGAATTAACCAGATATATTATAGATAGATCCAAAGAATGCCCGATAAATATTCATCCCATTGGCGCAGTTACTAAATCTCAAAAAGGTAAAGAGCTTACTGAAATGGGGGCGATGATTGCTGAAGGTGCAATCGCATTTAGCGATGATGGTTTGCCGATAGCTGATGCAAAGGTAATGCAAAATGCGCTCGAATATTCAAGTATGTTTGACATTCCCATAATCAATCACGCAGAAGATGAATGCTTAAAAGCTGACGGAGTAATGCATATGGGAAAAGTTTCTACAAATCTTGGATTACCTTCAAGTCCTGGAATAACGGAATCAAGTATGGTTCATAGGGATTTAGAATTAGCGGTACATGTTGGAGCAAGGCTGCACGTTCCCCATGTGAGTTCAGCAAGGTCAGTTGAGCATATAAAGACTTTAAAAAAGAAAAGCGAAAAGATATCTGCCGAAGTAACAGCGCATCATTTATACTTTACAGATGAGGATCTAGTATCTTACAATACAAATCTAAAAGTTGCTCCTCCAATTAGATCAGAAAAGGATAAAAAAGCCCTTATTGCTGCANTAAAGAACGGAACAATTGATTGTATAGCAACAGATCATGCGCCACACACTATTGAAGAAAAAGAAGGTACTTTTGATATTGCACCCTTTGGAATGATTGGCCTTGAAACATGCTTTGCCGCAGTTAACAAAATTTTAGTCTATGAAAATAAAATGGACCAGATGTCTCTTATTAAGCTCCTTACAGTAAACCCAAGAAAAATAATGGGAGTAGAGCAAGACCTCTTCAGTGTAGGGACTAATGCTGAAATCGTTATTTATGATCCCAGCGAAGATTGGAAATTTTCAAAAAATAATATTTTTTCTAAATCCCATAATTCCCCCTTTATTAATAAAAATCTTAAAGGAAAAATTAAAGCTACAATCGTTAAAGGGCATATCTCCAGCCAAGATTAATTATAAGTTGACTATGACTGAAAATAAAGTCTAATATTGTCGGCTATATTCTAANTTATTACAATGAAGACAAAATCACTAAAAGCTAGCGAAATAAATAAAGAATGGTTTATTGCCAATGCAGAAGGCAAGACCTTGGGAAGGTTTGCGAGCGAAGTAGCAAAGATTTTANGNGGAAAGCATAAACCTTCCTTTACGCCACACATGGACATGGGTGATTTTGTAGTAGTTATTAATGCTGAAAAAATTGGTGTCTCTGGCAATAAAGAGAGCAACAAAACATACTTCAAGCACTCAGGCTATATTGGCTCAACAACATTTACGAAACTTGATCAAATGAGACGAACGAAGCCAGAAAGAATAGTTGAAAAAGCAGTATGGGGAATGCTCCCAAAAAATAGGCTAGGTAGGGCTATAATTAAACATCTTAAAGTATACAATGGACCAAATCATCCTCATGAGGCACAACAACCGAAAGAGTTAAATATTTAATGTCAGCCGCAATATATAAAGCAATAGGAAGAAGAAAAGATTCTGTTGCTAGAGTCAATATGGTGCCTGGAAAAGGTGAAATTACTGTTAACGGTAGACCGTTTAAAGATTACNTATGTAGAGAAAGTTTAGCAATTGTTGTTACCCAACCATTAGACTTGACAGATCAGCGAAATTCCTACGACCTTAAAGTTAATGTCAAAGGTGGAGGATTGAGCGGGCAAGCTTCTGCTATAAGGCTTGGTATTGCAAGAGCACTAAACGAAGTTAGCTCTGATTTTCGTCCAGCGCTTAAACAAGCAGGTTTTTTAACTAGAGATGCACGCGAAGTTGAAAGAAAAAAATACGGNCAGCCNGGTGCTCGAAAAAAGTTTCAATTTTCTAAACGATAAAAATTATTATATGTCTAAAATAAAATTTGAAGATTTATTAGGTACCGGAGCTCACTTTGGTCATGTTACTCGCAAATGGGATCCAAATTTTAAACCATATGTATTGATGGAAAAGAATGGAATCCATATAATTAATTTAGAAGAGACCATTAGATGTTTAGATAAAGCTACAAATTTTATTAAGACTAAATCTAAAAAAGGCGGCGTATTTTTGTTTGTTGGAACAAAAAAACAAGCAAGAGACATTGTTCAGCAGGAAGCAGATAGATGTTCAATGTTTTATGTTGTCGAGCGTTGGTTAGGTGGAACTTTAACAAATTTTTCAACAATCAAAAAAAGTATTAAACGCTTACACCTACTTGAAAAAGAAGGTTCCCTTATCTATGAAAATCAAACAAAAAAAGAAGTTCAGATGCTNAACAGGGAAAGNATTAANCTTTCNGANCAGCATAGAGGTATTAANGATATGCGTCGCTTNCCNGATGCNGTNATNATTGTTGATACNAANCTNGANAGTACNGCNGTNGCNGAANCTNGNAGANTNGGTATNCCAATTATTGCTATCGTTGANTCNAATACNGACCCAACTCTTAGTAGATTANCCNATTCCAGCAAANGATGANTCNATNCGNACCATNCANTTAATTATGNCTGCNNTNNCNGACACAATNNTTGANTCNTCAGCAAAAAAATCTAAAAATTCAGACGACCAACCCGAGAAAAAAAATAATATTAATAAAGTAGTCTCACTCAAAGATAAAATTAAAATAAAAACTGATAGCGAAGTTTCAAATAAAGATCTTAATTCACCACAATCAGATAGTAAATCTGAAAGTGATGCTAAATAATTTTATTAAATTTTTACACTAAATCCTGGTAATCATAATATGTCAATAGATGCTAAAACTGTCAAATCTCTAAGAGAACGAACCGGTGCTGGAATGATGGATTGCAAGAAAGCGCTAATGGAGACAAATGGAGATTTAGAAAAAGCAATTGACCATCTAAGAAAAACTGGTGTCGCTAAAGCTGAAAAAAAAGGACAACGAACCACAAAGGAAGGTTTAGTTTTTTCTTATATCCATCACGGTGGAAAACTTGGAGTCCTTCTAGAGTTAAATTGTGAAACAGACTTTGTAGCAAAAACCGAAGGTTTCAACGATTTAGCTCATAACCTTGCAATGCAGATAGCAGCAACAAACCCAAGTTCTATTTCACGCGATGATATGGATTCATCTGTTTTGGAAAGAGAAAAAAATATATTTACAGATCAAGCTAAAGAGTCCGGGAAACCAGATAATATAATTGAAAAAATGGTTGAAGGTAGGGTTGAAAAATTTTATGCCGAATCGTGCTTATTAGAACAGCAATATATTAAAGACTCCGAAAGAAAAGTTTCCGATCTTCTAACCGAAGCTGTTTCCACTCTTGGCGAAAATATCGTTATAAACCGCTTTGTTCGTTATGCCATTGGCGAGTAAAAACTATCACTACATAAATTAATTTATATATGAGTCAACCAGCATACTCCCGTGTTTTATTAAAATTAAGCGGTGAAGTATTAGCTGGAGACCAATCTTATGGTATAGATCCCATAAAAGCTTCAGAGCTTGCAAATGAGATCAAAATAGTACACGAAATGGGTATCAATATTGCACTAGTTATTGGCGCCGGAAATATCTTTAGAGGTATTAAAGCTGCAAGCAAGGGAATGGAGCGGGTCACTGGAGATTACTTAGGTATGCTAGCAACAATTATGAACGCTATTAGTATTCAGGATGCACTAGAAAAGTTAGATGTTGAAACTAGAACCCTTTCAGCTATAACAGTTTCTCAAATTTCAGAACCGTATATCAGAAGACGTGCACTTAGACATCTTGAAAAAAATAGGGTAGTTATTGTTGCTGGTGGAACTGGTAATCCATATTTTACAACAGATACCGCAGCTGCTTTAAGAGCGACTGAGCTTAAGGCCGAAGTTCTACTTAAAGGGACTAAGGTTAACGGTGTTTTTGATAAAGACCCTGAGAAGCATAACAATGCAAAGCACTTTGAAAATATTAACTACTCCGACGTTATTAGAAAAAACCTTCGCGTTATGGATATGACCGCTATTACCTTATGCAAAGAAAATAGTCTTCCTATAAGAGTATTTGATATAAATGGTAAGGGTAATTTAAAAAATATTTTATTGGGACAAGAAATCGGAACAATAATTAAAGAATAAGTTATGTTTGAAGATATAAAAAAAGATACAAATCAAAAAATGAATCAGGCGATTGACCATGCGAAATCTGAACTTGTAAAAGTTAGAACAGGTCGCGCTAATCCTGATTTACTAAATTCTATTCAGGTTGATTATTACGGGACGCCAACACCTCTTAATCAAGTTTCAACTATCACAATACCTGAACCCAGAATGATATCCTTACAACCATTTGAAAAGACCTTAATTCCTGTTATAGAAAAAGCAATTATGGATTCTAACTTAGGACTTACACCAAATAATAATGGCAACAATGTTTTGGTTCCAATACCAAGCTTAACCGAAGAAAGAAGACAGGATCTGATTAAATATGTTCATCAGCTTATCGAAGAGAGTAGAATCGTCGTAAGAAACATCAGAAGAGATTCAATACAAAATATTAAAGAATACAGTAAAGAAGAGCATATTTCTGAAGATGAGACCAGGAGGCAGGAGGGGGAAATTCAAACTTTAACCGATGATCATATTGAAAGCTTGAATAAGTTGCAGTCAGTCAAAGAGGGAGAATTAAAAGAGTTTTAGGTTTACAAACCAATCTTATGTTAAATAAAAAAGCCACTGAAAAGTGGCTTTTTTATTTATGCTTAGATATCTTAACAATAAGATAATTGTGCTAGTCGCATTTTGACCATCCACATTCTCTACACGTCAGGCATCCGCCTTCATTTACTACATTTGCAGAAGTACCGCAATCTTTGCATTCATAAGAAGTTTCTTGAGCGGAAGTTTCTTGAGCCATGGTAATTCTAACTTTCTCCTTCATTGCGACACTGTTATTGCTACCAGCATTATTTTCCTTAAGATAGTCATCGAGGGCTTTTCCAATTGCGTCAGGTGTTGAAAGTATAAGGCGACCATCTTCCCAAGTGGGATTTGGTCCCGATATACCGTTAAGCTGTCTTACGATTGCGTTTGGATCAAGTCCCGATCTAAGCGCTAAGGATATTAACCTGCTGATCGCTTCAGATTGAGCCGCTGCGTTACCGCCAGCTTTTCCGATTGTG
>NHFJ01000021.1 GCA_002172545.1 Fidelibacterota bacterium TMED108 | reverse complement strand
AAAGTTGATCATCAATTAGCGGTAAAAAAAATCATTGAAGCTGGCTATAATGTCGAAGCAGCATATTACAATCCAACTGGCACAAAAGTTGAACAAATATCACTCGAGATAAAAGATTCAAAAAAAGGTAAGCACAAAAAGCATGGCATGAATCATAAACACAAAGGTTAACTTGTGAATAAAAATAACATTATGGATGTTCTGGCTTTATTCTCTTCATCTGGGACTTTGATTTGCTGTGCCTTGCCCATGGTCGTCGCAGCCTTGGCTGGAGGTGCAGCACTAAGCTCAATGGTAAGCTTGTTCCCTTTTTTAGTTACACTGTCTCTGTACAAGAATGCAATCTTTATATTTTCAGGCTCAATGATCGCGCTTAATGGGTATCTGTCATTTAAACCCCTTAAAGAGATTGCTTGTGATGTAGAATCTGGTGAAGTAGGCTGTGAGGTTGCAGGCAAGTACAATCGAAAAATGTTTTATATCTCATTGGGTATATTCTCAGTTGGTGTATTCACTGCCTATCTACTTGGGCCTATTGCATCTCTATTTGGATAAAAAATGATACGCTTTGTGCTTATTTCATGTTGTTGGATGGGTATCTTGATTGCTCATCCAACAACATTTAAAACCGGAAAAGTATTATGGTACATAAAGAACAATCAATTGACTGATCTCCGTTTTGGATATAGCGCATCCCACAAATGGCTCTTAGGTGCACGCTATCTAGAACATGATAATAGAAATGAATTGCTTTTCAACTCTAATTGGTTGATAAAAAGATGGAATCAAACCGGAGCGCAAGGAAATTTATATCTTTTAACAAATTTTAATGACAATAGCTTTCATTATGGTGTGCAAGGAGATTGGGAGAACAGAAGATGGTATGTTGCCCAGATGATAGATTCTTATAACAATGTTATATCCTATGAATCTAGAATAGGTTGGAGTCCGTATTTAATTGACTTTGATGGATTATCAACCTGGCTGATTTTGCAGAATATGAATGGAAAAATTAAACCTATAGTAAGATTTTTTAAGGATAATTATTTACTCGAGTACGGATCACGCAACGGAGCCTATTTTTTGACTCTCATGATGCATTTTTGAATCAACACAATTTATGGCTATCCATTCCTTCAATTTCTTGACGTTGAATGATATAATCGATTCCACATGCCAACTTCCTAGCCAATTTTGAAGATGAATCTACAACTCTCCAAAACGGCGTTATTTTTTTATCCCCAGCATATGCTAAAGTGGGATATACTTTTGTGGGATACAAGTCCCCCTTATCCGTTCATCACAACCCTTGTATGTATGGATTTATATATAGTTTTTCAGAGTCCGTGAGCATAAAGAGAGTAAGGCGAGTTTAATAGTCCTAGTATATAGGTGATACTATCAGATGATTTGTGTGTTGTGTTGTTGTCGGAAAAAATATTAATGATTCGTTAATAGCTTGTTTATTTTATTGAAAATATTTGATATTAATCTTTAGTTTAAATTAATTAATCAAGAAAAGGAGTGTTGCAATGAAAAAGATATTATATTTATTATCGCTAACTTTTTTATTAGCTCAAGATAGTGAAGAAAAAAATGTATGGTCCGTTACCTACATGAAGCCCAAACCCGATAATGTAGCTCAATTTGAAAAAGGATTAGCCGATCATGTTGCAAAGCATCATCCAGCTGATGGATGGAGCGAGTACCATTTTCAGGTAGTAAGCGGTCCGAATCTTGGAACGTACATAAAATTTTCAGGCCCACACTCTTGGAAATCGTTTGATGAAAGGGTAAGGAGTCAAGCAGATTTTGACCACTCAAGAAGACACATCCGCCCGCATTTAGATTTAGATCAAAGCTATACAAGCTCAGAATATTGGGTGTATTCAAAAGAGCTTAGTTATAATCCAGCTATGTGGACATTTGCCCATCTTTCTTATAATTATACTACCCCAGGATCGGGTAGTGATTATATAGAATTTTTAGAAGGATTTAAAAAAGCTAAAATAATTGCTGAGAGCGAGCAATCTCATGAAATTTATAAGATTGTTTCAGGAAGCAATCCAGACACCTGGATTTGGGCTTACCCCATGGAGAAGATGGAAGATATGAGCTCAACAGCTTCGCTTGGTGGTGGTGGTGAATTTTTGCAAGATGCCTTAGGTAAGTCCGAAGCTGATCGTATCAATGATATTTATCAAAAGGTTACTAAATCTAGGATGAGGCAAGTAATAAAATTTCGCCCTGAATTAAGTACCTCAATCGGAAACGATGAGAATTAATTATTATTTTTAGAAATAGGGACTTTTGTGTGTNGTGNTGTTGTCTGAAAAAATATTAATGATGCGTTAATTGTTTGTTTATTTTTTTAAAAATATTTTTCAATATATTCCTTTGTTACACACACCTAAATATTGTGGCTTCATTTATGAAATTTTCCCAACCTTTAATTTCTCTAAGCCACAAAGTTTGGATAAAATAAAAATAAATAAAAGGAATATTATGAATTCAAAGATTGTTGAAGAGTTTTTTGCTCATATGTCAAGTGGCAATATAGATGGAGCTTTATCATTATTACATAAAGACCATGTAGGTCACGATATGGGTACTGGAGCTGTAATGAAGGGTTTAGATGAGAACAGAGCAGATATGGAAAATTGGACAAATACTTTTTCAGAAATGAAAGTTGAAACACTTAACCATATTGAATCAGGAAATACAGTTGTTACTGAATTAAAAATGACTGGGGTGAATACGGGTGATTTACAGCAACCTGATGGTTCAAAAATTCCAGCTACTGGAAAATCTATTGAAATGAATGCATGCCAAGTAGCAGAGTTTGAAGATGGAAAAATGACGAAGTCTACGCAGTATTACAACATGATGTCTATGATGGCTCAATTAGGTTTGATACCTGAATGATATTACAGCTCATTTTAAATGTGAAAAGCCCCACATTCGTGGGGTTTTTTGTTTCCTACCACATCTATTTAATTAGACTTATATCAGATGTGATATTCTTTTAGCATCAAATCCAAACCTTCAACTAAAACCCACGACCCCGAGGAGAGTAAATCACCCTTTTCCCTATCGGTCTGTAAAATTTTTATTTTAGAATTGAACTTTTTTTGCCTTTCGTCTCTGTTGTATTATTCCACCAATTAGTGAAATTACCATGATGACCAAAAAAACATCTCCTAAATTCATTTTAATCCTTTTTACTTTGGTAGATTAGAAGCGCCAGTTTCCTGTCTCCATATTTTTCCATCTTTAAATTTTAAGAACGCCAAAACGCCTTGNACATTGCCATCAGATTTAAAAGTGACTANAGCATGGTTTACGCCAATTTCATCATTTTCATATAATATTCTGTTATTACTGGTAACGATATCATCGCTTGCAACCCAATCTATAACATCTTGCTTGCTTAGAATCTTTCCAGCTGAATGAAGCGTGAATTCAAAATCATCATGAAGTAATTCACCCATTGCTTCTAGATCTCTATCATCAATAGCTTGTGACCATTTTTTTAATAAACTCATTTTTTCCCTTTTTTTGAATTATTTATAATTATTCGCTCCTATTTTGTTGGTGGAGCCATTGGTTCAACTTTATAAATCTCTCGCTTTTCAACGTGATCATTCATAGCAGAATTCGCTGCTGAATTTGCGTCATTAAGTACTGCAGCCATTTTTTCCATATCAACATCAAACAACTGAACCATTGCAAGATTATCGTCTACTTTAGCTACACGAGTACGTGTTTCGTCAGCAAAATTTGCTCTTCCAGCTGGATCTTCATCGAAAACAGTTTTCCATTCATCGTAAGAACTTTTGATATAAACTACTGCTAATAAATTCATTTTAATCTCCATATTAATNATCAAATTTATATTTATACGTGCTTAGNTAAAAGAGTAAAGACTATTTTTTTAGTTTTTTCAACTCAAGGATTGCTAATCCAAATAAGGCCATCGATCCAACAAAAGAAACAGCTCGCAGCCACATCATTTCATTAGGATCAAAAGATCTTAAAATTACCGAAACACCTACTANTAAATAGATGAGGAAAGGAACATATATNCCGTATTTATTCATTNTTAAATNTANTCATAGCTNAAGCTTAANGACATANAGNGTTTATTTATANAATAAATTATTAGANNATCTNAAAATAATTACCATAACTATTTATTTAAAGCTTTTCAATGATCAGCTATTTTCTAATACAAAATTAGACTTTCCAGGTTCCTTTTGAAATTGCAGTACCAAAATATATNGCCAAGATAACTGCAAGTATGGGNGTGCCNATTCCTAGTCCGATAGCTAANCCTGCAGCTATCCCNATACAAAATTTAATTAACCAGTGTATTTTTTTAATCTTCATAAATTAATTATTAGTTGATANCAAAAATNGTNNAGACANCATTGTGAAAATTATATAATCTTTTATAAATTCTTGCATGAAAATTTCTAACTCTTCTCAAATTNCATTAGACAAAGTTGCGGTNTACTTATCTGCAATATGCGCAATACAATGTCTGATTTTACCAATATCTGTTCTTTTTTTGCCTTCCTTTAGTTTGCTTCCGGTATCAGAAGAATTATTTCATACACTTTTATTATTTTTAGTTATACCCATTAGTGCATTTGCTATGACTATAGGATGCAAAAAACATAAAAATTATAATATAATTTTTTACGGTGCATTAGGCTTAGCTATTTTACTTGTAAGCGCAATTTATGGGCATGATCTGTTTGGCGAATCTGGTGAAATTGCTTCTACCTTAGTAGGATCTTCAGTGCTTTCGTTTGGCCATATTAAGAACCAAAAACTTTGCAAAGAATGTTGTCATTAACCATTANCNNGAGCAAAAAATGAACNNTATAAATAACCTATACAAAAATCTAGTTTTTCTTACCGTAAAAGATGACTGCGATTGTTCTTGTTGNAGTGGCGACAACTGCTGCTAGCTCTTTTAATTTAAAACTNTCTTAACCTCTGTTAGNTGTAGCAGCTTGNNNTATANTCTAACTACAAACCGGTGCATANGTTTTAATNTCTGACGATTCTCTGTCATAGTTCTCAATATTGCTTTGACCGTCTTCATTTATAGTAGCNTTAATACCATCACCATTTGCTTCNATAGTNATTGTTCCACCCGTATCTTTTATCTTATAAACGCTNCCTTCTGCGTTGCCAGTATANNTTTCTGACCAATAACAATCTGTCCCATCATCGCATGCATCACCATAATAATCCCAAACATTCACTTTAATGCTATTTGACCCTTGCTGTTCAATAGTTATATATATAACATCCTCAGCGCCATCACAATTCCAAGAATCTTTATTTAATTTATAGGTTCCAGTTAGATCGGGGGNAGTAGATGCTGCACNCTCATCTTTTTTGTCCTCACACCCNAANATTAAAAGGAAAATAATTACAGGTATTAATTTTTTCATATTTTTATCCNTTGCTATTTAAAAATAGTAATGAAAATCTAGATAAATAAGTTTTAATTTTTTTAAAATTATTTTGGATTAAATTTTTGTGGTTAATTAATAAGGATAGACAATGAAAAAGTTTTTAATGCTAATTTCACTCGTTCTTNTATTTTCATGTGAAGATAAAGATGATGCCGTAGAAGAAGATAATCAAATGATCGGACTGTGGAAAATGAGCGATGCAGGTGAATACGAAAATGCAAATTGTTCAGGAGCGGTCGATAATATGGGGTTTGCNTTCATGCAAGCTTTTGGCTTTACGCCAACTATNGAATTAAAGTCTAATGGTAAAGGNTCTTACAATGTATCTGGAATGGGAGACGATGTAGAAGTACCGGTTACNTGGAGTTCAACNGATAATGAGATATGCCTTGGGGGAATTGAATGTGTGAAATATAAATTAGACAATAATAAATTTTCTTTTGATACATTAAATGATGGATACTGTGAAGATAGTGATGGAAATGAATTATCTAATATTGATGAGTCTAGTTGTAAAAATATGTCTTCAGCGTCCTGGATAGATGCATCTTGCTCATTTAATGAATTCACTAAACAATAACTTTTAAAAATTTAAACTTTAAAATAAAAATCAAGGAGAATCTTATGGATATGATTAAAAAACCCAAGCTTTGGCTAATAGTGCTTGCAGTTGTGCATACATTTATGGGGGTAATCGGAAGCTACGTTCAAATGGGAGGCGGTACTGAGTATCTAGCAATGATATTATATTTTTTAATAANTTCAGTATACCTTACTTACGCTGCGTTTATNACCCAAGGACAGGAGCAGGCAAGACTTGCAACTGTTTTATGTGCACCAACTGTGGTCTGGTTCATTGTTTCAGCTATAATGGGACTTGAAATGATGGGGGTACCTGTTGCTGAATTTCCGAGCGGATTATTACCGATAACCCTGTGGTCNTTACCNGCCGTAACCGGAATCATGAATTGGAATTCAAATTAATTTTAATTCTGATAACTAAATAGCTATACAACAATATCAAATATAAACTATACGCTCTAGTCACATTATTTCTGGTTTCGTTTCCAAGCTCACAGGAAAACCTGACCGTTGGGTTTTGGAATGCCGAAAACCTATTTGATTTAGTTNACGATCCCAATAAAAATGATGAAGAATTTTCGATCGGAGGCCGTAAGAACGTCACCAGCGATATTTATGATCTAAAAATAAAGCATTCAGCTGAAGTTCTTTCAGATTTAAATGTAGATATACTGGGCTTGTGTGAAGTTGAAAACTTAAAGGTATTAAAAGATTTAAATCGCTCTTACGAAAAGAGAAACTATGATATTATTCATTACGATTCTCCAGATGAGCGAGGAATTGATAATGCNCTTTTTTACGATAAGAGCCGATTTACTGTTCTGATGAGCAAACCCATACCAAATAGTTTATATAATAATGACAAAACAAGAGANATTCTGTATGTGATGGGTNTATTTCAAAGCGATACGTTGCACTTGTTTGTTAATCACTGGCCATCAAATTATGGTGGTAAGGAAAAAGCGATACCCAAAAGGGCCGCAACTNCCANTTTAATCAAAAATGAAATTGAAAAAATTCAACAAAATGATCAATTTGCTGANATTCTGTTAATGGGAGATTTTAATGAAGATCCAGATGAAAAGAATATCCTATCTCTAAATGCCGTTGGTTTAAAAAGCATGATGAGTACTTTAATGGGAAAACCTAAAGTAGGCACTTATGTTTATAGAGGTGATGATTATTTTTATGANCAATTCATATCAAGCGATGGATTGCGTGATAGGACAAATCTGTATGTTGAAAAGAATTCAATTTATATTCTAGATCTGCCTAAGTACCGCCAGCAAGAGGGTAATTACAAGCATTATCCGTTTCGCTTTTGGGCAGGAAATAGATTGTTGGGTGGCTATTCCGATCACCTTGCAATAAAGGTTTCTATAAAAAGTGTTAATTATGAAAATTAAAATTTAACTTTTTTCATATTTATGCATCTAATATAGCAAAGACACATAAAAAATGATTAAGGAATACATTATGAATAAATATATCTTGCCAATCGCTTCTCTAATATTGTTTGCTACTGGATGTGAAAACGCAATGCATAGCGAACCGTCCGAACTTGATAATGCTGAGTTGCAGCAATTGTCATCTGAATTAAGTTACGAGCTTGGTTTAAGTAAATCATCAACGGATGCTTTGAATAATTCACTTAATCGCCACGGAAAGCGCGGGAAGTATCGTGAGCCTGGATTCCTTTGGAAGGTTTCTGCTGAAATGTCTGATCAGCTAACAGATGAAGAAAAGGCAGTGCTATTTGAAAAAATGGATGAAAAGGATATTCCGGTATTTGGTGACGGAATGAAAAAAAGCGGTAAAAAGGGTAAAAAAGGAAAAAAGAAAAATTCAGGTGTTTTCAGGGTCTTAACAGATGATCAAAAAGTTTTGTACAAAGCCATGATGACGGACTACAAAGAAAAGTTTAAGTCAATTAGAGAGCAAGTTAAAGATGGATCTATCACAAAAGACGACGCTAAAGCTCAAATGGTAGCCCTTAAAGATGCGATGAAAGCCGAAGTGGATGCATTATTGACCGATGAGCAAAAAGCCCAAATTGAGCAAGATAAAGCCGATAGAAAGGCTACGCATACGGCTTACCGTGATTCTTCGAAGGCTGTTATGGTAAGTGTTCTCTTAATGTCTGAAGACCAGGTTCTTGCATATGATGCCGCAAAACAAGAAGCTAAAGATGCAGCAAGCNTATTATTTGAACAGTCTAAAAATGGAGATATCGATCGAGAAACATTAAGGGCTAGTCTAAAATCACTATTTTCTGAAAGAAATGAAAAACTTGAGTCAATTTTTGATGNNAAACAAATGGATATAATTAAAATACATAAAGCCCTANCACTGCGTATGAAAAAGCATCGTTCATCAAAGGGCAAAAAAGGCGGTCGCAGCAAAAAGTAATAGCANTGAAAGGCTGATTTATTTGCTTTAATCAGCCTTTCAATTTTTTTTTACTATTTTAGCAATACTCATGCTTAAGTTCTTTATATGCAACCGTCGCTTTAATAGTGCGAAACTTTTTAAAGAAAAATTTGTATAATTAATGTCAGCAATACTAAGAGAAAGGTGTAATTATGTTTAATGTAGTTCTTGAAACCCTTTTCAGTATATCTCTTTTTCTCTTTGCAGGAAATGTTTTAGATACAAAGTTTTCACTTCATCACTATGAAGATAGCGACTACAAGGAAATTTTCTTTCTTAANAATAAAGAGTCGGTTGATAAACATTGCACAAAGCATTTAAAATTTGAAACTATAAAAAAAATAAATCGATATATTCCAGAAGGCAGACAAGAAGCGGTATATGTCGTGACTGATCTTGCAGGTCATAAAGAAATCAATTCAAAGGAAAATAAATGAAAAAATTATCTTTTTTAACTATTTTAGGATTTTTAATCGTTACCGGTTGCGANAATATGAATAACGATAACGATGTAAATCTTGATGACCCAGAATTACAAGCTTTAGCGGAAGGTCTTAACGCTGATATTGGATTGAGTAAATCGTCTGATGATGCATTTAAGGGTGCACTCAAAAGACACGGAAAAGACGGCAAGCACCGTAGAGATCCTGGATTTCTTTGGAAAGTTGCTGCTGAAATGCAGGAAAGCTTAACTCAAGAGGAAAAAGACAAAATGTTTGCATGGATGGATGCCCATTCTGTAGCATTTCTTCATGCTCCTGAAAGAAAAGATCATCGCGGTCCAAAGGGTGATAAGGGCGGNGTAGATATTCGTCTTATGATGACAATATTAGACTCTGATCAGCAAGAAGCGCTTAAAAATATTATGGATTCATATAGAGCTAAAATGGAAGAAGTAATGTCTGCAATGAAGGANGGCACAAAAGATGAAAGNGCNGGAAAAGCTGAACTCGAGGCACTTGAGTTGGCAATGAAAAATGAAATTGATTCATTGCTTACCGATGAACAAAAAGAACGAATAGACAGATTGCAGTCTGATATGAAGCAAAAAATTGACGATGCATTTCAGGCAGAGCGTGATGCCATGGTAACTGCTTTAGGGATGACAGCTGATCAAGAAGCTAGCTTAGCACAAATTAATCAAAACCATCAAGAGGCAGTAAAAGCCCTCTTTGNNGAGATTAAGAATGCTGGAGACAGGGCAGACAAGTCGGACTTTGAAGATAGAATGAAAGAATTAAGCGTTACACGAAACAATGAACTTGAGCTTTTGTTTAGTGATAAGCANTTAGAAGTAATAAAAGTGCATNCATCTCTTGTGATGATGTTTTCTAANCATTGCGATGGAAACAAGGATGGCAGATGGGGAGATTCCGGAGACAAAGACGGATCTCGTAAAGGATAGATTTACTTAATTTTATTGTAAAAAAAAGGCTGAGGAATATTCCTCAGCCTTTTTTTTTAACTATTTTTAATTTCAATAGTCTAAATAAGAAATGCATGCGCACAGACAACGAATTAATAAAAGATTTTCAAGAGGGCAGCGAGGAGGCTTTTAATGAGCTGGTCAATCGATATCTTTCAAGTACTTATGGGTTTTTTAGAAAATTCACTGATTCCAGTGAAGAAGCTGAAGATCTTGCTCAAAACATATTTATAAAAATGTACAAAGCTTTAAAGAAATTTCGCTTCGAATCAGAATTCAAAACCTATTTGTATCGTGCCAATATAAATATGTCCAATACATATTTACGCCGTACAAAATGGAAAAATATGCTTCACCTGGATCAAGCGCCTGAGCCAAGCTTTATTGATGATAGTGTTGAGAGCGCCTGGATGAAAAAAGAGTTATGGGATGCAATTGCAACACTACCCAAGAGACAGCGAATGGTTATGACAATGCGCTTAACTGAAAGNACTCCATATAGAGAAATTGCTACCACTTTAGGGATGTCGGAAAATGCAGCAAAAGTCAGCTATCATCATGCTGTCTCAACATTGAAAGAAAAATTTCAAAACTAATATGAATATTGACAAGGAAATCAAAAAAATTCAAGATGAAGCCGTTAGCGGTATTGATTCTGAAAAATTTATAAAAAATTTACATCGTAAACGCGCTCAAAATGATGCACGTACCGCAAGGCTATTTAACGGAGTGGCTTCATTTTGCGTACTAGCGGTATTAAGCTTTTTAACGATGAGTCAGCTTGCGCATGTTCCAGATTTTTATGTTTCAACGGATTTAAANCCTTACGAGGAAATGGATTCGGAAACGGAATCCTATGTGTTTGAACTTGCAGATTATTTAATAGATTCTAGTGAAGACATTTGGGATACNCTGCATTTTTTTGATGAAATCAATTTTAATAATTTAATCGCTTCAAACTACGGAGATATAAATGAATAAAATCGCTATACCATTAATGAGCTTTTCAATAATATTTTGCCAACCAGGTAAGCCGGTAGGACCCGGTGGTCAATATGGAAATAGAATGGAAATGATGATGGTATGGAAAATGACTGAATATTTAAATTTATCAGAGCAGCAAGCAGAAAAGCTTTTCCCTAGAATGCGTAGGCAACGCGTAAAAATGAAAGATTATTTTGANACNGAAAAAGAACTNTTTGATTCGTATTTGACTAAAATCAAAAAAGGTGAAAAAATATCCCAATCCGATGTGGATGCACTTTATAAAAAGATGGATAAGCTTTCTGGTGAAAAAAAATGTTGCCCGAATGAAATTTTTTAAATCAACAAGCGATATCCTTGATCCTGCACAACAAATAATGTTCCTAAGCTTTGAGCCTTATATGAAAGATCAAGCGAAAGATGGAATGAAGGAGCGATATCGAAAAAAACCAGAACCAAGAATGGGAAAAGGTAAAAGGCGAAGATAGNTGGTATCCAAAAATTAAAAACCCTCTTTTTAGAGGGTTTTTTTGTATCATAATATTTAATTGATGCAGTAATTTTAGTTATGAAAACAATATATAATTTTAGCGCAGGGCCGGCAATGCTTCATCCTTCTGTTGTTAAGGCAACCTCTGAGGCTACAATTCAATTTAAAAATAGCGGCATGAGCCTTATGGAAATGAGCCATCGATCTAAACCNGTGGTTGATATGGTAACTGAAACAGANAACCTTGTCAGNACGTTACTTGGTCTGCCTGAAGGCTTTAANGTTTTATTTCTTCAAGGTGGCGCTTCGCTGCAATTTTGNATGGTGCCTATGAATCTTCTTGAAGAAGGATCTACGGCAGACTATACAAATACAGGAAATTGGTCTCAAAAGGCTATTGATGAAGCTAAAATCTATGGCAACGTGAACGTTATTTCTTCTTCTAAAAATTCAAATTATAATCATATTCCAAAAGATTTAATCTGTTCTAAAGATGCTAAATACCTNCATATCACATCAAATAATACTATTTATGGAACCCAATGGAATAAATTTCCTTCATCCCAAAGCGTAGGGTCCTACCTAGTTGCAGATATGTCATCAGATATTTTTAGCAGAGAATTTGATATTAATGATTTTGGGTTGATNTATGCCGGTGCACAAAAAAATATTGGNCCTGCNGGCGTTACCCTTGTAATNATCAGGGAAAGTATACTTCAAAAGNTTTCAAGAGACATACCCACAATGATGCAATATCAAACCCATATNAAAAAAGAGTCAATGTTTAATACNCCACCNGTTATGAGTATTTATGCTGTGAATCGCAGTTTACACTGGCTTGACATGAATGGCGGTATATCAAAAATGGAAATCAGGAACAGGGCAAAAGCAAAAAAATTATACGATGAAATAGAGCGCAATACACTTTTTAAGTGCCCTGTCCACAAAGATGACCGTTCTATCATGAACGTGCCATTTATTTTTACAGATGAAATGGACGAAGAAAGGTTTTTACAGTTTTGCGCTAATAGAGGATTGCATACCTTAAAAGGGCATAGGTCTGTTGGTGGATTTAGAGCTTCAATATATAATGCAATGCCAGAAGAAGGAGTAGATTGTCTTATTGAGGCAATGCGGGANTATGAAAAGGAAGTCTANTTATCCCAAAGTCCTTTTTTACCAAGCTTTTTAATTTTAGGNGCAATAACAAAAGCGCAGTAAGGNGCATTGGGGTTGTTTTCATAATAATCTTGATGGTANCCCTCAGCCTTATAAAAAACGTCTAGCTCTTTTACTTCAGTAGTAATAGGCTTATCAAACATTTCNCCCGCTTTATTTAANGCTNTTTTAGCAGACTGTTCTTGTNNATCACCAATGTAATATATCGCTGATCTGTATTGAGTACCGATATCNGCTCCTTGACGATTAAGGGTTGTGGGGTCATGGGCTTGCCAGAAAATATCAAGNACCTCATCNTACGTCACAATCTTTGGATCAAAAATAACTTTACAAACTTCCGCNTGTCCGGTCTTACCAGATGTAACGTCTTTGTAAGAAGGNTTTTTTGTTTGCCCTCCCGCATAACCAGATATNACTTCGCTAACACCATCAATTCTTTCAAAAACAGCCTCAACGCACCAAAAACAACCTCCACCTANAATTGCAAATTCAGTATTATTATTAGACATCTTTGAACCTTTCTTATTTTGACCTATTATGACAGAAGANAATAAAAAAAGCAAAAAAAGGTATGAAAAATTANTTTTCAAATTTACCCTAGAGCTCTTTTAGGTCTTTGTGNANTGTATTTAGCATTTCTTTTGCATCGCCAAAAACCATNACAGTATTNTCAAACCCAAACAATTCATTCTGNATACCCGCAAAACCTGGATTCATTGTACGCTTATTGACTATAACNGTTCGTGACTTATCTACATCTAATATTGGCATTCCGTAGATTGGNCTAGANGTGTCATGTCTAGCAGCGGGATTCACAACATCGTTTGCNCCCAGGACTATCGCTACGTCACAGTCTTCAAATTCTGGATTTATTTCNTCAAGGTCCTTTAGTAATTCATANGGGATATTTGCTTCAGCTAATAAAACATTCATATGACCCGGCATTCTNCCCGCAACAGGGTGAATAGCATATAAAACTTTTTTGCCCATGGCCTCTAATTGCTCNGCTACTTCCCTTACTGCGTGTTGCGCTTGAGCAACAGCTAAGCCGTANCCTGGAACCACAATCACTTTATCTGCAGCATCTAGAATCATTGCCGCTTCATCGGTTGTAGANGATTTAATACTTATTTGTTTTGCTTCCGATGAACNTTCGCTTGAGTTTAAGCCAACAGCGCCAAATATAACGTTTGCGAGTGACCTATTCATTCCTTTGCACATAATATTGGTAAGTATAAGTCCTGATGCCCCAACAAGCGCTCCGGCAATAATTAATCCGTTATTCATTAAAACAAATCCAGTCGCTGAAGCAGCTATTCCTGAGTATGAGTTTAATAGAGAGATAACAACCGGCATATCTGCCCCACCAATAGGGATGGTTAGGGTAATTCCGATTAATGCAGATAAGGCAATTACTACATAAAAGGTATTCATTTCGTTGGATCCGCCAAAAACTGTATAGAAGCCAAAAACAATCAAACCAATCATTATGAATGCATTGANAATTTGTTGACCTTTAAATACAATTGGCTGTCCACTAATAAAGCCTTGAAGTTTACCAAAGGCAATAAAGCTACCNGTTAGTGTTAAGGTACCTATGAAAATTGATAAAATTATTGTGGTTACAAGAAAAGTTGACTGGTCAACGGTTCCGAACTTTGAAAAATATTCAGCCGTTGCAACTAAAGCGGAAGCTCCACCACCAAATCCATTAAAGATGGCAACCATTTGTGGCATTTGTGTCATTTCAACGCGCAATGCAAATGTCGCTCCAATAATAGAGCCAATAATCATACCAATGGCGATAAGTTTATAATCTAATTCTCCAAAAGAAGAAACAGTGGCTACAATAGCAATTAGCATACCAACGGATGCAAGCGCGTTGCCTGCTCTTGCGGTCTTTGGAGAGCTTAGTCTTTTAATACCAAGAATGAAAAGAACTGCTGCAGCAACGTAAAATAAGTTTGTGTAATCCATATCAATTATTTCCGCTTAAACATTTTTAACATTCTATCTGTTACCATAAATCCACCAACACAATTAACGGTAGCAAAAACAACGGCCACTAGACCAAGCCATGTTCCTATCTCGCCATCAATCTTGGTTGATATAATTGCACCAACGATGGCAATGCCAGATATTGCATTTGATCCAGACATTAATGGAGTATGTAAGGTGGGAGGAACTTTTGTTATTATTTCAAAGCCGACAAAAATAGCCAAAATGAAAACAGTGATTATATTAATATCCATTGTTAATCCTTATTTACAGCTTGCTGAGTAGGTTCATGAGTTATTTTTCCTTGATGGGTAAAAATTGATCCTGCGACGATTTCATCTTCCATGTTAATTTCTAAAATTCCATCTTTGGTCATATGAGAAATAAATGTTGAAATATTTTTAGCATAAAGCTGAGATGAATGAACTTGCATTGTGGAAGGAAGATTTAAAGTGCCATCAATAATTACGCCATTCTTAGTTGTCACTTCACCAGCAACAGTATCTTCACAGTTGCCGCCATTTTCAGCGGCGAGATCAACAATTACNGACCCTTTTTTCATTGCATCAACCATACTGCTTGGTATTAAAATTGGAGCAGGTTTACCTGGTATGAGAGCGGTAGTAATTACTAGATCTGATTTAGATATATGCTCTTTCATCAGNGCTTGTTGTTTCTCTTTATATTCATCNGATGTTTCTTTTGCATANCCACCTTCACCAACTCCTTCATCGTCTTCACTTTGAACTTCAACAAATTTTGCACCGAGAGATTCAACTTGCTCCTTCACTTCTGGTCGAACATCAAAGGCTTCAACCTGAGCACCGAGCCTTTTAGCAGTAGCGATTGCCTGTAATCCAGCAACCCCGGCGCCAATAATAAGTACTTTAGCTGGCGGAATTGTACCAGCAGCTGTCATAAGTAAGGGCATATAAACAGGAAGATGGACAGCTCCAGCTAAAACAGATTTATATCCTGCAACGTTTGCTTGCGAGCTTAAAGCATCCATGCTTTGTGCAAGAGTAGTTCTAGGNATTAAATGCATAGAAAAAGCAGAGATTTTTTTATCGGTAAGTTTTTTTACGATTTCTACTTCACGTGTAGTTTGAATTAGAGAAATATACGATGAGCCATTTTTAAGCTGCTCAATCTCATCTAATGTTGCAGTTGCAACTTTTATAACAAGGTCNGAGTTTGATAAAATTTCAGCTGCACTTGAAANAATTTTTGCTCCAGCATTTTCGTAATCACTATCAGAAAAGAAAGANAGGTGACCTGCTCCGGATTGAACGTGAACCTCTAAACCAGTTTTGAGTAAGTCTTTGACAGTTTGCGGAGTTACAACGACTCGCTTTTCACCATCAACAACTTCCTTTAATGCTCCAACAATCATTATATAACCTGTAAATTATTATAAATATCAGCCCTGAATTTAATTAATTATTTATATATAACTTCATATGATTAAACATTTTCCCAATACCATAAGATTGCTAATTTTACATATGATCTACTTTAGAAATTTCTGTATATGCGCTATTATATTTACGGGATGTTCTTCTACCATTAAAATTGTGGATAGCCACCCGAATAATGCAAAAAAATCAACAGAGATTTATAACGGAAAGTTGTTTGGTTCCACACTAATTAAAAAACGAACCTATTATCCAAGCGGTCGTATTCATTCAGAAACAAATTACTTAAAAAATAAAAAACACGGTAAATACGCATCATTTTATGAGAACGGCAATCCNGCAACCAAGGGCTTTTTTAAATTGGATGATCGTTCTGACGTATGGGAATGGATAGNTGAAAATGGGAAATTGGACTCTATGTATACCTTTAAAAATGGCCAATATCACGGTAAGCATGAAAATTATTTTAATGGAGTTATTCAAATCTCACAAAATTATCGTGAAGGCAAGATGCACGGAAAATTTACAGAATTCACGGAAACAGGNCTTGTTAAGTCTACCGGGAAATATTTAGATAATTTGCCAAACGGTAAATGGGAATGGTTTGATAGCGATAAAAAAATCCAAAGAATTGTTAATTATAAAGATGGCGTTAAGAATGGAGATTTTAAAATTTATAATGGTAATAATTTAACTCTTGNAGGTGCCTACTTAAAAGACAGGCGCCACAAAACATGGAAATGGTATGGAGCAAATAATAATTTGGATTCCTTGGCTAATTATGCAGATGGAAGNTTAAGCGGTGAGTATANAGTGTGGCATGATAATNGCAATATAAAGATCATAGGCGGGTATCGAGCAAATAAACNTAATGGAGAATGGAGCTGGTTTTCAGACACAGGGAAAGCAGANTCTATTAAAGTTTTATCTAATGGCATCCTGAATGGACATTCTAAATTTTACTATAAGAATGGACANCTTAAAGAGCAAAGAACCTATTTATCGGGAAAATTAGATGGTGAAAAATCAACCTATTTTATATCTGGACAAATAAAAGATAAAACTGAATTTCGACTTAATGAAAAAATGGGGCCTTACGAAATATGGACTTCAAATGGGCGATTAGAGGAAAAAGGAACTTATCTAAAAAATCAATACCATGGATTAATTCAAAGAAATTATTCGACAGGACTATTGGCATCAGCTTCTACGTACAGTCGAGGAGTACTCGATGGAATTTCTCAAGTTTTTTCACCATCAAATTTTTTAAAAAAAGAATCTTTTTTTGAATCTAACAAAGAAATTGCAAGATTAGAATACCATGACAATGGAAGATTTAAACGAGTTCTTATCCTAAATGATGAAGTTGCTATTTATGAACGCAAATGGAACGTTGACGGGTTTGAGATTACCGATCAAAATTATATTACAGGAACCCGAACCCAGTCAGATTATTATCTTTCAGGTCAAATAAAATACGAATGTATCTATAAAAATGATTTGAAGCACGGAATGGAGTGGTGGTTTAGCGAAAACCGTACTCCATCAAAAATAAAGCTATTTAATAATGGGGTTGAAATAATTTCGCATGAGCTCTCATACATTAGTAATGATTAATAATAAATTTGTAAATTAAATATCATGGATAGATATACTACTTGGATAATTGCTGGTTCATTCTTTGCTGCACTTGCTGTCATTTTTGGAGCATTTGGTGCTCATGGACTTAAATCAAAAGTTTCACCTGAAGATTTAATTATTTTTGAAACCGGAGTGCGTTACCAAATGTACCATGCGCTTGGATTAGTTCTTTTAGGGTTGCTGGGTATGATCACAAGTTTTAGTATTTCACAGCTTCCTGCATTATTTTTTGTAATAGGAATTATCATATTTTCTGGCACTTTATATTTAATTCCGCTAACAGGTATTCGGTGGCTTGGCGCAATTACCCCTATTGGTGGAATTGCTTTTATAGCAGGCTGGTTTATGCTTATCTATAATATTCTAATTTCACGCTATTGAGTTTAAAAAAAAATAATTCACGTCATATTGGCGTGTGGACAGCATCAGCCTTTGTGATATCATCTATGATTGGAACTGGTGTTTTCACCAGCTTAGGTTACCAGTTGGTTGATATAAATACTGCTTTTCCTATATTATTGCTTTGGTTGATCGGTGGCATAATTTCATTATTTGGAGCTTTTTCTTACAGTGAGCTAGCTTCAGCTTTTCCTCGTTCAGGTGGAGAATATAGCATTTTATCGAAAGTTTATCACCCTGCAGTAGGATTTATAGGAGGATTTGTTTCTTCTACTATTGGTTTTTCTGCACCAGCAGTACTTGCAGCAATTGCGCTTGGTAAATACACAGTTGCTATTTTCCCTCAATTGAATTCAACTATAATTGCATCAGTTATTATTATTCTTTTTAATCTTATTCATAGCCAAACACTTAAATATGGAAGACTAATTCAAGATTGGACTACAATAGGCAAGATTGTTCTAATCGTATTTTTTATAATTTCCGGCCTATTAATTGATTCTCCTCAGAATATTAGTTTTTTACCAATTCCCAATGATGGCTCTCTAATAATGAGCTCAAGCTTTGCTGTAAGTTTGGTTTGGATTTCATATGCCTACACCGGATGGAATTCAACGGTTTATATAGCTGGAGAAGTAAAGAACCCTCAAAAGAATATCCATTATTCTTTGCTTTTTAGCACTGCTTTTGTAACAGTTTTATATATTTTACTTAATTTTATATTTCTTTTTTCAACCCCAATTTCTGAAATGCGGGGGATGATAGAGGTGGGCTTTATTGCTGGTGTTAATATTTTTGGTGATCAAGGAGGTAGAATTGTTAGTGGAGGTATCGCTTTACTGCTGCTATCAACTATTAGCAGTTATGTTTTTATTGGACCAAGAATTACGCAGGTCATAGGTGAAGATTTTAAGTATTTAAGGTTTTTTTCAAAAGTAAACAACTCGGGAATACCTATTAATGGTTTTATCTTTCAATTATCTATCAGTTTGATTTTTATTTTAACATCTACGTTTGAGCAAGTTTTACTTTACGCTGGTATAACCTTTATAATCATAAATACAATTACAGTTATTGGCGTGATAGTATTGCGATTTCATCAGCCAGCTCTAAATAGACCTTATAAATCGTGGGGCTATCCGTGGACCCAAATTATTTTTACAATTTCCAACTTATGGATTCTTTATTTTACCTTTAAAAACCAACCATTTGAGTCGCTGATAGGAATTGGCATTATATTGATTAGTCTAATTTTTTATTTTTCAGGACATAGAATTACAAACAAAGGACAATAATCGTGAAACTCAAAATAAAACCTTTTAATGAAACGATTGAAAGTATGTATACTAACCATGGACACTTTCACCAAGGCGATGCGGGCTTAGACCTATTTATCGCGTCCTCGCAAACTATTAAAGCAGGCGACACAGCGTTGATCAAACTTCAATTGGCGTGTGAATCTGAAAGCAATCAGCCTTATTTGCTTATGCCGAGATCTAGCATCGCAAAAACACCTTTACGCTTATGCAATTCCGTTGGATTGATCGATGGAGGCTATCGTGGCGAAATTATGGCAGTTGTTGACAATATTAAATCAAATGATTATACCGTAGAACCAAATCAGCGATTATTTCAGCTTGTCGCTATGAATGGATCTCCCATATCATTTGAAATTGTTCAGGACTTATCGGAATCGACGAGAGGAGAAGGTGGGTTTGGAAGTACTGGCAAATAACGAATCCTCTTAATTTAGCACTCTATATCGGTGACTGCTAAAAATCATTGATAGTTGAGTAAAATATTGATTAATTTCAGCGCTGAAAATTTTATAAACTAATAAATAAATACAGGAGATTTAACATGGCACTAAAAGTAAAACCTTTAGCTGATCGCGTAGTGGTAGAACCTGCACCAGCAGAGGAAGTGTCCTCCGGGGGCATTATTCTTCCAGATACTGCTCAGGAAAAGCCACAACAAGGTACGATTGCTGCTACTGGACCTGGTAAGGTATCAGAAGCTGGAACAGTCGTTGCAATGGAAGTAAAAAAAGGAGATAAGGTACTATACGGTAAGTATAGCGGTACTGAATTCTCATATGAAGGAAAAGATTATTTAATTATGCGCGAGAGCGATATTCTCGCGGTATTATAAAGGAGCAAAATATAATGGCTAAAGAAATTTCATACGATCTTGAAGCTCGAAATGCCTTAAAAGCAGGTGTCGATAAACTCGCTGATGCTGTTAAGGTTACTTTGGGTCCAAAAGGCAGAAATGTTGTAATTGAGAAAAAATTCGGTGCGCCTACTGTTACTAAGGACGGAGTAACTGTTGCGAAAGAGGTAGAACTTGAGGATAAACTAGAAGACGTTGGTGCTCAAATGGTAAAAGAAGTAGCATCAAAAACATCAGATGTTGCTGGTGATGGTACTACAACCGCTACTGTCTTAGCACAGTCTCTTGTAGCTGAAGGACTTAAAAACGTCACCGCGGGTGCCAATCCTATGTCTATCAAGAGAGGTATTGATGCTGCGGCTCATGCTGTAGTAGAGGCCCTTCAAGGGCAAAGTAAAGACCTTCCAGATTCAAAACAAATTGCTAACGTTGGTAAGATCTCAGCTAATAACGATGAAGAAATTGGTGAGAAAATTGCTGAAGCAATGGAGAAGGTTGGTAAAGACGGTGTAATCACTGTTGAAGAATCAAAGACTGCGGAAACTTTTCTTGAAACAGTAGAAGGAATGCAGTTTGACAGAGGATACTTGTCACCATATTTTGTTACCAACTCTGACAACATGGAAGCTGAGATGGATGAGGCATATCTATTGATATACGATAAAAAAATATCAAATATGAAGGATTTGCTGCCCTTATTAGAGAAAGTAGTTCAAACCGGTAAACCTGTCACAATTATCGCTGAAGACGTTGAAGGTGAAGCACTAGCTACATTAGTTGTTAACAAGCTACGTGGAACTTTTAAAGTTCTTGCCGTTAAAGCTCCAGGTTTTGGAGATCGTCGTAAAGCTATGTTGGAAGATATTGCTGTTCTCACAGGCGGAACTGTTATCTCTGAAGATGCAGGCTATAAGCTAGAAAACGCAACTTTAGATTATCTTGGAACGTGCAAAAGAGTAGTTTCAGACAAAGACAATACTACAATTGTTGGAGGAAACGGTGATACGAGCGCAATAAAAGCAAGAATCAACGAGATTAAAGTTCAGATTGATAAGACTAGTTCAGATTATGATCGTGAGAAGCTACAAGAGCGATTAGCTAAGCTTTCAGGTGGAGTCGCTGTAATTAATGTTGGAGCAGCTACTGAAGTAGAGATGAAAGAAAAGAAGGCGCGCGTTGAAGATGCATTGCATGCAACTAGAGCGGCTGTTGAGGAAGGTATTATTCCTGGTGGCGGAGTAGCTCTCTTAAGAACTGCACCGGCTTTAGATAAAGTAAAGGTAGATGAAGAAGAAGCTGTTGGGGTAGATATTATGAGAAGAGCACTGGATGCTCCTCTTCGTCAAATCTGCGCAAATGCAGGCGTTGAACCATCTATCGTAGCGCAAGCCGTTCGCGAAGGAAAAGATGACTTTGGTTATGATGCACGAACTGGTGAATATGTCAACATGTTCAAAGCGGGAATTATCGACCCTACAAAAGTTGCACGCGTCGCAGTTCAAAATGCTACCTCTATTGCAGGTATGATCTTGACTACAGAAGCAGCTGTAACTGAAATTCCGGAGAAAGAGGCAGCACCAATGCCTCCAATGGATCCAGGTATGGGTGGTATGGGCGGAATGATGTAAATTGAGCAAAATTTGCTCTTGAAAAAACCCTCTCTTTTTAAGAGAGGGTTTTTTTTTATATGTACCTTGATTAGCCAAGACATATCCTGTTAAATTCATAATACGTTATGGGAATTATTAAGATTAAAAATATGCAATTTTATGGTTATCACGGTGTTTATGACCATGAAAAAGAACTTGGTTCACCATTTGAAGTTGATGTAGAAATTACGAGATCATTCTCAAAAGCTGCGTTTTCAGATGACGTAAATCAAACTGTTAACTATGACACTATTTTTAAATTAGTACATGAAATTGTATCAAATACTAAATATAATTTAATTGAAACGTTGGCAGATAAAATTGCAGGTAAGATATTAGATGGTTATGAAATTGATAAAGTTGTTGTTAGAGTAAGAAAGCCAAAAGTTCAAATTAATGGTATTTTAGATACAGTTGAAGTGGAGATGGAAAAAATAAAACCAAAATGAATCAGTTGGTATATTTAGGTGTTGGAGCAAATATTGGAGATCGTGATTCAAATTTGTTCACTGCTATTGCTGCATTAGATGTTAGAGATGATATTTCTGTAAATCGTACAGCCTCTATTTACGAGTCAGATCCTATGTACAATCAAGATCAGCCTAATTTTTTGAACAGCGTTGTTGAAATTGAAACCTCTTTACAGCCTGAAATAATGATGCAGGTATGTCAGGGCATTGAGATGATGCTCGGTAGGCCGATAAATCGTAAAAAAAATGAACCAAGGGTAATTGACATCGATATTTTAGCTTACGAAACTATTTCCGTTGAATTGGGTGAATTAAAGATTCCCCATCCTCAACTTTTTGCTCGTAAGTTTGTTCTTGTACCATGGGCTGAAATCGCCCCTGAGTTTATTGTTCAGGATTATGGAAAAAGTGTATCTGATCTCTTATCGCTTTGTCCTGATATTTCAAATGTTAAGAAGTATAAATTGGAAAAAACTGCATGAAAAACTTGCAATATGTTGCAATTGAAGGCACGATAGGTGTTGGCAAGACAAGTCTTGCCAATTTATTTTCCGAAAAGCTTGGTGCAAAATTAATCCTAGAAGCATTTGAGGATAATCCCTTTTTAACAGACTTTTATGAAGATCCGGAAAACAATGCATTTCAAACGCAGCTATGGTTTTTACTGCAGCGCTACCAACAACAACAAGAGTTAAGGCAAGTAGATATGTTTCAGCACTTAGTTGTTACAGACTATATGTTTGTTAAGGATAGATTGTTTGCTGCGCTAAACCTAAATGAGAAAGAAATGTCTTTGTATGATAGCGTTGCAAAGATGATGGAGCGAAATGTTATACACCCCGATCTTGTAATATTTCTGCAAGCCGATACAGAGACGCTTATGAATAATATTTCAAAAAGAGGCCGCGAATTTGAAAAAAATATGTCTGAAGATTATATTGATGCTTTGAATCAAGTGTACAACGAATATTTTTTTCGCTACCAAGAGACCCCTCTTATAATTATAAATACAAATAATATCGATTTTGTACGAAATCCAGGCGACTTAGAAGAGATGATCAGTTACATACGTCAGCCGGTATCTGGAACAAAATTTTTCAACCCTTCCTCTGGTCTGCAAAATGATTAGAACCTTAATTGCTGCTTCATTCGCGTATTTATTGTTTTCATACATTAGAAAATCTTTTTTTAAGGGCAAATCAAATCTCCAATCAAAAAAAGATCAAAACTATAAAAATCTTGATATAAAAGATGCGGACTTTGAGGACATAAGCAATGATTAGGTATAAAAAAATATTGAAATCAAACCCAAAGCTTCAAGATGCCTCGCTACTTATACTGCGGCTATTACCCTCATACTATATGGTTATGAATCATGGTTGGAAAAAAATAGTCAATCCACAAAAATGGGAGCGGTATGGAAATTTTTTTACAAAGTATTTTGGTGATTTTATAGATTTTGCGAACACACCTCTTGGGTTTATGGCATCATTTTCTGAGTCTATCTGCGCCCTAATGGTTTTAATTGGTGTATTTACTCAACCGGCATCAGTTTTACTTGCATTTACCATGCTCGTTGCTGCTATGCATCATATTACCGGAACGGGAAGCCCAGAAAATGCTTGGGTATTTTTTTCAATATATACTGCTATTGCATTAGCTGGTCCAGGTAAATATAGTTTAGATTTTTTATTATTTTTAAAAGACGAGAATAAATAGTTATGAAGAAATTACATTTTTTTACAATAATTTTGATTTTTATATCACTTAGCCAAGCGCAATACAGAAAAGGGTTTGGCTTTACTACCGGTGCTTGGGGGTCAGGATTTCATTATATGGGCGATTGGCAGCTCAATGAAACAGTTTTTTCTGGTTTTGAGTTTAGATTTATTGATGTTAAAAACGACGGTGAAATGCCTGCAATAAATTATTATACCGGCCAAACGTTGAATGTCGGAGATGATGCATTAATATTATTTCCTTTTTTTGCCAAAGCTAGATACCTTCCTTTTGAAGGTAGGATCGCAAATAATTTCTCCCCATTTATTGAAGTAAAAGCGGGTGCAAATTTTGCTTTAGATGGCAATGGTAACGCAAGAACCTTTAGAGGTAGATGGAATAATTCAAGCTCCTATACATCATTTGGTGGGCAGTTTGTAATTGGAGTCATATTTCCTCAAATTAATGGTACCTCTATCATTACATCTATAGGCTATGAGACTTTACCTATGAGTCAAAAGATAGATGGTCGTGATAACTACGATGGAATGACCTTAAATATTTCATATATATTTAGAAACCGCAGATAATAATGGATGAAATATTTTTATATGTTCATCCATCATCTATAAACAACAATCATTTTTATTTATCGAAAGATGAAAGCCATCACTTTTTAAAATCTTTAAGAGGTTCGATCGGTGACGAAGTATGGTTATTGGATGGTACCGGCCTTGCTTTTCGTGCGCGTGTTGAAAAAATTGATAATTTTATAGTTGCAGGTAGTATTGATAAACCCTACGCTAACTATGGAGAGAGTCAAAAAAATATTCATTTAGTTATTGGGTTGATAAAAGGCAAACGAATGGATATGGCTATTGAAAAGTCGGTGGAGTTTGGCATTAAGTCAATTCACCCGGTTCTTTTTGAGAGAAGTATTAAAAAAACATTAAACTCCGAAAGACTGTCAAAGGTTATTGTTTCATCCGCAAAGCAAACCGGAAGAAGTATATTTCCAGAATTAAAAAAACCGGTAAAATTTCTTGAATGGATTGAAGCTTATCAAGACCGCAATTGTTTTGCTTGTCATTTTGAAGCAAAATCTAAAATTGAAAATGTCGTCAGCTCACAAACTGATGATGTAATGATAATTGTGGGGCCAGAAGGTGATTTTTCAGCTAATGAAATTGCTTTATTAAAGAAATATGAAACACCATTGGTTAACCTAGGCCCAAGAAGATTGAGAAGTGAATCTGCTTGTATTTCTGCTATAATTACTGCGAGCAATATTATTGANGGTTGATATGCAAGATTGTATTTTTTGTAAAATAATTAGTGGTNAGGTACCAGCTAATATTGTTTTAGAAAATGACAGTATTTTAGCATTCGAAGATATTGAAGCACAAGCGCCAGTTCATATATTGATTATACCCAAAAAACATATTACATCAATTAATGATATTAAATTTAAAGACAGAGATATTTGCGGGGATATGCTTTTAGCAGCAAAAAAAATTGCAAAAACTTCGAATATTAATAATAGTGGCTATAGAACAATTTTTAATACAAATGAAGACGCAGGGCAGACTGTGTTTCATATACATATGCATCTTCTTGGTGGAAGAAAAATGAAATGGCCGCCTGGATAAAATTAAGCAATTAATGATATTCAGCAGATTATCTTAATAGTAAATTTTTTAGAATTATTTTAGATTGTATTACCATTTTATCTCGTAAATGTATATATCAGAATTAAACTTACACGGCTTTAAGTCTTTCGCTAAAAAAGAAAAAATTAAATTTGGCGAAGGAGTTACGGTAATAGTTGGTCCCAATGGATGCGGAAAAACAAATATTGTCGATGCAATTCGCTGGGTTTTAGGTGAGCAAAAATATTCAGTCTTACGATCTGGTAAAATGGGTGACGTTATTTTTAATGGCGCAGATGGATTAAAACCTCTCTCGGTGTGCGAAGCCTATTTAACCGTTCATAATAATCGAGGAAAACTTCCTATAGAATATACTGACATTGAAATAGGAAGAAGAGTTTATAGAGATGGTGAATCAGAATATTTTATAAACAAAACTCCTTGCAGGTTAAAAGATATTCACGATCTATTTGTTGATACAGGAATGGGTTCAGATGCGTATTCGGTTATCGAATTAAAAATGATNGAACAGATTTTATCCGAAACAGCTGACGANAGAAAGCGTATGTTTGAAGAGGCAGCTGGAATAAATAAGTACAAACAACAAAGGCAGTCTGCTTTAAGAAAATTTGATGCNGTTCAAAGAGATCTAGATAGGGTCAATGATATAGTTCAAGAGGTNGAGCAAAAAGCCAAAAGCTTAAATCTNCAGCTAAAGAGATTTAAGCGCCATGAGAAGCTATCTAAGGAATTATTTGAAGTTGAAAATGAACTNGCATACGTTAAGGTTCATGACTANNAATCAGAATTAATTCCATTAAAAAAGAATGTATCGGATACTCAATCGTTAAAAAATGAAAAGACATCAGATACATCGTTACTCGAAAGNGAGCTAGGTNTAGTCAAAGATACATACAAANANCAGCAAGAAGATTTACGTAAAAAACAATCCCATCTTCANGATCTTGAGAAAACTAGAAGCGATGCCCAAAACAATATATTGATTTGGAACGAGCAGCATAAATCTTCTGAAGTAAATATAAATAGATTAACAGCAGAAATAGGCACCAACAAAGAAAAAAGAAGCAATCTGAATAGTCAAATTTCATCTTACGGAAAAGATATTGCAGCTCTTGAGCCNGATATAAAAANCCAGCAGCAAATTTTTAATAAGAAAAATACAGAGTTCAGCAAAATTGAAAATCAATATATATCAGCGCAAAATCAAATTAAATCATTAGAAAAATCAAGATGGGACGCACAAGAGAAGATAGTAGGAGATCGCTCTAGCCATGATAGGGTAATCTCTTCAATTGAAGAAAAAACAACAGTTGTTGAGCATCTTAACAATAAAAGAACCAATCTTGCAAGTGACCAGAAAAACTTATCCTTGGACCAAAAAAAGATTGATCAAGATGTAGAAAAATGCAAATTAAAAGTTGAAAAAATAAAACAGGAAATAGGCGTTAATCAAAAAAATATTGACAANGCTGAAGTTNGTTATTCGGAATTAAAAATGAATATATATACCCAACAAGCCGAACTGCAGTCATTAAAATCACAGCTAGTATTTGTTAATGAATTAATAGAGCAGAAACAAGGATATCCTGAGGGTGCTAAAGCAATCTTGTCAAANAAGTCAAATTATTCAGGNTTAATAGGGGCAGTTGGNGAGCTATTTCAGGTAAAAGATAAATACGAGANAGCNTTTCAAAGTGCTTTAGGTGGTTGGGCTAAATGTATAGTTGCAGATGATAGGCAAGCTGCTATGAAAATTCATTCTTCAGCAAAATCTAATGAGTTGGGTAATTTCTCAATTATNCCCTTAAAAGAATTAAAAAAAGTAAGCTATAAAAAGCCAAAGCNNCCAANGGTAAATGGATTGATAGGACTGGCTATTGATCATTGTGGGATNTCTGCTGCAAATATTAGCATTGCTGAATTATTAATTGGAAATCTATTGCTTGTTGAGGATATAAATAAAATTGATATTGATGACAAACTTAAAAACTGGGACATAGTTGATCTTAAAGGATCTTATCATGGAGCGAATTATTTACTTAAATATCAAGACAAGTCAAAAGAAACAAGTATTATTGGACGTGAAAAGAAAGCATTAAAAACGCAAAAGAAAATATCCTCACTAGAGAAGAATATAGAAAATAATGAGAAGTTGTTTTTGGGACTAGAAAAGGATACATCTGCTCTTAATCTTTTAAAAAATACGTTAGTTGAAAGCCATGATGCTAAGAATTCAGAATTGAATGACTTAAAATCAATTCAAATCAAAAATCACTACAGACAGTCGCAAAATCTTAAGTCAATAAAAGAGCTTGAAGATGAAATAAATCATAATAATTCCGAATTAGACCGGTTAAGAAAAAAGACTGAGCAGTTCGAACCCTTGATTAAAAAAACAGATAAATTAATTAAAAAACTTCAAAACGATATTGAGGTTCACACTAAAGTTTTTTCTGACTTACAATTAAAAAGAGACAGTTTTCAGCATAAAACACAAGAAGCAAGAATCGATTTACTGAATATGGAAAATAGACTAAAAAGTATTGTATTCCAGACAAATTCAGCCACCCATTCTGTTTCTGAGCTCGAAACTAGAGATAAGGATATAAAGAAAGAAATAGTTGAGCTTGGAGATCTTAAAAAATCATTAGACATTAAAATCATTAAACAGGAAAATGATTTGAAGACAATTTCAGGAGAAATAGCGAAAGAGAAATCTGTTTTTGATCTTAAGGAGCAAGCTGTAGTGAGCACCTTTAATTCCATGGAAAGTATTCAACTTAAAATAAATGAAGAGAAGCAATTAAAAGAAAATCTCTTTGAACAACAAAAAATTAATGAGCTTAGAATTGTTGAATTGGATCAAAAAATCGGCAATGTTAAAGAGAGAATGATGGAAAAATATAATTCTAAAGTTCCTAATGATCTTGTTGTTGATAAAGATACCGATGAACTTGAAAACGATATAGATAAAATCCAGAAAAGTATTGAAAGTATTGGCCCCTTAAATATGGCTGCTCAGCAAGAATATGAAGAAGAGCAAAGCAGACTTGAGAATTTACTTGAACAGCGTATAGATATTTTAAAATCAGAGGAGAATCTCAAAGAGACTATTGCAAAGATTGATGTTGTTGCAAGAGAGAAGTTCGAATCAACTTTTAATGAGATTAATATTAATTTCTCAAAATTATTTGGTATGTTTTTTGATGGTGGTACCGCATCTCTGTCATTAAGCGGTGAAGAAGATCCATTGGACGCGCAAATAATTATTCATGCTCAGCCACCAGGTAAAAAAAATCAAAACTTAAGAATGCTTTCAGCGGGTGAGAAATCTTTAACCGCAATAGCTCTTTTATTTGCTATATACCAATATAAACCTAGCCCATATTGTGTTCTTGACGAGGTGGATGCTCCACTTGATGATGTAAATATTCAGAAATTTAAAAGAGTTCTCAGTGAATTTGCTCAAGATACGCAGTTTATAGTTGTCACTCATAATAAACTTACCATGGAATCTGCAGACTACCTCTACGGCGTTACAATGGAGAATAAGGGCGTATCTAAGCTAGTGTCTGTTAAGTTCAAAGGAGAAGCTTAAATAAGCATTAAAGCTCTTTTCTGTACCTCTCAGTAGAGCATATTTCAGGAACCCACTCATTTCCTGTACTTGCAGTCTCGCACGCTCTTCTATTATCCTCGCCCGTAATATTAAAATCCTCATCAATGCAAAACGCATCTTCTTTTATATTGATTCTAAATGTTTGTTCATTAGCAGCTAGGTCATAAGGAACACAAGCATTCTTTATGCATAAGGTTTGTCCTAGTTGCGACCAGGTGAAGCTTTCAGTGCCTGCATCAGGCCCTGTGCGTGTTTCAGTACCTGTACCATCTTTTTTTAATTCAAGTACAAGGGTAAAGCCTTTGGACTTTAACCCTCTGTATTCTTCATCATCAACTTCCCCATCACATTTTCCTGAAACTTTATAGTTACCCATTTCAATTAACTTCCAGGTGCCTACAAGAGGACCAGACTCTTCGTCCTTTTTATCTTGACAGCTAATAAGAATAAGAAGAAGCGCTAATATTGTATTTTTCATATTTAAAGACCTTTATTCTGTCTATCAAATTACACTAAAGATTATGAAAATACTCTATTTTTGAATCGCCGTTTGAATGAAATAAGAGTTAAATTTCGGTATGAGCACAAAGCATCTCAGAAACTTTTGTATTATTGCCCACATCGATCATGGAAAATCTACTTTAGCAGATAGATTGCTAGAAGAAACCAACACTCTTTCTAAAAAAGAAATGAAATCACAAGTTTTGGATAGTATGGACCTTGAGAGAGAAAGAGGCATTACTATAAAGAGTCATCCAATTCAAATGAAATATACTGACCCTGAAAAAAATGAATTTGTTTTTAATTTGATTGATACACCAGGGCATGTTGATTTTACTTACGAGGTTTCTAGGTCACTTGCAGCATGTGAGGGGACATTGCTTTTAGTGGATGCAGTGCAAGGAGTTGAAGCCCAAACTGTAAGCAATGCATACTTGGCTATTGAAAACGATCTTACCATTATCCCTGTTATCAATAAAATGGATCTTCCAAGTGCACGTGTTGATATAGTGCAAGAGCAATTAATGGAATTAATTGGCTGTGAAAAAAACGACATCGTGCCTGTTAGCGCTAAAACGGGAGAGGGTATTCAAGATATTTTTGATGCTATAATAAATAAAATACCTCCACCTGAAGATCGATCAGATAAACCTCTGCGAGCTATGATATTTGATTCTGTTCACGATAATTATAAAGGAGCCATTCCGTATATAAGAGTTTTTGATGGAATAATTCGTTCTGGAGAAAAAGCTAGATTTTTTGCCCATAACCATGAATACGATATTACTGAAGTAGGACATTTTATTTTAAAACAAATGCCCGCAAAAGAATTAAGAGCCGGCGATGTGGGTTATTTTTTGGGGAGTATACGCGATGTATCGCATGTTCTCCCTGGTGACACTATAACAAATAACAGCGATAAAAATTTAAAGCCCCTTTCGGGGTTTAAGGACATCAAGCCAATGGTGTTTTCTGGTTTATATCCATCAGATTCTGATGATTATGACCAGTTAAGAATGGCTCTTGAAAAATTAAAATTAAATGATGCCTCTTTAATATTTGACCCTGAAACAAGTGAAGCGCTGGGTTTTGGTTTTCGCTGCGGATTTCTTGGATTGCTGCACATGGAGATTATACAAGAGCGCCTTGAAAGAGAGTTTGATATTTCTTTAGTAACAACAACTCCGAATGTTAGATACAGGATTGAGAACAAAGTCGGCGAAAGCATTGAAGTCGATACTCCTGCGAAAATGCCACCCTCTGGAGAAATAAATTCAATTCTAGAGCCATTTGTATCTGCGGAGATAATTACCCCTAAAGAATATATTGGCGCTATAATGACGTTGTGTCAGAAAAAAAGAGGTATATATAAAAACACAAACTATTTAACATCGGATAAAGCCCAAATTCACTATGAACTTCCTTTGGGAGAGATTATTTTTGATTTTTACGATAAGTTAAAATCAACAACTAAAGGATATGCTTCACTCGATTATAATTTAAAAGATTTTATTCCTGGCGATTTGAAAAAACTGGATATTTTAATAAATAATGAACCCGTAGATGCGTTGTCAATCATCACTCATGCTGATGATGCATACCATAGAGGCGTTGCTCTATGTAGCAAATTGAAAGAACTCATTCCAAGGCAAATGTTCGATGTGCCAATACAGGCAGCCCTTGGTAATAAAGTTATTTCACGGTCAACCGTAAAAGCTTTAAAGAAAAATGTTACAGCAAAATGCTATGGGGGAGACATTACCAGAAAAAGAAAATTGTGGGAAAAGCAGAAAAAAGGTAAAAAGAGGATGAAATCAATTGGCAGTGTTGAAATACCGCAAGAGGCATTATTAGCGGTACTTCAAATAGATAATGATTAAATCATGAAATCACCCTCATACTGGACCGTAACAAATACCCCTTTATATAGTTTTATTTTCACACTCCCATTGTTACTAGTTTATGAGGTGGGTCTTTTTGCTATTTCAGCGAACGATTTACCTCTATTGAGAAATGGTGCCGATGTTTTAATGCGACAGGTTTTAGAGATGTTTGGAGTGGTTGGCACCTATGGATTTGGAGGAACCTTCCTAATTGGTTTTATTATCGCTTTTTTACGACAAAAAAAAGCTTTAGAGGCCTCTCAAATCAAAGGAGAATATCTACTGACAATGCTGTTTGAAAGTATAGGCTGGGCTATTCTTTTAATTATTATAATGCTGAGAGCTCCTGAATATCTTATGTCTACGAAAGACGAAAGACTTCTTCAGCAGGTTGTATTAGCTGTAGGTGCAGGGATTTATGAGGAATTCGTTTTCAGGGTTATTTTGATAACAGGGTTCGCATATATTTTGGGACTCATATTAAAATGGGGAGAAATAGGAAAAAATATTGGCTCGATGTTTCTTGCAGCAGTTCTTTTTTCTGCCTTTCATTTTGTAGGACCCTACGGCGAGGATCCCTCAGCTTACCTTTTTTTTATTCGTATAATTGCTGGAGTATTTCTTGGTACAATTTATATTTTTAGGGGGTTTGGAATAGCAGCCTACACCCATACAATTTATGATCTTTTTGTGTTAGTAAAATTTACGACTTCGGGCTAAGATTTTTTTAAAAACTAAATTAAATTAAACAAGTAATTTTATATCATTTTATGAGAAAATATCTTTTACAATATATCTTTAGCTGTTTTTTCTTCCTTTCGGCTCAAAGCTCGCCTTTTGCAAGCTACGATGTAGTAATATACCCTGAATATTATTTTAGTGGTGTTATGGCAGAAATAGAAGCTGAAATACTCGAACCAAATTTACCATTAAATATTAGACTACAGGTTCCTTCAGACACTGATAGCGTGTTCTATGTTAGCGGTGATTCAGATAGCCCTGAAGTTGTAGAAACAAATTTTTACAAAGAAAACGGGTTGGCTTATATAGATAAAGAAATAACTGATAAAAAATTTAGAATCTTTATTTTTTACGGATTATCAAAAAACGGCACACGTCGCTCAGGAGATTTTAATTTTCAAGTCAATTATTCAATCGATGATGCTCATATCGTTGTTCAAGAACCCTTAGTCGCAAATAATTTTATCTTCTCTGAACAAAATCACGAGGATTTTAAAGATCAACATGGAATTAATTTTAAAAGAATTCACCTTAGAGGCTATATTGCAAATTCTGCAAAGAATATAACCTTTACTTACGATAATCCTACGCAAGATATATCCATAAACGCTCTACAAAAAGGAGCCCCTGCTCCACAAAATGTATCTACACCGCAAAATACTGGACCCATAAGACACAAGTTACCTTTATGGCAACCTCTTGCTGCTCTAAGTGTTGTTTCCATAGTTATAGGTGGTATGTTTTACAGACAGGTGAGCTCTGAAAGCAGCGCTCCGAAGCCTGCCCAGCCAAAAGGAAAGTTTTGTACTGAATGCGGAAATAAAATACTACCTAAAAACAAGTTCTGTTCTAATTGTGGAGCTAAAGTATAATGTTTCCAGTTATTTACGACTTTGGCGATATCGATATCTTTGGATTTTCATTTCATCCCGTAATTAATTCTTACGGTTTCATGCTTATGTTGGCATTTTATTCATGTTATTTTTTCCTTAATAAGGATTTAAAAAGATTGGGACATAATCCCTCGCTTGCAGGAGATATAATTTTTGCAGCTGCGGTAGGTGGTATAGTTGGCTCTAGAGTGTATTTTCTCCTTGAAAACTTTGACCAATTTATTTCTGATCCGATTGGAATGATTTTTTCAGGAGGAGGACTTGTTTTTCTAGGAGGTCTATTGGGTGGTTTACTTGCAGTAACGTATGTGATTAAGAAAAACAGTTTAGAGTGGCTCGTTATTGCAGATCTAGTTGCACCACTTTTGATTTTAGGTTATGCTATTGGAAGAGTTGGATGCTTATTGGTTGGAGATGATTACGGTTTACCAACGCATGTTCCGTGGGGAATTGAGTTTCCAAATGGAATACCGCCTTCTACATATAATATTTTTCAGATGAGATACCCTTGGGTTGATTTAACCGGCTTTACACCAGGTGTCCTTAAAGTTCATCCAACGCAGATTTATGAAATTTTATTAGGTGGTGGAATATTTTATTTTCTTTATCAAAAGAGATTATCCATTAAAATTAAAGGTAGTCTATTTTTTACTTATTTGATATTAGCCGGAGCTGAACGCTTTATGGTTGAGTTTTTGCGAATAAACCAAAAGTATTTTATTGGTTTATCAGGTGCTCAGATTATTTCGCTGACCATGGTATCTGTAGGCTTGTGGTTCCTTTATAATCCAGTAAGCCAGACAGAAGGGCATGCTGTTAAAGAAAATAAATAGATACTTCTTTTTCTTAATTACTTTTCTTCAAATCAGTCTTTCTCAAGACTACCTGCCTTCTTCAAAAATACCGTTGAGCGAAATAATCTTAACTCAAGATTTTTCCCCAGAACTAATTGCATCGCATGCCGGTCAATTGGCTTTTATTGATAAAAAAAACCATACGCTAGGAATCTATTCAAACGATAGTTTGCGTACCTTGGGAGGATACGGATCATCTAAATATAGTTTTATTGATCCTGTAGATATTATTATAGATAAATTGGATATCATTGTTCTTGATGAGTCTATAGGTAGGGTATCAAAATTTGATGTAAATTTAAATTTTATTGAGCTTTACGATTTAATATCCGATTATCAGGCTTACCCCTCAGCATTCAATATCGACTCAAGACGAAATATATATTTTTTTTCTTCAGACGAAAATATAGTTTATCAGAGAATTTACTCAACGCAAAAAGTAAATAAATTTATTGATTATAGTTCTAATACTAGATCTCAAAATTGCCTTTCTGATATATTTATTAACCAAAACGACCAAATTGGAATACTATTTGATTGCTCTAATGAATTGCACATCTACAACAGATCAGGCAGGTTGCAAAGGAAGTTCAAAATTGAGCTAGAAAACGCACAAAAACCCTTTTTTCTTGATGGACGTTGGGCTGTTATTAACTCAGCGGGAAATATTCAGTTTTCAAATGGATCTAGATCCAATCTATTTACAGATCAGGAAATTGTTTTGGATAGTTATTTAGATCGAGAAGATCTATACGTTTTAACAAAGACAAGTATATATATTTTTGATACGTCCATTTTCAAAGAATAATTTTATTGCAGCTTGTTTTGTATTGTTGATTCCTTGTTTTTCACAGGAAATTGCAATAAGCGATACCACGCTCCCTTTTAAGGTAGGGCCCCTAATAAACCAACTGCCATCACTAGATAGCTTAGAAGCTGTAAGCAATGATTCTACAAAATATCTTAGTATCCCTTCAAAAGAAAAAGATTCCAATCAATACCCATTGAATGCCTCTGGTTCATTTTTTAGGGGTTTAGAATTAGGTGGAAATGGAAATAATACATTAAACGGTGGTTTGCGAATGCAAATAGCTGGAAAAATATCAGATGAAACCTTTATTTCTGGTGTCGTGACCGATGAAACTTTGCCAATACAGCCGGATGGATCAACAGCAGATCTAGACGAGCTTGATAAAGTATTTATTCAGATAGATAATCCAAAATTTTCAATAGTAGCGGGTGATATTGAAACACATGAAAAGCATGTTTCTATCAATACATTTGAACGAAAACTCATTGGCCTAGATAATAAAATAGAATTTAATGATAGAGTAATTAGATCGGTAATTGGTCAGAGCAAGGGAACCTATCAGCGAATAGAAATTAAGGGTCAAGATGGTAACCAAGGACCTTATTATCTTACAACGGTCGATGGACTAAGTAATACAGTGGTATCGTCTGGATCCGAAAAAGTTTGGCTCAACGGAGTACTTCTAAAAAGAGGTGAAGATTTGGACTATACAATTGATTATTCAAAAGGGGAGGTATACTTCACATCTAAGAATCTTATTTATTTTGATTCGGATATTGATATAGAATATCTGTATAGGCAAACAAACTTTGCTACAAATTATCTAGAAACAGGTATAGAAGGTTCTATTTTTAACGATTCTGATTTTCAATTAAGATATATCAGAGAAAACCAAAATATTCATAGCTCATTCTTAANCGAAGCTCAAAAAAATCAATTTAACCAATCAAATGAAATTACTATTGAAGGAATATATGAAGATTCTTTAGGNAGCTATATCCTAGAGAATGGTATNTATATATTTGCNCAACAATCAGAAAANGCTCAAAGATATTCTGTGGTATTTAGTCCGGATAAAAATGGTAACTATNTAAGAAAGGTTTCGGATANAAATAGAATATTCTATGAGTATTCTAATGAGATCCAATTAGGTGAACAGCGGTTTGCGCCAGGGCAANCCGTAAGCGCTCCCATTGGTAAAAACATTTTACAGTTTAACTCTAGGATCAATACAACTAATAGCTCCTCATTTATTTTAGAGTCAGTTTTGTCAATGAAGAATAATAACCTCTATAACAGAGAAAATAACCACGCTAGCGGATCGGCCTTTAGATTGGGGTATATACAAGATAATATATCTTTTCGAGGTCTAAACCTAGGTNTTGATGTTGAGCATTNAGTGAACTCAAAAAACTTCANCTCATTAGGAAGAGATAGAGCGGTTGATTTTAATGAAACTTGGGATATTGATCCATTGACGGATGCTTCGGAAATAGCAATTTCAAAATTAGGAGCAGAGATTAAATCGGATCATACACAAATAGAATTTGATCTATTTGACCTTAAAGGCTCTAATGATAAAAAATCAAGAAATGAAATTAAANTAAAACATAAATCAAGTTTTGTAAAAAAAGGCAATTTCCGATACAATCGNATTAATGGTTTGCAAAAATTTGATCAACTAAATTCAAAATTTGTTTTTTTAAGCGGTGCAATAAACCCATTTGTAGACGTTAGACATGAGCANCGTAATAANGGGTATANATTTGATGANGTGCTTACTGGAGTTGGAGTAACAAAAAATAAAAGATCGTTTTCATTTGGTATTGGTAAGCGTAATGACTGGGATTACAATGATGATAGGCAAGCAATGTCCTTGACAAAAAATTCAGATTTTATTGAGTTTGATTATAAATTTTTTGACCCCAAGGGATGGAGGCATGAGATTGTAGTTCGATCAAGGACACAGACCAACTCCTTAAACAAGGAAAGCACTTCTTTTGGTTCGGGGCGATTGGCGATAAATTATCGAAAAAAAATGTCACCGCTGCGAATAAACTCTATTTTTAATATTCAAAACTCAGTAAAAGAATATGCATCTGTTATCTACGATTCAGTTGGTATTGGAAGGGGTAATTTTCGTTACGATACAATTTTAAATGAATATATTAGAGATGATAACGGATCATTTATTGCTAATACAATTTTGCTAGGAAGCTATAAGGCGGGAAAAAATATTAATTCAATATCCCGAATGGCGTATGATTTTTCTAAAAGCAAACTCAAAATTCTAAAATTTATTAAATATAGGTATACAAATAACATCAATTACCATGGTCCTGAGTCGAATATCTTTGATGCGCTTAACAATAAAGAACCGCAATTAGTTATGCTTAACAATCGCAATGAAATTATTTTTCAAAAAAATTCAACATCAACACGACATAGGTTTTCAATAGAATCTAGAATAAATTTTAATGGNATGGATTTGCGCGGTTGGCAGGACAAAAGGTCTGAAATCTTCAGAGTTGATAGCCAGATTCCTTTAACGGATAATTATTTCTTGAAGTACGATTTAAATATTCATACATATTCATTATCTACAAGCAATAATTTTACTCTCTCAAGNGATGTTGAAGGCTTTTATCATGAATTAGGTTTAAAAAAATCTTCACTAAAAAACTTTCAGTATGAAGTAAAGGCTATCTATTACAATGATAATGCTGTTTCTGAATTATTCGATAAAAATGTTTATGCCTATGGATTGAAAGGCAACTTTATAAGATTTATTAATAATAACGGACGTGTAGATGGTAGGGTAGATTATTATGAAGCCAAAGGTTTTGAAGGAATGCCAGCAGAGGCTCTGAAAGGTATTTCTTCTAACAAGACACTTCGCGCAAACATCACATCATCATTAATGATTGATCAATCACTTTCTTTCAATACCACGATCATGTATACAGATAGTCAAAGGTATGATGGTTTTTTTCAAATCACTGGAGAACTACGTGCGTATTTTTAAAATATTTATTCTCCTTAGCCATTTTTCAATTAGCGCACAATCGTATAGCATTATGCTTGACAGTCTCAAAGAAAGCGGTAGGTGGGGTGATTACTACCTTAAGGAAAACAGTAATGGTTTTACATTGATTAAGCAGAACATTGAAGTTGACTCACTCGTATTTACTGGAGACACTACATTGCGTTTTTTGACATTAAACTCTATTTTTAATCCAATAAAAAAATCACCAACAAGCGCTATTGCAGCATCGCGGTTTCAGGAATTGCAAGACAATCATCTTTTTATAGCATCTAATTCAAAACTGAGCTTTGCTCGTTATGCAGATAGTAATATTGCTGCAGTGGTAGATATAAAAACGGATTTTAAGAGTCATATCGGTGGTATTATAGGATCAAACAAAGATAGGAATGGCAGTTGGAAACTAAATGGTGAGCTCGATCTTCATCTAGAAAACCTCTTTAGAGACGGTTCATCTTTAAGTGTGTTCTGGCAACAGCCGTCAACGGTATATAGATTTCTTACCTTTCAAGCTGAATACCCAGTATTTTCTAAATTCCCTTTTGGTGTGTCTATAGCTTACGATCAAGAATTTTATGAAGACTCGTATATTAACGAAGCTTTTTCAAGCCACCTTATATCTATTGGAAGATTCGGTAGGCTCAAGATTGGCAGTAAAATAGAAACAATAAATAATATCGGTAGCTCACACATTTCTAAGACGAGGTCTGCTTCAGTAATTCTCCAACGTGACAGGAGAAATGCTAGATGGTTGCCGTATTCTGGAAGTTTTTTAGAAGTTGAATCTGATATAGGAACCTACAACGACCGCGCTGGAGATGCGCTTGAAATAAATTCTAACTTTCATTTAGGTGTTTTCAGGCCCTATCGGTCTTTTTTGCTAAATTTTAAATTGATTGGTTCTATCAATCATATTAAAGATAGAGATGGTGTTCCTGCTAAATTTATTAAATTTGGAGGTTCGAGCTCTATTCGAGGCTATCAAGAGAATCAGTTCAATGCAGAATGGATGACCCTTCAGTCTCTTGAGTTTATTTTTGGAGATTTACCTCGTTCGCAGTTTTTTACATTTTTTGATAATGTCTATACTAAAGATTTAAATATAAACCCCAGTTCTGGATTTGGGATCAGAGTTTTTGATGGTAAATTCTTCTACGATGTTTCGTTGGGTTTTCCATTAGGAGAATTACGTGAAGCCAAACTCCATATTAAATTCAATACACGTTTATAGATTTTAATAGGGTATTTTATATTTAATTTTTGAAGTGAACTACTTTATGTTAAGACGCATTTTATTCTTATTTCTAATTATTGCTTTTTCTTGTGATAAAACCAAGCCGGTTGCGCAAGGAGGAGATAATGAAATTGTTTTAATATGCTCAAAATTTGACAAACCTCAAATTGAATCTATTCTATCTTATATTTTAACCGATACATTATTTACACCTCAAGCTGAACCATACTATAAGCTTATCTGGGTTGAGCCAGAGCGCTTTAACGATGTTAAGAATTATGTAAATGTTATTGTTGCTGGTATTGGGAGCTCTCCTTCAAACAATGGAGCAATCTTAATTAAAAATATTCTTTCCGAAGACCAGTATAGCTCATCAATGTATGGTGACAATCATATAATTTTCTCAAAAGATATATTTGCGCGTGATCAAAATTTTCTCATTATAAATGGACCCTCAGTAACCAAAATAAAAGAACTATCTATAGACCAAGGGCCCTGGCTCAAAAAGCAGTTTGACTTGTTATTTGAAAAAAGACAAAGCCAGTTTCTTTTTGATGAGTCTACGCTTCAAAAGGAGTTAGAAGATGAGGTTTTTAGTAAATACGGGTGGAGCATAAAGATACCATGGGGATATACTGTGATCAGGGACAGTGCTGAACAGCAGATATTTTGGATTGGAAGAGATTTGCCTTTTAGATGGCTTGCAGTTCAATGGGAAAAAGGCCTCCTTTTTTCTGATTCATCATCTGTTTCTAATTACGCCAATCAATTCCCGGTAAAATTCTTTAAAAACATACGTTATACAGATTATAAATATAAAGTAGAGCCCTCGATGTTCAATGATTACGGATCATGGAAAATATCTGGACTTTGGGAAAGCATTGAAGAGGCGCAGGGTGGCCCATTTATATCGCATCTATTTTATGATGAAAAAAAAGACAGAACATACTTTGTGCATTCAATGATATTTCATCCAGGAAGGAATAAATTTTTACTCCTCAAGCAAGTTGACATAGTTGCGAAAACCTTTTATACTGAAATGGTTATGGAATGAAAAGCATTCTTATAACCGGAGCATTTGGACAGCTTGGTCTAGCGTGTTCTAATGCATTGCAGACTAAATTCCGATTAATTAAAACTGGATTAAACGCTAATAGCGTTACGAATAGGCTTGATATTTCATCTAAGAAAAGTGTTGAAAGTTTTTTAGGTCAACACACCCCAGACATTATTCTAAACTTAGCCGCAATGACAGATGTTGATGGTTGTGAGCGTGATCCTGGAGGAGCTAATCGTATTAACTTCGAAGGCGTTGTAAATCTATGCGAAGGGTTTAAGGGGCATTTTATTCAGCTCTCCACTGATTATGTCTTTAACGGCTTAAAAGGCCCGTACTTAGAAGAACATCCGACAGATGCAATTTGTGTATACGGACAATCAAAGCTAGACGCAGAAAAGTTTTTAATTAATAGCAAAATTAATCATACAATAATCCGTGCAAATGTTTTGTACAGCTATTCACCAGACACCAAGGCCAGTTTTCTAAAATGGGTTGTTGAATCACTTAAAGACTCTAAGGGCATTAATGTTGTTAGAGATCAATGGAATAATCCAACATCAACAAATTCACTTGCACAATTCATTAATTGGGTTGTTTTGTCTGAAACATATGGATTGTATCATTATGCAGATACCGGCATCATGTCGCGATTTGAATTCGCTCAGCTAATTGCAGAGGTTTTTGGGCTCGACTCTGATTTAATTAAACCTATCTTAACTTCAGAGTTAGATCAAGCAGCTTCCCGCCCATTAAAGAGTGGGTTAAGAACACAAAAAATACAAAACCAATTGTCCATTGTTCCGCCTACAGTTCAGGCGAGTCTAATTGAAATTTATAATTCTTTAAAATTGTAATTAATAATAGAACTCTTTTCAAATATTTTTATAATTTTCACTTTCTTATTTAAAAGCTCAACAGGGGTTATCATTGAAAAATTCAGTTAATAAAACATTTGCAGCTATCTTACTACTTCTTACCGCATGCGAAGAAAAAAAAGAAAGTGAATCAGAAGAGCTGTTATGCGAAGGCGCGTATTCCACCAGCAAGGTAATGACAGATATATCAGAGGAGATTTATAATGACGATGCATCGGTGCAGGCTTACAGTAAATATTCGTGGACAACGAACGGGTCAAATAGAATATTAAGTGGGAATGGAATTCCAAACCATCCGGTTGGTGTTTTTCCTAATAATCATAATCCAAATACAATAAGCGAGCAAAATGTTAATGCAACGTTTACGCTTTGCCCAGCAATTGTTTCTGCAGAAGGAGTCCAGGTTGGTGGCCCAGCTGGGGTTATAGCTTACGCTATAAACAGTGTAAAATTTGACCCTGCAACAGCTGGTAGGTGCAATGATAGTGGAGAGTGCAGTCTTGCTAGAGGGCAAGGCAATTGGACCATTGAGGCATTGGGGCACAATACTTTTGATTTTGGAGATGATATGAATCATGCCCATGTACAGCCTTCAGGAGCATACCATTATCACGGTATGCCAGAACTTCTTGTAGACTTCTTAGGTCAAGACTCAACAATGACATTGGTAGGTTGGGCTTCTGATGGATTTCCGGTCTATGCTCGCTATGGATTTTCACAAGCGAATGACTCAAAAAGCAGGATAGTATCTATGAGTCCAAGCTGGAAACTTAAATCAAGCGCTGATTCAGATCGTCCTTCAGTAGTAACCCAGCTTTCAGGTGGACCTGGTCAAGGAGGATCATCTCCTAATACCGCAATTGAAATGGGTGCATTTACGCAAGACTTTGAATACATTGAAGGCTCGGGAGATCTAGATCGATGTAATGGTAGGGTAGGGGTTACACCAGAGTTCCCAGAAGGTATATACTATTATATGGTTACAGACGCATTTCCTTTTTTCTCAAGATGTTTAAAGGGTCAGATTTAAAATCATCGGTATGGAATTTATTAAAAGCTTAGTGTAAATTTGTAAATGAGAAATATAGCTCTACTTACGATTTTTGGTAGCATCGGTGGTTATGCTTACTATTATTTTATTGGATGCAATAATGCATGCTCTATCACTAGCTCTCCTATTAATAGTATAGCGTATGGGGCGTTTGTTGGGTTTGTTCTTTCTATTCCAAATAAAAAGAAATCCAAAGACGTCTCGAAGTAATTAATCCCGATCATTTCTTAGTAGCTCAAAATAGTAATATCCTTTCAAGGAATATCTATGTCAGATGAACTAATAATCATCAAAGAAAAAGACCGTATTTTTATAAAATCTCTTGATGAGGAAATTTTCAGATCAAGAATCAGCCGTTTTTTACAATCCGGGTATTCTTTAGTAGGTAAAGTTGAAATTTTAAATCACGGACTATGTAAAGCACAACTCAAAAAAAACAATCCTGATTTATAAAAATATTTCCTTAGCGCACTACCTTTAAATTTATATTATTATTGCAAATGAGAATGAATCTCATTAGCTTTAGCTATTCTATTTGAAGGTATTCTGCTGTGAAACTGAAAAAGAAGTGTTGTAAAAAATATATAAAAAAAAGTAGGCATAAAGCCTGCAAAAAATGCCCGGTAATACTTTCTGGTAAGTGCAACTAGTCATTTTTAACTAGAATTTATACTCATTTGCATCCTAAAATAATAATCTAATATTTAAAATATAATTATAAAAGAAAGGTCAATATGGATACTACTTTAGCGCTTACTATA
>NHFJ01000020.1 GCA_002172545.1 Fidelibacterota bacterium TMED108 | reverse complement strand
AATTTGCTGTCCTACTTGAATCCGTGTTTGTCTACCATCAAGCACCAAAGCAGAGGGTTTAGATTTAATTGTAGCTAGTTTTTTACTAACAAGCGCATCGATATTTGCTCTAAAGTTTGCTCCACTTCCCAATAATGTTCTATCAAGAACAACTGTGAAAGGTGAAATAGACCCACCTTGAGGAGGAGGAAAATCAGCGGTAACACCAGAACCTGCAGCTGAAAAGTCTACTCCTAATTCACTTAAATTATCTCTATTTAGTTCAATTACTAGCGCTTCAATAGCAACTTGACTCGCTGGAACATCTATTTTGTTTGCAAGCAAATCAAGTAATTGGGCAAGCGGACGCATATCAGATGACCTGTACCCAACTAGAAGACGTTGCATAGGTTCACCGCTAGTAGTATTATCTAATACCACCCCGCCAAGATCGACACCTAAAGCAGATTTTTTACTTGATGACTTTGACTTACTTTTTGAAACAAGTGAAATTGTTTGTGTATCAGGAATTTTAATAATTATCGGTAATACTCCAGGAGCATTCAGATTGTTTATTTTATTTGAGTAAACTGGGGTAAAGTTACTTTCTCCCGGTATCTCGCCTTTTCCAGACCTGAACTCTACAACGGTATAGCCCATTGTCTTTAGTATAGCTAGCGATCGATCGGTCTGAATATAGCTCAACTTTACAACTTCATAATCCAAATCTCTAAGGGAGTTTGAATTGCTACTAAAATTAGATTTTTGAGATGAAGGGGGTGGTTTTTGCTGTGAAAAAGAGCAAGATAATATTAAAATTAACGTTAATATTTTTTTTGTCATTCTGGGGTGGCAACCAGTTTAATGGGTAAGGTCAAATTCATTCCATCAAAAACTGCTGAAATATGACCAGAATCTTTAAGGGGCAATGAAGGAAGGAAAAAAGCCAATCCCTCCCATACCGCATTAATACTATCAGCAATATTTACAGAAACTATTTCATTTTCGTAATATATTACGCCATTATAAGTATAAGAATAAACTTCAGCATGCTGATCAAGAGTTCCACCAATTGCACCCATACTTACCTTCATAACTGGCTCGTTAGATCCAAGCGAATCTTTATGAACTGAGCGCCTTATAGAGGTGATTAGTTTTGTACTGCTATTTGAATAAACAATATCTGGATCAATTTTAAGAGATAATTCAAATCTACCGTTACTTGTCTTGGCTTCTTTTTCCGTTACCAAAATATTGCTCGCATCTTCGCAAGATATAAAAGCAAGCATAACAATTAAAGATGCTAATATAAAGCGAGTCAATTTTTTCGCTAAATTGTTAATGTAATTTATATTTAAGATTGCGTTTATCACATTTTTCTCGGAAAACATATACTATAATTGTAAACTAATTGATATTGTAAAGTAAACACTTTGATTAAGAGATTTCAATAATAAATATTATTAAAATTTATTATGTAGTTGGATGCTTGTGATTCTATTAATTCACGGATAACTTTGTTGCAATAATATTGTAAGATAATTACAAAATCTTCATTAAAAAATAAATAATGGCTAAACAAAAAAAGACATCTAGAAAAACTACTGTAAAAAAAGTTCTCGCGAAAAAGGTTGAAACTAAAAAAGCTTCTCCTAAAAAAAGAATGCCTAGAAAAGCAAAAGAGCCCAAACTAAGCTTTGAGTTAAATGTTGAGGGTAGGTTAATGATTGAAAGATTAAAAAAATGGACAAGGTTTGTTGGAATCATGAATATTGTCACAGGAATAATCTACTGTTTAACAATTTTTATTCTTTCCATACCAACTGTTATAATGGGTGTTGTAACGATTTTCATGGGAACAAAATTAACTATAGCAGCAAATCATCTGGAATTCGCTGAAAGTAATTCAGATAGCAAAAGCTTTCAAATTGCTATTGATCAGATACAGCGGTATTTTTTAATAAATGGAGCGCTGTTCATTGTGACGCTTGTATTTTTATTGCTAATATTAGTTATGGTTAGTCTGTTTGCGAGTGTATTCATCGAGTTTTGGAATAGTCAAAACTTTAACTATTCTATAAGCCTTATTGACCAAACAAAACAGATTTTAAATTGAAGTTTATTAGAAAATTAATCAATATCAAACCCGGAGAAGGGAAAATGGTCTTAACTTTTTTCCTTTTTTCATTCTTCACAATAGCAATGGGCTTAACTGCTAAAACTGCGAAGGATGCATATTTTTTAAGTAGGTTTGAAAAATCGATTCTTCCTCTAATGTTTTTAGTCGTAGCGATAGCTATCGCTCCTATCCTTAGTGGCTACACAAAGCTCGCAAAAAAACTTGCTCCAAAATTAATGTTCATTTTAACGACATCTATTTTTTGTTTTTCCTTCATTTTTTCTCAGTCCCTTATAAGTGGATGGGTGATTCCGGCTATATACGTATGGGTTGAGATAGTAGTAGCAATCGCTTTAATTCAATTTTGGGCATTCGCTGCTGAATCTTTTCAACCACAACAAGCAAAGAGATTGTTTGGCATCATAGCTGGTGGTGGTTCATTCGCTGTTATGCTAATAGGGATGAATTTGAGGCCATTTGTGAATGCATTTGGAACCGATGAATTGCTTTATCTTTCATCTGGATTCATGTTAATAGCATTCCTTTTTGGATTGCTAAGTATGAATTATATTAAGACAGATTCCGATCAAAAATCCAAACCAAAACAAAATACAGTCAAATCAAAAAAAGAGAAAGATCCTTTTATTATCGGCATTGCAAGTATCATTGCTCTTTCCGGAATTGTTACTGTTCTCGTTGATTATCAATTTAAAATGATTGCAAGTGATACATACCCAGATGAAGGTAAACTGGTAGCGTTCTTTGGCTTATTCTATGCAATATCTGGCGCGAGTTCAATTGTGATGCAGTTCTTCATTACAGGTCCCGTTTTATCACGTTTTGGTATTCTATTTGGGTTGCTTATGTTACCGTTTTTTCTAGTTATGGGATCGGTATCATTTATATTGGCCCCTGTTTTATTTAGTGCGACCGTAGCCAAATACTCTGATCAAACATTTAAGTTCACAATATTTGGCTCATCTATGGAGCTGCTTTGGCTACCAGTTCCCGCCGAAACTAGGAGAACACTCAAACCGCAAATTAGCGGCACCATTAAGTCCATAGCGGAAGGTTTTGGGGGAATCACTACTTTTCTTCTTGCCAAATTTGTAGCACTTCAAACCTTAAGCTTCGTATCGCTAGGGGCGATATTTTTATGGGTATTGACTTCTTTTCGAGTAAAAAATGGGTATATAAAGCAGCTAGAAACTGCCATCTCAAAACGTCAAATAGACTTTGAGGAGTTGAACGTAGATGTTCAGGATGCAGCAATGGTAAAAACTATTGAAGAAACGCTGTCCTCAAACAATGAAATGAAGCAGCTCTTTGCCTTTGAAATTATTGAAGGGCTCCCACTTCACCCATGGCGAAACACTATAACTAGCCTTTTTAGACATTCAAGCACGAATGTACGAAAGCGAATTTTAAACCTTGCGTGGGATGAAGAGGATATTATTTCAAATACTGAACTTATTGATGCAATAGAAAAGAAGGATGAAGTATCTGCTGAGGCCATTGTCATATCTGGAAAAAGGAGATTAACAGAAATCCAAAGCGACCTTGAAGAATTGCTAGGCAGTGAATCAAAAGAGCTTAGCGCTGCTGCTGCTGCTGCAATAATTGATATAGATACTGGATCACAAGATAAGGCAAAATCAATATTGAACGATGCGCTCGAAAGCAGCGATGAACAAACAAAAGTGAATGCTATAAAGAGGCTTGAAAATAACAACGATATATTACCCGAATCAAAATTAATTCAATTCTTAGAATCTGAGAGTCCAATTGTCAGTAACGCTTCACTTCAAATTGCTGAAAAAAGATTAGGTGATAATTTAATTTCGGCAATCATTTCAAATCTGGGCAATCATAAAACTTTGATTCAAGCACGACAAACACTTAAACAATATTCTGATGATGTGATTGTTGCTCATTTTGAAAAACTATTGCTAAGTGAGGATTTAAGCAGAAGTCTGAGGTTAGGAATTATCAAAACATTACGAGAATATTCATCGGTTAATCTGCTAATAAAACAGCTTAATCACTCTGATCAAGACATCTACAATGAAGTCGTGGATTCACTTTTAGTTTGTGCGCGAAATAACGATCTTAGCGAAGAAGAGCTGGATGCTACTTCATCTGAAATACAAAAGATTGCTAAAAAACTTTATACAATGAATGAGTGTAAAAAATTACTTCCGGATGATAAAAATCAGACGCTGATGGTAGATCATCTTAATAATGAGATTCAAAATACGCTACCCTCCCTTTTAAAGCTTGGGGTAATGAATAAACCAAATACTCCCATTGAAACCTACATACAGATTATCAAATCAGGTGATCCCGGAAAACTTCCATTTTTACTCGAATTTTTTGAGAATATTTTTAACAAAGATCAAAGAAGTATAATCAATCCGTTGATTGAAGAAATACCAATTGAAGAAAGAAGCGAAATAGGCACAACACATTTTAATGACTTACCTTCAAAACTCGATGATGAGCTTGCCTCATTTCTGCATTCACCAAATAAATGGGAATCGATAATATCTTTAGATTATATGATTAACTCTAATAAAGATGAACTGATGGGATCAATTGATTGGAATAAGGTTCCCAATTCAAAAGGTAACTGTGAAATAATAAAACGGTCTTCCGAAAAAAATATTCTGAATGTCGATGACATTCCTCTGGAACGTTTTAAATTAGACAGCTATGAGTTGGGCATGTATTCAACATTAGAAAAAACTATTATCCTAAAGTCTGTTGATTTATTTAAATCAATACCTGCGGAAAATCTATCCCGAGTTGCTCAGATAACGGAAGAGGTTCGTTGCGAAAAAGACGACCCTATTATTGAAGAAGGCGAATTCGGTGACTCTTTATTTATTGTTGTTAATGGCAATGTGAAGATTCACAAAGGAGATACAGAAATTACCCGCATGGGAGAAGGAAGTTGTATCGGCGATATGGCATTGCTTGATGGAGAGCCTCGCTCAGCAGATGTAACGGCAGTGGAAGAAACAACTCTATTTAAAATAGAACAAGAAGGTTTTTATGAGGTGATGGGAAGCCATGGAGACATCATGGAAGCAATTATTAAAAATCTCTCTGGTCGCGTACGCAATATGAATGACCAGCTATACAAAAAATAAACTCTTACTTAATTTTTTTTACTAACTCCTCCTCTGTCTTTTTTTGAACTTTCTCAATTGCACTTTTCTTCAATTCTTCAACTTTTTCAATACCTGCTTTCTTTAGTTCTTCTTGGGTCTTGGAAATTTCCTGACCTGTCCAAACCGAGTAAGCTATCCATAAGACGAATACCGAGCCTGCTATAAGCGCTATCTTCAAAAGTTTTTTTGCAACACTAAATAAAATAATTACTGAAAAAACAACTGCAACTATTAAATAAGTTGGGTTTTGCGATAGCAGATCAACCAGATTATCCATTGGCTTTTTCTTTTAATTTTTTCTTTCGCATATTCATCCGACCAGTTTTTGATTCATACTCTTCAATCATTTTCATGATTCTTGGGTCATCAGGCATGTCAAATTTCATTGTGTCAATTCTTCCGCTCTTTTCAACTACTTTTCCCCTGTTTGTTTTGATCTCAACAATACCTACATAATAGCCTGATTTTCCGGCCTGAACAATTAATGCGTCATTTACCTCTTTAGGGGATTCAATTTTAGTTTGACTATGAGAACCAACTATTAAATCCAATCCATCAATTTTTTTAGCAAATTCCACATCAAGATCATATCCTTGATGCGTAAGTAGAATAAAAATATCAGCTTTGCTGGAAAGTTTTTTCATTTCTTTTTTTATAGACTCAACAGGATCAGAAAGGCGTATTCTTTTCTTAATATCATCAGGGTAAAATTTAATCGCGTAAGGGTCCATTATTCCCATCACTGCAATTCTAAGTCCTTTTCTTCTGATTACTTTTGAAGTAAAAAAATCGGATCGATCGATATTTGTACCAACAAGAGTTGTTCCAAGTTGACCACGCAAACGGTTTAGGGTTCTCGCATCCAATACAAGTTCTTGATCACCATATAGAATTGCATCATATGGAAGAAGTCCATACGCTTCTGCGATTAAACTATCTTTTAGGGTTTGTTGGGACATTGTAACAAAATCTCCAGCATCCAATAGAATTGTATTGGGGTTCTTTTTAATAAAATCTCTAACATAAATAGATCTTTTCTCCATAGAACCAAAAGGATTATCTGGGCAATAGCAGTTTTCAAGAGCACCGTTGGTATTATTTGTATGAATGACAAACAGATTATTTCTCTGCGAGTACACATTCGTCAGAGTCAAAAGATAAATAAAGAAAAGAGTAAGTTTATTTAGTTTTAAGTATGTCATGAGGCCTAAAATTGAGGGTAATGAAATCTTTAATCAACATATTTTTACTTAGTGCGAGCGTATTTAGTCAATACCCCGCAGATTCACTTTTTCATGACTCTAATAACAACCTACTACAAAAAATGTTCCTTTACCCCATAACAAAATGGCAAAGACTGTCCTACAACTCTGATGCTATTGGGTGTCAATATTCTCCAAATTGCTCGTTGTACGGAGCTCAAGCAATTCATTCAAAGGGAGCTGCCTTAGGATCAATGGTAACCTATGATAGAATAATTAGATGCAATGAATCAGCTGCATTCCATCATAATAAAATGGGTGGTTTTTACTCTTCTGATAATAGGCTGGTTGACCCTGTTAATTATTTCCCAAGCACCAATAAAAAATCTCCGCTCTTCGCAGCAACTTTATCAGCTATCGTTCCAGGATCAGGCAGAGTTTATGGTGGGCGACTGATTATGGATGGAATTTATGGCTTACTACTTTCATCTCTTACGATTCAAGTTGCTCAAAGAAGTGTTAAAAATGGAAGCGCCTTTTCTCCTTTCTATATTGGAATAGCACTAATCTCATATGGGGGAGAAATTTATGGAGCTTATCGAACCGCTAATTATTATCAGTCAGGTCCAAAACCTGAACCTGAAAATATAAAAAGAAAATAGAAATTCTAAATTTTTAGATTTAGATTAAACTAAAGTTGAGCCACTGAGCGGAGTCGAACCGCTGACCTACGCATTACGAATGCGTTGCTCTACCAACTGAGCTACAGTGGCAATTATCTCTACACAGATTTAAGTTAAAATACTTTAATCGCTAAATTCACCCAACCACAAAGTAAAATAAAAAAACACGTATAAAATGAATACGCCCGATATGGGACATAATTTGAAGTCATCCTTATGTAGCTGTGCACAAACTTCATTAAAACGAACAACCATGCAAACCATATGTCAATTGTATCAACACTATTTATAACATAAAGAATTACACATAATAGGTAAAATAAAATTGGTATTTCAAAAAACCCTTTATAGTGGTCACGCGCCATTAACATATATTCTGGCGCCGCTCCTTCATAAACCCTAAACCACCTATACCTGACCTCCCTTGACTTTATAGCTTTTTGAACCATTAGCCTCATATGAATCGCCACTATGAAATTGAGTAATACAACAGGGAGTATTGGATAAATGATTAATATTTTTTGCACTTATCCCACCTGAGGTATGGACCTAAAACTATTATTCATCTAATAATTTTTCAAAAAAAGGAACAAACTTTCGATCAAAAAACTGTTTGTTCGTCTCCCATATTTCACGGCCATAGTTGGATCGATAAAAGCTCAGACCTATTCTATCAAAAGCTCTTTCATCTAGAATGTTATCCTCTAATTGAAGAAAGATATTTTCCACCCTACGAAGACCAGTCATAACAGTTAAAAATAATTGCATATCATCCACTGGATCAAAATCCTCCCTTAAGGCGCCATCGTACAGCCTAACAGCTAAGCGGGCAATGTTTCGATCAGTTGCCATGGCAAGATAAAGTTCAGTTGCTTGATCAGATATAGCCTGATTGGTTGAACCTCGGACTGCAGTTGTATTTTGTCGTATCTCCATCCCTACAAATATTAAAGAGGCAATCACACTGACAAATCCAACAAGTTCTAAGGTATTTCTCTTCATAGAGTTTAATTGTTAGTTAATCATTCAATAGTAAGTAGGTCTATTTCAAATATTAGTGTTGAATTAGCAGGAATAGGACCATTATCTCTACTTCCATAGCCAAGTTCTGGAGGTATGGTCAGCTTGCGTTTACCACCAATTTTCATACCCATAAGACCTTCATCCCAACCTTTAATTACTTGACCTGCTCCTACTGTAAACCTGAATGGGGTTCTTCCCGGGTTTAAAGATGAGTCAAATTTTGTACCATTTTCTAATAAACCTGTATAATTAACAGTGACTATGTTGAATTTTTCAACCTCTTGACCATCACCAATTTTTAAATCTTCTATTACTAATCCATTGCTCATTGTTTGTTTTTCCTTACTGCAGCTAACTGCAATTAACATTACTGCAAACGTAATAATTTGCCAATTAATTTTCATTTTTTCTCCAATTTCTATTGCAAAGTTTACATTAATTGAACGATAAGATTTTCCTTAAATTTATGCTTAAGTATTTTATCTTAACACTAGAAAGGAAACAATTATATAGGATCAAGCGTATTAAATTTGATCCGAACTTAAAAAAACCTAATCGTAATGATTGCAGGGCTTATAAAAACTAGCAAAATATATTTATGTCTTTTTTTGATTGCGTACTCGTATGCGCAAACAGATAATCGCCTCAAACTTCAAAGAGCAGATACGCTAGAAAACATCACATTAAAAGGCGTATCAATGCAGTATTTAAAAGGAAACGTTATTTTTAAAAAAGGAGATATGGTTTTGCGTTGCGATTGGGCGAGATTCAATAAAAAAACTCAAGAAGGTTTTTTGTTTGGAAAAGTCACCATGGATCAAAAAGACCAAAATTTAGTCTCTGACTCGCTTTACATTGATTCTCCTAAAGATATATTGATTGCATACAGCAATGCTGAAGTTTGGGATTCAACCTATAGTTTAGTTGCTGATACGCTATTTTATTTTTCAGAAATTGATAGCGGTTCTGCAAACGGGAATACTACTCTCAAACAAGAAAATCAAATAATCACTGGCGACATGATTGAATATAAAAAATACCCGGAATCATCTGGGGTATCTTACTCCGCCAAAGGAAATGTTACCATTAATGAAGATGGGCGTATCGCGACATGTGGCGAGGCGATTTATGATCGTCAAAACGGAAAAACATCTCTTAGGATAAACCCAAAGATAATTGATAATGATCAAACAATTTCAGGAAATGAAATTTTCCTAACGTACAATGATAACGTTTTAGAAAGCATCTTTATCCCAAAAAATGCAAAGGCTACTAATCCATCAAACGGTATAAGAGAATGGCTCGAGATCGTAGATAATGACACAATTACGCGCGCAGATACGGCTAATTTTATCAATGATATGACGGGCTCAACTCTTCGAGGTTTCTTTGTAGATGGATCACTCGATTCTCTTCGTCTTGAAGGTATGGCAACCACGCTATATCACCTATTTGAAGATTCAGTTTATCAAGGGAAGAATTTGGTTTCTGGAGATACGATCAGTATGAAATTTGACAGCAAAGAGTTAAATCAAATTTTTGTAGCTGGAGGTTCACAGGGAACCTACACACCTGACTCAACAACAGGTGATGTCGAAGGCCCGGTTATCTATTCCTCTGAAGATATCCAATACGATATAGCTGGTGAATATATGGATCTCCATGGAGAAGCTGCTATTGAGTATACCGATGTAAATTTATCTGCAGGATTTATTAATATGGAATGGAATAAAAATTTGTTAAAAGCCACCCCAATTTCTGAGCGTGATTCGACATATGGTTTTTTGATGCCTTCGATGATAGAAGCAGACAAAGAACCGCTCACTGGTGATTCGATGCTATACAATCTAGAAACACGTCAAGGCAAAGTGACAAAGGGTAAAACCAAAGCTGAAGATGGATACTATCATGGCGAAGAAATACGAAACCAAGATATGGATATCTTTTATGCCGAAGATGCGATTTATACTACCTGCGATCTTGAACATCCCCATTTTCATTTTCATATGAACAAAATGAAAATGATAAATGAAGACAAGGTTGTTGCAAGACCAATTATTCTTCATATTGCAAATATTCCAATTTTTGGTTTGCCATTTGGAGTTTTTCCCCATCAAAAAGGTAGAAGGAATTCTGGGTGGATTATGCCTTCGTACGGTACTGATGCTCGCTGGGGCGGGTATGTTAATGGACTCGGTTATTACTGGGCTGGTAGCGAATACTTTGATACAAAACTTACCATGAGTTTTTATGATCGCGATGGAATCACATTGCGATCTAAAAACAACTACTCAAAAAAATACAGCTTTTCTGGAAATATTGATCTTGAAACAAAACAGCGATTTTCCAGCTCAACCCCAACAGAGGAAAGGGATATTTTTAATCTCGGAAAAAATCGACAAAGCGATTATGTGGTTAGGTGGAACCATAGGCAGCAGCTTAGAAATAATCAATCAGCATCTGTAAATGCAAGTTATTACTCGAGCGGTGATTACAATCGAAGAACTGGGATCGAGCAGCAAAAAAGACTAAATCAACAAGCGGTTTCAAATGCAACATACTCTAAACGTTGGCCCGAATCTCGAAACAGCTTAAGCATCAACTTGTCCAGCAGAAGAGACCTTATGGCCGAACAAAAAATTGACCCAACCTCACCATTTTACACCTCACCCACTCGCAGCGGTCAGCAAATAAATCTATCAAATAATGTTCTTCCGCAAATGGCTTTTTCTCATAGTCAGCGCGCTTTATTTCCTACAAAGGCAAAAAATAAAAGTTGGTATAATAATATTAACTATAACTACTCTTCACGATTTACGAATAATCAAAAATATTTTTACGAGGCCGAACAATACGCAATGAATGATTCTACAAATTCATACAGATGGGCCTTAGATTCAAACAGCGATATTGAAGAAAAAACTTTTTCTGATTATGTTATTTCGCATTCATCGGGTCTAAATATGTCATCAAAAATCTTTAAATACTTTAATATTTCACCCAATCTTTCATTGAAATCTGATTGGGTCAATAGGTCTTATTCTGGGTATGTAGATTCATCGGGTCAGATTAACAAAAACGAAGTCTTAGGCTTTGCAAGCAGAACTACTGGCTCATTTAATCTTAATATGAACACACAGGTTTATGGATTATTTCCAATTGAGATAGGAAATGTAAGCTCAATTCGCCATGTTGCATCTCCATCAATAGGATACTCATTTAGACCCGATTTTTCCAAAGAGGTTTTTGGTAGAAATCCAAACTACTATGAAGCAATAGAGCAAGATAATGGTGATGTGGTTTATTTTGATAGATTCTCTGGAACGCTTGCTGGGGGAACCCCAAAAGGTGAGAATCAATCTGTAAACTTTTCTTTAAATAATGTTTTTCAAGCAAAGATTAAGGAAAATGACCAAGAGGTAAAAAGAGACCTATTTTCTTGGAGACTGAGTACTAGCAAGAATTTAGTTTTAGACCAGTATAATTGGGGCAATCTTAATTCTTCACTGCGAGCAAACATTCGTCAAAAGCTAAACCTGGACTTCTCAATGACCCATGACTGGTATGACTTTGACACGGAAAATAATGTTAGAATCAACAAAATTAGAAAATCAGGGGGAATGCCCTCCCCTAGATTAATTAATGCACGATTCTCTACCGGTCTAAAGTTTTCTGGAAAACGTAGAAATTTTTCTAATGAAATTGATACTACTTCCGAAATTGATACTACAAATGCAAATGATAGAATTGATGGAGCTAATTTACCTGGACTAATCGAAGGAATTTCCTCAGAGTCAAAAAATGCATCACCCCTCGATCTATGGTCAACAAGTGCTTCGTTTAGCTTTTCATTTAATAATGCAAATCCAAATAATTCACAGAAAACATTNTGGATGTCTTCTAACTCAACCATGCAACTTACAGAAGGTTGGAAAGTTAAGTATAATGCCCGTTTTGATCTNATCGAACAAAACCTTGTGAGCCANACATTTTCAATCTACCGAGATCTGCACTGCTGGGAAATGAGTATCAACTGGACACCTAGTGGGTATGCATCGGGATTATATTTACGTTTAAATGTAAAATCTCCGAATCTTCAGGATTTAAAATTTGAACAGCGCGGCGGGACGTTTTCGCGGCCTTCTCTCTTTGATAGGTAGGGTGTGAAAGAAAATAAAAATCAAGANTGGATGGTGATTGGAACATACAGCGGNATAATAAATGCAGAAATGGCAAAAAATATTCTCCTCAATAACGATGTACCCGCTTACATAAAAAGTGACTTCTTTGGCAGTGCGTATAATTTAAATGCCTTCAATATTCCNGCAGGCACAGTAAAATTGTATATTCCTGAAGGTTTTAGAAAAAAAGCATTAGATTTACTACAAGGTATNGGATTGCAAAATGAGTAAAAATCAAATACGATCTATTAAAGGAACCCANGATATTCTACCAAAAGAATCCCTTAAATGGCGAATTCTTGAAAAAAAGATTCATGATACNATGGAGCTATTTAACTATGGCGAAATAAGGACTCCTGCCTTTGAAAAAACTGAACTTTTNGATCGCGGCGTTGGCATGCAAACNGATATTGTTACAAAAGAAATGTATAGTTGGGTTGATCAAGGCGGCGAAACTCTTACTCTAAAACCTGAGCTGACTGCGCCTGTTTCAAGGGCCTATATTCAGCACAGCTTAGGGATTCAAAAACCGCTCACAAAACTATATTACATTGATGCCCTATTCAGAAGGGAAAGACCGCAAAAAGGGCGCTTTAGACAATTTCACCAATTTGGCGTAGAGGCTTTTGGTTCTGAGCATCCCGAAATTGATTCTGAGATCATATCAATAGCTGTAAGACTATTTAAAGAGCTGGGCGTAAAGGATTTGACTTTAAAGCTGAATTCAATAGGATCTGAAAACTGTAGAGAAGATTACAAGAAAGAGTTAAAGAAGTTTTTAAAACCCCACCTTAACGATTTAAGTGCTAATAGCCAAAAAAGATTTGAAAATAATCCATTAAGAATTCTTGATACTAAATCTCCCGCTGAAATGGAAATTATAAAAAATGCTCCGAGGATATCTACATTTTGGACCAAAGAAGATGAGGAGCATTTCAAAGAACTATGCACTCTCTTGGATACATTAAAAATCAAGTACACCATTGATTCTAATTTAGTGCGAGGTTTAGATTATTATTCTAGAACAACATTTGAAATCATAGCGCCATCCTTGGGAGCTCAAAATGCAATCTGCGGTGGTGGAAGGTATGATAAGTTAATTGAAATGATTGGAGGAAAACCAACTCCCGGCATTGGCTTTGCAGCTGGAATAGAGCGAATTCTTATGTCCTTAGAAAACTATCCTGATTCAAATACTATTGATATTTTTGTTGCAGGTATAGGTCCCAATGTTAGGCAGACCGTTTTCATGGTTGCTGATGAACTAAGACAAAACAATTTATCTACAGAATGTGATATGTTAAGAAGATCAATCAAGTCTCAATTAAGAGAGGCAAATAAAATCGGTGCAAAGTATGCCATCATTATTGGGGACAAAGAACTTGAAAAAAATATTGCTGAAGTAAAAAATCTAGAAAATGGTAATCAAGAAAAGGTGAAAATTGAATCAATTATTAGCCATATGACTTCTTTATCATTTTAATTAAGGTATTTGGTTTAAATTCGCCAGAAAAAATTTTATAATAAATAAGAAAAAGAAAAACCGTGAAACCATTATTAATAGTTGAGTCTCCATCAAAAGCAAACACAATTTCAAAGTACCTAAAGGGTGCCTATGAAGTAAAGTCAACCATAGGGCATATTAAAGAGTTGCCGGAAAAGAGACTGTCTGTTGATATTGAGAATGATTTTGCAATTGAAGAAGAGGTTATTGAAGACAAAAAGAAATTAGTCAATGAACTAAAAAAGATATCTAAGACAGCACCAGAGATTATTATCGCAACAGATTCAGATCGAGAAGGCGAAGCAATCGCTGCGCATATTGCAAGTGAAATGGATAAGTCTAAAATTTCACGCGTTCAATTTACCGAGATTACAAAAGAAGGTGTTGAAGCTGGTTTAAACGATCGAAAAGAAATTGACGAAGATCTAGTAAAAGCAGCTACAACTAGAAGGATAGTAGATAGATTATTTGGTTATAAGGTTTCTCCGGTCTTGTGGAGTACTTTGCAGAAAAATATGAAATTTGTCCAAGGACGACTTTCTGCTGGAAGAGTGCAGTCTTCAGCACTAAAAATAATTATTGAAAGAGAAAGACTAAGGCAGTCTTTTAATTCTGCTCTTTATTTCGATCTTAAAGCAAAATTTTCTTCAAATAGCGAGTCCTTTAACGCTTCATTGGTCAAAATTGATAATAAAAGAATTGCAAGCGGAAAAGATTTTGATCCAGATACAGGTAAATTAAAAAATGATAATGTTTATCTCTTGGCAAAATCAGAAGCCGAACAACTAGTGAGTAAACTAAATGCAGGTGTGTGGAAGATATCTGATATAGAAGAAAAGGTAAAAAAATCTAATCCAAAACCTCCCTTCACAACATCAACTCTTCAGCAAGAAGCGGCAAGAAAACTTAGATTTTCTGCGCGAAGGACTATGAATAATGCTCAAAATCTTTACCGGGCAGGGTTTATAACTTATATGAGAACTGATTCAACAAATCTATCCGCTGAAGGGGTCAATGGTGCAAAAGCAGAAATCGTTCAATCGTTTGGCAAAGAATATTTACCCGATACCCCTCGTGTATATTCATCAAAAGTTGTAAATGCTCAAGAGGCCCATGAGGCTATTCGACCTGCTGGTTTAAAATTTGCACTTACTGAAAGTGTAAAGTCAGAGCTAGATGAAGATGCTGCAAAGCTATATGATTTAATCAGAAAAAGAACGCTAGCGTCGCAAATGAAATCTGCAAAAATAAAGCAGGTATCCGTAACGATAATAAATCAGAATTCAGAGTTCAGAGCGAATGGACAAATTATTTTATTCCCTGGTTATATGGCTGCATACGTTGAAGGGACAGATGAAGCAAATAAATCAAAAGAGAATAAAGAAACTATACTACCTGATCTAGCAAAAGAGCAGGTTCTACAATGCAACGATTTAATATCTGATGAACATAATACAAAACCTCCCGCACGGTTTACAGAAGCATCTCTAGTAAAAGAGCTTGAATTGAAAGGTATCGGTAGACCTTCAACCTATGCTATGATAATTGAAACAATTGTAAAAAGGACGTATGTTCACAAAAAACAGTCCAAACTTACTCCAACTTTCTTAGGTCTAGCAGTTACTCAGCTTTTAGAAAATCATTTTACATCATTAGTTGATAGCAAATTTACTGCTGAAATGGAAAATGGATTGGATGCTATTTCTAGAGGTGAATTAGAGTCGCTTCCCTTTATGAAAGAATTCTACTTTGGGTCAAATGATCGTAATGGCTTGGTCAATATGCTTGATGAAAAAGTTGATATTGGCAAAGCATGTTCGGTCCAGTTGGATGATAAAGACGAGCCAATTGAGGTTCGCGTTGGTCAATACGGTCCATTTCTAAGACAAGGCGAGAATAGAAAATCGGTGCCTTCAGATATTTATTTAGGTGATTTGAGTGTTGATAAAGCCTTAGAAATTCTTAATCAAGAAATTAACGAAGATAAAGAAATTGGAACTGACCCTGANACAAGCGAAGTAGTGTTTCTAAAAACTGGGCCTTACGGGCCTTATGTTCAGCTTGGAGACTCCAGTAAAAGAAAGGCAATTCCAAAAGGCACAGAAATTTCAGAAGTAAATTTAGAAATGGCGCTGAAGCTTTTAGCTCTCCCAAGAGTCCTTGGAATGCATCCAGAAACAAAGCAAGAAGTAAAAGCTGACTATGGACGCTTTGGGCCTTATGTTACAGCTGGTAAAGGAAAAAATGGCAGAATNCCGCCACAACACTCTCCTCTTACAATTGAATTAGATACGGCTTTAGAATTAATAGCTAAAAGGACGAGTGGACCCCAAGAATTAAGAAGTCTTGGAGATCACCCCAAAACTGGAGAAATGCTTANATTAAAAGATGGTAGATATGGTCCCTATATTACTGATGGAAAAGTTAATGCGTCTATGCCAAGCGATCTTGAAGTTGAAACAATTACTCTAGAAGAAGCTGTTAATTTAATCGATAAAAAAAGAGNTGCACCTCCAAAAAAGAAGCGAGCAAAACGCAAAAAGAAAAAATGAAGAAAATCTTACTAACAATCGCTACGCTTGGATCAATTTTTGCTGACGAAAAAGCTGAATTGATTTTAGATATTGAAAAAAGTCTAATGGCGTCATGCTTTCATGGTACGGTATATGAACATGGAAACCAAGAAATGGAAAAGCAAATTGCAAGTTTTGTTAATGCAGGAAGAAGTAAAGAATATGTAATTAATTTTTTTACAAATAAATACGGGGAACGCATTCTTGCAATGCCTGAAGCTGAAGGGTTTAATATTTTTGCCTGGCTCGCACCAATTATTATTTTTGCTTTAGGCGGTTTGATGATGTTTATATATTTTAAAAATCCAACTCCTAAGATTGAAAAGATATCAAATCAAAATGATGATAGCATAAAATTTAGCGATGAGATAGAGCAAGAGCTGAAGGAATTAGACTAAAATGAGTATTGATAAGATAGTTTCTTTATGTAAACGTCGTGGCTTTGTTTTTCAAAGCTCTGAAATCTATGGNGGGTTTAAGGCCGTTTATGACTATGGACCATTGGGAGTTGCTCTCAAAAATAATATCTCCAAAGTTTGGTGGAAAGCAATGACTCAACTCCATGAGAATATTGTTGGTCTGGATAGTGCAATATTTACGCACCCTAAGATTTGGGAAGCGTCAGGTCATGTTGGAGCATTTAATGATCCTTTAGTTGATTGCAAACAATGCAAAGCGCGTTACCGTGCGGATGAACTAAGCACTGATACCCATCCTGAATGGGAAAAAATGACTTGTCCTAACTGCGGCTCAAAAGGCAGCTTCACTGACCCTAGGCAATTTAATCTTATGTTTAAAACTTCTATTGGCCCTATTGAGGATGGCTCTAGCGTAGCATACCTTCGACCTGAAACCGCTCAGGGCATCTATGTTAATTATCTATTAGTACAAAATGCAATGCGCTTAAAAGTACCGTTTGGGATAGCTCAAGTTGGTAAAGCATTCCGAAATGAAATTGTCGCAAGAAATTTTATTTTTAGAACTAGAGAATTTGAACAAATGGAAATGCAATATTTTGTAAATCCAAAAAATGACAATGAAGCGCTTCAAGAATGGAAGGCTAAGCGATTTGACTTCTATAGCGATTTAGGTATTAACTCAAAAAAGCTTAGATTTCAAGAGCACGGTGAAAATGATCTTGCTCATTATGCAAAAGAAGCCTGGGACATAGAATACGAATTCCCATTTGGATGGTCTGAAATTGAAGGTATTCATAATCGAACTGATTATGATTTAAGCCAACATCAAGAATTTTCAGGTAAAAAGATGGAATATTTTGATCAACAAAATAATGAAAGATTTTTTCCCTATATTATTGAGACTTCAGCAGGATTAAACAGAATTATGCTTGCAGTATTATCAGATTCATACTGGGAAGATGAAGAAAATAATCGAGTTGTAATGAAACTTGATCCCAAAATTGCGCCTGTTTTAGCTGTAGTATGTCCTCTAGTAAAGAAAGANGGCTTACCNGAAATTGGTAGAAAAATCATGNATATCCTTAAAAAGGATTTTAAAGTACTCTATGACCAACAAGGCTCTATAGGAAAAAGGTATTATCGTCAAGATGAGGCTGGGACTCCTTTTGGTATAACCGTTGATCACCAATCCATAGATGATCAAAGTGTTACCCTGCGACATCGTGATACACAGCGCCAAGACAGGATCGCAATTGATCAACTTGTAAATGCTATCAAAAATAAATTGGAGAATTTTCATGAATAACCACCTATCACTTAGATCTGGAAATCCCACTCTTAATGCAAAAACCTTTAGTGGTTTTGATTTAACATCTGAACAATCAATGACCATTTCGGGTACGGTCTACAAAACAGCTTTTTCTCTATTATTGCTTATGACCGCCTCTTTATTTACATGGAATCTTCCTGCGGGCGACCCTAGAAGCGGAGGGTTAATGATGGTGGGAATGCTTGGTGGGTTTGTTTTGGCTTTAGTTACTATTTTTAAACAGCACTTNGCAAAATATACAGTTCCCGCTTACGCAATTTTTCANGGGTTATTTCTTGGTGGAATATCNAAGTTTTTTGAATCGATGTACCCAGGCATTGTTACTCAAGCTGTCATGCTTACATTTGGAACACTGGGAGCGTTGTTGTTAGCTTATGTTTCAGGATTAATTAAACCCACAGAAAACTTTAAGCTTGGGATTGTTGCAGCTACTGGTGGAATAGCTTTTGTATACCTCATAAGCTGGGTATTGAGTTGGTTCAGCGTTAGTGTTCCTTTAATTCACTCTAATTCAAATATGGGAATTCTATTTAGTATTGGCGTGGTAATAATAGCAGCATTAAATCTTGTATTAGATTTTGACTTTATTGAAGANGGCTCAGAGAAAGGAGCGCCAAAATATATGGAATGGTATGGCGCCTTTGGACTTATGGTTACTTTAATTTGGCTTTACTTAGAAATATTGAGGTTATTAGCAAAATTATCATCCAGACGTAATTAATTTTGCGTAAAAAAAAATTTAATTTTAGTNTATGGTCTCGNAAGGTCCACTACTGGGGAGCATTCATTGTTTCTCTCCCAGTTATAATAATTATCATTAGTGGAATTTTACTTCAATTAAAAAAAGACGTTGACTGGATTCAGCCACCAACGAAANTTGGCTCAGAATCTAATCTCCCAGCTTTATCTTTTGATCAAATATTGGCAACTGCAAAAAGATCAAATAATGCTCAAATTAATTCGTGGTCTGACATTGATCGTCTTGATGTACGAATTGAAAAAGGTATAGTAAAAGTTAGGGCGAAGAATAAATGGGAAATACAAATTGACACCCATAACGGGAATATACTTAATGAGGCATACCGAAGATCAGACATGATTGAGAGCNTTCATGATGGTTCTTGGTTTAATGAAAAAGTTAAAAAATGGGTATTTCTTCCCTCTGGATTAATTTTACTAGTTCTTTGGTTAACAGGGGTTTATTTGGTATTGTTACCGTATTTTAAAAAATGGCAAAAAGGAAAATGAAGATGAAAGTCACACTAGTTTTAGCTTCTTTTTTTATTTTTTCATGTACCGCTCCTCCAAGTGAAAGACCAATTTCTAGCGGCTCCAAGAGAATAATATGGGATAAAGGNGCTATGGTAAGTGCTGCTAATCCTCATGCAGTAGACGCTGCTGTTGCCATTTTAGAAAAAGGNGGAAGTGCGGTAGACGCTGCTATAGCTGCNCACGCAGTACTTGGACTCGTAGAGCCTCAGAGCTCTGGTTTGGGAGGTGGTGGATTTATGCTAAATTATGATTTTTCAAGTGGCGATCTTACTTTTATCGATGGAAGAGAAACTGCACCATCCAAGGCAACAGTAGATATGTTTATGAAAAATGGAAATGTAATGGGGTTTAGAGAAGCATGGGTAAGCGGTAAGGCTGTGGGTTCCCCTGGTGCAGTTGCGTTGTATAAAACCGCTCATGANCGCTCTGGGAAAGTCCCCTGGAGCGAATTNTTTCTATACGCNATTAATTTAGCTGAGAATGGATTTAAGGTTTCTCCCAGGCTAGCGGGTTTTGTAAAAGCACTACAATCTTTTGGAAGGCTATCAGTAAACGAAGGTTCTCGTGATTATTTTTATCCAAACGGTATNCCTTTAAAAGAAGGAGATATTTTAAAAAATGAGCAATATGCNAATACACTAAAAAAGNTTTCANGTGAAGGTATAAAAGCTTTTTATGAGGGACCTATTGCCCAAAGTATGGTTGAAAGTGTATCTAAAGACCCTAATCCAGGGAGTTTAGATTTAAATGATTTAAAAAATTACAAGACAGTAATTCGTCCAGTTATCTGTGGNTCATTTAGAGATTTGAATATTTGTACAACCTCTCCCCCGTCTTCTGGTGGCGCTCAAATTATGATTGCCGGTATTTATGACAANCTTATTGATAAAAAAATGAAACAAGCCGATAAGATTCAAGCGTTTGTAGACGCACAGCGTTTATCCTATGCTGACCGTGATCATTATTTTGGTGATCCAGATGAAGTTGAAATTCCAATAGATGCATTATTNGACCCTAACTATCTACGTCAAAGGTCAACTGAAAAGTTTGATCCAAATGCTATCCCAACCCCAGGGGACCCATCTAAATTTATAGGTGCTTATGAAACGATTCCAAGTTGGGGAAAAGANAATACAGAGGAGGCATCTGGCACTACGCATATTTCTATTATTGATTTCGATGGAAATGCTGTTTCAATGACAGCTACTATTGAAAGTGTATTTGGGTCGCATCGTTGGTCCTCGGGATTTCTGTTAAACAATGAAATGACTGATTTTTCACGGAAAGTTCCTAGCGATGGAACAAAAATGGCTAACGCTGTTGCTCCCAATAGGAGGCCTAGATCTTCAATGTCCCCTACCATGATATTTGATAAACACAATAATCTTCTGATGATCACCGGTTCTCCTGGAGGAAATTCTATACCAGCCTATGTTTCCAAGACTATACTTGGTGTATTTGATTGGGGTCTATCCGCACAAAAAGCAGTGGATCTACCGAATATTGTGGCGCGGGGGCAAAAAGTAAAGGTAGAATCATCGCGCAAGGGCAATAAGATTGAACGCCAACTAAAAAAGAAGGGTTACGATGTAACAAATTTTGGAAGAAATGAGGTTTCAGGTCTACATTTGATTACAGTTCTTCCATCAAAACTTGATGGAGCCTACGATAAAAGACGTGAAGGAAAAGTAGTTTATTTGAATAGAAAAAATGAAAACTAAATCTTTATTTTTAATTGCATTGTTTTGTGTCTCGTGCTCAAAACAAAAAATGGTTAGTGGACAGAATGGCATGGTTGTTTCAACCAGTACCCAAGCTTCACAAGTTGGAATTGAAATTCTAAAACAAGGCGGTAATGCTATCGATGCTGCTGCTGCAGTTGGGTTCACGCTAGCGGTTACCTCATCCTCAAATGGAAATTTAGGAGGAGGAGGATTTATGGTTACAAGAATGGCTAACGGTAAAACGTTTACTCTAGACTATCGTGAAATGGCCCCTAAATCTGCTTATAAAGATCTGTTTTTAGATTCATCAAAGAACGTAATTAAAGACAAATCAACTAAAACCCATTATGCTTCAGGTATTCCAGGTTCTGTTGATGGTCTATTGCGGGCTTGGAAAGATCACGGCTCTGGAAATATTTCAATCCAGCAATTATTAAATCCAGCAGTAAACTATGCCGAAAATGGATTTCAATTATCAAAATATGAAGCTAAACGTTTCAATAATAACAAATCTTTTCTAAGCAAGCATCCTGAAACAAAAANGATTTTTACCAGNGATGATAGAAATTGGAAACGTGGAGATATTTTTTATCAAAAAGATTTAGCGGAAACTCTAAAAAGGATAATTCAATATGGACGCGATGGATTTTACAAAGGTAAAACTGCTGACTTAATTGTTTCTGAAATGAAGAATGTTGCAAATTGGATCACTTTAGAGGATCTTGATAATTATACCTCAAAATACCGTAAACCCATCAGGGGAGANTTTAACGGACTAGAAGTTATTTCAATGGGGCCTCCAAGCTCAGGTGGAATTTTATTAATTATGATGTTAAATATGTTTACTGCTTTNGGGGAGATAAATGATATAGATGTATTTGATTTAGAATTCAATTCATCTAAATATGTGCATTTAATTACAGAGATTGAACGCAGAGCATATGCCGATCGTGCTACACATTTAGGGGACGANGATTTTTGGGAAGTTCCAAATGAAATGCTNTTATCAAAAAATTATGCACAAATGAGAGTTCAAGACATTAACGCAAATAGCTCAACACGCTCAGGTGAAATAAAAGCTGGTGATAGTCCTTTTTCAGAAAGTGAAGAAACTACACACTATTCTGTTATTGATAAGGATGGGAACTCAGTTTCAGTTACAACAACTATAAATTCAGGCTATGGAAGCGGAATTACTGTTACAGGAGCAGGGTNCATACTAAATAATGAAATGGATGATTTTTCCAGTAAGCCTGGTGTCCCAAATATGTTTGGNCTGATAGGAAATGAAGCAAATGCTATTGAAGCATACAAACGCCCATTAAGCTCAATGACTCCAACCATAGTGCTCAAAAACAACAAACCATTTCTTATCCTTGGTACTCCTGGAGGTTCAACAATTATTACTACAGTCTTTCAAAATATTTTAAATGTGGTTACACATAATATGAATATTAAGGAAGCGGTTGATGCGCCTCGATTTCACTCTCAATGGCTTCCCGATCAAATAGATCATGAAAAAAATAGTTTATCCAAAAAAACCGCTAATCAGCTAAAGAGATTAGGTCATAAGACCGAAAAACGGGGATATATTGGCGAAGCAAATGGTATAATGATTGATGGTGGTTTATTTTTGGGAGGTGCTGACAAACGCGGAGAAAACTCTGCGGTTGGGTACTAATTTAGTTCAGAAACTTTTACAACTATTTCCTCGAGTAATACTGAAAAATCTTTATCAAATTTATTAGCGTTTGAAACCACTTCATTATGTGTGAGCGGTGTGGTTGAAATACCAGAAGCATAATTTGTTAAACATGAAATAGTTAAAGTTTTAATTCCTAATTTAGCTGCAGTAATAATTTCCGGAACCGTACTCATCCCTACCGCTGATCCGCCCAATCTTTGCATATCTTGAATTTCAGCTGGCGTTTCATATGATGGGCCAAGAGTCCAGCAATAACAGCCAAAGCACGTATTAATACTAAGGTTTTCAGAAGCCGATTTAGCAACTTCAATTAATTTAGAATCATGAAAAATAGAATGCGAATTGACCCTAGGATTATCTGAATTATGTCTGAATGTAAAATCCATATGGGAATCCGCTATCATAAAATGACCAGGGGGATTATCAATCTGTAATGAACCTGCTGAATTTGTAATTATTAAATATTTAATTCCGAGTTTTGATAAAAGTCTTACAGGTATAGTTACTTGATCGAACGAATAACCTTCATAATAATGCATTCTGCCTTTTGCTACTATAATATTTACTCCATTCAATTCACCTGAAACAAATTCTCCCGAATGACCTTCAATAGTTGTTTTGGGGTAATTTGGAATTGAGCTATATGGTATTGTAGTACTTTTTTCAATTTTATCAGATATAATGCTTAATCCTGAACCTAATATAATTGCAATCTTTCCATCAAAATTTGTTTCATCAACTATTTTTTCTAACATTAAGTCTGTATTTATCATATTAATTTTTAACGGCTAATTGCCCACAACCTGCATCTATCTTTGTTCCCTTGCTCCATCTTACAGTTACTGTGAAAGGAGCATTTTTTAAAGTGTTAATAAAAATATCAATTTTTTTACTAGATGGGCGACTATACCTGCCTCCAATTTCATTGTATGGTATTAAATTTAATTTGCATGGTATATTTTTTAATAAATCAATTAATTCATATGCGCATTCTGCTGTGTCATTAATACTATCTAATAGAACATATTCAAAAGTCACAAACCTTTTTGATTTACTATAGTAGTATTCAGCAGACTTTATTAATTCAGTGATAGGGTTATTAACTGTTAAAGGCATGATCTTTTTTCGTATCTCATCATTTGGAGCATTCAGGCTGATAGCAAGTTTGTACGGCAATCCATCATCGGCCATTTTATAAATTTTAGAAACTATTCCTGCAGTTGAAATAGTAATTTTTCGTGATCCAATATTGATTTTTTTATTCATGACTTCAGCAGCCTTAGAAACATTCTTATAATTCAAAAAAGGTTCGCCCATCCCCATAAAAACAACATTCGTAACACGCGATTTTGACCTACTTGATAACTGCAAAAACTGATCAACTATTTCACCGGCGCTCAAATTTTCCTTAAAACCCATTGATGCAGTAGCGCAAAACTTGCAATCAACAGCGCACCCCGATTGACTTGATACGCAAATTGTTATTCTATTTTTCTGATACATCAAAACTGATTCTATCATATTATTTTTATTCGTTTGAAATAAAAACTTCTGAGCAGGATCGCTTGAGACCCCAGAAGAATCTATTTCAGTTAATGGATGTAACTTAAAGGATGATTTAAGCGAACTGATNAATTCTAATGGAAGATTATTCATATCATTCCAATTTTTAACGAACTTTTTATAGATCCATTCCTCTAATTGATCTTTACGATAGGATGGCTCCTTAAATTNGTCAATGATTTTACTAATTTCCTTTTTATTGAGGTCAAGGAAGGATTTATCTGTATTATTCATGGTTAATAATTTTATAGTATAATTTAATCTTAACAAGACATCTCTTTGCATCATTAAAAATGAAAATGTAATTTCATGACCGTTTAAAATAAGATAGGTAAGATATGACAGATCAAAAAGATATACTGCTTTTAGAAAAACTAGGCGAAATGAAATCCAATTTTTTCAATGAAATTGGAAAATCCGTAATAGGGCAACACGATGTTTTAAATCATATTTTAATTGCCCTNCTTTGCAAAGGTCACACCTTAATCGTTGGCGTACCTGGATTAGCTAAAACATTAATTATTAAATCTATGTCTGAATTATTAGACTTAAACTTCAATCGAATTCAATTTACTCCAGATCTAATGCCAAGCGATATTACAGGAACCGAGGTTATTGATGAATCAAAATCCTCGGGGAAGAGAACCTTTAGGTTTTTTAAAGGGCCTATCTTCAGCAATATTATTCTTGCTGATGAAATAAATAGAACACCACCGAAAACGCAAGCAGCTTTGCTTGAGGCTATGCAAGAGCAAAAAGTAACTACCGCTGGTAAAACGCACAGCTTGGATCAGCCATTTTTTGTTCTAGCCACTCAAAATCCAATTGAGCAAGAAGGAACCTATCCGCTTCCTGAGGCACAGCTAGATAGATTTATGTTTAATCTTTTAATTGATTATCCAAATCGTGAGGAAGAAATTTCAATTACAAAAAAGACTACATCTTTAAATGAGCTCAAACCGCAAAAAATTATTTCTAAAAAAGAAATTTTAGATTTTCAAGGTCTGGTATTAAGAGTCCCTATGGCAGACAATGTAATTGAATACGCAGTTGACTTAGTTTCNTCTACACGCCCAGGGAAAAAAGCTAAAAAATTTGTCAATGATCATATTGAATGGGGAGCAGGNCCTAGAGCCACACAGTCACTNATACTNGGAGCTAAAGCGCATGCTATACTTAACGGTAANCCTTCTGTGAACATTGATGANGTNAAAAAGATGGTTTATCCCGTTCTCAGGCANAGAGTTATTCCAAGTTATAGTGCGGATGCTGAAGGGATATCAGTTGATGAAATACTTTCAAAACTAATTAATGTCTAATTCAAAAAAATACCTTAGCCCTGCTGTATTATCTAAAATCGACAATATGTCGCTCAGAGCAAAATTAGTTGTTGAGGGCTATCTTGTTGGCAAGCACAAAAGCCCNTATCACGGTTTCAGTGTAGAGTTTGCTGAACACCGAACATATGGCCAGGGGGATGAAATAAGACATATTGACTGGAAGCTTTATGGCAAAACAGATCGTTATTATGTAAAACGATACGAAGANGAAACTAATCTCAGNAGCTATATTTTGCTAGATACAAGTAAATCAATGAGCTATAAAAGCAACAACATCACCAAGCTTAAGTATGGAGAATCTTTATCAGCTGGCCTAACCCATCTTATGATAAACCAAAAAGATGCAGTTGGTCTCATTTTGTTTGATAATTCAATTAGAAANTACATCCCTCCNAAAACCTCTAAGTCTCATAAAAACGTTATTTATAATTCNCTNAGTAAGTGCAAAACAGGAGAAAATACAAATATTCAATTAATCTTAGANTCTATGGCTGAACGAATAAAAAAGAGTGGGTTGGTAATTNTGATTTCAGATCTTTTAGATGATCCAAAAAATGTTATGAAAGGATTAAATCACTTTAGGCATAACAAACAAGAGGTTATTGTCTTTCATTTACTAGACAAACAAGAATTCAATTTCGAATTTAAGGAAAGAACAAAGTTTGCAGATATGGAAACTGGAGAAACAATAACAACTGATCCATGGCACATTCAATCTTCATACCAAGATAAAATCAAATTATTTATTAATAAATATAAAAAAGAGTGTGGAAATCAAAAAATCGACTACNTTCCAATTTTTACTGATCAGAGTTTTGACCTAGCTCTTAGCGAATATATNCGCAAAAGACATAAATCAAACTAGCTATCTAAATTTAACCNCCAAGTTTTTTTGCTTTGTCAAAATACTTTGTTGCTCCATCCATATCGCCTTGCTTAATAAGAACTCTCGCCATACCCTTATAATGATCAGCATTGTCAGGCTCTAATTGAATTAGTTCGCGATAAAATTTAGATGCCCGTCTCCACTTTTCAGCGTTTTCAAAGGTTTGAGCTATTCCACTTAACGCTTCTATATCCTCTGGATTAAGATCGTACGCATAAAAAAAGTTGTCTTCAGCTTCTNCAAACTGATCAAGCTGCATATACAAAACTCCAAGATTAAAGTATAAATTTGCTTTTATAATTTTATCCTCTTCTTGCTTGATAGCAACTTCAAATGTTTCAACAGACTTTTCTTTATTTCCGTTGTCATANTAAAGGGTTGCGAGTTGACGAACAGCGTCAGTATTTGATGGATCTAATTGAACAGATTTTTCAACATGAAAAAGTGCTTCCTTTTTATTCCCAATGAGAGACAAAATTTGACCAAGGGTAAAATTTGTTTGAAAATCTTCAGGATTTTTATCGTATCCTAATTTTCCAGATTCAATGGCTTTATCTGAATCACCTAATTCATAATAGCAGGTAGCCAATATTGAATATGTTTGAGATTTTAAGGGATCAATAGTTACAGATTCATTAAAAATATCAATCGCATTTTCTAGAATNGACTTATCTTGACTTTTTTTATAGCTATTAAACTTTCTAACTGCTTTGTTATAATTCTCTGCCCAATACATTTCACGGTAATTTTTAGTTACTTCTTTTACTGGTCTTCCAAGAGTTTTTGCTTCCGGATTAATCGAAACCGCTGAATTAAACATTTCATTCATTTTCTGCCACTCTTTTTTTCTGGCATGTANNTGATATCCAATTTGAACCATAATTTCTGCATTTTCAGGCTCAACCTTNATAGCCTCCAANAAATATTGTTCAGCTTCTTCCCAGTTTTCATCCTGAATTGCCATTTTTGCTGAAGTATACTCAACGGTTGATGTACAGGACCATAGATTTATTAAGATAAATAATAATGCTGTTTTTGAAATGAGTGCGTTNATTTTCATAAAGTCTCTTATATTTTAATTTATTGATTATNTAATCTATGTTTGGTTTTAAAGCCTATCAAGATTTTAGAGTTTTATTTAATAAGTTAATTCGCTCATTAATTTCTTCGGTTGAAGCNTTTTGTAATTTCTGTGTNCCAAAAGATTCAATNCNAATNGATGCGGATGCGGATGCGGATAACAANGCAGATTCGCTTGATTCTTGTGCAGCTANAGAAGCTATAAATGCACCAGCAAAGACATCTCCTGCTCCAGTAGGGTCAACTACATTAGTTACTGGAAAAGCACCAATTTCTATATGATCTTTATCAGAAAAAAGCTCAGCGCCCTTACTACCTTTCTTTATTACAACCATTTCTGGGCCCATACTTAAAAGAGCGATGGCAGCATCCTTAATATTTTTTTCTTTTGTCAAAAGAAACGACTCACTTTCGTTAATCAGTAGAATATTTGAAGACGAAATAACTTTTTCTAAACTGGGCAAAGTAGTTTCAATCCATAAGTTCATTGTATCAACAACAATTACAGCATCTGGATTTTGATTTTGTAAAATTACTGAATACTGTAATTCCGGATGAATATTAGCAAGAAGTATATGCGATCTATTTTTATTTGATTCTGAAAGAATTGGATTAAAATCTAAAAAAACCCCTAATTCTGTAAAAAGAGTGTCTCTGTCATCCCAATTTTCATGATATCTTCCACCCCATCTAAATGTTTTTCCATCTGCGGTTTTCAAGTCACTTAGATCATCTGCATATGAACGATAAAGGGAATAGCCTTCATTTGGAAAATCATTCCCTATAATACCAACAACAGACACATCTGTTTTTTTACCCGAAGCAACTAAGCTATAAGTTGTAGAACCGCCAAGTACATCGGATTTTTTCTCAAAGGGAGTTTCGATGGTATCTATGGCAATTGAGCCAACAATTAGAATTGAATTACGTGACATTAGATTAGTATTTTATTAAAATTTTTTAACGTTCTACAAGCAATATTCAATATAAATTTATTTTCATTGACGACTTGACCACACTCTGAAAGCCTGTGTATTTTCAGGTTCTATGAATTCGAAAACCTACGCAATAATAACGGACGTACATTCCAATTCCGCAGCACTTAAAAAAGGACTGGAAATTATAGATAATCGTAAGGGTATTTATAAGACAGTTTTTTTAGGTGACTATTTTTCTTTAGGTCCTGATCCAAAGGTAATATTGGATATTCTCAAGTCTAATGCCGAATCGGTTATAATTCGAGGAAATCACGAAAGATATTTATTGGAAAAAATTTGGAATGACGACGAACCATCGCTTGAAGGAATGTCGCAAGACGATCCAGTTCTTAATGAAATTGTTGATAACGAAGAGTGGACTGCAAAGCAGATTGGTGAAGAGGGAATTAATTTTTGCAATACAATGACTATTTCAAATAGAGAAATAGTTGGGAATACTTTAGTTGAGTTCTGTCACGCTTGGTATGAAAGAGATGAAATACCGCCAACCATGGAAGAGGCTATGAAGTGGCGAGATGAAATATCAAAAAATAATCCAGACATTGAGGAGTTTGTAATTGTTCATGGTCATTTACATATGCCTAGAGAGGAATCAAAAGAAAATATAAAAATATTATGTCAAGGTGCTACCGGACTGCCTTTTGACGAGGACCCAAGGGGCGCGATTGCTTTTTTAACTGTAGGAGATTCTTTTCAATGGGATGTTTTGAGGTTTGAATATGATTCACAATCTACCATTGATATGCTTGAGCAGCGGCAACCTCCTTTTTATAAAAACCTACAGAACACTGTACGTTATGCTGCCATTAGAAATGACATTTAAATCTATTTTTAACTAAAACAATGCTTTATTTTGATCACGCAGCAACTACACCTGTACATCCTGATGTAGCTGAAAAAATGGATCAGGTTTCAAGATTAGACTACGGAAATCCTTCCAGTATTTATTCATCAGGAAGATTGTCAAAATCAATTATTGAAAGCGCTAGAAACCAAACCGCAAAAATGATTGATGCACACCCCTCAGAAATTTTTTTTACTGGAAGCGGCACTGAGTCTAATAACATCGTTATCTGGTCAATTTTACATCAAAAAAAGAGGCATGTCATAACCTCTTCAATTGAACATCCTGCGGTCTTGAAAGTTCTAGACGATTTAACAGCTTTTGGTTTAACGTATGATGTCTTGCCAGTTGATTCGACAGGAATAGTTAGTCCGGAGGACTTAAGATCTTTAATTAAGACCGATACAGGACTAATTTCAATAATGTACGTTAATAACGAAGTTGGAACGGTTCAAAAAATTGACAAATTAATTGAGGTTGCAAAAGAATTCTCCATCCCATTTCACTCAGATTGTGTTCAATCAATAGGCAAGGTGCCAATTTCAATCAAAAACCTTAAAGCAGACTATCTGAGTTTCTCTGCTCATAAATTTTATGGACCAAAAGGAATAGGTTTTCTTTACAAGAAAAAAGGATTGCCTATAAAGCCATTAATTATCGGGGGTGGGCAAGAAAGTAATATTAGAGCAGGAACTGAAAATATCTCAGGAATTGCCGGTCTTGGAGTTGCAGCTCAGCTTGTAACTAAAGAACTCGATGGACGAATAAACCATCTTCGTAAGCTCGAAACACACTTTAAATCAAAAGTTCGTAAAAATTTTTCACATGTTATTTTTCATGGAAATGAAAAATTATATGCTCCGGGAATTTGTAGTTTGGCTATTCCTGGATTTAAAAATGAAATAATTTTAACCAAACTTGATCGAAAAGGAATTGAAGTTTCAAACGGATCTGCATGCTCATCAGGAACAGTTGGACTATCGCCAGTTTTAAAAGTAATGGGGATTAAAGATGAAATTAATAAATCAACTATCAGGGTGAGCTTCGGTAAAGAAAACACCATTGATGATATTTCTTATTTAGTTAAATCAATTCATGAATTATCAAATGAATGAATCCATAATAGTTGGAATCAGTGGGGGGGTTGATAGTTCCGTTACCGCCCTTAAATTAAAAGAAGAGGGGTTTGATGTTGAGTGTGTTTTTATGAAAAATTGGGAGGGCGAAAGCGATCAATGTGAAGCCGAACAAGACTATAAAGACGCGTTATCAGTTTGCAGCTCGATAGGTGTGCCTTTACGATCAACTAATTTTTCTGATGAATATTGGAACAATGTATTTAAAAATTTTATAGATGAATACTCGAAAGGTCGAACTCCAAATCCAGATATACTTTGCAATAAAGAAGTAAAGTTTAAAGCATTTTTAAACTACGCTAAGGATATAGGCGGTGTTAAAATAGCAACAGGTCACTATGCAAGAATTAAAGAAAGTGAACGATCATATTTCCTCTTAAAGGGTGTTGACGAAAACAAAGATCAGAGTTATTTCTTATATCTTCTCAATCAAGAAATGCTTTCAAAAAGCCTATTCCCAATTGGCGAAATCAATAAAAAAGAAGTTAGGGAAATTGCAAAGAAAAGCGGCTTATTAAATCATGCAAAGAAAGATAGTACCGGTATTTGCTTCGTAGGAGAGCAAAAGTTTTTTAAAGAATTTTTAAAAAAATATATTCCAAAAAATCCAGGCCCTATCAAATCTGTTGACGGTGAAATATGTGGAGAACATGAAGGGCTATCCTACTATACAATAGGTCAAAGGAAAGGTCTTGGAGTTGGTGGGGGCTATGGGAATAATCAAGAGGCGTGGTATGTTTCGGAAAAAGATCTTAAAAATAACACCCTTATTATTTCCCAAGGGGCTAATCATCCATCCTTATTTCACAAAAATCTTAGCGCAGATTCTTTACATTGGATCAGCGGTTCTGCCCCGAATCAAATTACGAACATAAGCGCTAAAATAAGGTACAGACAAAAAGATCAAAAATGTAAAATCACTAAACTAGATAANNNNTNAATCGNGTAATGTACAATTTATGNTNGCCNCAATTTGCANTNACNCCNGGNCANTCNATTGTNTTTTATGATGGAGAANTATGTNTNGGTGGTGNNATAATTAACAANAGATCATAATTCAATAAATGGTGAAACAATTAATTTCTTTTTGTAATTTTANAACATNNATGATAAAAATAAGTATAAAAACAGCATCAATTTTTATTTTTACNGCNGTTGCTANTGGGCAGCTACGCTCTGAACTTCCGTCNCAGTCTCCACCGGTTAATATTCATGGAATTTCTCATGTGCGAAATTCNTCGTTATTTGATCTAAGCAGACTTTCAATATCAAATAGTTTTGGTATGAGCATGTCAAGCTATGGAGATCAGTCTATGTCGGTGGGATCTTTTAATTCAAATATTAATTATTTATTTAATGATAAAATTAGGCTTTCTTCCCAGTTTAGTCTCATGTCACCGATGGGCGGAATAAACCCATACTCTCAAAATGGACTCAACGGTGCAAAAATATATTACGATACAAGTATTGACTATAAACCAACAGAGAATATGTTAATAAAATTTTCTATGAATAATTATCCTAGATATTATAGAAGTCCGTATTCCAGATTTCTAATGCCAAGATAGTGGCTAAATACCGTTCTAATAAATCATCACGGTTCAACTTGAATCGTAACAAGAAATCAAATACAAAAAAAGCAAAACAAATGGGAATTGTAAATGCCGGTATTGGTATAATGTCAGTTCTCTTATTTGCATTCATTTTCTCATTCTCTAATAGACAAACTCAAACTGGCGTTCCAATTAAAGCTGTAACTTTTCCCTCTAGCAATGAAACACCAAAACTTGCCACTGAAATTTATGAAGCTAATCCTGTTTTAGATATTGAAATAGAGATTTTAAATGGATGCGGTGAGCCTGGTGTTGCAGCAAGATTCTCAGATTTTTTGCGTGATAAGCGCGTTGATGTGGTACGNTCNGAAAATGCNGATAATTTTGACTACGCAAANACAATCCTCATTCAGCGAAATGAAAATACCNCGGGTTTAAAATATGTAGCTAATGCTCTNAAATTTGANACAAAAAATTTAAAACAAGTTATGATATCAATTGATCCTGAATCGGATGTTGACATTACGCTAATCATAGGTAAAGATTTTAATTCTATTAATTCAGTTAAATCGTATTTGAATAATTAATTTGATATCAGTGCCTACTGATAATACCATCTCACTGACCCTAACTAAAGATATTGCAAATCTTGCTATAGATAAAAAAGCAGAAAAAGTTGTCAGTATTGACTTGAAGGGTCTTACATCAATTACCGATCATTTCCTTATCTGCTCTGCAGATACCGATGTCCAAATAAAAGCAATCGCGGATAACATTAGGAAAAATACGCTTACAAAGCCTGCTAAAATTGAGGGCTACGAAAAAATGAATTGGATTATTTTAGATTATATTGATGTCGTTGTTCATATTTTTAAGACAATTGAGCGTGATTATTATAATTTAGAAAAACTTTGGGGTGATGGTAAAATCATCACTTACAGTGAAAATGATAATTGAAATAATTATAAAAGATTTAAATAGCGCTCTAGCAAAATTAGGTTACTCCAAGAATGATATAAAAATTGCTAAATGTAAAAATCCTGAATTTGGAGATTTCTCTTCTAGTATTCCCTTAATTTTAGCCAAAATACATAAAAGGAGCCCTATTGATATTGCACACCAAATCAGGGATGAAATGATTTTATCTAATAATATCATTGAAAAAATTACAGCAACTGATCCCGGTTTTATCAATTTTAAAATTTCTAAAAAATATTATTACAGCGTACTAGAAGAAATTTTAAACAAAAATGATTTTGGTAAAAGCAGTTCAGGGAAAAACAAGAATGCTAATGTTGAATTTGTTAGCGCAAATCCAACGGGACCCTTAACAATTGGACATGGTAGAAATGCCATATTAGGAGATGTTGTTTCTAATATACTTGAGTGGAATGGATTTGCAGTTACAAGAGAATACTACTTTAACGATGCCGGGAGGCAAATGCGAATTTTGAGCAAATCTGTTAAGGCGAGATATTTTGAAATCCTTGATAAGCCTTTTAATTTTCCTGAAGATGGATATGAAGGGGAATACATAAAGGGCATCGCAAAAGAAATTATTAATGATTTTGGTAAAGAATTGTTATCAGACGACTCGATTTTTAAAAGTTTTCCTGAAAAGAAGATGTTTGAGCATATAAAAAATACTCTGAGAATATTAGAAATAAACTTTGATGAGTATTCAAACGAAAAAGCCTTCTATGATAACGGGGAAATTGAAAAACTCCTCAATGAGCTCAAAACTAAAAATTTAATATATGAGCAAGATGGCGCTACATGGTTCAAGACCTCATCGCTGGGCAAAGAAAAAGATAGGGTGTTTATTAAAAGCTCTGGAGAACCTACATACAGATTACCCGATACAGCATACCATAGAAATAAAGTTGAACGCAATTTTGATTTAATTGTTGATGTATTTGGTGCTGATCATATGGATACCTATCCCGATGTGATTTTAGCGCTTGATGCGCTTGGGGTTCAAACTAATCACATAAAAGTTTTACTATATCAATTTGTTACGCTTTTAAGAGGCGGTGAAAAAATTAAAATGTCTACTCGAAAGGCTACCTTCATATCTTTAAATGACCTTATTAATGAAGTTGGTGTAGATGTAGTAAGATATTTTTTTGTGATGCGAGGAATAAATACGCATTTAAATTTTGATTTAGATTTAGCTGCAGATCAGTCGGATAAAAATCCCGTGTACTATCTTCAGTATGCTCATGCTAGAATCTGCAATATAATTAAAAGAGTCGAAAAGCAGAGTAAAAATTTAAGTGCCTATAACCCACTTCTACTTGACCACGAGTCTGAAATTGATCTTTTAAAACAATTGGAGCTTTTTCCTAATATTGTTTTGTCAGCAAAGGATTTATTGGAGCCTCAAGTGATAGCAAACTATCTTCAAGAAACAGCTGCGAAATTTCATAAATATTATGCCAATTGTAGAATAATAACCGAAAACGAAGACCTAACTCTTTCACGAATTGCATTGGCGAGTGCAACGAAAATTGTTCTCAGCAATGGACTTAAAATATTGGGAATTAAAGCACCGGAGAAAATGTAGTTGACAGATTATCTAAATACTGAAATTCAATACCTAATATTTTGTATGTCGACTTTGTTTACAGTGGTAAACCCGTTGGGAATAACTCCGATTTTTGCTGCTATGACTGAAAGTTTTTCTGATGATGATCAGGCTAAGATTGCGAGAAAAGGAATTTTAACTGGTTCCATTGTATTAATAATCTTTACTATGCTCGGTTCTTTCATTTTTAAATTTTATGGTATTACAGTTGAAGCCTTTCAAATTATGGGAGGGATAATTTTCTTTAGGAGCGGACTCAGAATGCTAGATGCTCAAGTTGGCAGATCGCGTACGACGCAAAGTGAAAGAGACGAGTTTAAGGATGGAGAAGAGCTAGCGATAAGTCCAATTGGAGTGCCTTTGATTACTGGGCCTGGCGCAATAACTGGTGTTGTCATTTTGTCTGGAAAAGGTCCATCAGATTACAGTGTTTTAACATTACTTGTATCTGTACTTATTACAATGAGCTTATTTTACTGGATATTAAGAGCAGGAAATTTACTTGCAAAAAAAATTGGAATAGCAGGAANGCGAGTTATTGAAAGAATGATGGGATTGATTCTAATGGTCATTGCAGTACAGTTNATAATTAATGGTTTAGAAACAATTATAAATAGATTTTAGTNGTTAGTGGAGGCGGGGAGAATCGAACTCCCGTCCGAAATAGAATCTAAAAAAATATCTACATGCTTAGNCTAGCAGATTATTCTTGATTGNAACTGNCCTGAAGACGCAACTATTACAACCACAGCCCGCTAAATTCTTATTCTGATATCGCAGACACAATCAGAACCAGCTCATTAATTTGACACCCTTTAGTTAAGTCATGAGCATACTAGACTAAGGATGGGCCACTTACTTAAGCAGCGGCCATGTAGCCGTTATCGGCATTTATGGTTTTTCCANTTTTTTNACGAGATACTGGNNCTCGACATGCCATTTAGAAAGACGCATATTCCGTCGAAACCGATCGCCCCCATTTTCAAATANCAAAAAAATAAGGCTCCGAACGCCAACCCAGAGCCTTATTACTTTTTCACTTGCCAGCCTCTTTAATTTGAATTCACTACTGAATTCCGCCAAAAGAGGCACTCCAATATAAATGTAGAAAAAAACTGAAGGCAAGAAAGAATATGCAAAAAATGAAAAAAAATGAAAAATTTATCTGCTTTGATGATTTACCCTNGTTTGACTTCTTTCGTTTGGCATAGTAAACTCTACCTTACCATTGGAGTATGAATGAATAAATTAGATAGAAGACAATTCTTAGGATCTATTGCTAAACCTGCTGCGGCTGCTTCTGTAGTTTTAACTAATCCAACATTGATGGCAAGAGCTATAAAGTCAGTTGAGAATATCTCTGGTGACCCTAAATCTATCGCGAAAAATGAGAGNTATTGGAGAGAGATNCAGCAAGGCTACACAGCTGATCGTGGNCTNATCAATTTAAATAATGGAGGCGTCAGCCCNTCCCCTACNGTNGTTCAAAACGCCTTAAAAAGATATTTAGATTTTTCTAACACTAGNCCAGCATATTCGATGTGGAGAATTTTAGAACCACAAAAAGAAACCGTTAGAAAGAGAATGGCCAGATTCTTTGATTGCGATACTGAGGAAATTGCACTAACAAGAAATGCATCAGAAAGCCTACAGATCTGTCAAAATGGTATTGATCTTGANCCNGGAGATGAGGTACTTACAACAACACAAGATTACGGTCGAATGATTAATACATTTAAACAACGCGAGTGTCGTGATGGGATTATAATGAAGCAATTTAAAATTCCTATTCCTGCAGAAAATGATAACGAAATCGTACAACTGTTTGAAAAAAATATCACCCCTAAAACAAAAATGATCCTAATGTGCCATATGATTAACATTACCGGCCAAATACTGCCAGTAAAAAAAGTTGTGAGAATGGCACGCAAATACAATATTCCAGTTATTGTAGATGGAGCTCATACGTTTGCCCATTTTGATTTTACGGTAAAAGATCTTGAGTGCGACTATTATGCTACAAGTTTGCACAAATGGCTGTCTGCTCCTTTCGGCACAGGAATGCTTTATGTTCGTAAGAATAAAATTGCTGACCTTTGGCCTTTACAAGCCCCAGGTGAATGCGCTACTGATGACATAAGAAAATTTGAAGAAATTGGAACGCACCCATGTCCAAATAAAATAGCCATTGGGGATGCCCTTACTTTTCATCAAGGAATTGGAAGTAAAAATAAAGAGCAGCGGTTAATCTATTTAAGAGACCGCTGGGCTAAAAGACTGATAAAAAATGATCGTATAAAATTACATACTAGCCTTAAACCTGGAAAGGGCTGTGCAATTGCAACCGTTGAAATAAAGGGCATCGATACGTCAGCGGTAGCAAAGGAGCTATGGAATAAATATAGAATTTTTGTAGTCGCTATTAATCATCCTGAGTTTACGGGTTGCAGAGTAACGCCTCATGTTTACACAACCATTGAAGAAATTGACAGATTTGCTGATGCTATGGAAAGCATTATCAAAAATGGCATTGAATCCTAAGATATTTATACAGCTATAATAGACAACTGTTAATCGATTGATGAAAAAAGCTGTTATATTATTATCAGGCGGCCTTGATTCCACTACATGTCTAGCTATTGCTAAATCAAAAAACTACAGTCTTTATGCCTTGTCGTTTAGATATGGACAACGGCACGAATTTGAAATTGGTGCAGCAAAAAAGTGTGCGCGAATATATAAAGTTAGNGACCACGTNATACTAGANATTAACTTAAGAGCTTTCGGAGGGTCTGCNTTAACAGATAATATCGATGTTCCAAAAAAAGGAAANAATATTAAAGATGGGAATGAGATACCTGTGACATATGTACCTGCACGTAATACGATTTTCTTATCATTTGCTCTTGCTTATGCGGAAACAATTAAATCTCAAGACGTTTTTATTGGNGTTAATGCATTAGATTATAGCGGCTATCCAGACTGCAGACCAGAATATATTAAATCTTTTGAGACCATGTCTAATCTTGCCACCAAAGCNGGAGTTCAAGGAAAATCNAAGATGCAAATACATACACCACTTATTGACCTGNGTAAAAGTGAGATTATTGAAAAAGGCATTGAGCTTGGNGTNGATTACGGTAAAACACATTCCTGCTATGATCCTGATCNTAAAGGTATTTCATGCGGCCTTTGCGATGCCTGTATTCTTCGAAAAGAGGGTTTCAAGAAAGCCAAAATAAACGACCCAATAGCATACGCAAGTTAAGTGTACACTATTAAAGAGATATACTATACAATCCAAGGTGAAGGTTTTCACACTGGTAGACCTGCTGTTTTTGTTAGATTTACAGGATGTAATTTATGGACTGGTCATGAGAAAGACCGGGCAAATGCGATTTGCAATTTTTGCGATACTGATTTTATTGGTACGGATGGTCCTGGTGGGGGCAAGTTTGAAACATCAAAAGATTTAGCGGATACAGTTCTTTCTAAATGGCCTAATGAATCTACTGAAAATAGATTTGTTGTTTTTACTGGAGGTGAGCCATTGCTTCAACTACATAAGAATTTAATTGAAGCATTGCATTTTAATAAGTTTGAAATTGCAGTTGAAACAAATGGAACTATTAAAGCTCCAAAAAATATAGATTGGATTTGTGTGAGCCCAAAAGTGGGTACCAATTTAAAGATTGTTAAGGGCGATGAATTAAAACTAGTTTATCCACAGCATGGGGTTAAACCTTCAGAGTATGAAAACTTACAATTTGACTATTTTTCATTACAACCTATGGATAATAAAGAAATAAAAGAAAATACTCAAAAAGCTATAAAATATTGCCACGAACATCCCCTTTGGAGACTAAGCCTTCAAACCCATAAATTTATAGGAATACCTTAGATAAGTAAATGGAAATATATAAAGACATAACATTTGAAGCAGCACATCTACTACCCAACCTGCCAGAAGATCACAAATGTAGTAGACTTCATGGTCACTCCTTTCTTGTAAGGGTTACACTTAATGGGCCTATTGATGAAAAAACCGGCTGGGTAAAAGATTTTGCGGATATTAAAAAAGCATTTAAACCAATTTATGAGCAACTTGATCACAACTATTTAAATGATGTTAGAGGCCTTGAAAATCCTACCAGTGAAAATTTAGCTAAATGGATATGGGATAGACTAAAGAATAACTTAACTCACTTAACAGCTATAGAAGTAAAAGAAACTTGCTCATCGGGATGTATATATAGAGGAAAAAATGGCTAAAGCCGAAGGAAAATATTTTCAGTTCACTGGGGAGGATCAGATTAATCCTGACTTCCTAGAAACATTTACTTTTAATGGTCCTGATCAATATATAATGACAGAAACGGATGAATTTAGTGCTGTATGCCCTTTCAGCGGATTGCCTGATTTAGCTTATGTTAAAATTGAATATTATCCAAAAGGTGGAAAATGTATTGAACTAAAATCCTTGAAGTATTATTTCGTTAGCTTTAGAAATGTTGGTATATACCAAGAAGGTGCTACAAAAAGAATACATGATGATTTAAAAAATGCTCTTGAAACAAAAAAGATTAAAGTAACAACTATTTACAATACTCGTGGTGGATTTGATACTACATGCGTTGAAGGTAAAATTGATTAGTATTTTTGGTATGAAACACAATTCAAATTAGTTAATTTTGGTACCTTCTTTTGAAGAAAAATAACCTAATGGAAAATATTACTGAAAATAAGAAAGCTAGATTTATTGGAATAGGCTTATCGCTTGGAATTATCTTTGGTGCAGCTACAGATAATGTAGGTCTTGGGATTGCTCTTACTCTCGTATTGGGAGCTGACATAGGAACTTCTAGCACAAAATTAGTCAAAAAAACTAAATAAATATTTGAGCCGGTAGCTCAGTTGGTAGAGCAGTGGCCTTTTAAGCCATTGGCCGTGAGTTCGAGTCTCACCCGGCTCACTNTTCGATAAATATTTATCGTTAAAAAAACNCACTTNNTAAAGTGGGTTTTTTTATTTCTAAATAAAAAATTAATTGAAAACAAAAATGTATAAACTTTAAAATCTAATAAAAAACCTTCTAATTAAACGAACTATAATTCTAAATATTGAGTACAAAAAAAAGGGGTTTGTNCCTAAAATTGAATTCTTTATTATATTTGATATTGCTTCCCGATTTATCTTAAAAAAATTATATATATAAACTATTATAACTGTANANAAAACAACANAAGTGAGTTTTAAATATATCATAAATCAATTTTNTCATTTTTTAGTTCAGCAACCAAATTTTTTACACCTTTTTTTGCATTTTCAGAAATAATTTTAAAATTTATATTATTCATATTTTCTTTTCCATTAGGGTCAATATAATAACAATCTGCNTTGGAAGATACATAATCAACTAAACCGGAGGCGGGATATACAGATAACGAAGTTCCTACAACAATTACTATATCAGCAAATTGAAAATATGGAATTACTTTTTGAATCATTGGAACCTCTTCTCCAAACCAGACAATATGAGGGCGAAGCTGATTCCCCTCTTCACANAAATCACCAATTTCTATCCTTTTTTCGTTAATTTGATAAACTAAGGAAGCATTTTTACTGCTCCGTGCTTTTTTTAATTCACCGTGCAAGTGAATTACATTTGTTGACCCTGCACGTTCATGTAAATCATCTACATTTTGAGTAACAATTGTTACATTAAAATATTTTTCCAATACCACTAAAGATAGATGAGCAGCATTTGGTTGTGCTTTACATGCTTGCAATCTCCTTTGATTATAAAATTCTAAAACTATTTCTGGATTATCTTTCCACGCCTGAGGTGTCGCAACATCTTCGATTTTATGGTTTTCCCATAAACCATTGCTATCACGGAACGTTTTGAGTCCGCTTTCAGCGCTAATACCAGCTCCAGTTANTACAACGATTTTTTTCATGTGTTAAAATAAGCAATTTTTCGTTCATTGTTTAATTTTACTCTTTCTGATTGGTGTAAAGTTTGTGTATACTGATGGCGATATGACCAAGAAGTCAAATTTAAAAAGGGTGCTGACCCTTACAGATGCCACTATGATAAATGTAGGGGGGATTTTAGGATCGGGTATATTTATGGTACCGGCTACGGTTGCATTATATACCCTGTCGAGCTCTCTTTTTTTTCTAGTATGGATTGTAGGTGGTGTTGTTAGTTTATTTGGAGCCTTGTCAGTTGCTGAGCTAGGATCAGCAATNCCAGAAGCTGGCGGTCAGTACGTTTTTTTAAATAANGCCTATGGACCAATTTGGGGTTTTCTTTACGGCTGGACTGCGGTAGCAGTGATAAATACCGCTTCAATAGCAGCAGTTGCAATGGCTTTTTCAGAGTATCTTGGTTTCTTTTATAGTCTTAATTCCTTTGAAATTAAAAGTATTGCGATCGNCTCTATTTTAATTTTAACAATAATAAATATTGTTGATGTAAAGTCCGGNGCAAAATTTCAAAACCTTTTTACCTTTGCAAAAATTGCTGCTATTGGTATAATTATATTTCTCGGACTTTTTCTGGCCAACGGATCTTCAAGCAATTTTATGCCAATACTAACTGATAAATCTTTTTCTTCACTTGTGGGTCCCCTNGGTCTTGCAATGGTGGCGGTACTATGGACTTTTGATGGTTGGATTTTTGTGACCTACGTAGCTGGTGAAGTAAAGAATCCGGGCAAAAACATACCGCTATCAATAATCCTATGNATGGTTATCATTCTTTCTATATACCTAACACTAAACTATGCTCTGGTTTACATTCTTGGTTTTGATAAAATGATAGGCTCTGATTTGGTGATNTCAGATGCTGCGTCAATGTTTTTGGGAAATAAAGGAGCAGCTATCGTTACTATCGTAATCCTTATTTCTTTAATTGGAGCTAACAATGGATTTGTGCTCACTAGCGCACGTATAAATTATGCAATGGCAAAAGATGGATTATTCTTCAAGNAAGCTGCAAAAATACATAAAAAATTCAAATCACCTGCTAATGCTCTGATGATGCAATGTGTTTGGTCATCACTTCTAACTCTAACCGGAACATTCAATCAACTAATTACCTATATTATTTTTGCATCTTGGATTTTTTATGCTATGTCTGCCGGTGCGGTGATTATCCTAAGAAACAAACTCCCTAACCTTAAACGACCTTATCGAACTCCACTATATCCCTGGATACCGATCGTTTTTATATTATTTGCGATATTTCTTACAATTAATACTATTTTAGAGGCCCCACGAGATGCAGCTATTGGNGCTCTTTTAATTTTAGCAGGACTTCCTTTTTACAGGTACTGGAAAAATAATGAATGACATAAAGAAAAATATTAAAAATGCAGTTAATGATAATCGTAATTTAATCATCTCGTTTATTAAAAAGATTGTAAGAACGCCAAGCCTTGCGAATGATGAAGCAAGTGTTCAACATATTATACATGAAAAACTTAAAGATTTAAATCTAGACTCTCAGATAATTCCTGTTGTCTTTAGTGAATTAGAACACCATCCCGCATTTAATGATGACGGATTTTCCCCTGAATCACGAATTAATGTGACAGCAAAATGGAAAGGATCTGGAGATTCAAAATCACTTATTCTAAATGGCCATGTTGATGTTGTTCCCACTGGTCCAGAAAATCTATGGGATGACAGTCCTTGGTCTGGAAAAGAAATAGATGGAAAGATTTTTGGAAGAGGATCGTGTGACATGAAAGCCGGACTATCTTCAGGATTATTTGCAATTGCAATATTAAAAAGCTTGGGATTCAAGCCAAAGGGTGATATTATTTTTCAATCAGTTGTGGGNGAAGAGTCTGGTGGCTGTGGTACATTAGCAAATATTGTAAAAGGCTACCGTGCTGATGCAGCAATTATATTAGAACCAACTTCATTAAAATTATCTCCAATTCAATCAGGCGCTCTGACCTTTAGATTAATAGTTCATGGTAAGGCTACGCATGCTTCTATGAGATGGGATGGAGTAAGTGCTGTGGAGAAATATGCATATCTTCATCACGCAATTATTGACTTTGAAAAACAACGCCATCATTCATTTAATACTAAACATTATNAATCTAAAGATAGGGTTGCACCAATAAATATTGGAACTATTCAGGCTGGGCAATGGCATTCAACTGTTCCAGAGTCTGTAATAGCTGAGGGCAGATTGGGTGTATTNCCNGATGAATCAAATGAAGATGCAAAAAAAAGTTTTGAAGAGTATATCTTAAAGATAGCTAAAAATGATCCATGGCTAAGTAAGAATCTTCCTGAAATTGAATGGTTTGAAGGGCAGTTTGAATCTGGTCAAACGCAACTTAATGACCCCCTTATTGAAGAGTTAGGTAGTATTTATAAAAGCGTTTGTAATAGCAAAGCAATAATTGAAGGAGTTACTTATGGATCAGACTTGCGCCTATTTACAAATCATGCTAATATTCCAAGCGTTCTATTCGGCCCAGGAGATGTCCGTTTAGCTCATGCAGCAAATGAATATGTTACTATAGAGGAAATAATGATCTCTACTGAAATAGTTGCAAATATGATAGTTAATTGGTGTGGAGGTAGTTTTGAATAAAAAATTTGGCTGTCAAGATATGACTAACACTATCAGAAAGGTGCTAATTAAAGACCCAAAAAGCGCATATAAAAATCAAGCTAATATTGATACTCAATACGAAGAGTTGAATTATTTTGGTAAACCAGACTTTGAAATATCATTGAAAGACTATAATTCATTTAAATCGATATTGCATAATAATGGAATCGAGATACACTGTTTACCCTCTGATGATATTACAAGCCTCGATTCAATATACACTCATGACCCCTGCTTGGTTTCAAACTCAGGGGTTATATTATGCTCCATGGGAAAAGATCTTAGAAAAAAAGAGCCTGAAATGATTTCTAACTATTTTGAATCTTTAGGTATTCCAATAATTGGGAGGATATCCTCTCCAGGAAAACTTGAAGGGGGCGATATTGTTTGGATAGACAATAGAACTGTAGCTGTTGGTGTGGGATATAGATCTAATTTTGAAGGGATTATGCAGTTAAAACAGATTCTTTCAGATGATATAGATGAAATTATTCCTGTACATTTACCGCACTGGACTGGACCAGCAGATTGCCTCCATTTAATGAGCAATGTAAGCCCAATTGATGAAAATCTATTTCTTGTCTACTCAAAATTACTTCCTGTCAGTTTCAGAGAATATTTACTAAGTCGAAAAATTAAACTTATTGAAGTTCCTGATGAAGAGTANGAATCTATGGGTTGCAATGTTTTGGCAATTGCTCCAAGGAAAGTGATAATGATTGAAGGAAATAATATNACTAAAAAAATTCTTGAAGATGAAGGTGTTGAAATATTCACCTATCCAGGTTTAGAAATTTCAAATAAAGGAGCAGGCGGACCTACTTGCCTTACGCGTCCATTTTTGAGGAGCGAGTAAGTGGCAAAGACTTATGACAATTGATAATCAATTCACNNTACCATCAAACTGGTACTTTGAGGAAAGCTTCTTAAANAAAGAAAAGAAAAGAATTTTCTTAAAAGAATGGCAATTGATTTGTTCTCGCTCACAGATAAAAAATCCAGGTGAAATACTGGTAGCAGAAGTTGCTAATAATCCAATAATTATTACTTGTCAGGAAGATAATACCTTAAAAGCATTTTATAATGTATGTCAACACAGGGGTGGGCCATTAGCTTATGAAAACTGTTCGGTGAATAANCTGCAATGTAAATATCATGGATGGGTATANGAATTAGATGGCAAACTCAAAAATGCGAGAGGATTTAAAGACTCGGAATTAAACATCGAAGATTATAGTCTGACCGCTATCAGTGTTACAGAGTGGATGGGTCAAGTTTTTGTGAACCTTTCTGAAAAGCCCAATGATCTTAATATGCAGATTGATAAAATAAAGAGTCTTATTTCGCCAATTGATTTTTCAAATTACACTTTTAAGTTTAGAGAGTCATATGAAATTAACTGCAATTGGAAAGTTTATATGGATAACTTTTTAGAAGGTTTTCATATTCCATTTGTTCACCCTGAACTCAATAAAGTTATAGATTACAAGTCTTACAAGACCGAAATATATGATCGGTTTTCAGTGCAGTGGTGTCCTTTAGATAGCGAGCTGAGCCCGTATGGAAAAAGCGNTAATCCACAACAAAACAAGGCATTCTATTTTACAATTTATCCTAACATAATTTTAAACATTGCACCTGGACGTCTTCAAACTAATATCGTTGAGCCCAAGGGTTCAAAAAAGTGTGTTGTCCATTTTGACTATCATTTTGATAATCCTAAGAAGGCTAATATTGAACAAGACGCAGAGTTTAGTGAAATGGTTCAACAAGAAGATATATTAATATGTGAAAGTGTTCAAAAAGGGCTTGAGTCAGAGGGATATGATAAGGGGAAATTTTCACCCTTAAATGAACAGGGCGTTTTTCATTTTCAATCATTAGTCAGAAGCTCTTTGAATTTATGAGCAGAATTTCTCAGATTGGCTCTGGAATGATAGGTACCACTATGGCCTATGACCTATCACAGGAACATGATATTGTTGTAGGTGATTACGATGAAGAGTCGCTCAATAAAGTAAAAAAACTCAGCAATAATATTATAACAAAAAAACTCGATGTCACTGATTCATCTGAACTAAAAAGGTTCATTCACAGTTCAGATATCGTACTACTTGCAGTTCCAGGNCATCTAGGCTATAATGCTTTAAAAACTATTATTGAATCCAAAAAAAGTGTAGTTGATATATCTTTTTCAAATGAAAATTTTTTAAAACTTGACCCACTTGCTAAAAAAAATGGTGTTACAGTAGTTGTTGATGCTGGTCTAGCTCCAGGAATACCTAATTATCTCTTAGGGTACCATAATTCTCAAATGAAAATAAATTCATTTGAATATTATGTTGGAGGTTTACCTAAAAACCCCAAACCCCCTTTTTTTTATAAAGCGCCGTTCTCCCCTGTGGATGTAATTGAAGAATATACACGCCCAGCAAGAATGATGATTAATGGTAAAATTATTACGAAACCAGCTCTTACAGAAATTGAAAAAATGAATTTTGAANGTATCGGTACCCTAGAAGCATTTAATACAGATGGATTAAGATCGATCCTTTTCACAATGAAGCATATTAGCAATATGAAAGAGAAGACCTTAAGATATAGTGGGCATGCAGCCTTAATGGCAAATTATAGAAATGCTGGAAAGTTTGATGATGATCAAATATCTAAAACCTCCGATGAGCTATTTGCTGCATGGAAACTAGAAGATAATGAGCCTGAAATAACAGTTATGAAAATAATTATTAAAGGAAAAGATAGAGACATAACTTATGACCTTTTTGATGAATACGATACAAGGCTAAACTTTACTTCGATGTCNAGAACTACTGGTTTTACTGCAACCGCTACTGTGAATATTTTATTAAAAAAACTATTTAATAAAAAAGGTGTGTTCCCGCCAGAACTCTTAGGCTCACATCTTGATTGCACTGAATTTTTAAATACCTATTTGAAAGAAAGAAAAATTCAAATCAATCAAAAAATAAATAAATATTGAAATATTTATTTTTGTAATAGCCTAGAAGTTAGCAGTGACTTTAAATTTTGCCCTTACTTAAACCCTAAATAATAGTTTTTAAAGTTATGGATTTTTCAAGACGACATATTGGACCAGATAACAATGACATTGATAAAATGTTGTTATACCTTGGTTTTGATTCAATAGAAGCANTAATAGATGCTACTATCCCAGATGGCATTCAATTCAATGANAGTCTTAATATTGGAGAATCCATAAGTGAATATGATTTTNTGAATACAATCAAAANGATAGGTAAAAAAAATCAAGTTGTAAAGTCATATATTGGAACAGGTTATTATGGAACGATTACACCGCCTGTAATACTCAGAAATATTTTAGAAAATCCAGGATGGTATACAGCATATACACCTTATCAAGCTGAAATTTCACAGGGCCGTCTTGAAGCACTGCTTAATTTTCAAACCATGGTAACAGATATGACGGGNCTTGAGATTTCAAATGCCTCACTCCTCGATGAGGCAACTGCAGCTGCTGAAGCTATGGTTCTAATGTACAGATCACTAAGAAGTAGAGATACTTTTCTAGTGTCCAGCCAATGCCACCCACAAACTATTGATGTATTAAAGACACGGTCTAAGCCAATTGGCATTGATCTTAAAGTTATACCAACAGAAGAGTTTAAATTTACTGAAGAGATTTTTGGGTGTTTAATTCAATGCCCAACCACTGATGGAAAAGTATTTAATTATAACAACCTATCAAAAGCTGCGCACGACGCTGGTTCATATGTTGCAGTAGCAACTGATCTAATGAGTCTTGCGCTTATAGCTGAGCCGGGCTCCTATGATGCTGATATTGCAATAGGAAGCTCACAAAGATTTGGTGTTCCATTAGGATTCGGTGGTCCACATGCAGCATTTCTTGCAGCTAAAGAAAGCTTTAAGAGAAAAATGCCTGGTAGAATTATTGGTTTATCTAAAGATAGTCAAGATAATCTAGCATTTCGAATGGCTTTGCAAACTAGAGAGCAGCATATAAGAAGAGATAAAGCGACATCTAATATTTGCACTGCACAGGTTTTATTATCAGTAATTGCTGGTATGTATGCTGTCTACCATGGACCAAAAGGAATTCTTCAAATTGCTAAAACTATACATGAAAACACTAAAAGACTGGCATCTTCACTCAAAGAAAATGGTTATGAAATTAGACACGATCAATTTTTTGACACCATTAGATTNGGAACAAATGGAAAAAATATCAATTTTGAAAATCTTAAAATTAATGTGAGAAGTTACGAGAACGGTGATATTGGAATTTCACTAGATGAAACTACTTCTGAAAATGACATCGAAAAACTTCTTCAAATTTTTGAATGCGGTGAAGTCTCAAATAATTATTTTGCTTTAAAAGAAAGCAGATCAACAGAATACTTAACTCATGAAGTTTTCAATTCCTACCATTCAGAAACTGAAATGATGCGGTATTTAAAAAAACTTGAAACAAAAGATCTTAGCTTNAATACAAGCATGATTTCTCTTGGTTCGTGTACGATGAAATTGAATGCAGCTGCTGAGATGATGCCAATCTCATGGCCAGAATTTAGCTCAATACANCCTTTTGCTCCTGAAACACAAACCCTTGGATATCAACAACTTTTCAAGTCACTTGAAAGCTGGCTTGTTAATATTACAGGCCTCCACTCTTGTTCGTTGCAGCCTAATTCTGGAGCTCAAGGTGAATATGCCGGCCTTATGGTTGTTCGTGCCTACCATAAAAATAACGGTAACCCTCAAAGAAAAGTTTGTCTAATCCCTGAATCAGCACATGGTACCAACCCTGCGAGCGCAGTTATGGCTGGTATGGAAGTAATCGTTATAAAATGCGATAAGTCAGGAAATATAGATATTGAGGACCTTAGGCAAAAAGCTAAAGAAAATAAAGAATCGCTCTCTGCATTGATGATAACGTATCCCTCCACCCACGGTGTTTTTGAAGAATCTATTTCTGATATTTGTGATATCATTCATGAGTTTGGTGGACAAGTATATCTTGACGGTGCAAACCTTAATGCAATGGTAGGGCTTTCAAAGCTGGGGGACTTTGGTGCTGATGTATGCCACATAAATCTTCACAAAACGTTTGCAATACCACATGGAGGTGGGGGTCCTGGCATGGGTCCAATTTGTGTTGCTGAGCACCTCTCTCCTTTTCTTCCAGGTCATCCATATTTAAAAAATGGCGATAAATCTATTTCAGCTATATCAGCCGCCCCTTTTGGAAGCGCAGGTATTCTTCCAATATCATGGGGATATATAACTATGCTTGGGAATGATGGTCTAAAAAAAGCTTCCCAAGTTGCNATCTTAAATGCAAACTATATGGCTAAGAGGCTTGAGAAGGACTACAAAGTTCTTTATCAAGGCTCTAATAAAACCTCAGCGCATGAATTTATAATTGATCTAAGAGATTTAAAAAACGAAACAGGAATTAGCGATGAAGATGTTGCTAAAAGACTGATTGACTACGGCTTCCATGCTCCTACTATGTCATGGCCTGTACCAGGGACACTTATGATTGAACCTACTGAAAGTGAATCGCTAGTTGAGCTTGATAGGTTCTGTGATGCCATGCTTTCAATTAAGCGTGAGATAGAGGATGTTGTATCTGGAAAGTTTGAACCAAACGATAACCCGCTTGTTAATGCCCCCCATACAGCCCTTACTGTGATGTCTGATAATTGGGAGCATAGTTATTCAAGGCAAATTGCCGCTTATCCCGCCCCATGGCTTAAGGAACATAAATATTGGCCAAGCGTAGGAAGGGTTGACAATGCTTTTGGTGATAGAAATCTTGTGTGCACCTGCCCCCCTCTTAATACCTATACTAAGTAACTAAATATTTTATAATGGTGTTTAATTTTTTAAAAAGCGACATATTAAAAATTCTTGATGCTACACAAGATGAGAGAGATGCGCTATTTTCACATAAAATCTATAGCTCAATTAAAAATATTGACGACCTTCACATCTTTATGCAAAACCATATATTTGCTGTTTGGGACTTTATGTCAATCCTAAAGACACTTCAAAAAGAATTGACCTGCACAGAAATTCCTTGGGCTCCTAAGGGTGGGGGAACACCCGCAAGATTATTAAATGAAATTGTAACTGAAGAGGAATCTGATATTGATATCTACGGTGAATACAGAAGCCACTTTGAAATGTATTATCAAGCAATGAATGAAGCTGGGGCAGATACAAAAAAAATTGAATCTTTTTTAAATAGCCTTCATATGGGGGTTGATAAATCACTAGACAAAACAAACTCTCCTATGCCAGCAGCAAATTTTGTTAAAACTACATTTTTAATGCTAGAAAATGCGCCCGTACATGTTGTCGCATCTATGTTTACATTTGGAAGAGAAGAAGTTATTCCAAATATGTTTCGATCAATTATTAACAAAATTGATAAAGATTTAAAAGGTANGCTCAAAAGCTTCATTCACTATTTGGATCGCCACATAGGTATNGATGAGGATGAGCATGGACCTGCTGCTTTGAAAATGGTAAAAGTTTTGTGTGAAAACGATGAAACAAAATGGAATGAAGCAGCGGAAGCAGCTAAAATGACAATGAAAGCAAGAATANTTTTTTGGGATGGAATTCTTGATGANCTAAAGAGCGCTTAGTTTATTAATTCTCCATTAATATAATCTCNATGTGCACTGACCAGCTTTACATTTTGAATAGTATTTATTATAGAATGATCTGCTTCAACAGCTACCTTAATATAATTATCAGTATAACCAATAGTTTTATCATTCTTCAAATATTCAAATAGTACCGGTCGCGATGATTTAATAAATTTATTTTGATGCGCTTCTAATATTTTCTTAGAAAAATTTCTAAGAATTGAACTTCTCTTTGATCGTATTTTTTTATCGACCTTGTATTCAAAATTTATTGCATGCGTATTTGCTCTTTCTGAATATGTAAATACATGTAGGTATGAAATTTTCAATTCATCAATAAAGTGAAGGCTTTCAATNAAGTCATCATCTGATTCACCCGGAAAGCCAACAATTACATCTGCTCCAATCGTNGCATCGGGCATTAAATCTTTAATTATGGATACACATTCTAAGTACCTTGATCGCTTATACCTTCTTTGCATTAAACCTAAAATCTTATCTGATCCAGACTGAAGTGGAATGTGAAAATGAGGTACGAATTTTTTTGAAACTGCACAAAACTCGATAATTTCTTTGCTAAGTAAATTTGGCTCTATTGAAGATATTCGCAATCTATCCACATCAAGTTTTTCTAGCTCCTGAATTAAGTCTAAAAAGTTTTCATTTTTTTGTTTACCAAAATCTCCAATATTCACTCCGGTAAGAACCAATTCTTTTGCACCTTCTTCAATTGCACTGTTAGCAAGTTTAACTGTTTTTTCAATTGAGTCACTTCTGCTTTTACCTCGAGCTAAAGGAATTGTACAAAATGAACAAACATAATCACAACCATCCTGAATTTTTAAATATGAACGGGTTCTATCACCAATTGAATATGAGGGAACAAAGCGACTCGTCTCTTCAATATTTGATCTAATTACTTTACTGNCACCATTAAGATCAAGCTTATCNAGCTCGTTCAATAAATTGAATTTATTCTCTGATCCAATCACAAGATCTACTCCATCAATATTAGAAATCTCGACTGGATTTAGCTGTGCATAGCAACCAATAACGGCTATTTTAGAGTTGGGATTAGATCTTTTTGCTTGGCGGATCAATTTTCTTGCTTCCTTATCCGCATTATCAGTTACAGAGCATGTATTCAGAACATAGAAATCAGCATATTCNTTGTATTTTACTTTTTCAAACCCCCGGTTGATAAAATCTTTTGATATCATGGAGGTTTCTGAAAAGTTCAGCTTACAACCCATTGTGTGAAATGCAATTTTTTTGTATTCAGCGCTCATAAATAAAACTAAAATTGTTTATAAATTTAATCAAATATGATTTCACAGTTATAATAGTAATTTGTACATTTTAAAATGTCGTCAAAAAATAAAATTAAAGAGTTCCGTGAAAAAATTAACTCTATTGATAATAGAATAATAAAATTACTNGAAGAGCGTTTTTTAATTGCCAAAGAAATTGGGCAAATAAAATTCAACTCAAATAACAAAATATTAGATGCAAAAAGAGAACGTGAAATAATTGACAACCTAAATATAAAAACAAAAATTATTAGCAAAGAATCCTTGAGTGTGATATATAAAAATATCTTCAAAGTTTCTCGTGAGATTCAATCATTAAAAAAATAGGTTTGGTAACACTATTAAAAATGATTAATATTGCTATTATGATATACTCAATAACAAAAAACTATTTTAGCAGCTATTATTTTTTTACCCGAAAGTGGGTTTTGCAATAAAAGGTATATCTGCTTTTATTGATTATTCAAAACCCCGGTTATTATCGGGGTTTTTTTTTACATAAAAATAAGGAATNAAATGAAATCTATAGGAATACAAGGTGGCGAAGGAAGTTTTTCTGAAGAAGCGGCAAATCAATTTATCTCAAATCACGGNATTAGTGATTTCAAAATCATATATCAAATATCATCCGAAAGCGTGTTAGACAGTATAGATACTGGTAAAACAGACTTTGGGATCATTGCTATGGAGAATGCTCAAGGAGGCGTTGTAATTGAAAGCGTTGAAGCTCTGGCAAAATATAAATGCACTATCATTGAAATGTTTCATATTTCAGTTGATCAAAATCTTCTGGGTCTTAAAGGAACAAATGTTGGTGATATAACAGAAATACATTCACATCAACAAGCACTTAGGCAATGCAAAGATTTTTTGAGTGAGTATTTTTGGACCAGACCATTAATAGAAGAAGACGATACCGCTGAGTCAGCAAGAAGGCTATCAGAAGGAAGGCTTCCTAATACATCTGCAGTTATTGCTAACAAGTCATGCGCTGAATTATATGGTTTAGAAATATTAAAAGAAAGTATTCATGATTTAAAGCACAACCTTACTTTGTTTCTTGGTTTGGCTAAGTCAAAATAACCATGAAAAGCGTTGGTATAATAGGCCTTGGAAGATTCGGTAAGATCCTGGCGAGCATTTTACAAAAAGGATATTCGATATCCGCATACGACACTAGAGATATCGTATCAATGGCAAATGTTAATTTTTGCAGTCTTGAAAAAGTATTGGATGAGCAAGTTATTTTTATTGCCATCCCAATTAGGAATTTTGAAGAATTAGTAAAGAATATTTCACCCAAACTTAAAAGCGGAACAACCTTAATTGACGTTTGCTCAGTTAAATCACACCCTGTTAATGTGATGATAAAATATGTTAAAAAAGATATAGGAATCATTGCTACACACCCAATGTTTGGACCNGACTCATTTACAACAAATACAAAATTAAAAATGATGATGTCTAATGTCCGTGATACTTATAATATTTTTGATATATGGAGCGACTATTTTTCAAATCAAGGAATTGACATAATTGAAATGTCGCCAGATGATCATGATCGGCTTGCAGCAAGAAGTCAAGGTGTAACCCATTTTCTTGGAAGAATGCTTAAGCAATTTGGTATAAAAAAAACACAAATAGACACTCAGGGTTTCAAAGACTTGCTTGATTTAGTTGAGCAAACATGCAACGATACGTGGGATTTGTATACAGATCTTCAATTATATAATCCATACACACTTGATATAATTTCAGAACTTCGAGTGTCTACAGAATCACTAGACAAACAATTAAGGGATATTAAAAATGTGGAAAAAAGATAGCTGGAAAGACTACAAAATGCTTCATATACCTAAGTATGAAGACCTAGATCAACTCGATACCGTTCTAAATACGCTCCAGGATTTTCCTCCTTTGGTTTTTGCTGGCGAAGTTAGNTCATTACGAAAATCACTTGGTGAAGTAGCAGAAGGAAACGGATTTTTACTTCAAGGGGGAGATTGTGCAGAAAGCTTTTCAGAGTTTCATGCAGATAATATTCGTGATACTTTTCGTGTAATTTTACAAATGGCTGTTATTCTTACATCTGGAACAAATCTGCCCATAGTTAAAGTAGGTAGAATGGCAGGTCAATTTGCAAAACCTAGATCTAGTCCAACAGAAACAAAAGATAATCAAGAGCTTGAAAGCTATAGAGGGGACATAATCAATGGTATAGAGTTTGACAAAACTTTACGTAGACCAAACCCTGAACGAATGCTAAAGGCATACTCCCAAGCAGCATCAACTCTAAATTTGCTGCGCGCTTTTGCGGATGGAGGTTATGCTGATTTACGCTACGTTAATTCATGGAATATGGGATTTATAAAATCGGGTCCAGAATATGAGAGATATAGAAAGCTGGCTAATAAAATCCAAGAGAGTCTTAATTTTATGGAGGCTCTTGGTGTGACTTCAGACAATACACCTCAGCTCACTAAAACTGAATACTATACATGCCACGAAGCTTTGCTTTTGCCTTACGAAGAAGCATTAACTAGGGAAGACTCAACAACCGGTGATATTTATGATACGTCTGCTCACTTTGTTTGGATAGGCGATAGAACGCGATTCGAAAATAGTGCGCATGTTGAATTTTGCAGTGGAATCCAAAATCCAATAGGCATAAAGTGTGGTCCAACTTTAGATCACGATGAATTGATAAAAATTTTAGATAAACTTAATCCTGATAATTCTTCTGGAAGAATAACCTTGATCTGTCGCTATGGAATGGAAAAAGTTCAAGATCATCTTCCCGCATTAATTAAACGAATTTCAGATGAAGGACGAGTAGTAGTATGGTCATGTGATCCAATGCATGGAAATACTGTTAAAAGTTCCGATGGTACAAAAACCAGGCCATTTGAAAATATTTTAAATGAGGTGAAAAATAATATTAAGATTCATAATTCTGAAGGTAGCTGGTTTGGAGGAATTCATCTTGAAATGACTGGTCAAAATGTAACCGAATGTACAGGTGGAATTGATGATATATCAGAATCTGATTTAAAAGATAGATATCATACGCATTGTGATCCAAGGCTTAATGCTAACCAGGCTATACANCTAGCATTTTTAATTGCAGATGAACTAAAGAATAATGCCAGCTAAAGGTACCCTAGCCCTACCCGGTGATAAATCCATATCACATAGATCTGTTATGCTTGCTGCGCTTTCAAATCAACAATCAAAGATCACAAACTTGTCAAATGGGAATGATGTTAAGTCAACTATCTCGTGCTTAGTAGATTGTGGAATAGAAATTGAAAGCTCATCAAAATCTCATATTGTGAATGGAGGAATATTTAAACAGCCAGTATCAGATTTAGATTGCGGAAACTCTGGAACAACTATGAGATTGCTCATCGGTCTTCTTTCTGGGCAAGGGATAAACGCGAATTTTATTGGTGATAAGTCTCTATCTAACAGACCAATGAAAAGAATAATTGAGCCTTTAAAGAAAATGGGTCTTAAAATTGAAAGCAATAATTCCATGTCACCAATAAAAATTTCAAAAAGCATGCTAAAAGGAATTAATTATACGATGCCGGTCTCAAGTGCTCAAGTAAAATCGAGCATTTTACTTGCTGCACTAGGTGCAAAAAAAGAAACAATAATAATTGAAAATGTACTTTCTAGAGATCATACAGAGATAATGCTTCAAAATATTGGTGTTGATATTTTTAAAAAGGGTAAATCAACAACGCTAAGGCCTTGTAATAAATTTTTACCTCAAAAAATTTCTATTCCAGCTGATCCATCAACAGCCGCTTTCTTTATTGGTGCTGCAGTTTTAATTCCAGAGTCTAGACTACTTATTACGAACTTGCTTTTAAATGAAACAAGGATTGGATTTTTAAGAGCTTTAGAGAAGATGGGCTGTTCTTTTAAGTACCTTAATATGCGAAATGAGTGCGGGGAAAAAGTTGGAGATCTTGAGGTAAGCTATCACAAGCTATTTGGTATCAATATAAATAAAGCAGATATCCCATCAATCATAGATGAAATACCAATGCTTGCATTAATCGCTACGCAGGCAGAGGGCGCTACAAGTGTTAGCGGAGCTGAAGAGCTGAGAGTAAAGGAGTCTGATAGGATTAAAGCAATTTGTGCAAACTTAAAAGAGATCGGCGCAGATGTTATTGAAAAATCAGANGGATTTATTATTAATGGAGGGTCAAAATTAAAATCTGGTAATATTGANACATTNGATGACCATCGAATAGCAATGACATTCTCTATTGCATCAATCATATCTGAAAAAGACATAGTTATAAATAACTCAGAATGCATCAATATCTCATTTCCAAATTTTTTTAAAACACTAGAAAGCATAATGCGATGAAAAATTTTGCGGTTATAGGTTCCCCTGTTGAGCATAGCTTGAGTCCTTATTTGCACNAAGAAATATATAAGGAAATAGGAGAAAAAATTATTTCTACTAAAATAAATATCGACAGCGAAGAGCTTTCCACTTTTGTCAAAAATCATAAAAATAATTTTTATAACGTTACTATTCCTCACAAAGAAAATATAGTATCCCTTTTAGTANGNATAGATAATTCAGCAAAAAAAATAGGAGCNGTTAATTGCGTTGCTAAATCAAAAGGCTATAATACAGACTGGATAGGGTTTAAAAACTCTATGGTAGTTAACGATATTGACTTGANAAACAAGAATTGTATTATTCTNGGTGCAGGAGGAGCNGCAAGAGCAGTAGCATATGCTTTAATTAAATCAGAATGTGATACAATCACAATAATNAATAGGTCCGAAAAAAGAAAAAAAGCTATACTTCAATGGATTGAGGGATTTGGTAATTATAGCGCTAATATAGATAAAGGGGATATAATTATAAACTGTACTCCNGTGGGAATGTGGCCCNATCTAGAGAATAAACCAATTTATAAGGGTACTATTTCTTCAAAACAGGTTGTAGTAGATACAATCTATAATCCTTATAAAACCGCATTTTTAAAGCATGCAAAAAAAGCTGGAGCTAAAATAGTAAGTGGATTGGATATGTTTATTCAACAAGGCTTGGCTTCTATAAATATTTGGGAAGATAATAATATCTCACAAAGAGTTAACGTAAACAATGTTAAAAAAGTATTAGAGGAAAAACTATGCTAAAAAGACTACAGTTTTTAACGTCAGGTGAGTCTCACGGAAAGGGACTTCTTGGAATACTAGATGGCCTGCCAGCTGGTGTTGAGATAAGTGAAGAATATATTGATCGCCAACTAAAAAGGCGTCAAATGGGTCATGGAAGAGGTGGCCGTATGAAAATTGAGAAAGACCATGCACAACTATGGGGTGGAGTTCGGCATGGGTTAACTCTTGGATCACCTGTAGGAATATTAATAGATAATCTCGATTGGAAAAACTGGACAAAAAAAATGTCAGTTGAACCTATACAAGAGAAAGTAAAGCCAGTAACTCTACCTAGGCCTGGGCACGCTGATCTTGCGGGTGTGCATAAATACGGTTTTGGCGATATTCGCAATATTCTTGAAAGATCTAGCGCTAGAGAAACGACAATGCGCGTAGCACTAGGCTCTGTGTGCAGAAAGCTTCTTGAAGATGTGGGTATCTATATCGGCAGTAGAGTAGTTCAAATACATAATGTAAAAGATGAATCAAATTATAAATTAACACCAGATGAAATGAATGAAAGAGCAGATATATCGCCAGTTAGATGTTTAGATGATAACGCAGAAAAAGAAATGATAAATGTTATAGATGATGCAAAAAAAGCAGGGGATTCTGTTGGTGGTGTTTTTGAAGTTATTGCTACAGGAGTTCCTTATGGTCTTGGCTCGTATACTCAATGGAATAATAAACTTCAAGCGCGCATATCAACAATGATGATGAGTATAAATGCTTTTAAGGGCATTGAAATTGGTAGCGGATTTAAGAGTGCATCGCAATTTGGTAGCAATGTTCATGATGAAATTGGATACGAGAACGGAAAGTTTACTAGGCATACTAATAACGCTGGTGGAATTGAGGGCGGTATGAGCAACGCACAACCTATAGTTCTATGGATGTCAATGAAACCAATTTCAACTCTAATTAAACCATTGAGATCAATTGATATAGTTACACATGAAGAAAAAAATGCCCATAAGGAAAGAACGGATTCGTGTGCAGTGCCTGCGGCATCAGTAGTATCTGAAAGCATGCTTTGCATAACGCTTGCTGACGCGCTTCTTGAAAAATTTGGTGGAGACAGTATTGAACAATTAAAATCTCATATGAATAATTCGGCAAAATATTGAAAAAAATATTTTTAATTGGCATGACAGGTGCTGGAAAAACAACAATTGGTAAATTATTAGCTGAAAATATAAATAAAGATTTTGAAGATTTAGATGAAACTGTTGAAAGAAAATATGCATTATCTATTAAAGACATATTTTCAAAATATGGTGAAGTTAGGTTTCGTGAAGCAGAGAGCGATGCTCTTATGAATTCATCTGGAGATATTATTTCATGTGGAGGTGGGATTATTTTAAATAAAAAAAATAGAGACTATATAAAGAAGGGGTTGTCTTTTTTTCTAAACGTAGATTTAGCTGAATTAGAAAAAAGACTAAGATATCAAAAAAATCGACCATTATTGAATAATGCAAATCTTAAGGAAACTCTTGCTTCGCTTTGGGAAAAGAGAGAAAATATATATTTACAAACCGCGGATCATGTTATTAGTGTAAAAGATGGGTCACCTAAAGAAATTATGAAGAAAATTTCAGGATACATAAAATGAGTGATATTATTGTTGATCTAAATGATAGGTCATATAAAATAATTGTAGAAAATGGAGCAATAAACTCCTTTTCTAATTATTTGATGCATAACGCAAGTGTCAAAAATCTTGTAATTATTAGCCATGAGTTACTAATGAAAAATTATGGATTAAAACTCAAAAATAATCTAGAAAATTCAGGCTATGAAGTTATAGAAATTATTCTTCCTGATGGAGATGATTCAAAGGATTTAAAAATTTATAATGAAATAATTACAAAGATGATAGATTCAAATTGTGATAGAACATCAGTAGTTATAGCACTTGGAGGAGGAGTCGTTGGGGATATATCAGGTTTTGTTGCTTCATCATTTATGAGGGGAATTAAATATTATCAAGTACCAACTACTCTACTTGCTATGGTTGATTCATCCATTGGTGGAAAAACAGGTCTCAATTTTTCAAAAAAGAAGAATATTGTGGGCTCTATTTACCAGCCAGTATCTGTTGTAGTAGATCCAGATTTACTAAACACATTGCCGTTTAGCGAAAAAGTTTCAGGCTTAGGAGAAATAATAAAATATGGAGCAATTAAAGATCGTGGTTTTCTAAATAACTTATATGAATGGGTCAAAGATATTGAAAATTTTCCCTACACGAAAGCAATTGAAAGGTGCTGTCAAATAAAAGCTGAAATTGTCACAAAAGATGAAAATGAAACCGATCTAAGAAGAATACTAAACTTTGGACATACAATTGGACATGCCTTAGAATCTCATTTAGGTTACAAGATGATTAAGCACGGTGAAGCAGTTTCCCTTGGAATGAAATGCTCAGCATGGATATCACACAAAAAAGGTTTATTAAATACTGAGGATTATAATTTACTTATAGAAACAATTAATCGATTACCATTACCTAAAATAAGTGCACTAGACCCTGAAAAGATAATGCACTATATCAACTTTGATAAAAAGAATGAAAATGGAATACTAAATTTTATACTTTTAAATGGGTTAGGTAAAGCTATAGTCACTCAAGATGTATCAAGTTTTGAAATATTAGAATCAATAAAGGTATTGCATGAATATTAAAATCTTTAACGGACCAAATTTAAATTTACTTGGTAAGCGAAATAAAAATATTTACGGAAAAGAAACGTTAAATGAAATTCAGAACTGGGTTGAAATTAAAATAGAGAATAAACATCTAATTGAATGGTTTCAATCTAACCATGAAGGTAAGATAATTGATGAAATGCATAGATCTATAGATTCTTGTGAAGGAATTATTATTAATCCAGGTGCATTCACGCATTATTCTTACGCGATAAGAGATGCTATTGAATCTGTTGATATTCCAACAGTTGAGGTTCATTTAAGTAACATTAATAAAAGAGAAGAATTTAGAAAAAAATCTGTAATTAAGGATGTATGTATTGGTCAAATAACCGGTCTTGGTAAAAGTGGATATCTAGATGCAGTAAGAATGCTTGCTGCTTATAAAAATAAAAAAAATAATTAATTTTTGAAATTTAAAATTGTTTTCTCAATAATTTTGCAACATTTTAGTAGCTCCGACTGGCTAATTGTAAGTGGAGGAGCAAATCTAATTATATTCCCATGCGTTGGCTTAGCAAGCAGTCCATTATCCTTTAAAGCGTGACAAATACCTAACGCAGTTGTGCTTTCAGGTGAATCATTAATCACTAATGCATTTAATAACCCTTTACCCCTGACTGTATTTATAATATCGCTTTTTTGAATTATACTGCTCATCTCTTGTCTAAATACTTCACCAAGTTTAAATGCATTTTTAGCTAACTGCTCTTCTTCAATTACTTCAAGCGCAACTTGCGCTACTCTGCAAGCCAGAGGGTTCCCTCCATACGTAGAACCGTGTTGCCCTGGTTTTATTGTTAGCATAATTTCATCTGAACTTAACACAGCTGAAATCGGCAAAATTCCACCAGACAGTGCTTTTCCTAGAATTAAAATATCTGGCTTAATATTATCATAATCGCTGCATAGCATTTTACCCGTTCTACCCAAGCCTGTTTGAACTTCATCAGCAATAAAAAGAACGTTCTTTTCTTTGCATAGCCGGTATGCTTCTTTTATGTACCCTTCATCAGGAACAACAACTCCAGCTTCACCTTGAATTGGTTCAACCATAAATCCCGCTACGTTTTCATCTTTTAGTGCATTACTAAGAGAGGTTAAATCGTTATAAGGTATAACTTCAAATCCTGGTATAAACGGACCATAATCTTCATAGCAGTCTGGGTCGGTTGAGGATGAACAAGCCGCAAGAGTTCTTCCCCAAAAATTACCTTCAGCAAATAAAATTTTTGCTTTATTCTTTTTAGTTCCTTTGACTTTATACGCCCATTTTCTACATAATTTTAAAGCAGTTTCTCCTCCTTCTACTCCAGTATTCATCGGAAGAACCTTATCATAACCAAATAATGATGTTATATATTTTGCATACTCACCAAGCGCATCAGTATAAAATGCCCGAGATGTTAACTGTAGTTTTTCTGCTTGCTGAACTAGCGTTGACACAATTCTAGGATGACAATGACCTTGATTAACTGCTGAATAAGCAGAGAGAAAATCATAATATTCTTTCCTATCAACGTCCCATACTTTTACACCTTTTCCTTTTGATAAAACAACAGGTAAAGGGTGGTAATTATGGGCTCCATATTTATTCTCAAGATCAATTGCGTTAGATGATTTTGAACTTATTTTACTCATTATTAATTTTTCCCGTATTTTTTATTTAAAAATATATTAAATATGATAATCTTGAATTGATTTAACTTTTATTTCATCATTAGATTTTCTTATTGCTCTTAAAGCAGCATCTGCTCCAGATAGTGTTGTAATTGAAACAACTCCTTTTTGTATACACGCTTTACCTATTGACTCTTCATCAAATCTAGCCTGCTTACCATAAGGAGTATTTATAACTATATCAATCTCACTATTTTTTATCGCATCTACAACATTTGGTCTACCTTCACCAACTTTGTAAATTGAATTAACATTAATTCCATTTTGTTTCAATTCATTTGCGGTCCCACTAGTTGCAATTATATTAAAACCAAGTTCTGTAAAATCTCTAGCTATTGAAATCATATTTAGCTTATCAGAATCATTTACAGAAATAAATATTGTACCAGCTGAAGGGATATCATTGCCAGCGCTAATTGAAGCCTTTTTAAATGATTCACCCATCGATTGAGAAATACCCATAACTTCACCAGTTGATTTCATTTCAGGAGAAAGATATATTGATTCATCTGGAAATTTGTTAAAAGGCAATACGGCTTCTTTAATAGCAACGTGGTTAATTTGATCCCAGCTTTTAAGTTTAAAATCTTTAAGTTTTGCGCCTGTGGCAAGCTGCGCAGCAATCCTTGCCAGCGGAACATTTGTAGCTTTACTTACAAATGGTGTTGTTCTGCTAGCACGAGGGTTGACTTCTAATACATATATTTCATTATTTTTAAATGCGAATTGTAAATTAATCAAGCCAACTACATTAAGCTTAAGAGCAAGATCTTTTGTGATTCTTTCTATTTCTACCATCGCTTTTGATGATATTTTATAGGGTGGCAATACACAGGCCGAATCTCCAGAGTGTATTCCCGCCTCTTCAATGTGTTGCATTATCGCCCCAATATGAACAATATCACCATCGCATAATGCATCTACATCAAACTCAAATGCGTCTTCTAGAAATTGATCAATTAGTATTGGGTGCCCTTTTGTAACATCGGCATTTCTTGAAATATAATCAACCAGTTGCTGATTTGAATAAACTATTTCCATTGCCCTGCCTCCCAGGACATAGCTAGGTCGGGCTAAAATAGGAAAACCAATATTCTCAGCAATCACGGAGACCTCTTCAAGAGTCCTACCTGTCCCATATTTAGGACATTTAATATCTAACTCATTTAATATTTTTCCAAATTTTTCTCTATCTTCTGCTAAATCGATGTTATTTGGTGATGTACCTAAAATTGGAACACCGGCCTCATCAAGCGCTTTTGCTATTTTAAGTGGAGTTTGTCCTCCAAATTGAATCAGTACACCATCCGGCTTTTCAAATTCAACAATATTTAATACATCTTCATAGGTTACTGGTTCAAAATATAACCGATCAACCAAATCGAAATCGGTGCTCACTGTTTCTGGATTACAATTAACCATTATTGTCTTATAATTTTGATCCTGAAGTCCAAATACTGCCTGAACGCAACAATAATCAAATTCAATTCCTTGTCCTATCCTATTTGGTCCTCCACCAAGAATCATTACCTTTTTTCCATTTAATGGTTTTATTTCATTTTCATCATCATACGAGGAATAGCAATATGGGGTTTTAGCTTCAAATTCCGCTGCACATGTATCTACTACCTTGAATGATGGAATTATTGACTTCTTCTTTCTTTCGCTTCTAGCCTCATTTTCAGTTATGTTTTTCATTTTAGAAATTTGTGCATCTGAAAAGCCATTTTGCTTAAGCTTGAGAAGTGGAGTATTTTTATCGCATTCAACTAAAAATTTAATTTGATGCAGGAACCATGGATCGATTTTAGTAGATTTATAAACATCATTAATAGACGCACCTTCTTTTAAGGCCTCTCTGACCTTAAGCAGTCTAAAGCTTGTTGCGTACTGAAGTGTATTCATATCTAAGGTACGTGCTCTGCTTAGCTCTGGATCATCATCTATAGCTATTTTAGGCTCTAGCCCATTTAGTCCTACCTCAAGAGATCTAAATGCTTTTTGAAGCGACTCCCTAAAAGTTCTTCCAATAGACATTACCTCACCAACGCTTTGCATTTGAACACCCAGATGCCCAGTAGCAGATGGAAACTTTTCAAAATCAAACCTTGGTACCTTCACAATTACATAATCAATTGTAGGTTCAAATGCTGCTAAAGTTTTTCCAGTGATATCGTTTTGCAATTCATCAAGAGTATATCCTACCGCTAATTTTGCAGCTACTTTCGCAATTGGAAATCCGGTAGCTTTAGAGGCAAGTGCTGAAGAGCGACTAACTCGCGGATTCATTTCTATAATTATACATCGACCCGTTTTTGGATTCACAGCAAACTGGACATTTGATCCGCCAGTTTCAACACCAATTTTTCTCAAACATTGAATAGACCAATTTCGCATATCTTGAAATTCTTTATCAGACAATGTCATTGATGGAGCAACTGTCACAGAATCACCAGTATGCACTCCCATTGGATCAATGTTTTCAATGGAGCAGATTATTATTGCATTATCAGATTTATCCCTAACAACTTCGAGCTCATATTCTTTCCATCCAAGAAGCGACTCTTCTATTAATACTTCTGATATAGGGCTTGCTTGTAGTCCGTTCTCAACCAAATCTTGAAATTCATCGAGGTTATATGCTACGGAACCACCCGTTCCGCCGAGAGTAAATGAGGGTCGTATTATTAACGGAAAATGTATCTTATCCAGCATTTTCTCTGCTTCATCCCATGTATTGACAAAACCGCCTTGAGCAGTATCAATGCCTATTTCATCCATAGCCTCTTTGAATTTTTCTCTGTCTTCAGCCTTATTGATTGCATCAACTTGCGCACCAATTAACTCGATATTATATTTTTTTAAAGTCCCATTTTTATGCAATTCCATTGCAATATTTAAAGCAGTTTGACCTCCAACTGTTGGAAGTATAGCATCTGGTTTTTCTTTTTTAATAATTGCCTCAACATATTCTGGAGTTATAGGCTCAATATATGTTGCATCAGCTAAATTCGGATCCGTCATTATTGTAGCAGGATTTGAATTAATTAGAATAATCCTATACCCTTCTTCTTTTAACGCTTGGGTTGCTTGAGTTCCTGAATAATCAAACTCACATGCTTGGCCAATTACGATTGGACCTGCGCCAATTATTAAAATAGAATTAATATCATCTCGCTTAGACAATTTTTAACCTTTCATTAATTTTATAAATTTTTCAAAAAGATATCTACTATCGTGAGGTCCGGGACTTGACTCTGGATGATGTTGTACTGAAAAAGCTTTAAATTCTTTGCATTCAATTCCTTCATTTGTGTTGTCATTTAAGTTTATGTGCGTTGCAACTACATTTTCTGGTAAAGAATTAATATCAACAGCAAATCCATGATTCTGGCTAGTAATTTCAACAACCTCTGTTTCTAAATTCTTTACAGGATGATTAATTCCTCTATGCCCAAACTTAAGCTTGAATGTTTTAGCTCCTAATGCAAGAGACAGTATTTGATGACCTAGACAAATTCCAAAAATTGGTTTAGAACCTAGTAAACTTTTAACCATTTCAATACCATATGTTACTGCAGAAGGATCGCCCGGACCATTACTTAAAAATATTCCATCCGGATTAAAATCTAAAATTTCCTTAGCACTGGTTTGTGCTGGAAATACTGTCACTTCACAATTATTATCTTTCAAAATATTTAAAATATTATGCTTAATTCCGTAATCAATTGCTGCAACCTTAAACTGTCCAGTTTGTGACCATTTATAAACTTTTTTTGTGCTAACAGTTTTAGCTAAATCAAGTCCATTCATTGATGGAGCTTTTTTAAGTTTATTTGACAAGTTGACTAAATCATTATCAACTGAAGATATAATTCCATTCATAGCGCCTTGATCTCTTATATGACGAGTTAATGATCGCGTATCAATATCTTGAATCCCTACAATTTTATTCTTTTTTAAATATTCATCTAAAGAGCTCGTCGACCTCCAGTTTGAAGGAACTATAGATTCCTCCTTAATAACAAAGCCTGATACTTGAATTTTATTTGATTCTACGTCCTCTTTATTAATCCCATAATTACCGATGTGAGGAGATGTCATTGTGACAATTTGACTACAATATGATGGATCAGTTAGTATTTCTTGGTAACCTGTCATCCCGGTATTAAAACAAACTTCTCCTATTGTCTCACCCAGATGACCCAACTNTTTTCCCTCAAATTTTTTGCCATCATTTAGTAATAAAATTGCGGTATTAGGTTGCACCTATATTNTTCTCCATTACTATATTTGAAATGACTAAATCTTGAACAGCAGTGCCTANAGAATTAAAAAAAGTTATATCTGACTCTTTTGATCTTCCATTAGTTTTAACATTTATTAGCTCACCAATTTCACATTGAACATTATCCCAATTATAGTCCCCATTTTCAATGGGGATTAATATATTTCCCGCCTCTTTATAACTGGAGCTCAAAGAATCAACAAATACTTTTGACTTTTGAATTAATTCTGTTGGAACCTCTCTTTTGTTTGGTCCATGTGCACCTACTGCATTTACATGGGCTCCATTTGAAATATCATTAAATTCAAATAACGGCACTTGTGATGTGGTCGCAGTACAAACAATGTCCGCATTTTTTAAATCGTTAATTGTACCTAAAGAGACTGTATCATCAAATATGTCGCAGAATTGCTCTACTTTTTTNGAGTCTCTGCCAATAACTTTGATTGATTTTATATCTCTAACTATTTGAATGGCTTCTATTTGAGTCTTTGCCTGAACACCATTTCCAAAAACTACTGCATGAGCTGCATCATTGTTTGCTAGAATTTTTGTTGCATAACCTGAAGCTGCGCCTGTTCTGAGAGATGTAACAGACTTACCATCAATTAAAGCAGTGGCGCTTCCCGTTTTAGCATCCATAATAACTATTACTCCATTGATTAAATCGTAGCCCATAGTTGGGTTTTTAGTATGCACATTAATCAATTTAATAGTTAAATATTTTCCTCCATGTATATATGCTGGCATTGATAAATGGTGCGCATCNTGATCTCCTATTGGCATAGTTATCCTTAAAGGCGATTCAGCAGTATTGTTATTTACTGATGAAAAAGCTACTTCCATAGCATCAATAGCTTCTTGCATCGAAACAGCAGATGTAACATCATCTGCTGAAAAAAATGGTAGGCTCATTTAGTATCTATTTTTTAGTTAAAGCCCAGGATCCATCCCAATTGTCTCCCGGCGGGTTATCTTTATAATGTTCACATCTAGGAATATAAATTTGACTAGGATTTGTTTTTCTACCTGGGAACATGTCCTCTAGCTCATTAGAAGCCTTAAAGGCGTCTACGGCTTTAGCCCAATCTTGATTCCTGTATAATTCCAGCGCTTCATTATATGCTGGTAATAATTTTTCATATCCTTTTGGCATTTTATCTTTTTCAGAAATTAATTCAAATACCTGAGCAGGTTCGGTCTTACCCATTACAACTACATAGTCTAAATCACGCCAAATAAATTTATCTTTGCAGGCAGTATACGTTTCATTTGCTACTTGAATGTATATGCCGTATTGCTTGGCTGACGCTTCTAGTCTAGCTGCCAGGTTAACCGTATCTCCCATCATGGTATAGTTCATCCGCATCGTTGATCCCATATTTCCCGTTACAAGCTTCCCGGTGTTAATACCAATGCGGTTCTGCATATTATGAACTATTTCTGGCCATCTATCACCCTCTTCTTGCCACTTTGTGCGGAGCTCCGCGAGCCTGTCCTGCATTTTAACTGCGGTTAAACACGACCAATATTCATGATCATCAACGGGAGCAGGTGCACCATAAAATGCTACAATAGCATCTCCAATATATTTATCAAGTGTACCTTTATTTTTCAGTAAAATATCTGTCATCTCTGTTAAATAATCATTTAAAAGTTCTACTAAATCAGGCGCAGTAAGTTTTTCTGAAAAAGCTGAAAAACTTTGAATGTCCGTAAAGAAGGCGGTGTGATATCCCTCTTCTCCACCAAGAGAAGGTTGCTCTTTAGCTTCATACATTTGATCTATAAGTTCAGGTGAGATATAGGTACTAAATGTATTTTTTAAAAAACGTTTATCTTTTTCTGCTCCAAAGTAATTGAATAAAAATATACCGCCAAACGTTCCTATGACAGATAAAATAGGCCTAACAACCTCGACCATTTGTAGGTCATTAATAAATTGAAGGTTAGCATAAATAATCCAACCAAATATTGCAACAACTGGAACCGGTAAAGCATAAAAAGGTTTTTTCGGAAAGGATATAAATATACCAACTACTAAACAAATCAAAAGTATACTATAAAATGTTGATGTCTGATTTTTTACCCTAACAAAACTATCCTGAAGAATGCTATGCATAACATTTGCATGTATTTCAACACCTGCGAATGTTTCTTGAACGGGGGTATTTCTTAAATCCATAAGACCAGGTAAAGATGCTCCAACTAAAGCAACCTTATCTTGCCAATAATCTGGAGGAAGCATTTCGGGGTCCATACAATAGCTATAGGGTAAGTAATAGAATGTCTGGAAACTTCCAAAGTAGTTCACATACATACGGCCATTGTCATCTATGGGTATTGTTCTTACAATAGCTTCAGTAGTGTCAATAAGATTTAAAACATTGTTTTCAAAATCATAGTCAAATCCACCGTCCTTCTTTATTCCGAGTATATCAATGACTGCAGACATTACTAAGGTAGGATATACATGATCCGGTCCATCAAAATATATTGCTGTTGGCGCTCTCCTAATTACCCCATCGTTATCCTGCGGGAAGTTAGCAGAACCATTACCAACTGAGGCAGAAAGAAGATCAACATATGTATTTCCAATTCTATCCGCTTGAGGCAATCTATTTTTTGCTTCATCCGAAACACCTGAAATAATATGGTTTTGATATGAATATCCTTCAGGCTCCGAATCCATTTTTGGTAAAAAATTAAGCGTGTCTTCTTCTTCAAAAACTATCGCATGATATGTTTTGCTTGAATTTTGAGTTTCAACGACGAACCTACTGGGATCATTGCTATTTAGAAACTGATCGGTTACATATTCAAGATCCTGATTTTTTGATGAAGCACCAGAAGAAAGAGCCTGAACAAGGTCGTATTTAAAAGTGTTTTCTTCATCAAAAATAATATCAAAAAGTAATGCCTTGGGATTGCCTGATGATACCGTGTTAATAAGTTGACCATGATANGCGTGTGGCCAATTATGATACCTTCCAAGTCCTCCTTCTTCAACAGGCCCGACAGAAGTATTGTCAATATCAATGATAACAACATCTTCGATTGACATCTGCTCAACTCCAGAGGTACGCGCCCGCATTCGTGAATCGTATGAAATATATTCATAGCCCTCTAAAAGAGAGTTGATAAAAGTTATGTTATAACTGGCCCAGCCAAAAAAAATGGCCATTAAAAGGCCAATTACAATTCCAGCGCCTACACGCTTGAAAAAATCCGTTAAGACAACTATTGAAGACTCAACGGATATATCTTCAAAATTATCTAATACCTTCTTCACGTATTAGTTTCCATCTTTAGCATCTTGCTCTTTATTCCATTTAACAAAATCAAGTCCATCATCAGCATCTTGGTCAAATTTAAACATAGAGTATTTTCCATCTTTTCGAACATTGATTTGCATACCCTCAACAAGACTTACCCAGTCTTCTAATGAAACTTCATAAGGGCCCGCAACTTGTGATGGCGCTTGAACTTCGGTAACAGGGCCTAATTTAAATTTAGGAGCCCCACCACCTTGTGGTGGACCACCCTGCCTCATTTGCTTCTCTCTAGCTTCTACAACATTTTTTGCTGCATTAACATCCACCTTGCCTTCGTAAACCAGTACAGAGCTTTCATCTTGACCGGATTTAGCACGGTATTTTGTTCCCCTAATAGCAGCAACAGCNGTGGGGGTTCTAACTGCCACATTCTTTTTTTCACCAAACGCTGCTTTCGCCGCTACCCAGACATCCCCTTTTTTCAGTGTTGCTCCAAAATCTTTTACCATCGGCTTAACATTTGCTAGAGTAATCTCAAGCTCTGAGTTCTGNCCTATTCTAAGTTTACCGCCTCCNNCTAANGATATTTCNCAGCGNGATTTTGCTAACGTTTTAATAATATCTTTTTCATNAACAGNCGTTCTAGGCATTGCCTTTTTAAATGCNCCTGTTCCATTNTTCTGTATTTGAACTCTGCCTAAAGGAAGAGTTATTTTACCAAANTCTTGTTGGCCTAATAATAATGTTGGAATAAATATGGATAAAAAAAGGAGGGGTTTTAAAATGGTAATTAAATTCTTCATTTTGAACTTGGTGAAACTAAGAATTCTCGCACACGATTGGCAATATAATTAACGGGTTTAATTACCCACTTGACCCATTTCCATTTTGTATCTTNTGCTACTTCTTCTTCAGGTTTTTCAACGATTTTTAAAATATTCTTTGGAGTATCAAGACCTGCAAACTCCCAGGCCATAATTTGTATAAAGGGGTTAATGTCTTCAAGTTCACCAATGTATGTTCGCTCAACACTCTTTTCAGGTTCTTTAGTCTCTACATTAATCAGTTGTCCAGCTATTACACACGTATCTGCAACAAGATTAAATGATCCTGTTATTACTTTTTTTATACCTACCAAATTTCCAATCTCTACCGCGCAGTCACTAGCATTGCAATCCATTCTATCGTAATTTTTTTCATTGAGAAGTTCATTAAGCTGAATCCTTTCAACCAATACGAAAGACTTGGTTTTGTGAAGCTCAAGTCTAAGAAATCCAGTATAAAGGGCGACATCCTCATCAGTCATACCTTCACCGGCAAAAGAAAAAAGGGCTAAGGTAGGTTTTGCATCATATCTACTAAACTTCGACTGAGATGTAAGCGACGAAAAAATAGCTAACAGAAGAATTAGTTTTTTATACAAAGCACACCTTATACATAGGTGCACTACAAAAGCTGTCTATTTTAAGAATACCATCTTCTTTGTTTTATTCATTACCATCTTACCATTTCTATCTTTTACCATAGCATGGTAAAGGTATACACCTGTTGATACTTTATTTCCGGCTGTATTCATTCCGTTCCAAATAAAGTTATAATATCCTGCAGGTCTTATTTCACCTGATGATAGCCTAGTAATCTCCTCGCCTAGTAAATTGTATATAACTAGGTCAACCTGCGCTTCTTCTTGAAGACTTATGATAATAGAAGTCTGCGGATTAAATGGGTTAGGATAATTCTGGCTCAGAACAAAAGCATCGGGATAAAGACTAACACCCGCATTATTGTTCTCAACAAACTTTTTAGATCCAATTACAAGTCGTAGGTCTTGCTTTAGATATGAATCAGGTCCAGTATTTGCAAAACGATAACCGCTTTCCCATTTTAAATTTTGTGCCTGCTTGTTTGTCTTATTAATAATGAATATGTCGTACTCTTCTGGAACATAACCAAATCCTTCAAAAGTTAAATAGGTTCTTTGTCCATTTGTTGGCGCAATAACCTCTAAATCCCAAAAGTGCCCTTCCTCATTTGGCTTACGTATATCTATGGAATAGGCATCAGGAACTTCAACTCTGTCACGGTTGTTAATCGATAATGAAATATTGCCCGGAACAGATGGAGGTTCAAATTCATCTAAACGATCGTAGCCATCTGATGCATTATTTAAGACACCTACTGAATTGGATTCATCTCGAGATCTACCTGTAGATGCTAAAATATTGATCACCCATTCGCTTGCATCCATAGAAATGTTATTAATATCAGGGGTGGTTGTTTTCGCAAGTCTTTTTCCAAATACATTTCCTGTTCCGTCTACATAAATATTTGGATCGGTAGCAGATTTATAAATATACCCCTTCCACGGTTCAAGCGTAGATCCTGGTTGTGACCACCCTCCAAAACTACTCCATGTAAATATTGATCCATCGTCTGAAATAGGGTTACCAGCCTGGGTTCTTACATCAGCTAGATTGATTGGGAAGTTATATGGATTACCAAAAAACTTCCATTGACCTACATCTACAGATATCTCAAAAGGTGGTGCTGTAGGTGTGGATTCACCTTTACCAAAATCAAAGTTAAGCTGTAGGAGATCAGGGTACTGTTCTTTGTCCCAAATAAAGAAGTATGCATCACCCAAACCGATATTTAATGGATTCATTTCCGTAAACTCATTCCATCCATTGTTCCATCCATATAATCTATATTTAAATTCATCGGGTGGACCCAGAACTTCTGTAATCGCGTTTAATCCCTTATTTGTGTTAAAAGGTATTGAGAAAAGCTGGTAGGCTGATGTATCGGTACCCGTAGGAATTCCCGCTGACCAGTAATCTGCGGTGGTAACATTATTCTCTGTTTTAGCTACTACCGACTGAACAAAGTTGCCGTTATAGTCAAATGGCCACTCACTCCTATTTCCTAACTCGTCTTCAGCTTCAATAAAATATTCAACTCCTTCTGAACGAATGTCGCTTCCAGGTATACTTGAAGGTGTTACTTGTCCATCGCTCCATAATTCTACGGTAACAAACCCACCACTACTTCCTGAGCGGCGATAATTTAAACGTACGCTCTTTACTCCAGATCCGCCATCCGATACCTGTACATTAATCGAGGGTGTTGTTGATCCTTCATCCACCGATACCAATGGGTTATTATGAACAATTGCTGGTGGATTTAAATCAACACCAAAATAACCTGTGTCAGAATTGGTTGAATTACCTGCATAATCAACGGTCTTCATATACCATTCATACATGCCATCTTCAAATCTCTTGGTCGAGTCTGTAAGTGCAGCATTTTGATCTACAAACTCTACTTTTTCATTATAAGTTCCAAATTCGTTATTATTTACATAGAGTACCCATTCTTTAATTCCAGATGGATAATCTCCAAAATTTTGCCATTCGAATCGGGGTACATCTGGCACCCAACTGACATCCATGTCCCCACTCGGATCTGTGTATGAGTTTGGCCAGTTAATATTGAATGACGCGGGTTTGATGTTATCATAAAGCGCCTGGACGGTTTTTGCGCTGTCTGGATCCTCATTTCCGTATTCATCCATCAAGCGAACCGATGCGTCAAAAGCACCGGGTTCAGGCACTTCAAACGCATAGGCTTTCAAAGGAGTATTTCCAGGGAAACCAATGAACTCATCGTAAAAATTAATTCCATCATTGACCTCAACAATCGCTCCCAGTAGATCCCTATTTTCAGACCAAGTTGGGATAGTCCAAGAAACCGTAAAGTTTGGTACAGTTGACCAGTCACTTGGGGTAATGGTAAGAGAAGGGACAGGCGGCGGAGCACCGGTAACCAGCTCTTCAATTACATACATTTCAGAGCGCATGATGCCTTCACCGATTGCTGCTTCGATTCTAAAGCGAAAACCTTTACTTCTTGCTTCATCTGAAACTTTAAACTTTGCTGTCGCACTGCCTCCAGATGTGGTAGGATCAAATGAAATAATAGTTACATATTTCGCTGAAGGAAAAACACTCCACTGGACACTTTCATTGCTATTGACCAAATTTCCTTCAATATCATTTGTGGTGATTGTGAATTCTAGTGTGTCTTCACGCGTAACAAAAGTGGTATCCTTATCACCTAAAATATCATCTTGGATCGCAAGAATATATTTACTTGCACCAGATTCAAATGCCCCAATATCTGGGAGCCCAACTCTGTAGAATCCTCTATAATCAAAAACTTCTCCAACGTCAGATCCAGCATCAATCGCAGGGCTACTACTTTGAAGTCTGTAGTCACCACTAGCTGGATTTCTAAGCTTTGGTTCTTCATTGATATTTTCTACTGAGGTGAACGTCCCAGTAACATCAGATTCAAAAATATTAGTTTGGGCATATACTGTGGTACCGAAAGCTTGATAAAAATTACTACTCTCGTTCTGCCCTTTATTATTGGCCCAAATTATATTATTGGTCATCCACACGTATTCATTATTACCCGTTACATCAATAAATAAGCCATTCCCATTATTGCCATGGAATGTATTATTTACAATATGAGAGGTTGCCTTGGTTCCTCCTTGGTCCTCATTCGCACTCAAACTAATCATCGTATTGGCTCCATCGCCACCAACAGAATTGTTGACTACAAGATTATTGATAAATTCAAGCGGGGCATTAGAATAGAGCAATGAGCTTGATGCATCACCATCTGTTTGAATATAATTTTCTTTAAAAAGTGACTGCTCAATGATCGAGGTAGGATATTCATCCCACGAAGGTACGGAATTGCCTGTGTTGATATTAATTAACGCGTTAGCAAACGATGAACTTCCACCGCTATTATTGATAAAGTTTCTTTCGAACGTACTTTGAGCGACTGCAATCCCTACCCCATCATTTACATGTATTGCTGACCCATAAGTTGCTGCACTATTAGAATTTGTTTGGATGCCATTTTCTAAAAAAACACAATTTTCAAAAGATGCATCTGAATATTCAAGATCTTGACCGCCATTAAATAAAATTATAGCGCCACCTTGACCCATCATATTATCAGAACTACCAAAAGAGACCATGTTTTGAGAAAACACCACATTGTCAAAGTATGACGATCCACCATTCAGCGCAACAGCGCCACCACCCTGACCTGAATTATTATCGCTAAAATTAACATTTTTCACTGCTAACGAATCGACATTAAACGCCTGTAAAGAGCCACCATAATTATCACTATACCCATTAGTAAATGTGATACCTTTGATGAGTACTTTTTCTACTTCATTGAAAATAAAATGAGATCCATCGTTTTTTGCATCTACTATTGTATTTTCTGTACCCGATCCTATAATAGCAATCTCTTTAATTAAATGTTGATGGGGGTCAACTCCTTGTTGACCTCCCGACTGATCGTTGGCACTAAAAAATAGAAGGGATTCTTCATAGGTTCCGGCTTGTAATCGAATGGTATCGCCACGCTCATTAACCCTATTGATCGCATCTCCAATAAATTTAAACGGAGCATTAAAACTTCCATCTCCATCCATTGAAGCCGCTGCATTAACCCACCAATTTGGCCCGTCAAATTTTGGAATTGCTGTTACTATACCTGAAAAAGGGCCTTCAAAATCAAGGGTGTCAACAGCACTAACAACAAAATGATATTCCGCTCCATTTTCCAAATTTGTAACAAGATGCATTGTATCAGCTGTACTGGTTGCTTTAGTTAATTCATTTCTATTAACATAATAAACTTCACCTCCAAGAGAGTCACTTGTTGAGGAATCTCTGGGCCCTACACCCAAATTTTTGAAGCCTCTTAACTGATCACCATTAAGAAAAAATAAATCATTAATTTTTACTTCTTTAATGGAAGCGAT
>NHFJ01000019.1 GCA_002172545.1 Fidelibacterota bacterium TMED108 | reverse complement strand
GAAGGGACACGAACCCCCGACCTGCTGATTACAAATCAGCTGCTCTACCAACTGAGCTACACCGGCAAGTCGGATTTAACTCTCATCATCTCATGCAATATCGCAAATAAAATTTGAAATATTACAAAACAAATTCAAATAGCGAATCGAATTCACTAGCTTAAACGAACGTACCGAGCTAGAAGAATATCGAAAAAAGCCTACGAAATTAAATAATAATTACTTCAGTTTCAATAAATTTTGTGACGAATCAAAAAATAATTTATAATTACTTTTTTGTTATTTTTGGTCCATTGGGTGTGTCTTTTAGTTTCCAGCCCATGGATAGAAGCTTGTCACGAATAAGATCTGATTTTTGCCATTCTTTGTTTTTTCGATGATTTTCACGAGAATCCACTAATAATTTAACTTCATCCGGTAATTCATTCTTATTATCCAAAATAGCAAAAATTGAGTTAAAATATTGTATAAATCGATTGCCCGCTTCAGCTTCTTGTTTGGTGAATATTTTTTTATCAATTTTTTGATTTGTCAAACGGATCCAGTTAAAGAAGACGGCAAGTGCTTTCGGCGTATCGAGGTCATCTTGAAGAGCGTCATTAAAATCATCGGCTTCTTTTGGTAGTTTCTCAGAGATTATTTTGGATAAATCTAATAAACGTTGACGGAACTCTTCAATTCGACCTATTGCAGATTTAGCTTCGACTTTTCTTTTTAAACTAAAATTAACTTTAGACCTATAATGAGCGCTCAAAATGATAAACCTGAAATCTTCATACGAAAATCCGTTTTTAACTAAATCTGAAATAACATAATAGTTATTCAATGATTTACTCATTTTTTTTCCTTCAATGGTTAAAAACTCTGAGTGAAGCCAAAAATTCACAAATTTAGTATNTAAGGCACAAACNGATTGAGCAAGCTCATTTTCATGNTGNGGAAATTTATTATCAATACCTCCGCAGTGGATATCAAAATNNTCTCCTAAGATANTTNGTTGACATCGCAGANCANTCNATNTGCCANCCNGGCCTTCCTTTGCCCCAAGGAGAATTCCANGNTACATCGCCATCCTCTTCTTTGTAAGATTTCCATAGCGCAAAATCATTCGCACTATCTAAATCGTATTCATCCGATAGCTGTATTTTTTCAATTTTAGTTGTTTGGGATAATTTTACTAGCCTACCATATTCTGTATATTTTGAAATTTTAAAAAAAACTGACCCATCTTTTGATATGTAGGCATATTTCTTTTCTATCAACACTTTAATGATTTCAATCATTTCATTAATATGGTCTGTTGCTAGAGGATACTCATCGGCTTTTTTAATTCTCAGCAAGCTTAAATCCTTTAAAAAAGACTCAGTATATTTTTTCGTTATCTCGCCAAGCTTTACATTTTCATCATTTGACTTTTTAATAGTTTTATCATCAACATCAGTAATATTCATAACATGATATACTTCATAATTAAAAGCAAGCAATGCTCTTTTTAGAAGATCTTCAAAAAGAAAAGTTCTAAAATTTCCTATGTGTGAATTATCGTAAACTGTAGGGCCGCATGTATAAAGCCCAACCATACCTTTTTTTATAGGAATAAATTTTTCTTTTTTACGTGTTAGGGAGTTATAAAACTTCATTATTTAATTTTTTAGCGCTTCATCTATTATCATTTGAATAATATCATTAAAACTAAATCCATCCGCACTTAAGGATTTTGGTAGCAAACTTGTTTTAGTCATTCCCGGTAATGTATTAATTTCTAAAAACCAAATCTTATTATTTTTGTCAAGTAAAAAATCAACTCGCGAGTAATGTCTGCATCTTAACAGATTATGAATTCTTAAGGCAATATTCTTTATTTTTTTGGATAAATTATCATCAATATCTGCTGGGCAAAAATACTCTGACATTCCAGCGGTGTATTTACATTCGTAATCATAAAGATTTTTCTTTGGAACAATCTCAACTATTGAATATGAATTTGATCCAATAATAGGTACGGTAATCTCTCTACCAAGAATAAAGGATTCAAACATTACAGAATCAGCAAAGTTAGATGCGATTTTAAATGCAGAACCAATTTCAATTTTATCTTTAACCAAGGATAAACCAATAGTACTTCCCTGGTCATTAGGCTTTACAATTATTGGTAAACCTAAACTCTCTAATTGACTTTCAGATGGCAGGCTGCTACTTGCAATCCACTTGGGTGTTCCTATTCCTTTATCGCTTACTAGTTTTTTTGATAAATCCTTATCCATGCATATTTTTGATGAATTTTGGTCTGATCCCGTAAAAGGAATATTTAATGATTCAAGGTAGGCAGCTACATTACCATTCTCTCCATCTCCTCCGTGGAGTCCGTTAAAAATTAAATCAACGTTTAAGATTTTACTTTCTAAAGAGCTGATTCCATTGAATGTATCTAAAACAATGACATTATTTCCTAATAATTCAAGCGCTTTATGTATTGCTTTTCCGCTGGATAAGGAGACATCTCGTTCTGGGGAATCTCCACCAACCAATAAACCAATTTTCACTGAGAATCTCTTAGAATTTTGGAAGCTGAAAAAAGATTTTCTGAAACGTAAGTAGGATTGATATTTGGTGACACATTAGCTTTTTTACCCTTCCCAGTCAAAACCAATACGCTCTCCATTTTGCAATGACTTGCTGCCTCAATATCACATAAATTATCTCCAATCATAAGTGATTTTTTAAGATCAATTTTATGATCTAAAGCTGCCTTTTCAAACATGCCAATACCAGGCTTTCTGTTTCTAGTTGGTTTATCAGGATGGTCTGTACAATAATAAATCCCTAGTAAATTTAATCCCTCATCAAAAAAGCGGTTTAAGATATGGTCATGAATCAAGCTCAAGTTATCAGGATCGATTAATCCTCTAGCAACACCTGATTGATTAGTTATAATGCAAAATTGCTTTGTTAATCTTTTTAGATTTTTTAACGCATTAAATGTAAAATCATAAAATTTAAAATCATTCAAAGAATTTATGTAACCGGGATCAGGATTAATTGTTCCATCGCGATCTAAAAATATCGTGTCATATTTTTTCATCAACCAATTCCTTGTCAAAAACGTCAAAAATCTGAATTGAGCTTCTAAAAAAGTAGTATGCTCCTAAAGCAACTAAAGGTAAATAGCTTACAGCATGAAGAACTATGGCAAACGTTTGAGACTCAATATTGCTGAAGCTAAGCAGATTATTCATGACGTAGTAAGTAGCGAAATGATGTGTTCCAATTGCGCCTGGAGCTGCAGGAATAGACATTGCCATCGATGTTAGTAATAAAACCACTGCTATTTCAATCCAAGTAATATGAAAATCCAGAGAAAGCAATGTGAAGTAAGTTACCAGGTACAAAATAAACCAGGTCAAGATTGTTAAAAATCCAACTAAAACAAATGATCTGAAACTGGTTAGAGAAGAAAAGCCTTTGCTAAAAGAACTTAATATTTTTATAAAAGAAATCACGGATTTGAAGCTCATTGCCCTTGTGCCCTTAATCTTACTCATAATCAATTCTTTTTTAAATGATATGAACCAAAGCAAAGCAAAGATAAATAAAATAATAGCGACAGAAATGATTAAAGACAATTCTATATCGTAGGGAAAAGAATAAAATAATGTAACTACTAAAGATATAATTATAAGCCCACCTAAATCACAAACTCTTTCAAGAACTATTGAACCTAAGACTGTTGATGTTTTAAGATCGTTATTATTTGATATAGCGTACCCTCGTAATACTTCACCCATTTTAAATGGAAGTATAGAATTTCCAAAATATCCAACCATGTTTGATGCAAAAAGGTCTCTTACCGGTACAGGTTTAAGTGAAAAAAGCAAGAGTCTCCACCTAACAGATCTTAAAATTGTATATATAACAAGCAAAAATATTGCTAATAATATCCAAAGATAGTTAATTGAATCAAAACTTTTTATTACTTCATTTAAGTCAATATTTCTAAAGGCATAGTACANACCCANAAAGCTAAGAAGAAAACCAAATAAAAGCTTCAGTNGCTTATTCATATAANTNAATGGTCTCTTTTGGGGATGGTTTGAANTTATTNAACTTTGANAGACNGCCAGTNNTGAACTCANCAATGGCAATATCTACATATTGATTNTCAGAAAATGATAATTTCATTCGNTTAGGTTCACCAGTTTTTAAAATTTCAACAAAGCCATTATANNNTNGAANTGGTAAGGAAAAAATAATTTTAACTGTGTTTTTANTTAAANCAGATCTAATAATATCAACATTATTTAAGTTGCCCGATAGAAGTGAAAATATACCAATGTCACCATCTATCAATCTGTCAATTACGAGTTGACTGGTTCTCTTGTTATACGTTTGGATAGTATCACCTTTTAGGACGATTGTTTCGTTATCAATCTCAATTAATAAGTTTTTTGAGTTAACAACCTCAACATACGCTAAAATCTTAGAGTCTAAATCATATTGTTTTTGATCAATTACAGCGTTGAATCTAACACCTGGATCTGCATACATCGCTTCTAAAAACTTTAAATACCACTTGCTATCATCGCTTTCGTTAATAAACAATGGAACCAAAAAAAGTATGAAAGCTTTGAACTGCATTTAATTAATCAATTGAATCAAGATAAGATTCATCAACTAAAACTTCGCGAGCCTTGCTTCCAGTGAATGCCCCAACTATTCCAGCTTGCTCCATTTCATCTATAAGTCTTGCAGCTCTCGAATATCCCACTTTTAACCTTCTCTGAATTAAAGATATAGATCCTTGCTGGTGCATCACAACTAATTTGACAGCTTCATCAAATAATGAATCAAATCCTCCTGTGCCGTTTTCGGTAACTAATCCACCGGCTCCAGACACCTCTCGAGGACTTTCCAGTATGAGATCGTCTGCTTCCGACTGGTCNTTTATATGTGCCATGAGTGAGCGTATTTCATCTAAACTTAAAAAGGCATTGTGCAGTCTACTGGGCTCTGATGATCCATAGCCCAAATAAAGCATATCTCCTTTTCCAATAAGCTTTTCTGCTCCAGGGCTATCAATAATTGTTCTTGAGTCTATTTTAGTTGCAACTTGAAATGCTATTCTTGAAGGAAAATTAGCTTTTATTACCCCAGTAATTACATCCACTGAAGGTCTTTGGGTGGCTACAACTAGATGTATTCCAACTGCTCTAGCTAGTTGGGTGAGTCTAGCAATTGGAGCCTCTACCTCTTTCGCGTTTAACATCATCAAATCTGCTAATTCATCTATTAAAACAACAATAAACGGCATAATGTTTTGATCGGACTCCTCAGATATCTTATTATTGTATTCAGCTATATTTCTAACACCTGCATCTGCAAGTATATCGTATCTTTTACCCATCTCCTTCTCAACAGCCCTTAATGCAATTACAGCATTTTCAGGAGTAGTTATTATAGGCTCATCAATGTCTTCTATTTTTAACAAATGGTAATTTGAAAGATCTCTGTAAACAGCCATTTCAACTTTTTTGGGGTCAACAATCACAAATTTTACTTCATCGGGNGTTGCTTGGTATAATATGCTTGCAAGTATAGTATTCATACAAACTGATTTACCTGAACCTGTGGTTCCAGCTATTAAAAGATGTGGCATTTGCGCTAAATCCAGAGTAGCAATCTCACCGTTCGTTGATTTTCCAATAGCTAAAGTGAGCTTAGATTCTGATTTAGCAAATTTTTCTGAGTTAATTACAGATTTGAAATAGACCATGTCTGGATTACGATTTGGAATTTCAATTCCAACGGAAGATTTTCCAGGAATAGGTGCTATTACTCGGACCCTGCTTGCTTCCATAACGCGCGCTAAGTCGTCTGACAGTGCTACAAACTTGTTTACGCGAACACCTTCAGCTGGCTCAACTTCAAATAATGTAATTACNGGACCAGGGCTTACGTTAACTACTTTTCCGATTACTCCAAAAGTTTCAAGAGATTGCTGCAAAAAATTAGCGCGCTCAACAAGTTCATCCTTGCTGATACCGCTTTGAATGCTAACAGGGTTAGCTAAAAGCTCAGCTGAAGGTAGCTCATACGCTTTTTTAGTCACTTTGCGCTCACTTACATCGTCAAGATCAATTTCCTCTTCTTGAACCATTTCTTCAACTTCAAACTTATTATCATCAAGCAATTCGGAATTATTATTTTTACTATCTTCAACAACTTGTTCACCAGAATCTAAATTAGTGCTCTCATTAAAATCCTTAGGTACATTTGNAACACTATCTTCATATTTATCAATATTATCTCTTTCCTTTTGAGAGTTATTTTTTTTCTCCGCAAGAAACTCATCAGATCCTCTTTGCGCATCAATCTTATTTATAAGACTTTGTGTGTGCTCTTTTTTATCTTTTTCAGCTTGAATGTCATCAGATATCAATTTTTTTTCTTCGCGCTTTTTTTCATATGAAGAGTATATTTTTTTTATTGGTGTATAAAAACTGAGATTAAAATAACTCCTAAATAGAATTAGCCAAAGTGCTGCGATTAAAAGAAAGGAACCGATTCCTCCAAGAAAATCATAAAAAAGAATAGCAATTACTCCTCCGGTCATTCCGCTGTAAATAAAAGATACACTTTCTAAGCCATAGTATACGATTTGTAAATACCCAAGATTAATTGATGCAAGAGAAGTAGCGGCTAAAATATATAAAGAAGGTCTACCGATTGATTGAAAGTCCTTGTGCATAAAAAACCAAATACCCCAAACGCCAGATAAAAAAGGTAGAATAAATGAACTGTAGCCAAAACCAAGTTTAATAAATATATATGAAATCCAAACCCCTAAAATACCCATTGGGTTTTCTACTTTTACGTTTGGCGATATTCCGGGATCCTCATTTGGATTATGCCCTATAAAGCTTATTAAACTTAAAAGGGAAATTGTAATAATTAGAATCCCAAGTATTTCAAATCTCTTTTCTTTCATCATAATAATTAACTAAAAACTGAACCCTTCTTATAAAAAGGAGCTTTAACAATCTCGCACTCTAATTTCTTACCCCTCACATCAATAAATAAATGTGTTCCTATTTTAGAGGATTGTTTATTTACATATGCTAGACCAATGCCTTTTTTCAATGAAGGAGATTGCGTTCCACTTGTTACTTCGCCTATAATAGATGAGCCGTCTGAAATAGAGTACCCTTTTCTTGGAATTCCTCTATCAATCATCTCAAAGCAGATTAATTTTTTAGAATGGGAAAGCTGAAGGTCTACAAGTTTTTCTTTGCCAATAAAACCGACTTTGTTTGTTTTGGTTATCCAACCGAGGCCAGCTTCAATTGGATTTGTTTTTTCATTAATATCGTTACCATATAAAACATACTTCATTTCCATCCTAAGAGTATCTCTACACCCCAAACCAGCAGGTGTGATTCCCTTTTCAGACTTCAAAAGGGCTTTCCATATACTTTTAATTGCATTTCCATCTGCATAAATTTCGTAACCCAATTCACCAGTATATCCAGTTCGCGAAAGGGTTACAGGAAAACCGAATATATTGGCTATGGTAAAGTGATAGTAGTCAATATTGTTTAAATTAATATCTGTATATTTTGTCAATATGTCTCTTGATTTTGGACCCTGAAGAGCAATTAGCTCAATCGAACTACTAATATTTGCGACATCAATATTTCTTGGTTTATTGGCTATAATCCAATCAAAATTCTTTTCAATATTAGAACAATTCACAACAAGCATATAGTGTTCTGGGTATCTATACACCAATATATCATCGATAATACCACCATCTTCATAGCACATAGCAGAATATTGAGCTTGCCATACATCCATTTTAGATATATCATTTATTGTAATCTCGTTTAAAAATTCTGCTGCACCTTCACCTGAAACAATAAACTCGCCCATATGACTAACATCGAAAATTCCACACGACCGCCTAACCGCTAAATGCTCCTCAATAATTCCTTTATATTGAATAGGCATTTGGTAGCCAGCAAAATCAACAAGCTTTGCATTCAAGTTTTTGTGTTCCTTGTAAAGAGAAGTCTTTTTCATTTTTCTTCAAAATAGTTTTTTAAATTAGCCAATCCTTCCGCAATATTATCAGTTGATATACCGGAATATGCTAGTCTTATATAATAGTTGATCTCGTCATTTTGTGCTCTTCCAAAATGATCTCGCGTACAAAAGGATACATTCGCTTTTGTTAATGCACCGCTTTGCAACTCTTCAACGCTCTGCATTCCTTTTCGATTCATAACCGTAGTTACGTTTGGAAATAAATAAAAAGTAGTTCTTGGAGCTGAAATATCAATTCCATCAATGGCATTTAATCCTTTAACAGCTGCATCTCTGCGATCTCTTAGTTTGTTTAATATTTCAATTGATCCGGTTTGATCTCCATTTAATGCTTCAACCATTGCATTTTGGATAAAATGAGTAGTGCAAGACTCAGCGTTTACATTAAACTTTGCAATACGCTTAATAATTTCTTTTGGGCCAATTGATCCACCAACTCTCCAACCAGTCATAGCAAACTTTTTAGAAAAAGTATAAAGAATTACCGTTCTTTCTTTCATGCCAGGTATTGAAACAATTGACTTAGCTTCACCTTCATAAATAATCTCAAAATATGCCTCATCAGAGAGCACCCATAAATCATTTTCAATTGCAATTTGAGCAATATCGTTCATTTCACGCTCAGAGGATTCAGCAGATATTGGGTTTTGATAATTATTATAAATAATTGCAACTGTTTTATCATTTATTGAATTTTTAAACTTTTCAATATCAATATCAAAACCTGAATCTGTTTGGGTATATGAGTAAGGAACCGCTCTTCCTCCTTGATATTCAATTTGAGATTCGTAGATAGGGTATCCAGGATTGGGATATAAAATTTCGTCGCCAGGATTTAAAATAGAGCTTATAAATTTTCCAATTGTTGGCTTACCTCCAGGTTGAACAGCAACATTATCGGGATCATAATTAACCCCTCTTTTTAATCCAACATCATTGGCAAGGGCTTCCCTTAGAGAAAAAATACCCTCTGATGGACAATAACCTGTTAATCCATCTTTAATACTCTTTATCGTAGCTTCAACAATGTTTTCAGGGGTAGGCAAATTGATATCACCTAAATGAAATGGATAAACTTTATTGCCTTTTTCTGCCCATTCTTTTGCCTGAGCAGAAACAGCAAATGCAGTTTCTGTTCCTAGATTTTGAAGTTGATCTGAATATTTCATTTGCTAAGACATCCTTCTTAATGTTTCTCGGATAATATCTTCCAATTTATCAAAAATCTTACCTTCTTTTTTAATGTCTATGAAGGCTTTTGAAATATGATTGTCTTTATAACCTAAAGATTTAAGAGCATTTTTGGCATCTTTCATCATTGGTGTATCTGATTCATCAGAAAAAACTAGAACATCATCTCCATCTTCATTGATTGAAAATTTTTCTTTTAATTCAATAATGATTCTTTTAGCAGTTTTGGCTCCTATTCCAGGAATAGATGTTAAGGATTTAACATCAGAATTGATAATTTTTTGCTTAAACTCGTTAGGAGTGGTTCCTGATAAAATATTCATTGCAGACCTCGGCCCAATTCCACTGATAGTGTTTAGATTTAAAAACAATGCTCTTTCAGATGCATTTTCAAAAGCGTAAAGGTTCAATATATCTTCTTTAACATGCAAATGGGTAAGTAAAGTTACTTTTTGATTTAATTCAGGGAGCTTTTCAAAGGTATCGATAGAAACNCTTAGATTGTAAGTAATACCTCCAATCTGTATTTGAGCACTAGTCGGACTTTTGGCCATTAAAACTCCGGATATTGATTCGATTAAACTCATAAATACTTATTTTGGTTAATGTGACATAATCCTATTGCAAGAGCATCAGTGATATCCAGCGAAGAAATATTTTTGTCAATATCTAAAATCTTTTCAACCATGTATTTAACTTGCTTTTTTGACGAGGAACCATTTCCTGTAACAGATTGCTTTACCTTGCGTGGCGCATAAACCATGGAAGNGATTCCTTTAGATGCAGCAGATAACAACAGTACACCCCTAGCCTGACTTAAAAGAATAACTGATTTTACATTTTGACTATAAAATGAATCTTCAATGGCCATAGACATAGGANTGAATTTATCAATTAAATCATTCATATGGCTATTTAAATACTCAAGCCTATTTGGAATTGATTCTTTGGCAGGTGGAGTTATGAGACCATAGGCGACTACTTTTATTTTGCTTCCTTTGTAATCAAGAATAGCAAATCCAGTGTTATTTATTCCAGGGTCTACACCAATTATTCTTTGNATGCTATTCAAAAGGGNTAACTANNAAGTCTTCAAGANATTAAATGAAAGTTTGATGCTATATTTTGAACATCNTCATGCTCTTCAAGTTTGTTCATTAAATTAAGAAGCTTTGAAGATTTTGACTCAGGAACCTNAATAATATTTTTGGGTACCATTTCAATTTTTGATGAAATCAGTTCGTATCCTTTTTTCTCAAGACCTTCTGCTATTTCAGCTGTGAGAGAAGGGTTTGAAGTAACTATAAAATCAGAATCATCTTTACTAAAATCTTCGGCTCCTAAATCAAGAGCATCGTTAAATAAATTTTCCTCATTTATGGATTCAGTTTTAATAATTATCTGACCAAGCTTTTCAAACATCCAAGAGACGGATCCATTCTCCCCTAAATTTCCACCAAATTTNGNCATAAGGTGTCGTATTTCAGCAACNGTCCTATTCTTGTTATCTGTTAAAACNTCCATTGTGATCGCTACACCTTCTGGCCCAAAACCTTCATAAGATAATTCTTCATAGTCTACACCCTCAAGCTCACCTGCCCCTTTTTGNACATTNCTGGAAATTGTATCACTGGGCATATTCGCAGCTTTAGCCGTTGAAATAGCTTGACGTAAACGTGGATTAGCTTCAGGATCACTGCCACCCGTTTTTGCAGCAACCATTAGTTCCTTTATAATTTTTGTAAAAACCTTTCCCCTTTTAGCATCTTGAGCAGCTTTTTTATGCTTAATATTTGCCCATTTACTATGACCAGCCATAACTCAACCCTTATTTTGGTTATTAATAAGTGTTTTGATTTTTTTAACTAAAAATACGGGGGGCCTTTTAGGTTTTCCGCTTTTATCTATAAAGCCATGCATTGTACTTCCATTAGCTATAACTGACTTATCATGAGTTAAAACCTCGTAATCTATATTTAAACGAGCAGTTGGTATTTCGGATATCGATGAAATAATTNTNAATTCATCTTCAAATNTAGCGCTTTTCCTATATTCACACGTTGCTTTTACAACTGGTAAAAATATATCNTTTTTTTCGATATCCTTAACTGCAATGCCGATGGAACTTAAAAGCTCTGTTCTTGCCGATTCAAAAAATTCAAAATATCTGGAGTAATAAACAATACCCATTTGGTCTATATCTTTGTAATATATTTTGATTTGATAAGAATGAACTATCATTTGCTCTCAGAAATTTTACCCATTTTTTCATAACGCGCAATTCGCTGATCTAGAAAACCTTCAGGGTCTTCAGATTTTAGCTTATCTATTTCAGATAAAATTGAATCTTTTAAGGACTTAACAGTTTTATTGAATTCTCTATGCGCTCCCCCAAGAGGCTCACTAATTATCTCATCGCATATTTCCATTTTAACAAGATCTTCCGGTGTAACCTTCATTGCATCAGCAGCTTCAGGAGCCTTAGCAGCATCACGCCATAAAATCGATGCACATCCTTCTGGGCTTATAACAGAATACCATGTATTTTCAAGCATAAACATTTTATCGCATACACCTACTCCCAAAGCTCCGCCGCTTGCGCCCTCTCCAATAACAACTGCAATTATGGGAGTTTTCAAACTNGACATTTCAAATAAATTTCGNGCAATCGCTTCACCTTGCCCTCTTTCTTCTGCTCCAATCCCAGGGTAAGCTCCNGGAGNATCGATTAATGAAATAACAGGNAGATTAAATTTTTCAGCTAATTTCATTACACGCAGTGCTTTTCGATANCCCTCNGGNCGCATCATGCCNAAATTTCTGTAAATNTTTTCTTTTGTATTTTTACCTTTTTGNTGCCCTAAAAAAGCAACTTTGACANCATCAATAGACCCTAGNCCGCATACAATTGCAGAGTCATCACCAAAATAACGATCTCCATGCAATTCAACAAAATTTGGTGATAGGGACATAATATAGTCCATTGAAAGAGGGCGCTGAGGATGCCTTGCTAGCTGAACTTTTTGCCAGCGTGTTAATTTTGAAAAAATTTTCTTTAAACACTCTTCTCTTTCGGAGATTAAAATCGAGAGCTCTTCTGATTGTTCGCCTGAACCTCCTTCAATCTCAAGAATCTTCTGATCTATCTCTTTGAGTGGTTGCTCAAAATCTAGGTAATAATTAGACATATAATATTTATAAACTTACTATAAAATAATCTTTTTCATAATGAATGAAATATTATTTATTGAGACGAAAAATCCTCCATAATCGCAATCTCCAGACCATCCAAACAGCCTCAAACATTATAGACTTACTCATTTTTGACTCACCAACGGTTCTATCAATAAAAATAATTGGATGCTCGGTAAGTTGAAATCCTTTGTGCCAGGCCCTAAAATTCATCTCTATTTGAAAAGAATAACCAGAAGATCTAACATCATCAAAATTTATGGCATTTAATACCTTCGATGACCAAACCTTAAATCCACCAGTTGCATCTTTAATTGGCATGCCGGTAACTACTCTGGAATATATATTTGCACCATAACTCAGAAATAATCTTTTGAGTGGCCAATTAATTACACTAACTCCATTAATATATCTGCTACCTATTACTAAATCATTTTCTTTTAACAGGTTAATCATTGGAGATATTTCTTTGGGATGATGCGACATNTCAGCATCCATTTGGACTATTATTTCATAATTTTTANTTAAAGCCCATTTAAAACCAAAAAGATAAGCTTTACCGAGTCCATCCTTAATGCTTCTAATCTCTAAAAACAAATTAGGATAATTTGATTGCAGTTTTTTTACAATTTGCGCTGTCCCATCTGGTGAACTGTCATCGACTATTAACAGATGAGCATCTGGGTTTCTACTAAAAACTGTTTCAACAAGCGTTGAAATATTTTTGCTTTCATTGTAGGTGGGTGATATAATTAATTTTTTCATTGGGATAAATTTACGAAGATTCATTGCCTTCTAAAACAGTCATATTATGGTAAAATTAGTGATCTGAGTCAGGTTATTTCAGTCTTGTGGCCCAGGTTTGAAATTTAGTTAGGTTTAAGTCGCAATTTTTCAAAGATAAGTCTCTTATTAAATGAACCGGGCTTCCTCCTCCACCCGCCCTTGAGTTTTCGCTTGATATAGTTAGGCATAAATTTTTACTGTTCTCCAAAAAAATATTTCCATTAATACCTAAAATAAATTTTTGAAGATCACTTTTTAAACACGATTCTAGCTTAATACTAGAAGAAGGGTTCATATTTTCTGCTTCCAAACAAACATCAAAGCCTGGCATATAAAATTCACCAATATTAATTCTATCAAAACTAAACCCTTGATCAATGGCTATATTTCCTTGATAGGAATAGCAAGTATGCGCTTGAAGTCCTTTTTTTATATCAGCGGACTCTTTATAGCCTTTGATATCTAAACAGAAGCCTCTTGGCTCATCCAAAGAGTCAACTAAATAAATTTCAACCAAACCAGCCTGAGGATTATATATAGTTTCGTCCTCTTGCGATATTTTATCATTACACGATGATAAAATCAAGAAAACATAAATCAAAGAGCTTATGTATGATTTATTGATAATTGTAATTTCTAGTTTATTTTAAAAATAAATGTTAAAAGTTAAATTATGAAAATTAATTTGTAAATTTTAATTACAATTTTTGTTTTTTATGAAGTGTTAAACTATATATTAGGAGAAATATTAATGTCAAATGTAAATGATCAAGCACCAAGTTTTGAACTTAAAAATACAAAAAAAGAACCGGTTTCGCTTGATAGCTACAAAGGTAAAACNGTTGTATTAGCGTTTTATCCAGGAGCTTTCACTGGAGTCTGCGATACTGAAATGTGCACCTTTAATGATAATCTTTCAAAACTTAACGATTCAAACGCTGTTGTTTTAGGGATTAGCGTGGATTCGCCATGGNCAAACGGAGCATTTAAAGAAAAATANGGTATTNAATTTGAGCTNTTGTCAGACTACGACAGAAATGTTGTTACCGCTTACGATGCTACTTTCACTGGCTTAGGTGGTCTAGATGGCTATGTCTCTGCTAATAGAGTTGTTTTTATTCTTGATTCAGAGGGTATTATTCAATACAAATGGGTGGCAGAAAATCCAGGAGTAGAACCAAATTATGACGAGGTACTTGAAAAGGTTAATGGTTTAGTCTAATCAGTTTTTCTCTCCAGCACATAATGTATGTGCTGGAGAAAGTTTCTTCTGATAAAATTAGTTTTATTTTTTAATCGAAAATTTTGAATGTCTTGCTAAACTTTTTTGTGTCAGATATTGATACTTTTTAGCCTTGCGAAGGTTTGGCGTTTTTGAAAATTCAAGCTCCCAAACCATTTTGATTTCATCAAGACTACCGTAATCAAGACCGTACTGACTTTCAAACATTTCAAGACAATAGCCTTCTTCAAATTCACACATATTAAATTCGTTCAATAGTTTTANATTGTCATTTTCAATCTCATAGGTATAGNCAACTTGATAAAGCCAAGNNCCCTGTCCAATACCTGGACCACCGCCAGCATCTGGCCAGACATCATCNTACCGGTAGGTTACTACAATCATGTCGTCCTTCATTTCCCATTCGGCTACTGTTGAATCAACATATACATTGGACCAGCCACTTGGATCCTGCTGTTCTTCAAAAGTATATACCTCGACCCACTTTCCATCTTCCTTAATATGTATTGCCCATGAGCCGTAATCCCACGAAGTATCTCCATCATAGCTCATAATCTCCGTTTGGGTATTGGCTGGAATATCAATAGTAGAGTGGGTAAGCGTTCCAGNAATAGTAAGTGTTGAATCCCGGCTATCAACAAGCTGTTGANCAGGAACTGTAAGTGTTTTTCCATCATAATTATAATCAATATCTTGAGACACTTCAAAGTAGACGCCATCATTTGTATACGCAGATAAATGATCATCATTGTAGTCAAAATAGCCCGAATCTCCCGGTTGATNAATATTTACTCCTTGCGGGTAATTATTTAAACTCAAAGATATAAAAGCATTGTTATTTAATTCAGAATCATGAAACATCGACATCCAATNATAATTAGTCACAAATACATTGGATGCGTTATTATAATTATCAAAGTAGCCTTGCATAAATTTTAACTCACCATTTATAAACCCAGATACGTTAACACTACCATCAGCTTCTGACATTTGATCAACAANATTTTGATNTGAATTGGTTGTTATTACCATAGANTAGTTCCATGCATTTAAACTGGATCCGCCAAGCTGATCAGCAGAGCGACCAGCTGTCACCCTGTTAAGTGATTGTGGCATATACCAAACACCAACTACTTCATCAACCGCAGAAGCATCTTCTTCGCAGGCAGTAAAGATAAATGACATTAAAATGGATAAAATTATTTTTTTCATTAAAAATGACCTTATTTGTTAAACAACTTAAGCAGTTTTAAACTTCTTCTAAATTATCTTCTAAAAAATTGCGCTTACTTATTCCAATCTGATGTAAAAATAAATTCACGCAAACCGTAATAAGCCACAAAAATAATTATCCAAATATTTGAAATGCTTAATCCATGTGATAGCATAAGTCCAGACCATATTCCAATCATGAGCATCGCTAAAAGCTTCCATCGTGGAAGTACTTTTTTCTTTTTAAACCAAGACAGCATTAGTTAAATCGATTTAAAGCCCATCCAATAGCTGCTCCTGATATACCATACATAATTGCTGAAAGCGCTACATCAACAGCAACATAACCTGGATCAAAAAGATTCGGCATCATTGCCATCCATTGAGTATTGATAAAAAACCATTTTGCAGCGCCAAACCAAGCACCTGTGACTGCACCTGCTTTTAAACTATCAACTCCCATTCTATCATAAATATATACCATCACAAACATATAAAAAATGCCTCCAAGCATAGCCGGTGCCATATTAGGTGGAAAAGTTATAACGTCTGGATATTTTTCTACAATTGATGCGAAGTGGCCTTTGTGAAATAATTCAAAGGTGATTCCTCCAACAAGCCCCATAGAAAAAAATCCTAGGACTCCTGCGATTCCTAGCTTTTTAAAGTTCATATTTTACTCCTTGTTTTATTTTCAATTAATTTTTAGAAAATTCTTTTACCGTATCAAATGAAAGATGGTCGCTTGTATCTTTTGCATAATATACTCTCTCTACAACTCCATCTTTGCTAATTAAGATATCTACTGGTACTGTTGAAAAACTACCTTTAGGAATCATAGATGGTATGTAACCTTTCGTCATCGCAAATAAGAGTCTATGAAAACGAATAGTCGTACCTTTGAGAAACTTAAAAAAAGATTTCTCAACAGAATATTTATTAAAATATGCATTTTGTTCATCTGCGAGTATCCAAAATGGAGCATCATGCTTATTTGTGTATTTTTTTAAATTTTCAAGCGGTGAATCAAATATTGCGACCATTTTAAAATTATCACCAAGCTCATCATATCTTCTAACCATCTCATTAATACGCAGATTGCAGAATGGGCAGCTAGCAAAGCGGTAAAATGTTATTAAGGCTTTTTTACCTTGAAGTTCTTGCATAGTAAAATTTTTACCTTCAATCGATGGTAAATTTAAAGATGAAATTTTATCACCTTGCTTTAATCTCATAATATTGTCCCNTTTTTAAGCTATGTAATTATTGAAAAAAATGCAAAAATAAACACTCAAAATTAACGATGAATANTTGTTTAATAAAAGCAGGATACTTACTAAGAATTAATTTTTCAAGTATTCTTTTGGTATATTCAGTTCAATTTGTAATATAATTTTATAACTTATCTTTAAAAAATCGAAAGGATAAAACATGGCATTGCCAGTATTATATGAAATTGCAAAAGATTATAAAGATGCATTAGAAGAGCTAACAGATATTGAAGACGAAGCGGTAGTTGATACACTTGAGGGCCTTAAGGGTACTTTAGAGACTAAATCGGAAAATATTATCAAATATACTCAAAACTTAAATGGCACTATTGATGCAATGAAAGAAGCTGAAAAAAATATGGCGGAACGCAGAAAAAAANTAGAGAAAAAAGTGTTGGGTATTAAGCAATATGTAAAAAATGTAATGGAGGAAAATCAAATTAATAAAATTGAAACAGTCCATTTTGATCTAAGTATTCGCAAAAATCCTCCAAAAGCAGTTATTGAAGACCAACAAATGATACCTAAAGATTTTGTAGATACCCAAGTAATTGAAAAAGTAAATGTCAATAAAGTTAAAGAAGAGCTAAAAAAAGGCGCTTCTGTTCAAGGTGCTAGATTGGTACAAGAAACCAGGCTAGATATTAAATAAATAAATGTGCGAAGGAATTTCATGAGAAAACTATTATTGCTTATTTTCATAACAGGTATTGCTTCATCAGAGTCGATTACCAATAAAACCAAAAATATGAAGAAATTAAGCGGATTCTTTGATATGTACTGGGAGAATACATCGGGAAAACTTTGGCTTGAGATAAAAGATTTTNATAAAGAATTTTTATATGTGAACTCATTATCCGCTGGTATTGGGTCAAATGATATCGGTCTTGATCGTGGACAACTGGGAAGGGAAAGGATAGTTTTCTTTAAGCGCTTCGGGCCTAAGGTGTTAATGATACAACCTAATTACTATTTTAGAGCAAATACAAAAGATAGTAAAGAACGTAAGTCTGTAGCAGATGGTTTTGCTAAATCAACATTATGGGGTTTTGAAGTTACAGCTGAGCAGAATGGGAATGTTCTTATTGATGTAACTAATTTTTTTCTACGCGATGCACATGGAGTTGCAGAGCGATTAAAATCACAAAAAATGGGTAATTTTTCCGTAGACGAATCACGCTCTGCAATAAATTTGGAAGAAACATTAAGTTTTCCCAAAAATAGCAATGTTGAATCAGTAATAACCTATGTCGGGACAAATCCTGGAAAATATGTTCGTCAGGTTACCCCGACACCGAGTGCTATAACGGTTCGCCTTCATCATTCGCTANTTGAACTTCCTGATAAAAATTATACACCTAGAAAGCACGACCCTAGGGCAGGGTTTTACCCTCTTAGTTTTCAGGATTATTCTGTTGAGCTAGATGAATCTATCTATATCAGATACATTCAGCGGCATCGATTAGAAAAAGAAAATCCTAGCGCTCAAAGAAGCAGAGCAAAAGAACCAATAGTTTATTATATTGATCCNGGTGTTCCTGANCCAATTAAAAGCGCAATGCTTGAGAGCGGTAAATGGTGGAACCAGGCTTTTGAAGCAGCTGGATATAAAGATGCATTTCAAGTTAAAACTTTACCTGATGGCGCACACCCTATGGATGTTAGATATAATATGATACATTGGGTGCACCGCGCAACAAGAGGGTGGTCATACGGTGGGTGGATTTCAGATCCCAGAACTGGAGAAATCATTAAAGGGAATGTTTCATTAGGCTCTTTAAGATTAAGACAGGATTATTTAATTGCTACTGGACTGCTTGCACCATATGAAGATAAAGAATCAATACCTGGCTCGATGAAACAACTGGCCTTAGCAAGGATCAAGCAACTTGTTGCTCACGAAATTGGGCACACGATTGGAATTCAACATAATTTTCTTGCAAGTTCTTTTGATCGAGCATCTGTGATGGATTACCCCCACCCCACGTTGAAACTTAANGATTTAAATCAAATTGAATGGGAAAATGCTTATGATACCGGTATCGGAGAATGGGATAAGATATCCGTTGCATATGGCTATCAAGATTTTCCAAATAATGTAAACGAAGAGTTGGCATTAGAAGAAATAATCCAAAACGGTATTAAGCGGGGTATTACTTTTATTACTGATCAAGACTCTAGATCAATAGGTTCTGCGCACCCTGGAAGTCATCTATGGGATAACGGTGATAATGCTGCTAATGAACTTCAAAATCTTATCAATATTAGAAAAGTCGCTCTTGAAAATTTTGGAGAAAAAAATATTCGATTTGGGGAGCCGTATAGTGATTTAGGAGATGTTCTTGTTCCAATATATTTTCTTCATCGATATCAGATCGAGGCAGCCTCAAAGATAATTGGTGGACTAAATTACAACTATGCTTTACGAGGTGATGGGCAATTAATTACTGAAATGATTGATTCAGATTCTCAGCTACAATCGCTAAACATTCTTATGCAAACATTGCAACCAGACTTTCTTACTTTGGATGAAGGTATTATNAAATTAATACCTCCACGAGCTTCTGGTAGAGGAAAGACTAGGGAGTCTTTTAAATCAAAAACTGGGGTAACATTTGATGGAGTAAGTTTAGCTGAAACAGCAGCAGCAATGACAGCAAAAATGCTTTTAAATCCAGAAAGGGCCGCTCGGTTGATTGAATATCAGGCTAGAGATAGTGCGCAACCAGGGCTTAAAAAGATTATTAATTCAATCGTCAAAGAAACATTATTAAAAGGGTCACCTGGAGGTCTTAGTGGAGAGGTTAAGCGTAGTGTTGATTTTATTATTTTAGATCACTTAATGAATCTAGCTACAAATGATAAGAGCTCGTCCTCTGTAAAATCAGTAACAAGGCTAACTATTGATGAGCTCTCAAGCAAAATAGTGCGAAGAAATAGTAAAGATTTTCGCTCAAAGGCGCATCAGAGTGCTTTAAAACAAAGGTTAAGCGATTTTAAGGTAGACCCAAAAAACTTTAAAATGATTGAAGCTCCTGTAGCTCCCCCTGGTTCTCCGATTGGAAGTACATTTCAATGCTCTCAAATGCATTGATTGATTTTTATTCTGAAGTTGCAGTAACTACCCAATTAATAATACCTGAAAAACTATTTAAAGATATCAATCCCTTTTTTGAGGCAGAATAATTACTAGAACTCGATAGAGTTTTATTTGATTCAATCATATAGTTAAAAATAGTTGAATCATTTTCTCCTAAAATTTGGATTACAGATGAATCGGTGCTGCTAAAATCAGTAACAATCAATGTTGATAATATTTTCTTGTTTGATGGAATTGATAGTGATAAAGTGAAAATTTGATTAATGCTAAAATTATCTGCTCTCAATGATAATGAAAAAACATCATTCTTATTTATGACTACTGGCAAGTTCTCAACAAGACCGTGATCGGGATCGGCTGGCCCTACACAAGAAACTAAAGCGGATGCAAAAATTGTAACGAGTATTCTTTTCAATCTTCCAACTTCTTATTTTTTAAATCTTGCCCTAACTGTAATTCATTTATTTTATCCATAGGCTTTTCGAGTGCACGATACCTTGGNCCCTTCAAATCATCATAATGATTAGTTAGTGCAGTAATAGATTTTCCCATAGAATGTATTTTCTCTGTGAACTGCTCCCACTGTTTTCTAAAAACGCTCACGAGATCCTGCATTTCACCAGCTTTTTGCTCCATTGCAAAATTTGACACAGCTTGCCTTATCAGCGATAGAACTGCGTATAATGTAATAGGGGAGCACAAAAGGACCTTCCTAGATAAAGAGAAGTCAATAAGGTCTTTGTCTTCTTGATTTAAAAAAGCATAGACACTTTCATTTGGAATAAACATAAGCACATAATCCACTGTTCCCTCAGCTGGATTTATATATGAACGCTTTTCGATTGCTTTTACATGATTCCTGACGTCTTTTAAAAATGCGTTTTTTTCATTTAATTTTTCATTCTCATTGTCTGAGCTAAGAAAATTTTCATAATGAACTAACGGNAATTTTACATCCATATTAATCATTTTATTGTTTGGGAGCTTAAATGTAAAATCAGGCCTACCATCTCCAGCTTGCAGCTGCTTTTCAAAATTTATACCTTCGACAAGACCCATAAAACCCAAAATGTCTTCAACCATTCTCTCTCCCCACTGTCCTCGNTCTTGGGAGCTTGAAAGTATTCTCGANAGCTTATTTGTGGTTTCATTAAGATCGCCAATACCTTTTTGAGAGTTTTCAACATGGCCTTTTAGTTCATTAGTCGATTTATCTAATCCCTCAAGTTTTGATTTCATATCAACGATTGATTGATCAATGAGTTCTTTCTTTTGATTTAATTGCGAATCAGAAGTTTTAAGAAGTTCAGAAAATTTATTTTCAGCCAATTTTAAAAAACTGTCAAGGTTTTGATCTAAAGCTTGCTTAGATAAATCTCCAAATTCAGCCTTAAGATTACTCCGGTTTTCATGATCTTGGTTATTTTGCAACTTCTTTAACAACCAAAACATCCCTGCACCAAAGATANTACCACTAATAAAGATAATTATTGGAATAAAACTCATTATACTTTCAAAAGGTCTAAAACTAATCGGATGATCTCACCNGTAGCTGATCCTGGGTTTTGATAAGCTATCTTCTTATCTCCCCACGCTGAACCGGCTATATCAAAGTGACACCACGGTATATCATCGTTAACGAATTCTTTTAGAAAAGCTGCGCCCGCAATAGTGCCAGCTTGACCAGGTGACCCCAAATTTTTTACATCGGCAATTTTTGATTTAACTTGCTCTAAGTATTCATCCCATAGCGGAAATTCCCAGACTTTTTCTCCAGTTGTACACGATGACGCTTTAATGNTAGAGATTAGTTTTGAGTCTGTTCCCATTATACCTGATGCAATGTGGCCTAACGCTACTACAACAGCACCTGTTAAGGTTGCAAAATCTAGTATGTATTCAGGGTTATAGTGCTTGCTAGCATAAGCAAGTGCATCAGCTAAGATCAATCTTCCTTCAGCATCTGTATTTAAGACCTCAATTGTTNTACCATTGTACGCTGTTAATATATCCCCTGGCCTATAAGCCTTATCTCCGCTCATATTTTCCGTTGAAGGAATAATCCCAACAATATTCATTTTTGGTTTTAATTGCGAAATTGCCTTCATAGCGCCAAGAACAACTCCTGATCCGCACATATCGTATTTCATTTCATCCATTTTAGATGCAGGCTTAATCGATATTCCTCCGCTATCAAACGTTAACCCTTTGCCTACCAATATTTTGGGTTTCTCATTTTTTGGCCCATTAAAATATTCCATGATAATAAATTTTGGAGGTTCCTCCGTTCCGGATGCTACACCCGCTAGAGCACCCATTCCCATCTTTGTAAATTTTTCCCTCTCATAGATGGTAACATCTACAGTAGAAGATTTTCCTATTTCAATAGCGTGTTTAGCTAAATGCGAGGGAGTAGCAATGTTGCCTGGTCTATTCTCCAAATCCCTTGCAAAGCATACTGCGTTAGCTATAATAACACCTTTTTCTATCGATTCCTTATTACCCCCGACAATTGTAGCCGAATCTAGCGTCGTTATTTCTTCTAAATTTGATTTGAATTCATAAAATTGATAACTGCCTAAGACTATTCCTTCTGCTGTAGCTTGAGATGAAGCACTATCCTTGCCTTCACTAGGCATCAAAAATGTTACTGATTTTAATTTATCTTTTATGCAGTATTTAGATACAGCAGCAGCTGAAATCCTGAAAGATTCAGGGTTCATACTTCCTTTTTCGCCCATACCATAAACATAGGCAACTAAACCTTTTTTACCGACAAGACGTGTAACTTCACCAATCTTACCTTTAATAATTTTTGCTGATAAAGCATGGGATATTGCTCGACCCAATTTTCTATTTACGCCCTGCAATTGACGGTTTAATTGTAAGTTATTATAAATGCCAACTGAAACGCATTGATCTGTCGCGTTCTGCCAATCACGTTCAATGCATTCTATTTTTAAAAGATTTGCCATTTTTACCCCTATTTAATGAATAAAAGATTAGNTTAGTTAGCTTTAAATTATCATCTTATTAAATAGAATCAAATAATGATATAGAAAAATCACTTTCATGGAGAAAATNGTGAAAATAAAAAAAATAAATTTGAATCAAAAATTCAAAAAAGTCTATGAATATTGGCAACCAAAAGTCATAGCTGAAATGAATGAATATCAGTTTAAACTAGCTAAAGTTAAAGATGAGTTCATTTGGCATAAACATGAAGAAACCGATGAAACTTTTTTTATTATAAAGGGCCAGTTAACCATTGAGCTTAAAAATGAAAAACTATTTCTCAATAAAGGTGAAATGGTGGTCATACCTAAAGGAGTNGANCATAGACCCTTTGCAGATAAAGAATGCGAAATAATGCTAATCGAACCTAAAGAGACTGTAAATACTGGAAATATTAGCAATGAAATGACAGCAAAAAATAATCAATGGATTTAACTATACTTGATTACCTTTTATCAATTTTTCTACGACTGTTGGATCAGCAAGGGTAGAAATATCACCCATATTATCTAGATTATTATCCGCAATATTTCTCAAAATTCTACGCATAATTTTACCCGAGCGTGTTTTCGGAAGGCCAGGCGTAAATTGAATTCTATCTGGTTTTGCATGAGGACCAATTTCTTTTGACACGGTCTCTAAAATTGATTTCTCTATTGATGAGCTAATATCAACTCCTGTCATTAAAGTAACAAAGGCATAAATTCCTTGACCTTTAATATTGTGACTATATCCAACAACAGCTGCTTCAGCAACTCCTTCAGCTTTTCCTACTGCCCCCTCTACTTCTGCGGTACCAATTCTATGACCCGACACATTTAAAACNTCATCAACACGACCAGTTATAAAATAGTAACCATCCTCATCTCTTCTTGCTCCATCTCCAGTAAAATAATACCCNTTAAATTGAGAAAAATAAGTTTTTTTAAAACGCTCATGGTCTCCATAAACTGTTCTCATCTGACCAGGCCATGAGGATTTAATTGCTAATAAACCATTTTTATTATTACCGATTATTTCATTGCCAGAATCATCAAGAAGCACCGGATTAATTCCAAAAAAAGGAAGCGTTGCTGAACCAGGTTTTATTGGTACTGCTCCTGGTAGTGGAGAGATCATAATGCCGCCAGTCTCGGTTTGCCACCATGTATCAACAATAGGACATTTTTTTGATCCAATTAATTTGAAATACCATTCCCANTCAGGTTCTTTTATTGGCTCTCCCACAGTNCCTAAAATCCTTANACTTTTAAGTTCGTGGGATTGAACCCAGCTATCACCCTCTTTCATTAAGGCNCTAAGTGCCGTAGGAGCAGTATAAAACAAAGATACTTTATACTTATCTATAATATCCCAAAATCTTCCAAAGTCAGGATAATTTGGAACTCCCTCAAAAATTACGGAAGATGCGCAATTCGACAACGGGCCATACACTATGTAAGAGTGTCCAGTTATCCANCCAATATCTGCTGTACACCAATATATGTCATCATTTTTATGGTCAAAAATAGTTGAGAATGTATAATTAGCATACAAAAGATATCCGCCCGTTGTATGCATAACTCCTTTGGGNGTGCCAGTTGATCCAGATGTATAAAGAATGAATAAAGGGTCTTCAGCATCCATATGCTCTGGCTCACAATACGAATCAGCGTTATTGATATGCTCATGCCACCAATGGTCTCGCTCATTTTTCATGGTAACTTTTTCACCAGTTCGCTTAACAACAATTATATTTTCTATAGAAGGTGTTTGCTGAATCGCAGTATCAGCATTTGATTTCATTGGAATATTATTTTTAGTCCCACGAACCCCGGTATCTTGTGTTATGAGCAATTTGCATTCTGAATCATTAATTCTATCTCTTAATGAATCAGGGCTAAAAGCACCAAAAACTACAGAGTGAACCGCGCCAATTCTAGAGCATGCCAGCATAGCTATTGGAAGNTCAGGAATCATTTGCATATACAAACACACTCTATCACCTTTTGANATATTNAAGCTCTTTAAAACATTNGANAATCTGCATACTTTTTCATGCAGTTCTATGTANGTCAATTCTTGACTTTCGGATATGTCATTACCTTCCCAGTAGAAAGCTACATTTTCACCTTTTCCATTTTTAATATGCCTATCAATACAGTTATAGCTGACATTTAATTTTCCATCTATAAACCACTTTATACTTGGTTCAGCAAAGTCGACATCGCTCACCTTTTTCCATTTTTTAAACCAATCTAGTCGTTCTGCTTTTTCATTCCAAAAATCATCATTTTCTTTAATGGATCTTGAATACTCAGTATTATAATCTTCTATCGACGCGTACTCAGCGTTTATCATAATTTCTTTAGATGGATTATATTTTTTTAAATTCATTTATTATTCTCGATTTTTACTCGTAGTTGATCTTTTACTAGTTCGGCATGCTTGGTTAATACCCAGCCCTCAAAATAATTAAAAGATTGCTTTTCGTATAGATCAATTCGCACTTTACCGAACATTCTATCGCCTGCCACTTTATTAACTGCAATAAGATCGCCTGTATTCAAAAAGAAAAGAGTCTCTGATCCGTTCTCGGGTCCTTTTCGAAAAGGGGATAAATCTTTCACGATTTTATAGATAGACTCGCCTCTATCAAGTTGCAATTTATACAATTTAATTTCTTTCGATGAAGACCCTTTAGGTACTTCTAAATTTTCCTGCCATACTGGGTAACTACCTCCAGTGTCGATACGTAAACTCACAGGTATCAAACTATCTCTATTTACAGGCACTCTTAATCTTCTATATCCCATCGAATCAGTTTTTCCAGAAAAAATAATTTTTCCATCATAGAATAGCTTTAAAGATGCCACAGGGATAGGGCTACGTTCAATCCCATCTACAATACTTAGCTTAATTATATCAGACTTTATTTCAATTTTAAAGTTTCCTAAGTCAATTCTTTCTGAGGATTTTGTAAAAAGTCGATATAGTTTTTCATAAGACCCTCCTATAGGCTCTATAGTGGCAACGTTACCAAGTGTGTCTTCGCTTAAAATATCTTCAGGCAAAATCACTTGGATAGTATCTCCAGGAAAAAACATTCTTGAGATTAACACCTCCGAAGGGCTAATTCTTGAAAATAAGCTTAACTTAAAAGCGCTTGGTCTATTTTCACCTAGTGTAAGAGTTGCTGATATCTCAACAACTTTTGACTCAATAGACTTAAGGGGTGGGTTGCTATTATTTAACGAATCAACCTGTTGGGAAAACGCAAAAGAAGTAAGAAAAACAATTAACTTAGTTAATTGTTTTGCCATGCGGATGCTTAGTGTATTTGCCGTTTTCATCTTTTTTAACTGAAACCATAACCAAAGATGCTAAGCAGGCTAGCCGTGGATCCGTCTTTCCTCCTTCAGCATAAGCTTTAACCTCAATATGAATTGATGTTGTTCCAGCTGAAATTATCTTTGCAGTAAAATTTACCCAGTCACCTAGATATACAGGCTCTCTGAACTCAACCTCTTGAATTGTTCTGGTAACAGCTCCATCAGCCTCTGAACCTTTTAAGAGTCTATGTGCTACTTTTGCTGCAGCAAGATCGATCCAAGCTATCATTTGTCCACCAAACAATGTGCCAACAACATTTATGTGATCGGGCATTACAAATTGAGAGTATTTAGCTATATTTTGAGACATAGTTTTTTATCCTGTAAATAATTTTAATCAAGTGTTTTCACATATAATTGTTTAGTATTTATTAGCAAGTCTTTCGCCCTCCTCAACATCTACCTTTGCAAGAAAATACCCTCCTAATATAAACAAAATAATAATCGAGAGTATACCATACCTTGGATTTCCAGTTATTAATCCAATATATCCCATTAAAGGTGGTCCAATTATTGCAGCAAATTTTCCAAACATATTGTAAAAACCAAAAAACTCTGCTGATCTTGACTCCGGAGTTATTCTTGAATAAAGTGAGCGGCTCAATGCTTGAATTCCGCCTTGAAAACATGCAATTAGAACAGCAAGTGCATAAAAGTGCCACTCTTCTGAAACCATTGATCCTAATATCGATATCAATGCATAGCCAATAATTCCGACCATTATACCATTTTTTATTCCAATTTTGCCAGCTAACCAACTATATATTAAGGTTGCAGGAAAAGCAATAAACTGAACCATAAGAAGAGCTGTAATTAAAGAAGATGATGAGAAACCTAAACTGGTTCCATAATCAACAGCCATTCGTATCATAGTATCAACACCGTCAATATAAAGCCAATAAGCAACTAAAAATGTTGTTACTATTCTTAGTTCTCTTATGCTTTTTAGTGTACTTATAAGTTGGCTCCAGCCCAACTTAATTGATTGAAATACACCTATATCTATTTGGACTAAGGGTTCTTTAACAAATATTAAAATTGGTATTGAGAAAACTGCCCACCATACCGCTACAGTTAAAAAGGAAATTTTAATTGCACTTGGCGCGTCAGCAATACCGTAAAATTCAGGATTTAAATACATTGTAACATTAATTAAAAATAATATTGCACCTCCAATATATCCCAATGCAAAACCCAAAGAGGACACAAAGTCCCTTTTCTCTTTAGGTGCTACGCTCGGCAAAAGAGAATCATAAAATATATTTGCAGACATGAACCCTACTGATGCTGCTATATAAAAAATGATAGCTACCCTCCAATAGCCTTGACTGACCATTGATAATGATCCCGTACTTATTACTCCAATAAAAGCAAAAAAAATTAATAATTTTTTCTTTACTGAAGCTTTATCTGCAATTGCTCCCAAAAAAGGAGCCAAAGAGGCAACCAAAATTGAAGCGATTGAATTCGCTAGCCCCAGATACCATGTGCTTAGAGTAACATCTGCTGCTGTTGACCAATATTGCTTAAAAAAGATTGGGAAGAAGCCAGCCATAACTGTGGTTGAAAAAGTGCTGTTTGCCCAATCATAAAGAGACCATGATATTATTTCTTTATTTTTCTTTAACATTAAACTACCAAGCTTGAAAATACGTACTTAATTGTAACCAGTATGATATATTTCCATAGCTATTAAAAGTTAATGGGTACGGAAGATACCAACTAGCCCCAACCTCTAATTCAAAAGGNGCAGGCCCCACCATAAGGTATGGATCCAAGTTGAGCAGATTTATTTTAACAAACTGCGAAGTGTTCATATTGCGAGAATCGTATCCTTTGCGTTTTTTCATCCACTCATCCCATATAGAGTTACTTGAAAAAAATTCATCTCTTCCAGAAAATTGCCAATCAATCCCAGTAGTAAAAAAAACTTTTTTTGGTAACAATTCTATCTGAGTGCTCATCATTCCACTAAAATTAAGTGGCTTTTTTTTAATAACATCCCCTATTGAAGTAGCAATTGAATCTGCAGAAGCATTTTCAATCCATAGAAAAGTTATACGCGGATTTACTTCTCCTCTCTGAAAACTTGACACTCCAAATTTCCAATTTATATTAAATAAACGCCCCCATCTTTTACGGTAAAATTCACCAAAAAACTTTAATTTAATCTCCGTTAAACCCTCTCCAAGAGGGACTTGTTTGAATTGATTTGGTATACCATCGTCTCCTATCTCATTTGCATTGTATTTTTTTAACCTCTCGCCAAATGGGAATATCACATCCAATCCTGAATAAAAAGAAAACTTCTGCTTTCCCCCTCTCCATGCCGGAGAACCTTTTAATAGTACATTCAAGCCAATTGTTAAATCCGATAAACCGCTATTGGGTATTGTAGATGGGTAATAAAAATTAAATAGGCTATCAAGAATCACTGATGATGAGTCATTCAAAAGCGACCAAGACTGATTCTCAGTAATTTTTTTTATGTAGGGGACCTTAAAAACGAGTGTTGTTCTATCTGTAAAACCGTATTCAAAATTTATTTTATTAGTTACTAAGGTTCTTTTAAAATATTGATTAAGAGAATAAACTTTTGTGTAGATTGGGTAATGATATTTCATAGCTGAATTTGAAAGATTATTTGATTTCCAATTACCGGATGAATAATCTGTATTAACTGTAAATCTCCAGACATTTTGTGGAATTGTAAAGTGAGTTTGCGCGGGTATTCTGACAACAAACAATAAAACCAAAAAAGAAAATACAGGCTTCATTTAATCTAATATATCAAAAAACGCTGTCTGAATTGATTGAATTTTATTACATCTTTAAGCCATAGGGGAGGAAGATAATTTGCGGGTTTACCTTGAGCTGAAAATATCCGAAGCTGACTATGTCCATAAAGCATGTCTATTCTATTAAATTCCGCCCATCTAAACTCTCTAGGGTATAACTGACTGGATAGTATAATTATGGATGTAGCTGTAGCAATTGGGTCATATAAATTTGGATCAATAATTTTAATATCAATCCCACTGCAAAGCTCATTTACATAAAGAGGTGGTGCAATGTCCGTCTGCTTCATTCGAGGAACATAGTCAACAGGAGATATTTTTATTCCTGGCAGATTTAATTTATTTAATTTATCCGCTAAGTGATAACCTGACATCCAAGGTGCACCTGCTCGAAGATAGGGTCTTTCTGTACCTCTTCCATCATTTAAATTTGTACCTTCTATAAGACCAAATCCTGAGAAAGATAAATTTGTTCGAATTGACACTATAGAAGGATGAGGGTTTACCCATGGGTGTTCTGAATTATCTAACCAATCAGACCTTTTCCAATTTGCCATAGGAATAATGGTCAGGTTAGCTCTTTTTAGATCTTTAATCCAACCCATCTCATTGGCCATTATAGCTAATTCTCCAATCGTGAGACCGTGTCGTATCGGAATGATGTGATACCCTTCTAATGATTGAAACTTTGTTCTTACAACTGGTCCATCTACCCTATCACCTCTTAAGGGGTTTGGGCGATCTAAAATTATTACAGGAAGGTTCCATTCGCTTGCAACTTCTAAGATTTTAGTCATGGTTGAAATATATGTTGAAAACCGAACACCTGTATCCTGCAGATCGATTATGATAAGATCTAGTTCGCGAACAGACCAAGCCGGAGGTTTCATATTTCTACCGAAAACCTCAACAATTCGAGCATTATGATCAGGATCATATTTCTCACCGTCGCGCATTTTAAAACGCTTATCTTGCTGCGCAAAAAGTCCGTATTGCGGAGTAAATATCACATCAACACGCACCTTAGGGTGCTCTTTGAGCAAATCAAGAATGTGGTGACCCTTTCGATTTACAGCGGTTTTATTTGTAAATACACCAATAGATTTTTCATAAAGCGGCTTAAAGTCCATTTGCTCGATAACATCTAAGCCATAGAATGTAGATGGGTGAAAAGAGAGATCCGGAACAGGCATCACTACGCTATGATTGAATGACTGACCTAAAAGAATTGAGGAGAATAGCACAATGCTCTTAGTGAAATAATTTACGCAAACTCTCTTCATAAATTTCTTTAAAAATAAATTCATATTAATTTTGATAAAAAAACTCAGTTCTTCCGTTTATCCCTGTTGCAATTACATATGGAGTAGATTCTATTTCTTCAGCAATAGTCTCCATGGAAATTGAATTATAATCATTTGATCCAAAAATCAAAACCTCATCACCCTGACTGGGTACATCATCTTCAAAATTAACCATAAATTGGTCCATACATATTCTACCGGCAATCTTATAATTTTTTCCCTTGTAACCAACAAAACCATTTTTATACCACGGCCTTGGAATCCCATCAGCAAAGCCACATTGCACTACTCCAATATTTGATTCTTTTTCAGTTTTATACACACCACCGTAACTTATTTGAGTCCCTTTATCCACTCTTCTTACCTCAACTATTGGCGCTTTAAATTCCATGACAGGTTGAAGATCAATATCTTTCGGAACTTCATTTGAAGGGTAAGCTCCATAAATCAACATACCAACACGGATTAAATTAAAATCTTTTTGGTCAATATTTAGAACTGCGCCACTATTTGAAAAATGGATTGTTTTAAATTGCAATCCAAATAATTCGGCTTTATTTAGGATATCTTTAAATTTTTCAACCTGCTTATAAGCAAATGAAAGGTCTCCTTCATCAGCTGTTGCAAAATGCGAATACAATCCCTCATATTTTAATTCATTATTTTTACTTAAAATTTTGAAAGCCTCGTCAGCTTCATCAATATTTAAGCCCAATCTTGTCATTCCAGTATCAAATTTCATATGAAACCTTGGAGATTTTTTGTTTTTCTTTGAAAATTCTTTAAGGTCAATTAAGTCTTTAATATTAGATATATTTAGTATCAGATTATGCTTAATAGCTAACTCTAAATAGGAGTTATTAAATTTACTAAAAATTAGTATATCAGAAGTAATTCCAGCATCTCTAAGTTGAATACCTTCCGAAATTGAAAATACAGCAAATGATTTACATCCGTGTTTTTCTAAAGCATTTGCACAGGCAATTCCTCCATGGCCGTACGCATTCGCTTTAACAACAATCATAAGATTGCTTCTAGAAAGCTTCTTTTTAATTTGATCGTAATTCTTTATCAGTCGATTTATATGAATCACGACACTAGGACCAATTGTTTTATCCATACTCTTTAACCAAATAACTCTTTAAATCTTCAAAATTATTAAAAATTTTTGAAGAACAAGCCATTATCCATCCGCTTAAGCTATTTAATGGTAATTTATTTACCAAATAAACTGGTTTGTTTGAATCATAAGCTATAGTTACTTCAGCGTGTGTTCCAGCTCCTTTAAGAACATTCAAATCCCATAAACAAATCAAATAATCTGCATTTTCTTTTACAATTGAAATGTCATTTTTTACACATAGCTGAATGAAGCTCGCATATTTTTGTGGATTACTATCTTTCCAATGCCGGTAATTTTCAGCCTTATTTTCTTTGACTAGATTTGCAGATTCAATAACAGGGTCTATGGCTTCATGGTTGATAGTATTTTTAAGCCAAACGGTTATTTCATTTCTCCATGAAGCGCCTTCATCTTCAGCAAATTCCATTGCGCCAGATAAATAAGCCCTCATTGTTTTAATTTTCTTTTTAAAAATAAAGAGTTTATAAATATCCAGATCAGCGTTAAAACTAAAGAAATAGCAACCCATGTAAAGCTAAGTTCTGAGAAAAAAATAAAATATCTTAAATCATACAAAAGCATATTAAACGGATTGTTAAAAAAGACTATGTTCATTATTTCAGAATAAATCTGCTGTTCAAATAAGATATTAGAACTAACGAACAATAGCTGTAGAAAAATAAAGGATAGAAATAGAAATGTAAACCCTCTTTGAACAAAAATAGATAATGTGATTATAAAATTTCCAAACAAACTGAGATAAAATATTAAATAAAATAAAATGGAAAGGAACCCCAAAAAAGAGAAAGGTTCTGGCATAAAGATAAGTAGAACAAGGGTTGAAACAATGCTATATGACAAACACTCCACTAGGGAACTTGAAAGAATACCTAAAATAATTTTGAATTTACTATTAGGTGAAATTGATAATAATTTTAAAAACTGAAGATTGCTTTGAGGATTAAATAGATCTCGATACAGGATTGCTAGCATAGTTAAAGATCCAAAACTAAAAATAACGCCCGGAAGAAGCCATGATTCAATCGTAACACCATTAGGTGAAAAACTATAAATGTTTGTAATTACTGAGGACAAAAAAACATGAAAAGCGATTGGGGTAAGTATTATCATTGGCGCAGTTATAACTAAACGATTTTTTAAAAGCCAAAATCTTCTGATTATAAGTGCTTTAATCAATGAATTCCATCCTTTGCGTATTTAGCATCCATCAAGTCTTGTAGTCCAAGTTTTTTAATTCTTATATCTTTCATTATAGACGAAGAAGCGATGTTTAAAACCTCAAAAAAGACATTTCTTTCTCTTCCGTAAAAATGCAAACTTTGTCCAACTCTGGAGGGATTTTTTACATGGGGTATTTTTGATAGCTTTTTAAATAAATCATCATCTAGTTCATCAAATTCAATTTGAAACTGGTGAAATTCAAAAGTGCTACCTANCAAGCGATCAAGACTNCCATCCAATGCAATACGGCCGTTTTCTAAAACCAAAATTCTATCNTGAGCGCTTTCNACCTCCTGTAGAGACTGGCTAACATACANAATTGTTTTTTTTCCTTTCAACCTTAGCAATAAATCCCAAGTATNTCTATAAGATTCTGCATCCATAAATGCAGTTGGGTCATCCATAATTAAAATATCAGGATCATGNACTAGNGTTCTTACAATCATTCCCATTCGAATAATCCCTGGAGAAATATCCTTAACCATTTTTCCTAAATAAGGAACAATGTGTAAATCACGTGAAAATTGCACCATTCTTGTATTTATTGTTTCAAGACTTACCGAATGAAGAAGTCCAAAAAATCTTATATTNTGCTCNAGAGTAAGCCATGGGTCTAGATCGAGCTCATGAGGCATATAACCGATCTTTGANGTTACATCTGATCGACGTTTTTTAGAGTCAACGCCATGAATAAAAACCTGTCCGTATTCTTGATACTCAGATGATGAAATAACTTTTAAAAGAAGAGATTTGCCTGCTTCATTGTCTCCAATNATAGCAACCAAAGAACCTCTTTCTATGCCAAAATTCAGCCCAGCGAGTATCGTTTTGTCGTTAACTAATTTTCCAACTTTTTTTAATGTTATACTTGCTTCCATTAATGAGCCTCGTACCAAGATTCACCNAATCCNCTATCAACATCAATTGGNACTGAAAGAGGAAGNGCTTTAATCATTTTATCTATTACCATATTTTCTAGATCTTTAAGTTCATTATTGGGAGCTTCAAAGACCAATTCATCGTGTATTTGAAGAACTAACTTGGAGTCCATATTATTTTCATTCATATAATTTGATATAGAAACCATTGCTATCTTAATCATCTCTGCGCTAGTTCCCTGTATAGGCATATTGATTGCCATCCTTTTAGCTGCTTGGCGATGTAAATGGTTGCTGCTATCTATATCCCAAACAGGACGCTTCCTACCAAGCAATGTTTTTACAAAACGATCTTTCTTAGCACTCTCCATAGTATTTTCAACATACCTTTGAATACCAGAATAAGTAGCAAAATACTTTTCAATCAACGCTTTTGCCTCTTTTTGAGGGATTCCTAGCTCCTGGCTCATTCTAAAAGGACCTGCTCCATATAGCAGTCCAAAGTTAACAATTTTTGCAGTTCTCCTCATAGAGGGTTGAACATCGTTAATGGAAACACTGTAAACATCTGCAGCTGTCCTTGAATGAACATCTTCACCATTTTTAAAAGCATTTACAAGGGATCTATCTTGGCTCAAATGGGCCATAATTCTTAATTCTATTTGTGAATAATCTGCAGAAAATATTACCCAATCTTTGTTNTTTGATTTAAATGCTTTTCTGATTTCTCGGCCTTCTTCTGTCTTTATTGGAATATTTTGAAAATTTGGATTACTTGAAGACAGTCTTCCTGTTGCGGTAATTGTTTGATTAAATGTTGAGTGTATTCTGCCTGTAGATGGAATCATAAGTTCAGGCAGAGCATCAATATATGTATTTTTTAATTTATTTAGTTTTCTATACTCCAAAATTAATTCTGGAAGAATGTGCTGGTCCTTAAGTCTTTCCAAAACATCTTCAGCAGTGGATTTTTTTTTGATTTCGGGGAGGCCTATAACCTCAAATAGTATTTTTGCCAATTGCTGTGTTGAATTAACATTAAACTCAAAACCTGATTCTTTATAAATACGCTTAACTAGATTTTCTAGTTTTTCACCAATTTTAACTGACATAGATTTAAGCAAATTAGAGTCAATAAACATTCCATTAAATTCCATTTCAATCAATACTGGCAATAATGGAATTTCAACATCGTTAAAAAAATTTGATAGATTTTCTTCCTTTAGCTTATTTTCAAAAATATTGGTGAGTTGCAAAGCAATATCAGCATCTTCGGAGGCATAAAAAGATATTTTCTCTAAATTGACTTCAGCCATCGATATTTGATCTTTTCCTTTTCCAATCAAATCTTCAATTGGTAACATAGAATAATTTAAATATTCCAAGCTGAGAGCTTCTAATTTAAGACTTCTTATGTCTGGCTTTAGTAGGTGAGCAGCAATCATTGTGTCAAACATTATTCCTTCTACCTTCAACCCATGTCTTAACAAAATAAGTGCATCAAATTTTACNTTTTGACCTGTTTTTGGAATTGAAATATTTTCCATTACTGGTCGCATCAATTCAACCACTCTTTCAGCATAATCATCAAAAAGCGAGTCTTCCCTGCCTGGCCAATGTACTGGAATATAAACACCTGTATTTGCTTTATTAGAAAATGAAAAACCAACAATATCGCAACTCATTGGTTGAACCGATGTAGTCTCAATATCGAAAGAAAGCCACTCGCCTTCTTTTATTTTCATAAAAAAATCTTTGATTTCATCTTCACTAAAAAGGGCTTTATAATCTTTCTTGTGTACGTCTTTCTTTTTTTGAACTGCACCTGCGCTTCCTAATATTTGTTTTTGGAGTGATTCAAATTCAAGTTCTTGAAAAATATCAACTAGCGAACCCTTGTCAATGTCATTGGTTTTTAAAGTAGAAAAATCAATATCTATATCCATATTGGTGTCAATTGTAACCAATTCTTTACTTAAAAAGGCCTCGTTCCTCGCATTTTGTAAGCCTTCTCTAGCTCTTTTATTTCTTACCTCATCCGCATGATCCAAAGAAGCTTCAAGTGATCCGTATTCATTTATAAGCTTAACAGCTGTTTTTTCACCAACGCCTGGAACTCCTGGAACATTGTCTGATGAATCACCCATTAATCCCAACAGATCAATTATTTTCTCTGGAGGTACTCCCCATTTATCTATAACGCCATTACGATCATATATTTTTATATCTGCTTGTCTTCCAGATGGGCTATATAAAAATACTTTTTCGTTAACTAGCTGCATAAAATCTTTATCGCCACTTACGATAAATACATCTAAATCGTCTTTTGATGCCATTGTAGCAAGGGTTCCAATAATGTCATCAGCTTCAAAACCGGGTCGCTCAAGAGTTGGAATTCCCATAGCTTCTAAAATTTTCCATAAATATGGAAGCTGGCNTATCATTTCTTCTGGCATCTTTTCTCTGGTAGCTTTGTACTCAGGATATTTTTCATGCCTAAATGTTTTCTTGGATGTATCAAATGCAGCCACCATGAGATCTGGCTTGTCCTTATTAATTAGCTTCATTATTTGATTNATAAAACCAAAAAGTGCNGAGGTGTGCATGCCCTTACTATTAATTAATGGATTTCTAATTAAGGCAAAATGCGATCNATANAGCATTGCATAGCCATCAATTAAGTATAAACTTTTATTTTCAATTTTATTTACTGGCATAACGTCATAAAGTTAAATGAAATTACNAATTATAAATCGGTAATAATTTACAAATGAAAATTAAAATCATATCNGTTGGAAAAGCTAAAAATAAGCATATAATTCATNTGTCAAACGACTATAAAAATCGAATTAAGCACTATACAAAACTCGAAGAAGTTGTTCTTAAGAGCGGAACCAATCAATTTGAAAATGAAAAAATACTTGCTCACCTAAAAAATGACACGGGTCTTGTTTTCGCTTTAAGTGAAGATGGTTTGAGTTTTGGTTCAAATGATTTTGCAAAAATGATCTCTAGAGTTACCGATCAAATATCTTTTATTATTGGAGGGCCTGAGGGAATTGGCAGTGAAGTAAAGGAAAACTGCAATCAAGTCATTGCATTATCTTCAATGACTTTTACTCATGAAATGGCACAACTATTTTTACTAGAGCAGATTTATAGAGCTTTCACAATTCTACAGAACAAAAAATATCATAAATAATATTATAATTTATACGATACATTTATAAATGTATTTCGCTCTGCTGCTGGCCAATAATAAGCGTTATATCCATTATAATCATAACTATATCCGTATGTTGAATATAGCTTATTGAATACGTTATTAATNTTTANTGAGACCTTGAATTTTCCCCGNGAAATATTCGTACCTAAATCAAAAACGCCAAAACTATTGATGTATCCATCTTCAGCATTAATATTATCAATATACATACCACCTATTTTTCTATANTGAGCAAATAATAGGAGGTTTTTAGAAAAATCATGGCTTAAGGATACATTCATCATACNTGATGGAGTGTTTGGTATGAAATTACCATTATTGAATACATTCATCTGAATAGCTCCATTTATTCCCAGGATTGTTTTGCTATCAATATATAGTTTTGATTCATACTCAAAACCGCTATGGGTAGTTGAGTCAGCTGAATAGTAAGAGTATTCACCTTCTTGCGAAAGATTGATATTTTTCAATTGCTCGTTAAGATACAACATTTTGTAGCCATTTATTTTTGCATAGCCGTTATTAAAAGTAAAATTCATTCCTAGTTCGAGATCGGTTATTACTTCATTTGCGGCCATAATCGGTGTGCTAAACATGTCATCTGCAGCTATTATTTGATTGTCTGCAGGTTCTTTTTGGGCTTTACCAGTATTAACGAACCAGCTGAGAGAGTCACTTATCTGCCAAACAAGTCCAATTCGAGGATTTAAAAAACTCCANTTTGCTGTTAATTGGTGCCCCGCAGCATGGCCAATTTTTTTCTGNTCAAGATCCCAATCAATATTTTGATTTTGTAAATCGATTGAAACTGCNAATGGCTGATTTGAGGGGGCCCAAATCAATCTAGTNAATGCTGTAAGAATATTTTTNNTNCCGAAATATTGATAGTANCGATACCATTGATCGTTGAATCTTGCGCTAAGNGAGGGATCAGAAAATTGAGANGCCTCACCAAAGTGATCTCCAGAATAGANCCTTACTTCTCCTCCAACATCTAAACGGTAATCTTTGCTAGAAATAGTCACCATCGGAACAATTCCGTAATAATTGTTTTCAATCCATTTTCTTCTTAGTAGGTCTGTACTCTTTGACTGCTCAAACTGATCGCTCATAACATTTTCAATATCAAGATTATAAGAATAAAAATTCTGATCAGACTTAAAGACCTCGTAATAGCCGCTACCAACAACTAAATACGCTACATTTCGAAATGAAACTTTATCACTTATTTTAGCTGTAGAATTTACAGAATAAATTTGCTGTAAAAAATCATCGGTATAAGCCCTGTAGCCATCTCTTCGTTTTGTACGATCATTAATATCTGATTGCTTTTCACCGCTAAGAAATCCAGCAACTCCATCCCATGATAGTTGAGTATTTTCATAACCAACCAAAGCTCTAAATTGATTTTTTATTTTTGAACCTCTATGCTCTAAACCAAAAAACATACCTCTTTGTTCTGAGCCATGATATTTTCTATAACTATCTGAGCCAATGGATGAGGCTCTCATTACTAGGCTAATATTTTCACCAAAATCTTTTCCTGATTCATANTTTAGGCGTGTTTTTGATGTATTATAGCTACCAAGTCCTTGTGAAAATTCGATATTTCTGCTTTTACTTTGTATTTGAGTTCTCACATTTATTGAACCTCCAAATGAGGAGGATCCGTAAAGACTAGTGCCAATGCCTCTTTGAATTTGAATATCTTTTGTATCCGCTAAAAGGTCTCCATGGTCAACCCAGTATACTTGATGACTCTCNTTGTCATTAAGCGGAACTCCATCTAACAGAACCGCAATACGACTTTGATCAAAACCGCGAATAGTCGCATAAGAATATCCGGTTCCATTGCCACTTTCACTATAAGCCCAAACTCCTGGTTCAGATGCTAATACCATTGGAATATCTTGAGCTGAATATTTTAAATTTATTTCTTGTTGCGTTAGAGTAGAAAAGGAAACGGGTGTAAGGCCGGAAATAGCTCTATAGGCGCTCACATTAACAGAGTTTCCGATTAGTGAAGATGGCTGAAGAAATATTTTCATATTTTCACTGATCTTAAGCTTTATTGATTGATATCCAATATGAGNAAAAGAAATCGAATCATCATTCTCAACATAGAAAGTAAATTTTCCATAATTATCTGTAGAAGTGCCAGTGTCTTTAGAGAAAACATTTACATCTGATATTGGAAGTTTAGATTGGCTATCAGTAACTAATCCGCTCACTTGAAAAGATTGAGCAGTTAAAAAAGTTAAATAAAAAAAGATAGTTAATAATTTGTTCATTGCTATGATTCCTACGCTGGCATTATCCAGATCAGGTACTCGGGTTTAATCTCAGCCGTTACAACCTGGTTATATAACAGCACCCCAGGACACTAAAAATTATACAGAAAAACTGTATTAACAAAAAAATTTCTATTCTTGTTTTATAAAAATCTATATCATAGTTTTTTAAAAATTTACAGGTCCAAAATGCCCAACAATCAAAACTCAGAAATCACAATTAAAGCCCTTTTTTTAGGAATCATTCTATCTATGGTTCTAGCTGGCGCTAATGCGTACCTTGGTCTTTTTGCGGGTATGACCGTATCAGCCTCAATCCCAGCAGCTGTAATTTCAATGGGAATTTTATCGCTATTTAAAAACTCCAATATTAAAGAAAATAATATTGTTCAAACTGCTGCATCAGCAGGTGAATCGTTAGCTGCGGGTGTTATTTTTACTATTCCCGCATTAGTGCTTTTAGGGTATTGGGATTCGTTTAATTATTTTGAAGTTGCTAAAATTGCTGCTATCGGTGGAATTATTGGAGTTTTATTTACAGTCCCTTTNCGAAGAGCTTTGATAATAAATGCCAAATTAAAATATCCNGAGGGAATNGCAACTGCAGCAGTTTTGAGAGCAGGCGATAAAGCAAAAAAAGGTGAAACTTCAGAAGGCGGGGGTCTCGGTATAATAGCTGCTACAGGTTTGAGTGGTGGCTTAATGAAGCTCTTTCAGCAGGGCTTTGGAATGTGGCAAGCTGAAGCTGCAGGCGCACGCGCAATAGGTGGTTCAATTTTTGGAATTGGCAGTGATCTTTCTCCAGCTCTTATTTCTGTCGGATATATTGTTGGAAGAAATATAGGCATTTTAGTTTTTGCAGGNGGATTAATTTCTTGGGGATTTGCAATTCCAATATATTCTGCAGTTGTTGGTTTTGAAGGGGATCCATTAACTGCTGCTTTTGATATTTGGACAACCAAAATAAGATACCTTGGNGTTGGAGCTATGGTTGTTGGTGGAGTATGGTCATTGCTAAAACTTTTAAAACCACTAAAAGAAGGCATAGAATCAAGTCTTGCGGCACTTAAAAAAGACGCATCCGATAAAGATATTCCTTTAGAAGAACAAGATATGCCTATAAATTACGTTGGAATAGCCCTAATTGCGCTTCTAGTGCCAGTTTTCTTGCTTTATGCTGATATTGTTAAATCAATACCGGTTGCGGCACTGTTGACCATTATTATGATGGTATTTGGTTTTCTTTTTTCAGCAGTTGCAGCGTATATGGCTGGCGTAGTTGGATCATCAAATAATCCTATTTCTGGAGTAACCATTGCTACCATCCTATTTACTTCAATTTTATTATTAGCTCTTTTAGGTACAGGGTCTGGGGTTGGTGCTGCAAGCGCAATTATGGTTGGTGCTGTTGTGTGCTGCGCAGCTGCAATTGGTGGCGATAACCTTCAGGACTTAAAAGCAGGACAGCTTGTTGGAGCAACGCCGTGGAAACAGCAAATTATGCAAATAGTTGGGACATTATCCTCTGCAATAGTTCTAGGGTTAGTTTTGGATATCCTTCATACAGCATACACAATTGGATCGCCGACTCTATCAGCTCCTCAGGCAACATTGATGAAATCTGTAGCGGATGGTGTGTTCAATGGAAATTTACCATGGACATTTGTTTACGCTGGAGGCGTCATAGCTATTGCATTGATTTTAATCGATCTCAGGCAGGAGAAGATTGGATCAGATTTTCGTGTTCCTGTATTAGCTGTCGCTGTGGGTATCTATCTACCAATCACTCTAACGGTTCCAATATTTATTGGCGGGATGGTAAATCATTTAGGNAAAAAAGCTGGCGGCTCCGAAGAATCTGACAAAAAAGGACTGCTCATGTCCTCAGGATTTATTACGGGAGAGGCTTTAATGGGTATACTNGTTGCAGTTCCAATTTTCCTTTCAGGAAACAAAAANTGGTGGCCCCANCTTGGTGAATTCAATCTTATTGGTATNNTACTATTTGTTGGAGTTATAGTTTGGNTATATAAAGCTGCATCAAANAAGTNACANGCTANNCTTACNTCNTTAAAGACTTTTTAGCTTTTTTAATNANCTTGTTTGTCATTTTTTTTACAGAAGGGAAAACGCTTCCTAATAACATTAAACCTGGTAAGCCGAATATCCANCCCTGAAATATTGGTATTAGACCACCTATAAGCCCAATTATGAGCAATATCACTCCCAATACAACCCTAATTATTTTTGTAATTGAGCTCAATTTTTAATCACTGCTATTTTTTTAATGGTACTCGTATTATGTTTTTTATTAATTATTAAAACTAAATATACTCCGGAACTAACNTAAACATCTTCGTCGNTTTTACCATTCCANNTNGCTTGATATTCATTTATTTCATCTTGACTNAATGTTTTAANTATATTTCCATTTAAAAGCATTATCTGNACGCTACTTTTTTGCGGTATTCCATCNATAACCATAGGGCGATTTGATGGAATTCTGTAAGGGCTAGGGAATATATCAATTTTACTAGTTTTTTTAATTTCCGANCTGAATGGTATTTTTAGTTTACTCACACCGAGATCAGTTGCTATGTAAGCTAGTCCATNTTCAGAATTAAATTTAATATCGTTTATTTTATTTGATAATAAATTTGAATTAGAACTATTAATACCACTGGGTGAAGGCCAATATTCACGATTTGAATCTAAAACAAACAATCCCCTGGAATTTGATGTAATCCATAAGTTTTCATTGGAATCAAAATAAATTTTTGATTCATGGTCAAATGGGATATTTTGAAAATAAGGTGTAATGCTTCCACTGTTTGAAATTGGGCCTGTTTCAGCTACAGGATTATCACTCTGCGCTCTTAATTTTTTATATATCAATCCATAATTAGTTATTATCCAAAGTGTATTATCACCTGAAACTGCATAATTTAATGCCCTTCTATTGACTCCCTCTATAACTGGAATACCTACCCATTCTTCATCTTGAGGATTTATAATATCTCCCGAATAATTATAGACGAGGAGTCCAGACTGTGAGGACATCCAAATTCTATTATAATTATCAACTACAATAGATTTGTTTCCATCAATTAAATTATTTTGAGGCGAATTTGCAGGAAAGTGCCGGGGTTGGTTATTTGAAAAAACGCTTAATGGGAACGTAGCATTATTTGATGAAGTTGCCCATAGGTTATTTTGCCTATCAAAAATCATGTCATCAAAACTATATCTTACTTGAAGTGAATCTTGATTGTTAAAAGGAAAGTATTTAGATATTATAGGCAATTGATAATTACTAATATCTAAAGATACAATTCCTGCAGTTTGAGAATTAATAAAACTTAAAAAAAGCAAATTTTCCTGNATTAAAGATTTTGATATTTCATTCCCAAGATCAAACGTCAATGTTGACAATTTAAATTTATTTGAAATTATTTTAGGTATACTAAGTGTTGTATAATTTTCCCATCCTTCAATCGCCAGACCGTCTCTATTCGCAATAACTATTTTATTATTATAAAACTCGATAATTTGCGGATTATTTAAAAACGGCTGATTATGAGCAAAATTTTCATATGTACCATAACTATACTTACTCAAACCAAAATTTGTTGCTATCCAAAAATGATCATCACCCCTAACTACAGCATTGATATATAGATTTTGATCGCTATAAACTTCTAGCATTTGTCCATCAAGAATATGAAAAATTGAAGTACTTGAGTAAGCATAAATTTTGTTTTCAGAAATTATTAANCCTTTCAAGGATGATAGTTCAGAAACATCTTCAATAATTGTTACTATTGAGTCGCGTGTAAATTTTTTGACAGAGCTCATTGTTAATACATAAAAATCTTCATTTTNCCCCTCAATATCAATGATAGGTTCATTGATTCCTGAAAAAGGATTTTTCCATTTAGAAATATGCTCCTGAAACGGGTTCCCAGCAATTACGCCGTTAGAGGACAAAATGTATATATCATCATTTAGCAGAGAAATCTTTAAAATATTTTGTAAATCTACTCTTTGATAAAAATCTCTAAAATAGATTTTATTCTCAACGTATCTAAATTCAATTATACCCCACACATCATTAATTTTCGCAGCTGCATAAATAAAATTATTATAGTTAACAAAGCCTGTTATATTTTCAATATCGAGATCGAATTTATTGATTAAAATATCTTTTTTTGAGTCCCATATTTGAACACCTTTATCTGAACCAATCCAAAAATTGTATTTTTTATCTAAATGAATATGATGTAAATCTGCATAAGATAGTCCCTCATCTATTGAAATAGTTTCAGATGAGTTCGTTGTTATATTAAAATAAATCAGACCAGATTCTGAAACGCCAACTAATAAGCTATCTGTAAATACTATATTACTTACGTTAGTAAAAGATGAAATAGATTTAAAATCTCCAATTCGAGATTGGGAATTGCAAGCAGCAATTATAAAAAATANNCTAATTAAGTATTTCACAACTTAAATGGAGCTGGCACAAAACAAACAATGAATATCAGAAAACATAAGTACCCAATAAACTTGTTACCCTTTGACAGTGGAGTATTAAAGTCATTAATTGGAGGGTGACCCGTTGATTGCATAAGAAAAAAAATTAACGCTCCCCAAACCAACCAATTAAGAGAAATAAAACTTAACGGAATAAGCATAAGCAATGAAAATCTAGCTATATAATTCTGCTTTTTACCAAAAATTGCATAAGCGATATGTCCTCCGTCTAATTGTCCTATTGGAAGAAGGTTTAGCATGGTAACCAATAATCCTATCCAACCCGCAAAAGCTACTGGATGAAGTAAAACGTCTTGATTTTCAAGTAAATTAGGGTGTGTAATCCAAATCATTCCTTTCATCAGTAACGAATCTCCAAGTACTATTCCATTAAAACTAGGGGATTTATCAAACACATCGGATAATTTAAGTCCTACAAATAAAGAAGGGATAGCTACAACAAAACCGGCTATAGGGCCAGCAGCGCCAATTTGCAAAAGAGCGGATCTGCTAGTAATGACGGACTTTATTTTTATAAATGCTCCAAATGTTCCAATTAAAAATATAAAAGGAGGAGCTGGAATAAAGTACGGTAGTGTAGCATCAACATTATGCTTTTGGGCAAAATAATAATGACCAAATTCATGCGTTCCTAAAATAAATAAGAGTGTTAATGAAAATGGAATTCCTTCAAATATTGAGATGGGGTTAGTAATAATATTAGCCCCCTGCATTATTGCACCTGCAAGCAAAGTTGTAAGAATAGTTAAACAAAAAAGGACAATATGAGTCTGTGAAATATTGGAAATCTTAACGATCATTTTAATTTAAAAAAAATTGAAAATAAAAATTTATTTTTTATTACTATTGTACTTTTTTTGCTTATTCTTAAGGAGGTTATGCATTCCTTCTTCTTCCATGTTAATTGTAAGTTCATTAATCCAATATTTTGTCTGATCAATATACAGATCAATTGTTTTTTTTGATACCTGCTCAGCTTCCATATGAACAATTATAATTGCAGAAATAACAGGAACATANGTCATAAGGATATCGCTATAGAAACGATCCAATTGCCTAATTGTTTCTTTGTTGGTTAAATAATCTAGCCTGTCAGAATATAAAGTATCAGCAAAATTTTTATTCTTTGCCCAGGCCTTAAGATAATAATATAGTCTTCCATCTAGCAATCCGCTTATATAGGCGGATTTGATTTGATAAATAGATGTAGGACCCCCATTTGCTCTTTTTTCTATGTTATTCCAGTCTGTACCATCCCACAATAATTTATTTTGTTTCTCAACGACTTGGGAAAACAAATTAACGGATAGCATTATAGATATAAAAATTTTCATCAATTAACAAACTTTGTTCTAGCGCTAATGGCATAATATAAATAATAAGCAGCATAAAAGTGTATTAAAGCTACAAATTCAGCAACAAGAATATACCACGGCCAAGGACCCATAAAGTCTAACAATGATCCAACCGGAGGTTTCCCCATTAACCAAAAGTAGTTTGCATCAAGAATAATGTTAGAAAATAAAGCAATAAATAAAAAANCATTAAGACAGAAAAATGCATTCTTTAATCCAGAGATTGTTGGTTTCAAATCAAAAACCACAACATTGTATATTATAGAAATAACTAGCAAATGATGAGCTGCAAAGTATCTAAAATAATGGAAATGTGGAAAGTCTTGGGTTATGTCTGGAGTAAAAATAGCCTGAAACATAGCTGACAAGCCCCAATAGTACATTACTTGAAAAGTAAAATTGTTTTTTTTATAGATTGCAAATGGAAGTATTAGATTGGCGAATCTGCACAAATGCAGAGGTAGATGAAGTTTTAGATCAAATGTGCCAGCAATAACTTCAAGAAGAACCCAAATTGGAAAGTTTATAAACACAAAAAANNCTAATAAATAGTTTATTTTAACTTGAAATGATTTTGAAAANTATTTTTTAGAATACCANGGTAGATAAAGGGCAGTAAAAAAAAATAAAATAATTGAGATCCAATGCGAAACTCCAAACAGATGGAACATTTCATAACTATTTAAATAATTGGCTATATGTTCACGCATTAAATGCTATTTCTTATTCCTTTTCTTTTTTGGTTTTTTAGACTCTTCAATCTTTTGTAGATGAAAAACTGCACCAACTATCATTATCATCGCTAAATAAAAATATTGATCAAAAGATTCTCCGTAAAAAAAACTATACGCAAAGGTTGCAATTGATGAAAATATCAAAACTAAGCTAAATGCTAGTCTTAATTTATTGATTAATTCATTTGACATTTATTTAGTCTTTGCTGGNGCTTTCTTTGCTGGAGCTTTCTTCGCTGGAGCTTTCTTTGCTGGAGCTTTCTTTGCTGGAGCTTTCTTTGCTGGGGCTTTCTTTGCTGGAGCTTTCTTTGCTGGAGCTTTCTTCGCTGGAGCTTTAACTGTTTGCTCTTTTTTGGATGAGCTTTTTGCTAAAGATTCCTTATTCAGCTCCTTCATTCTTTCTTTATTTTTTCTATGTTTTTTTGATACTAATTTTTGTTTTTTATTCATTTTATTCCTTTTAAAAAAAATTATAATTTTTGCGGGAACGCCTGGGAATTGAACCCAGCTCCTGATTTATCAGCAGGACAACGGTGTTGAAGACCGCGAGGGGCACCAGCCACCTAATCATTCCCATATTTNTATTAATATCTCTATTTTGGACTATTAATTATACGGAAATCTAATCCAAATTTAGATTTAAGACTTCTACCAATTTTATCTGCTTCGCTTTTGTTTTGATATCGAACAATTCTAACAGCATGAAGTCTCTTACCATTAGAATTAATTCTGTGAACTTCAGTTGGAAAACCGCCACTTTGAAGTTGTTTTTTTAATCGATTTGCATTTTCATATCTTCCAAAAGCCCCTACCTGCACTACCCANGGCCTATAAACTTTCTTCTTTATTTTAGATTTTACTCTTTTAGCTTTAACGGTTTTAATTTTTTCATTGATTAAATTTTTATCTATCCGAACTAGCCTTGCATCATTTTTGGGTCTTGATAAAGTTCCAAGGTTATATTTTTGATAGTTTAGTTTTGGATAAAGATTGCTAAAGAGGTTTAATGATATTTTAGCTGAATCCTGTTCTCCGGTAGCTATATAAGAATTTACCATTAAGTCTAACGCTCTTTGATGGTGATCNCCTTTTGGATATTCAAGTAAAGACTTTTTTAACTGAACACTAGCTTGTGAATACAAGCCACGAGCAAATAAATATTCACCAATTTTCATTGAGGACATCGCAGCAAATTCTGAAGCGGGAAATGTTTCTATTAGTTTTTGATATTGAGATAATGACGAATCTCCATCACTATTAATTAATGCTTGAATAAAAAATACGCCGGCTTCATTAGGATATCTTGATAGTAAATCTGGAAGATTTTCCCTTACCTCGCCATATCTTCCTTTTTGAATTAATGTTAAATAAAGATTAATATTTTGAGCATTAGCACAACAAAAAAATGAAATAATTATAGCAATTCTTATCATGAGATATTGCTTTCTTTAAATAGATCAATTATTCTGTCTATTGATTTATTATATCGNCTATCATCGGATTGCTTTAATGAAAGTTTTAACTTCATTAAATTAATAAAAATAGAGTNATTGTTTTGTAAAAGCGCATCGTCTATTAAAGACATNGANGCNGCATATTCTCCTTTTTGNTGGAGAACATTAGCTAAATTAACCAAAGCAACTAAATTAGAAGGGTTATTTTGAATTACGCGGTTATAAAACTTTTCGACTTCATCAAATTGTCCAATATCGAAATATGCAGTTTCTACTTTTGATAAAACTTCTTTACTCTCATCTGGATTCAATTCGATAAATTTTTCCCAACTCTTTATNGCATCGTTTAATTTGTTTATTGCAAAAAAAACGTCNCCTAGCTTTAAATAGGGTAAAGCAAAGTTAGGAGAATTTTTAATTGCTTTTTTTAATAGGGCTATTGCCTCGTCAGATTGGTTATTTTTAAGCTTGTCCATAGATTGAAAAACNAGGAACTTTGANAGTTGGTCCGGGTCTTTTGATGATTTAATTTTCTGAACAACTTTAGAGCGTTGCGCTGCTTCTTTCCAATCATTTTGATTTTCATTTATTTCTAAAAGGAACTGATTAGCCCATAAATTTTTTTTATCAACCTTTAAAACTTTCAGCACCTCAACTTTTGCTCTTTCAAGATTATCGGATTTGTAATAGTCCAAAGCTAAAGATTTATGTATTTGCCTATGGACTTCTTTTGGCAAATTAGGCCTAACCGTAAGAGATCGATGTATTTTTATTGCGGCTTCGACGCTTCCTTCCTCTCTTAATATATTGCCAATTTGAAGATAGGCATCTATATGATTTGTGTCTTGTTTAACTACGTCTTTGAGATGACTTAAGGCAATTTTTGTGTCACCCTGTATTATTGCATTAAGCGCTCTTGTATAAATTGATTCTGCAGGTTGCTTTTTTTTTGGCTTTTTAAATATTAAAAATCCAAGAACAGCAAGGCTNATTAAAATTAATATCATAAAATGATATAAATTCAATTTTAGACANCTCCATCTTCATCTTCATATATNCCTTCATCAATATTAGCGTTGCGCAATTCATTTAATTCTTCCGCTAATTGTTGATTTTTATTTTTCAAGCTGCGAATCTCTGATTTTCCTGCAAGAATCAACATCAAGGCTACTACATATCCAATTAGCATGCCTACTCCCAGCGCTCCGAGCATCACTACAGANATAGGAACATTCTCTTTTTGATAAAAAACTAAATCAACATTTACCGGATTATTGTTTTGTAAAAGAAAATATAAAATTATAATTACTAAAACGAGAGCTGCAAAGATTTTTACAAGCTTCATACCACTAACTCCATTTCTTGAACTTTTTGAATTTCTCCTTGCAATGTTATTCCAAGCGCTGACTTGATAACTACGGGAACAATATCGCCAATTTTCTCAGATTTTTTATTGAAGATTACCCACTTATTTGAATCTGTTCTTCCTGCCCACCTATCTTTCGATCTTTTGCTTTCCTTTTCAATTAAGACCATTTCAACTTTATTGATAAATTCTTTATTTCTCATAGAAGTATGTTCGCGTTGCAAATTTATTACTCTTTCTAGTCTTTGCTGCTTTTCATCTTCTGGAACATGATCTTCATATTCAGCAGCCTTTGTGCCCGGTCTTGATGAATATTTAAAAGTATACGCTGAATCAAAAACTACCTGCTCCATCAAGTCAAGGGTTTCTTGAAATTCTTGCTCATTTTCTCCGGGAAATCCAACAATTATATCTGTTGAAATACCAACNCCAGGCAACTTGTCTCTAATTACGTTTGATAGCTGAATAAACTCTTCTCTTGAATAAGTTCTATTCATTCGTTTTAATATTTTATTGTTACCGGCTTGTAAAGGCAGATGTACATAATTGCATATATTATCATAATCATTCATGATATCTAGGACATCCAATGTCATATCCTTTGGATGAGGAGATGTATATCTAATTCTTTTAACATTTTCAATTTGAGCTATTTCTTCGAGCAATTTGTGGAATTTATTTCCTTCATGACTGTACGAGTTAACATTTTGCCCTAAAAGTGTTATTTCAGTAAAACCGTTATTGACTGCGATAAAAACTTCATCCTTAATACTAGAAATACTTCGAGAGCGCTCTCTTCCTCGAGTAAATGGTACAATGCAAAAAGTGCAAAACTTGTCGCATCCTCTCATTATTGAAACCCATGCATTAACACCGTCTCTTCTCCTTGGAAAAAGATTATCATATACTTCAAATCTGGATAATTTAGTATCAACAATGTGAGAGCTCTTTTCTGTTCTCTGATCTAACATGCTTGGTAATTTTCTATAAGAGTCAGGGCCAAGAATTATATCAACATATGGTTTACTGTCAAGAATATCTTCTTTCAAATTTTGAGCCATACAACCTAAAACTCCGATTACAGTAGAAGGCTTNCGTTCTTTAATTTTATTATAAAAACCCAACCTTGAATGAACCTTGTCTTCAGCATGCTCTCTNATAGCGCATGTATTTACAAAAATTGCATCAGCTTTTTCTATGTCTGAAGTTTCTTTATAACCTGCTTTTTGCAGCATAGCTGACACAAGCTCAGAATCAGCAACATTCATCTGACATCCGTAGGTTTCGATATGGTATGATTTTGACATATNTTAAGCTAAAATTATGAAAAGATANCTAGTAGGAAAAGGCTTACTTAAGATAGCCAGAGAAAAAGTAATCTAGTGGGTTTTGGGGGGCGCCATAATGATGAACTTCGTAATGCAAATGAGGACCAACGGTTCTTCCGCTATTACCACTTAATGCTATTAAATCCCCTCTTTTAACTTTCGTTCCAGCTTTTACATTAATTTTTGAAAGATGGGCGAATATTGTCCTGTAACCATTACTGTGATCAATTTTCACAACTTTCCCATAACCGCCCTGATTAGCGGCGTATTTTATCTTTCCATCAGCAGGAGCATAAACTTTAGTTCCACTATTTACAGCTATATCTTGACCATAATGAAATCTTGTATTNCCATTAAAAGGGTCTTCTCTATACCCAAAGCCAGATCCAAGGTAACCCGTCTGAACGGGTCTTATTGAAGGAACGTATTTTAAATTATCAGAATGATTTCTTACAACCTCATAAAGACTGTTGTAGCTACTTAATTCAAGCTTAACTTTTCTTGAAAGTGAATTTACGTTCATCTCTATTTCTGTAATACGNTTAGATATATCAGCAGGGATATTATCAATGGTATTTATTTTAAAATCTGTACCTCCAACTCCTAATTTTCTAACATCCTTATCTATTTGAGGTAAACCAGCGTATGTTCTGATAGCCTGATCTTTCTTTTCAATAGACCCGACTTCGCCAGAGACGTTATCAAGCTGGGATTGCAATGAAACAAGAGTTTCAGATAAGTGCTCGTAGCTTGACCTTAAGTTATCCATTTTCGTTTGATGAATGACACCGGTTAAAGCATTTGCTGTAAAAAAGAGGACTGTGGAAATAGTTAGAATGGATAAACCGATAGAAAATAAAACAAATTTTCTAGAAAAATGATAATTACGGACACCAGAATCTTTTTCTGAAACTATTATATAATTGTGATATTTATTTGAGTTCTTTTTTGATTGAAACATTGTTATTTAATGTTTTAAGTAAGAATCTACAAATATTTGGTCAAATGCTCAAAAAAAAATAAATTATTCCTCAGAGGGCGATTCATCAACATTTATTGACTTAGAATTATCATCTGAGGTGGGAGTTTCCAAATCATTTTGCGTTGATTCATCATCGGAAATTAAAGAATCAGCGGATTGTTCGTCATTAAAATCTTCAGCTTTAATATTATCAATTTCTTTTTCTTTATCCAAAATTTGAATATTTAGACTATCAATTTTTTCAACATGCGAAAAGAATTCTGTGTTTCCAGTAAAGTTAGACATGTTCGCCTCTTTAGAATGAGCATAAACCAATTTACCCAAAGATAAAATTTCCTTGTTCTTNTCTCTCTGAAGNTGATGAATGGTAAGCTTTATTTTACTAATCTTTGTCAATTCTTCAGTTTTGGCAACAGCTACCTTACTTACTTCTTCTGCTTTTTCAACTGCAGCATTACTCCAATCTTTCATATTAGANTTTAAATCATTCCATATTTTTGACATAAAACACTCTTTTAATTAACTATAATTTCCGATATTAATTTTTCTTCAGCAACAAATTTGCAATATAAAATAATCCTGAGCCAATTATAAGCGCATTTAATTCTAAAGATACATTGCTATCTCNAACACCTTTGATTAGCCCAGAAAATACTATGAACATAGAAAAAATTTGAATGCTTCTAAGAAGAATGTATTTCATATTTTTTTTTAATATTTATCCATCTTGCCAGTGTTTTAAAGTCCCACTTATAGGCCTGTTTTAAAATAGAAAGTGGATTTTCTGAAAATGAAAATTTTTGAGCAAAATAATACATGTTTTCGTCGCTNAATCTCTCATAAAGGATTCGATTCAAAAAAGAGATCCTTCTTTTTTTGTTAATTTTTTTTAACAACGATCTTGCTTTTGATTTTTCTCCATTCAAATATTTTCCAGCTAATAAACCTGAAACCATTGACATCTTCATTCCAAATCCAAAAAGATAATCCTGAAAGCCCCCTGCCTCACCAATTTGTAGCGGCAAGCTAATTCTGCTTAAAGAAAAGGCAAAGCTACCTCTACTTCCAAAATCCTGCTCATTGGATATATCTATATCTAATTCTCTAAAATACTTTTTACAATTATTTAAATAATTGTGCTTGGTGTTCTTTACTTTTTTGAATGCTGTAGCAATAGTTCCATAACCATTGTGAATAATTAAATAAGCATATCCTTTAGGAGAGAATTCATGACCTAAAAGCAAGTGAACTTGATTTTTTTGTGAAGTTCTAAAGCTTGAGCCGTTAATATATGCTGAAGCTTTTCTAGTCCCTGTAGAAACAATCTCACATTTATCTGAAGCAATAGTATTAAACCTAAATTCAACTCCAACATCTTTGCATTGTTGATATAATTGATTATCAAAATCATTATTTTTATCACCACGTTTTACTAAATAGAAGAACGGTTCTTTGCTATCAACTAAAAGGGGGTCTTTATTAGCTGAATGAACCACAAAATTATTTACTGGATTAGATTTTATTTGACTATAATCAAAACCTATGTTGCTAAAAAACGATGAGATACTTTCATTAAAAATCCAATTTTCCAATCCCTCATAATCACCATGCCGACTTTGGCCTGGTTTTGAACACTTTTCATAAATAGTAACTGGAATACCTTTTTTTGATAGATATATTCCTGCTGACATTCCAGCAATTCCGCAGCCAGCAATATTAATTTTATTCATTGATAAATGAATTTTCGCAGGACACTTGCTGCAAAGAGATTATTTCTTTAAGGTTTAAAATTTCTTGAACAATTTTTTCATTAACAAGGCTATTTGTGCGAATAACGGAAAAAGCTTGACCTTGTTCTGACTTACTTAATATGTACCCACTAATATTTACAGCATGATTTCCAAGAATTGTTCCTATTTTTCCTATTACGCCAGGAACGTCTCTATTCTTAGCTAGAAGCAAACAGCCGTACGGTGTGACATCTATATCATATCCAAGAATATTTACTAATTTGGGCTGTTTATGGCCAAATATTGAACCGGCAATTCGCGTTGGTTTATCAGGTCCTGAAACCCTAGTCCTTACTAGATTGGTGTATGAAAAACTGTCATTGGTATAGCTATGCTCAATTTTAATACCAAGTTCAATAGCGAGAGTTTCTGAATTAATATAATTAACTCTTTCAGGTATCCTTCTAGCTAAAAAGCCTTTTAAAAATGCAAGGGCAATAGGCTTAGCTTCTGTTAAGGACCCAGAACATTCTATCTGAATTTTTTTCACAGCACCAGGATTTAATTGATTTTGCAAACCACCCATCATCTCTGCGAGATCTAAGCCAGGCTGAATCTCTTTAATTATCGATAAATCTGAAATTGGCATATTAACAGCATTATTCAATTTATCTTCTAATAGATAATCTCGAATATTCTCACATATCGCGATGCTAACCCCTTCTTTTGCTTCTTCGGTAGANGCGCCTAAATGGGGTGTTAATAATGTATTTGGAGCGTTGATAAGAGGGTTTGATTTATCTACAGGTTCTTTAGCAAAAACATCTATAGCTGCACCAGATATTTCATTGTCAATCAAAGAACTAGCAAGATCTTCCTCATTAATTATTCCCCCTCTAGAAACATTAATTATCCTAGCGGTATTTTTCATTTTTTTTAAGCGATCTTTATTAAAAAGATTTTTAGTTTCGCTATTTAAGGGAACATGGATAGTTATAAAATCGGATTGTTCTAATAGCTCATATAATTCAACAATTCTTATTTCATCCTCATTAAACATTTTTTGATTTACAAATGGGTCGTAACCCAAAATATTCATACCAAAAGGCAGCGATCTTGACATTACCTCTNTGCCAATCTTACCTAATCCAACTATTCCCAATGTTTTATTTCTTAATTCAGTTCCAACAAGAAGATGGCGATTCCATTTATTTTGCCTTAACTCATGATCTCCTTGTGAAATATTTCTTGATAAGGCCAACATCATCGCTATAGTATGTTCAGCGGCTGAAATTGTGTTTACATCTGGAGTATTCATGACAATTACCCCATTTCGAGTAGCAGCTAAAATATCAATATTATCAATCCCAACGCCAGCTCGACCTATTGCTCGTAAATGTTTTGAGGCTCTAATTATTTCTTCATTGATTGTTGTTCCGCTTCGAATTATCCACCCAGACACGTCACTGCAAGCTTTGATTTTATCTTCGATAGTTGCATTGAAGAGCTGAATTGTTTTAATTCCCGCTTTTTCTAAGATTGAAATCCCGGTTTCAGATATCGGGTCAGTAATTAGAACTTTCAAAGTTTTATTGCGATTGAAATCGTATGAGATTTAATGCTGATCCAGCTTTAAACCATTGAATTTGTGATTCATTGTAAGTGTGATTACATTTAATAATATTCTCAGATCCATCTTCATGAGATATTGATAAAGCGATGGGACGTCTTTCTGCAAATTTATCAAGATCAATAAAATTAAAAATGTCATTTTCTTGAATCAAACCGTAGTCTGTCTTATCAATAAACGTAAGCGCCAACATTCCTTGTTTTTTTAAATTTGTTTCGTGTATTCTTGCAAAAGAACGAACTAAAACTGCTAAAACTCCAAGAAATCTTGGNTCCATAGCGGCATGCTCACGAGAAGAGCCTTCTCCGTAATTCTCATCACCCACGACAATTGTTGGTATATTATTAAATTTATAATCGCGCTGAACCTCAGGCACGGGAGCATAATCACCATTTAATTGATTTTTAACAAGATNAACCTTCCCATTAAAATAATTTACTGCTCCAGTCAACATATTATTGGAAATNTTATCTAAATGTCCTCTGTATTTTAGCCAAGGACCAGCCATAGAAATATGGTCAGTTGTGCATTTACCCTTAACNTTTATAAGGAGTCTTACTTTTTCCAAATTATTGACATCCCANGGGGTAAATGGTTTTAATAATTGTAGGCGATCTGAATTTTGATCAATCTTNATTTTAATATCGCTGCCATCTGAAGCGGGCTCTTGATAACCGGAATTATCAAACATAAAACCATCTCTTGGCAACTCAACTCCAACAGGAGGATCAAACATTATCTTCTCACCTTTTTCATTAATTAATTTATCTTTAAGGGGGTTAAAAGATAGGCTTCCTGAAATTGCCATAGCGGTCACCAGCTCAGGTGAACCTACAAATGCATGAGTGTTTGGGTTTCCATCAGCTCTTTTTGCAAAATTTCTGTTAAAAGAATGTACAATTGTATTTTTTTCTTCTTTTTCAGAGCCATCTCTNGACCATTGTCCAATACACGGACCACATGCATTAGCAAAAACTTTAGCGCCCAGCTTTTCAAAATCATCAACATAGCCATCTCTTTGAATAGTCTTTCTTACCTGCTCTGAACCAGGTGTTATTGTAAAGCTAGCTTTTGCCTTCAACCCTTTAAGGTTTGCTTGTTTTGCAATTGAGGCAGAGCGAGAAATGTCCTCATAAGATGAATTTGTGCATGAACCAATCAGTCCAACCTGAACATCATTTGGCCAATTGTTTTCAATGACGCTATCTTTCATCTTTGAAATAGGGGTTGCTTTATCAGGTGTGAATGGACCGTTTAAATGAGGTTCTAGTTCAGATAGATTAATCTCAATAACNTCATCAAAGAAATTTTTTGGATTATCAATCACCTCTTGATCTGGTACCAGAAATTCTTTTATATCATTAGCCATAATTGCAAGCTCTCTTCGACCTGTCGCTTCAAGATATTCTTCCATTTTATTATCATAACTAAAAATTGAAGTGGTAGCGCCAATCTCAGCTCCCATATTGCAAATAGTACCTTTACCTGTACATGACAATGTTTTTACACCATCACCAAAGTATTCTATTATAGAGCCGGTGCCACCTTTAACAGTTAAGATTCCAGCTAATTTGAGAATAACATCTTTTGGTGAAGCCCAGCCTGAAAGTTCACCTGAAAGATTAACTCCAATCAGTTTTGGAAGTTTAAGCTCCCAAGGCATACCTGCCATCACATCGACCGCATCAGCACCACCTACACCAATAGCAACCATTCCCAAGCCTCCAGCATTGACGGTATGACTATCTGTTCCAATCATCATTCCTCCNGGAAANGCATAATTTTCTANTATTACTTGATGAATAATACCTGCCCCAGGCTTCCAAAANCCTATTCCGAATTTATTTGAAACTGATTCAAGAAAATCAAAAACTTCGTTATTAATGCTTAGTGCGTCATTTAGATCTAAATCTGCATCAACCTTAGCCTGTATTAAATGATCACAATGAACAGTTGATGGCACAGCAGCCTTATCTTTTCCAGCCATCATAAATTGTAANAGCGCCATTTGAGCTGTTGCATCCTGCATTGCCACTCTATCTGGATCAAAGTTTACATAAGAACTGCCGCGGCTATAAATGCCAACTTCATTGCTTAATGAGAGGTGGTTAAAAAGTATTTTTTCAGTTAAAGAAAGCGGGTGGTCTAATTTTTTTTTAGCTGCTAAAACGTTATCCGGCATTCTATCGTAGCATTTTTTAATCATTTTTATGTCGAACATGAAACAAAGCCCTAATTAGTGAAAATAGAAAAAATTTTAATACATGATGAATGCTAAATTACACCTTTCTAAAGTTGTATTCAATGTCCATAAGCTACAATAAAATATAATTTTGTAAAAAATTTCAAAAAAACTATTCAATTTAAACTATGCTTTCTAATCGATTTTTAATTAAAATATTAAAAAAAGCAATGATAATGTATTTCATTGAACTTTCATTTCTAATCGGTCAATCGAATCTTAACGTTCTTAGCTCATCAAAGTCAGAGCTTGTACTTGAAATAAGCACCACAGCTAAGTCAAAAAATGATCTCAAATCNTTTGATTTATTAATTGGTCTCCCTAATTCTTTTTTACCCAAATTCGAAATTATAAGTTCAAATGAAACTAACCATACATTCAATCTTCCAGCGAATGCCAATCAAATAAAATGGATCAATAATCAAAAAGTGAATGGGATGAATACAGGAACATTGAGAATTTCACCCTTAGGGCAATCTCAAAATTATTTTCAAAAATTGATAATTAAAATTCCCTTTTTTGCTGAAAAAAATAACAAAGCTTNATTAAATAAAGCTCATTTTGAATTACTTCGTCCAAAAATAGTTAATTGGAGTATTGCAAAAGATTGGATTGAAAGNTCAGAGAATAAAATTGCNAAAAAATCAAGTTTGCCTGATGGGACATGGATTAATTTTACAATTGAAAGTGATGGGGTTTATAGAATTGAAGGAGAAACCATTAATTCTCTTCTTCAAAACTCATTTAGTTTTGACCCTAGAAGTATTATGCTTTTTTCAGGATCAGCTTTCGGAAGAGATGAAACCTATAATGATTCGCAAACCTCCCCCTCCTTGGTTGAAGTCCCTGCTAATCTTATCGAAATTCCTATGACAATTCTTGGTGAATCCGATGGAAATCTATCAAATAAAGATTATTTATTTTTTTATGTAAGAGGACCAAGTGGTTTTAATATTGTTCTTGATAAAATTAAATGGCATCAAAATCTCTATTTCAATAAAAGTATTTACTGGATACTTATCCCAAACAATAATACTCTTCGTGGCCAAAGAATAGATACCGGAAACTTAATTAATAGTGGACCCTTTGAAGTAGACTATGGTTTAGTTTTTAATCATTACGAAATTGATAAAATTAACCCAGAAGAGTCAGGCCTTTCTTGGGGAAACAAAGTGCTTTCCAATGGTGCTTCAATAATTGAAAACGTTCAAATTTTAAATCCAATGTTAGAAGCTAATGTGAATGGGTCTATAGGAATGATTGGAAATGAAAAAATTAATACGCGCTNCAAAAATACCAATCACTCAATTGCTCTTTACGGAAATAATATAAAAATTGCAGACATAGACTGGACAAATACTGGGCCCAAATCCAAAGATTTTACTATAAATGCTGGGACAATTAATGAGGGTGAAAATACTTTTAAAATAACCAACCAATCNCTTAATTCAAATTCTGAGCCTTTATTTGACTATATTAATTTTTCTTATCAAAAAAAGTTGATTTACGAAAAACCTTTTGACTTTGTTTCTTCTTTACAATCTACAGACTTAACATATAAAATTTATGGAAGCGATATAATTATATGGGATATATCAGATAAACTAACTCCCATTAATCAACCCATTCTATCAACTGATGCTGTTTATATGAAAACAACTATTCCAAAGGACACTCTTAAAAGATTCTATGTTTTTAAAACCGATGATATAACAAAAATAAGTGAATTAGAAATAATTGAAAATAAAAAATGGGATAATGTTCGATCGCTGAAAAATGAAGCAAGTCAAATTGTCATTGGCCCGGAAGTATTTAGAAGCGCATCAAGCTCACTAATCGATCATCGAAAAGAATCAATGTATTTTTCATTAAATGATATATATAGTGAATTTTCTGGTGGAAATAAAGACCCAATCGCTATAAAATATTTTTTAATGTGGGCAAAAGTTAATTGGAAAATATCCCCCACCAGCGTCCTTTTTATGGGTGATGCTGATTATGACTATAGGAACATTTCAGGAAATTCAAAGATAATCGTTCCAACAATTCAAATCGGAAAATTAAATAGTTATGCAACTGATGACAGATTTGTCGCTTTCAATGGCAAAATACCTGAAATGGCAACTGGTAGATTTCCCGCAAGAACAATTAATGAAGTCACAGATTTTTGTGAAAAAATAATAGAGTTTGAAAAAAANATGAAAAAAGGAATCTGGAAACAAAGAATTGCTCTAGTCGCAGATGACCCAGCAAGGCCAGAAAAAGAAAGCTTTGAACTTTCAACAGGTAAAAGNCATACCATAAATTCTGAAAAAATTGCTAGAATAATTCCAGATTTTATGGAAAAGGAAAAAATTTATTTAGTTAATTTCAATGAAGTTAATAATAGTACAATTTTAGGCACGACTAAACCAGCCGCTACCCAAAAACTTATTGAAACTATAAATTCTGGCACCTCAATTATTAATTATATCGGCCATGGAAATTCAACTCAATGGGCACAAGAAAAACTTTTAATAATAAACGAAAATAGGAACGATATAGATTTAATAAATACCGAAATGAAACTACCTCTATGGATTGCAGGAACCTGTAATTGGGGACATTTTGATAAAATAGATGAAGAATCCTTTGCGGAAGAATTAATAAGAGTTCCAATGGATGGAGCTTCAGCTGTAATTAGTACTTCAAGGGGTATAAGCGTAACAAGTAATATTATGTTTTTAGAGCGCATTTTTAATGAAATATTTAAAGATGAAAGTGTTTCAGGTTTAACGGTTGGCTCTCTCCTACAATCCGTTAAAACTGGAGGATCAGACGGTGCTCTTTTTCATCTCTTTGGAGACCCAGCAATGAAGCTACCTCTCCCAAAAAAAATAATTAAAAATGCTTATGTTGTTCCAGATACGTTGTCATCTTTAGAAGTAGGAAGTTTAAATGCGCAAATGGANAATCCAAGTGGTTCAGGAAACTTTGTGCTTCAAGATGCAGAAGAAACGGTTTCNGTAAACTTCTATTTTGGATCTGAAAANGAGAGTATTACTTATTTGAAAAATGGAGCAAAATTATCTAAGGGTTCTTTTACTTACTCAAATAACACAATATCTCCAAAATTTCGTGTTCCTAAAGATATTTCATTTGCTGATGGAAATGCAAATGTAAAATTTAATATAAATGGAGATGACGGAAGTGAAGCTGCTGGATCAGCGTCAAATATAACATTTATTCCAGGACTTCCATCTGCNGATGTCAATGGGCCAATTATTGCATTTTTAACTGAATCAGGAAGAGCTTTAAGAGATAATGACTATATTAAACGGGGTGAAAAAATTAAAGTTAAAATCTCTGATCCTAGTGGAATAAATATAACTCAAAGAAAAGGCCATGAAATGGTTTTATATGATGAAGTCATTTCGAAAAACTATTATATAAGTGATAAATTTGAATATGATATTAACAGCATTAATTCAGGGGTATATATTTTCAAACCAGATTTTGGTTTTGATGAAGTAAATATTAACATAAAAGCATGGGATAACGCTAATAANCCTAGTGAAGCGCAAATAAAACTTGATNTAACTGAATCTGATATATTTGAACTAAAAAACGTTTATAATTTTCCAAATCCTTTCTACGATAAGACTCAATTTACTTTTGAAATAACTCAAAGTGCAGAAATTTCAATAGATATATATACGCTAAGTGGGCTAAAAGTTAATTCAATTTTTCCAAAATACTTTGAAGAGGGATATGGCATTATTGATTGGGATGGTACTGACCAATTTGGTCAAATACTTTCAAATGGCGTCTATCTTTTCCAAATGAAAGCTAAAAACAATCTTAAGAAGATTAATTTTACAGGCAGGATTGCTATATTAAGATGAAAGGTTTNGATAAACTTGGGAAAATAATACTAGCTTCTAAATCCCCAAGAAGAAAAGAGATTTTAGAAAAAATAAATTTAGATTTCAAAGTAGTTCCAAGTAATATCATTGAAGATTTTGACAGAACCAATCCTTCAGTGTTTGTTCAAATTTGTGCAAATGAAAAAGCGAAAAAAGTTTCTTTGGCGAATCACAAAAATTATGTTATTGGGGCAGACACAGTTGTTGTTTTGAATAAAAAAATTCTCGGGAAACCTCAGGATATTAATGAAAGTCAGAAAATGCTTGAAAGTTTATCAGGAAAAGTTCACAAGGTTTTTACCGGTGTGTCAGTTCAAAATATTGATAAAAAAATAAAAAAATCATTTTATTGCATGACTGAGGTAGAATTAAATAANATATCTAAGGAAATAATAGAATATTATATTAAAAATTACAATCCNTNCGATAAAGCAGGTAGCTATGGAATACANGANTGGTTCTCATCGCAAATAAAAAAAATTAATGGATGCTANTACAATGTAATGGGTTTGCCGCTATCAAAAGTTTTTAAGTGCTTATTTGAACTATCAATGAATAATTTAAATACTAAATAACAATTATAAATCTAAAGTATGAATGATTTTTATAAAGAATTAAAATCTATACGTATAGAAAAAGGTATAGAACTAGAAAAAATTCACAAAAGAACTAAGATTAGCCTTTCAGCTCTTCATGCAATTGAAAAAGGTATGTTCGAGCAATTGCCTTACACTTATGTTAGGCTTTTTTTGCGAGCATATTCTTTAGAAATCGGTATTGATCCGGAAGAAACCTTAGATAATCTTGAAATCTACCTCGGCAATAAAACTCCTGCTGCTGAAAAAAAAGAAGAATCATTAAACACAAAATCTGGCTTAAATACTAAAAATAAACCTTCGGTCAAAAGACCATCTGTATCAATTCGCTCAGATATTATTAAAAGTCTTTTTATAATATTAACTTTGCTTTTTGCATTGTATATAATCTTATCTATTAATAAAGATACTGAAGCTCTAAATCCAAAACCATACCAGAGTGAATTTGAAGAAGAGGGTCCGATAAGTGATCAGATGCTAGAAGAATTTTATGTAAAAATTTCTGAAACCAAACAAGCTCTTAAGGCTACTGCCCCTTTTTCAATTGTACTTACAACAGATCAAAGATTGTGGTATGAAATTAAAAATGATGATTTACTGAGCTCTGAGCAGGTTTTACCAGTCGGCGACAACCATCTTCATCGCTTTAAAAATACAATAAATATTAAATTCAACCAAACTCTAGGTTTAAATCTATACTTGAATGAAAGTAATTTAAGTCTAATNAAATCAGATATTTATCCAATTAAATTTATGATTTCTGTACCTAAAAATACTGTTACTATTCAACAGTTTTCTCTTAAAAAGTAAAACAATACCTTCACTTACAGATTTTAATTAATCCAATTTTGGATCAATAATTTATTAATAATATTTATTGACTAATGTGGGTTATATNCGATATATTGTGGGTAATTGTGGGTAATATTCCCTAAAAATTTAAAGTATGACATTAAATAAAAATACATTCATCGGAGAGTACAGCTATACTATTGATGCCAAAGGCAGGATTAATATACCCTCCAAGTTTCGGAATTCTTTGAGTAAAGATAATAAGAGTTCCCTTGTAGTTACTCGCGGTATGGATAAATGTGTTTGGGTATACCCCCTTATTGTTTGGAAGTCGATAGAAGATGAACTAAGAAAGCTTTCATCGCTTTCAAGCATAAATCGATCATTCATTCGAAATACTGTTCGCCATGCATCGATAACTAAACTAGACAAACAAGGAAGAATATCGTTGAATCAAAATTTAATTAGCTTTTCAAGTATAACCAAAAATGCTCTCATTATTGGCATGGTAAATAAAATTGAAATTTGGGATCCATCTTATCTCTTAAAAATTGATAATAATTTTAATGATATAGACTCAACACAATTTGATGAGCTTTCAGATAAAATTATACTCTAATTCATATGTCAAATCTGCAGGAAAATTCACAATATCATATTCCTGTAATGACTTCAGAGGTTTTGGAATTTTTAAATCTAAAAATGGATGGAGTTTACATCGATGGAACAATTGGAGCTGGTGGGCACACCAATGAGATTCTATCAAATCTTTCTTCTAAGGCGAAAGTGATTGGTTTAGATCGAGATAACGATGCCTTGGAAATTNCCAAAAAAAGACTTATTCATTTCAAAAAACAAATCAGCCTACATCATTCATCATACCATCATATTTCTAATATTATGAAATTAAATAATATTTCGAAGGTTGATGGAATTTTATTAGATCTTGGTCTTTCATCAATGCAATTAAATACCAAAAATAGAGGATTCTCTTTTCAAAAGAACGATAGAATTGACATGAGATTTGATCAGAGTAGCGGTGAAACAGCTAATGAGCTTATAAATAGACTGTCTCAGGAACAATTAGCCGATATAATTTTTGAATTTGGTGAAGAAAGACGATCTAGAAGAATTGCAAAATCAATAAAAAAAAGTAATATGCTAATTACAACAAACGATCTTACTGATGCGATAAGGAAATCAACCCCTCCACACCAAAGAAACAAAACCCTTGCTAGNGTTTACCAGGCCNTAAGAATTGCTGTTAACAATGANATTGAAAAGTTAAAGAATTTTTTAGAAATATTTTTACATCACCTAAANTCAAAAGGTCGANTAGTAATCATATCCTATCATTCCATCGAAGACAGATTAGTAAAAAACTTTTTTCGTCAATTAAAGCTGGATANTAAAGCCAATATTTTAACAAAAAAACCCCTTACCCCTTCCACAAAAGAAATTCAATCTAACAGGAGATCTCGAAGTGCAAAAATAAGAGNACTGGAGAAAATATAAAAATGACGAAATTAAAAAATAGAAGAAGATCAAAAAAAAATAAAGAATATTTACAAAGTTTTTTATTTTTTTGCAGTTCCATTTTATCTATTGCAGGGCTATTAATATACTTATGGGTATACACTGAAATTGATGAAACAGTAATTAATATTGAAACTCAAAAGCAAGTTGCACTTGAACTTCAAAATTCAATTGATGAGCTTGAAATAGAAATCTCACAGTTNTCAAGAGGAGATAGAATTTCACGTTTCGCAAGAACTGAGCTTCAAATGGTCCCGGCAAACCCTGAAACCGTTATTATATATATTGATGAAGATGATTTTGCGCTTCTAAATGACTAAAAGCTATNAAAAATANCGTTCGCGAATAATTTTTATTTCATTTGGTTTCATCTTCTTATGGTCTGGNCTTTCTATGAGANTAGTAAAAATAATGATTTTTGATAGTGCGCATTACAGAAAAATCGGTTTTAAACANAGTCAAAAACAAGAACCTTTAAACGCTATTAGGGGNAATATATTTGATAGAAATGAAATTCAGCTAACTAAAAATATTATCCACTATTCTGTAGGGGTTCATGTAGAAAAAGTAAAAAATAAAAATCATATAGCTAGCTCTCTTTCAGCAATCACTGGACGAGATTCCCAATTTTATACTAAAAAATTAAATAATAAAAAAAGCGGCTTTCAAGTTCTTGAGTCAAAAATAAATCGAAAAATCGGTGAACAAATTGAAAAAGAAATTCCTGAATTAATTACAAAAAAACGATCAAGACGATCTTATCCGCATGCAAATATTGCAAGTCAAATTATTGGCTTTACGAACAACGACGACTCAGGTTTGGTGGGCATTGAAAGATATTATGAAAAATATTTATCAGGTACAGATGGCTGGATAGTAAAACAAGTTAATGTTGCTGGGAAAAAAGGATCTTATCATAAATCTAGTTTTCCAATTAAAGATCCTATAAAGGGTTCAGATATTCAATTAACAATAGATATTGAATATCAAAGCATACTTCAAGAAGAGCTTAAGAGGAGAATTGATGAGTCTGAAGCTAAGGGCGCTATGGGCATTTTAATAAATCCTCAAAATGGTAATATTTTAGCAATGGCATCTCTTCCNGATTTTGATCTAAATAACCCNAATGGATCTCCATTAGAAAATCAAAAAAATAAAATAGTAACGGATCAGTTTGAACCTGGGTCCACCTATAAAATTGTTGCTGCAACAGCTGCTTTAGAAACTGGAAAAATAGCTTTGACAGATGAATTTAATTGCGAGGAAGGTAAGGTGGAAATTGATGGGTGGACAATATCGGATCATGAACAATTTGGAGTACTTACTTTTCCTCAAATTATTGCCAATTCTAGTAATGTTGGAGTAATAAAAGTTGCTCAAAAAATTGGAAGAGACCCACTTTACAAAACATCTCGAAATTATGGNTTTGGCTCTTACACTGGNNTAGCATTCCCTGGAGAGTCGCAGGGAGTCTTAAGAAAAAAAAGCGAATGGAACCATATGTCTATTGCTTCAATTTCAATTGGATATGAAGTTGGTGTTACAGCTCTACAAATAGCTTCAGCTTATGCAGCGATTGCAAATGGCGGGGTACTCCTAAAGCCTCAACTAGTAAAGCAAATTATTAATGAAGATGGTGAAATTGTGTATAAATCAAAGCCGGAACCAATTAGAAAGATAGTTAAATCTGAAATTATGTATAAAATGAAAGGGATTTTGGAAAAAGTTGTAGATGAGGGTACTGGTAAAAAAGCCAGTATTGAAGGATGGACTGTAGCTGGAAAAACCGGTACAGCGCTTAAGTATCTTGATGGATCATATTCCAGAAAATATATTTCAAACTTTGCTGGTTTTTTCCCTTCNGAAAACCCTCAAATTGTTGGCGTCGTTGTANTGGATGAACCTAGTCATGGATTNCATTGGGGTGGNTANGGTGCTGCTCCACTATTCAAAAGANTAGCGCAAAGAATCATAAACNTNGATGACTCTTTTAANTACNNTAAAAAANGGANTAGTAACTCAAAAGATATTCTTGTTTCAAAAAACAACAAATCTCTACCTCCTCTGCTTACTAAAAATATGCAAATACCCTATACTGATGGTTATGTAATTATCCCTGATGTAAGGGGAATGAGTATTAAAAAAGCCAAAAAAGTTCTCATTAAAAATAAATTAAAGCCAAAATTTTCAGGATCAGGAAAAGTAGTGTGGCAAACTCCACGCCCTGGAATAAAAAAACTTCCTGGATCTACATTAATTATGGGGCTTAATTAATGAAATTAAATTCATTAATTAAAAATATCGTGCAATATAAAAACGATTTTTCTGGTATAAATATTAACAAATTATGTACTAACTCTAAAGATGTTGATAGGGGAAGTTTATTTATCGCTATTGATGGAGCTAAAAATGATGGACATGATTTTATTGATGANGCTATAAATAATGGNGCTTCAGCTGTTATATCTAATGGTAAGAGNGTTAAAAAAATAACTGTTCCNAATGTTAAAGTTAGCAATACTCGACTAGCTGCAAGTAGAGTTGCTGCGGAATTTTATAGTTACCCTTCTAAAGAGCTTAAGGTAATTGGAATTACAGGCACAAATGGTAAAACTACCACCGCTTCAATAATTTACTCAATTTTAAATTCAGCAAACTTTAAAGTTGCTCAACTTGGTACTTTAGGAATTATTGCGGAAGGTTTTGAAAAAAATAAAACACTTACCACTCCAGATCCAATAACGCTTCACAAGATTTTAAGAGATTTATCTGACAAAGGTTTTACCCATGTCGTTATGGAAGTTTCCTCGCATGCACTAGACCAACTAAGAGTAGCGGATATTGATTTTGACATATCAGTATTTACAAACCTATCAAATGAACATTTAGACTATCATAATGATATGGAAACTTATTTTAAAGCAAAATCAAAGCTATTTAGAATGATGCCAATTACAAGCACCTCAATAGTGCATATTGATGACATGTATGGGAAAAAAATGAAACTTGAATCCTCTGCACCAGTTCTAAGTATATCTATGAAAAAGAGGTCTGATATTTATTTTGACAAAATTAATTGCTCTCTTTCTGGCATCAAGGGCATAATCAAATCTGCTAACAAAGAAATTTCATTTAACTCATCCCTAATTGGAGAATTTAATTCTGAAAATATTATTTCAGCTGCAAGTGTAGGAATAGCTTTAAACATAAGCGCAAAAAATATTGAAAAGGGAATTAATAAACTTAAGGTAATTGATGGAAGAATGGAGGTTTTTAGAACAAGTGATGAGAAGAGTATTATTATTGATTATGCCCATACTCCTGATTCTTACTTTAAAGTTTTATCAACTCTTAAAAATTTGCTAATAAAGCAAGGTCATATACATGTTTTATTTGGTTGTGGTGGAGACAGAGATAGATCAAAAAGAAATAAAATGGGTAAAATCGCAGCTGATTTTGCAGAAAAACTATGGATTACTCCTGATAATCCAAGATTTGAAAATCTTGACAAGATTAATTCTGACATAATAAAAGGTCTTGATTCAAAAAAGTATGAGATTTTTAATGATCGCGAGCTTGGATTAATAGCCGCTCTATCTAAAATTAGAAGTAGAGACATTCTTGTTGTACTTGGTAAGGGTAGAGAAAACTACCAAGATATCAATGGATTGAAGGCGGAATATTCTGATATTGAAATCATTGAGAAATTTTTATGAGAATAAATATCCCAAACTCTAGAACATTTTCCCTGGTTTTTGAGAAAGCTACAGGCAAAGATATTAGCCAAGAAATTAATGGTATATCTACTGATAGCAGAGAAATTCAAAAAGGTGACCTGTATATTGCTATTAAAGGAGAGAGAGTTGACGGAAGTGAGTTTTTGGATGAGGTATTTAAGAAAGGTGCTTGCTGTGCTATTGTTTCAAAAATAATCCCTGCAATTAACGGATTTCAGATTGAAGTAGGGGACACAATTAAAGCAATAGGGAAAATTGCGACAGAATGGAGGTCACAATTTAATATTCCTGTAATTGGAATTACTGGTACAAATGGAAAAACATCAACTAAAGAGCTTTTAAAGCATATACTTTCTTCAAAATTTGATATTCATGCAACNGAAGGTAATTTTAATACATCCATTGGGCTCCCCCTTACCCTTTTACAATTGACAAGNTTTCATGGTGCATCAATTTTAGAAATGGGTGCCAATCAAATTGGTGATATTGATATTTTGGCTAAAATTGCAAAGCCAAATATCGGGGTTATTACCAATATAGCCCCAGCGCACCTTGAAGGGTTTGGAACTATAGAGGCTGTAGCAAAAACTAAAGCGGCTCTCTTTGAAAATTTAATAAATGGAACTGCATTTATAAATTATGCAGATGAAAGAGTAAAAAAGATTAAAGTGCCTGGACAATCTGTTTCTTTTGGCATAAATCCTAATTGTGACTACCCCGCTGATCTTCATTATGAGGATGACGGAACAATCACACTCACTATCAACGCTGAAGAAATACCCACTTTTTCATCAAACCTTTCTTTTGCAAAAAATGTTATTGCCTGTAGCGCTATAGCAAGGGAGCTTAATGTTGAATGGGATGCCATAAAAGACAGAATATCTACTTTTCTTCCTCCAAAAGGACGGTGTGAGGTAAAAAATAGTGGATCATTCATCGTAATTGATGATACATATAATGCCAATTTAGAATCAACTTTAGCAGCTATTGATTATCTAGGTGCATTCTCAGGTGATGGAAAAAAGATTTTTATCTTTGGAGATATGCTTGAGCTTGGAAATCTTTCTGCAGAACAGCATTCAGCTGTAGGCAAAAAATGTGATCAACAAAATTTAGATGGTGTACTAACCTATGGAGATCGAACCCAAGAAACATATAAGTCTATAAAAAAAGTTGAAATGAATCACCATTTTGACAGCAAAGCTGAATTATTTGATTTTGCTAATAATATTATATCTTCAAAAGATAAAGTTCTTGTTAAGGGATCAAGGGGCATGCAAATGGAAACGATTGTAGAGGAATTAATAAAATAAATGATTTATTATTTTCTTAATTCACTAAAAGAGGTGTTTTCACCACTAAATGTATTTCAATATATTACTTTTAGAAGTGCAGCAGCAGCAATTCTAGCTTTAGTTATAAGCTTCATCCTCGGACCGGTCATAATTCGCAAACTTCGCTACTATCAAATTGGCGAAGAAATTCGTGAACATGGCCCGGAGAGCCATATGAAAAAGAGAGGCACTCCAACTATGGGGGGGCTAATTATCCTTACAGCAATTATCCTCCCCACTCTTCTTCTTGCAGATTTACAAAATTCTTATATACAGATAATTCTTATATCTATTATTTGGATGGGTTTTATTGGCTTTATTGATGATTACTTAAAAACTATCAAAAAAATTAAAAGTGGATTAGTTGCTAAATATAAACTTGCAGGTCAAATTTCTCTTGGTGCGATAATTACTTTTTGGATTTACAATACCCCCGCATGGGATAATTTTAGAACAGTCACATCGGTTCCTTTTTTGAAAGATGCTGTAGTTGATTTTGGTTTACTGTATCCACTTATTATAATATTAGTAATAACAGGTTCTTCAAATGCAGTTAACCTAACTGATGGTCTTGATGGTCTAGCCTCAGGCTTACTTGCGATTTGCTTCTCTGTTTTTTCGGCAATAGCATATATNAGCGGTCGNATAGACTTTTCAGATTATTTAAATATTATATATCTTCCAGGTGTTGGGGAGCTAACCATTTTTTCAGCGGCATGTGTAGGTGCATGCATAGGGTATTTGTGGTTTAATGCGGCACCAGCAGAGATATTCATGGGTGATATTGGCTCTTTGTCAACTGGAGCAGCTTTAGGCACACTATCTATTTTACTTAAAAAAGAATTTTTATTAGTTATTATTGGAGGAGTTTTTGTTGCTGAAGCAATTTCTGTAATTTTGCAAGTCACCTATTTTCGTTACACCAAAAAAAAATACGGTGAGCCAAAAAAACTCTTCCTCATGGCACCCTTTCATCATCATTATGAACTTAAAGGTTACCCAGAATCTAAAATTGTAATAAGATTCTGGATAGTTGGGCTTNTACTTGCACTTTTAACTTTAACAACATTTAAGATTCGNTAATGGGTAATTCTAAAAAAATTAANNTTAAAAATAAAAATATTTCAATTATTGGCATGGGCGAAACCGGTCAAGGAGCAGCATTATTAGCAAAAAAACTAGGTGCAAATGTTTTGATAAGTGACTCAAATAAAATAACTGAAAAAATGTTCAATCAAAAAGCGCGTAATATGGGTATAGAAGTTGAAACTGGTGGCCATACCAATAAAATATATAACTCTGATTTATGGATATTATCACCTGGCATACCTAGCAATATTAATATTATAAAAAATGCTATAGATCAAGGAATAAAGATTGTTAGTGAAATAGAATTTGCAAGTTGGTTTACGAGTAAACCTATTGTAGGTGTTACTGGCTCAAACGGAAAAACCACAACAGTTAACATAATTAATAGTATTTTAATTGAAAGTAATTTAGAGCCCATTTTAGCTGGAAATATGGGATTTGCTTTTTCGCGAGCTATTTCAAATGACCTTTTTGAATGCGATAAAAATAGAGTTTATATACTTGAACTATCCAGCTTTCAACTTGAAAATATAGCTTCATTCAAGCCCTTTATTTCTATTCTTTTAAACATCACACCAGACCATCAAGATAGATATAGTAGTATGGAAAAATATTTAAAAGCGAAAATGAAAATTTCGATGAATCAAGATAAAGATTGTCATCTACTATATAATTCTGATGATAAAATGCTTGTCAAAAATTGTAAAAATTTAAATGCAAAAAAAACGACTTTTGGCTTAGAGAACAATGATCAAAATATTATAAAAAGCGATGGTTTTAGTATTTATAATGATCAAAAAAAACTTATCAGTACTGATACTATTATTTTAAAAGGAAGACATAATCTTTCAAATATTTTAGCAGCTGCTACTGCAGCAAAAATTCTAAATGTAAATGATGAAAGCATTGCAAATGCATTATCAAAAGTCAGCGGTATCGAACATAGATTGGAAAAGGTGTCTACAATTGATGGTGTTACATATTACAACGATTCTAAAGCTACAAATATTGAATCGGTAATAGCGGCTATTGAATCTTTTACTGAACCAATAATTTTAATATTGGGTGGCGAGGATAAAAACAGCAATTTCAATTTATTAATGCCTTTTATTGGAAATAATATCAAAAAAATTGTTTCATATGGAAAAGCTAGAAATAAAATATCTATTGCTCTCAGGGATGCGGTAGAGCTGAATAAAGTATTCAGCCTCAGGGATGCGGTAGAGGAATGTAAAAAAAGCGCAGCTTCTGGGGATATAATTCTTTTATCTCCAGGCTGCGCTAGTTTTGATCAATTTAAAAACTATGAGCATAGGGGAAATGAGTTTAAAAAAATTGTTAATGATGCGGTGTATGCATGACACAACTAGATATTATTATTAAAAAATATGATAAAATGTTGCTGTGGATAATTCTAGCATTATGCGG
>NHFJ01000018.1 GCA_002172545.1 Fidelibacterota bacterium TMED108 | reverse complement strand
TAATAACAGCGTCTTGATTTATGCCAAACTGTTTTTCAATAACGTCAAAAGTCGTTCTGTCCTCCCAGGCCATTTGAATTATCCTATCAATATCATCGTCAGAAAAATTATTAATTTTTAATTTTTTTGCCATATTTTATTAAAAAATAAATGTAAATGCTTAAATTTACAATCACCTTATATAGTGAAATTTATACAATGCCAGAGGGACCTGAAACAAAAAGAATGGTTGATACGATCAGTAGAGACCTTGTTAATAAAAAGATTATATCCACTAAGTTTTATCATAAATCACTTGTCTCATTCCCGAAAACAGGATTAGCTGTGAAAGAGGTTGTTTCAAAAGGTAAAGCAGTAGTGATAAGATTAAATAATAATTATTCAATTATTACACATAATCAACTTTATGGTCGATGGACTTCAAGTAGGCTTGCTACAAAAATTCGCCATAACCGATCATTAAGAATTGAATTTTGCACAGAAAAAAAAGCCATTAGGTTATGGTCAGCTACAGATATATCAGTATTTAAAACCATTGATGAAAATCATCATCCATATATAAAAAATTTAGGACCCGATGTGTTAGATATTACAACAACACCTGAACTTATTTTTAGCCGATTAATTAGTGATAAATTTAAAAATCGGCAGTTTTCAGGACTCCTCTTAAATCAGAGATTTATATCAGGGCTAGGCAATTATTTAAGAAGCGAAATATTGTTCTATTCAAATTGTATGTATGACGATAAATCAAGCAAACTGAATACCAGTCAAAACAAATTGTTAGCAACAAACATAAAAGATGTTTCCATACGAGCATACAATCAAAAGGGGAATACTATTTTTTACGATGATTTGATGCTAAAAAAACTAGATAAAACTATAAAAAATAGAAGATTTATGGTTTTTGCAAGAAAAGGACAGGCTTGCTATATATGCGAAAATACTATCATCAAAGATCGGGCGTCTAGTAGACGAATTTATTATTGCCCTCAATGTCAGAAAGCTTAATATTATTATACTCAAAATATTTAATAATCAATAATGATGCCTCATATACTTAGATATAANCCCTACCTTTTTCTTTCTTTCGGNATGATNGTTTTAGANCAGTTATTTTCAAANAANTCTGAGGTNGNTGTGTTCATATTTNCTATTATTCTATTAATAGGTGGTCTTCCACATGGTGCATTAGACTTTTATATTCTTAAAAATATTTTTAAAATGAAAACTTTCATTTTTTCACTTATNGTTTATTTATTTATNGCTGCTTCTTTCTATCTACTATTTTTTCTATTCCCNGAATTTATATTTACTTTATTTTTAATTTATTCTGCATTTCATTTTGGTGATTCTGACTTTAGGGATGATTCTCGTATTTCAAAATTAGCTTGGGGATCTATGATTGTTTGCATTCCGCTTTTAATAGATATCAATAACGCAGAATGGTTTTTAAATATTTTTTTAAACAATCTAATATCNCTCAACAGTAATTACNTCATTGCTATTATTNCTTTTTCGCTAATATTGAATTTATATAGCCGCAAAAACAGCTTGTTAAAGATTTTGCTACTTTTTGTTTACATAACAACATGTTTGTTTTCAAATATTTTTTATGGCTTTGCAGCATATTTTGCTGGTCTTCATAGCGTACATCATTTTAANGAATGGAGATCAAATATCAACAATGACTCTTTAATAGGATTGGTGTTAATAACAGTTTTAAGCGTGCTCGTTGTGCTTATACAGNTAAGCTTCGAAGTGCTCCCTTATCCAAATTTCTTAANAGGAATGAAGGAGGAAATAATTTATAATGTAATAATCCTTTTGGGATCATTAACGATTCCACATATGATATTAATTAATAGAGCGGAATCACTTAAAAATCTAAATCTATAAACTTATTCTCGCCCTTATTTAGAAATAAGACCTGAGAACATACCTTTATCTAGATCGTAGTAAGAACCAACAGCCGAAACTGCGCAATTTTCTCTTTTCATTCTATTGTTTTTGCGTATTTGATATACAGCATCTATTCCTGTGCAATGCGCACCTAAAAAATACGATATACCGTGCTTTCGCATATGTTTAGCTGTCCAATTGATATCTTTGTTGGTTTTATTGAATAGATGAAAGCCTCCAATGGCAGCTAATATTTTTGAATTCTGAGTATCAATATTTGAAACATGTTCTAGCGTATTAACAATTCCAGCGTGACCGCATCCTGAAACCAGAACTAAGCCTTTTGNGGTAACTATTGCTAAAGATTGATCTTCTGGTATGTTGTCTTCGACGGTTTTGCCATTTATTCGCATTTCCCTAAATCCTGACCAATTTCTCTCGTTATGAATCCGAGGAACAATTCCCGATGTCCAAATATTGGGAAATATCTCTTTAGGTTTTTCATGAATAATAAACTCTACTCCAAGCTCCTCTAATTCTTCCTTATGTTTTTTAAATGTATTTCGATTTTTACCCTTAGAAAATCTATCAGCAAATATGCCTTTACCTACATGGACATATTTCATCGCATTTTTATTCTTGGTCATTAGTTTTAGTCTAAGCTGTTTTAGTCCGCCTGCATGGTCCATATGATTATGGCTTAAGAATACATGCTCAATACCGGATAAATCAATATTAAGACTATCAGCATTTTCTAGAACCGTATTTGGACGAAATCCCGTGTCAAATAATATTTGATTTCCATCGGATTCAATAATTGCAGCAAAACCCCATTCTCCAATATAGTCGTAATCTGCAACCATCGTTGAAAGGACGGTTACTTTTAGGCTAGTAACTTGAGCTAAAACAGTAGTTAGTAAAAATAAAGCATTTAATGGGTATTTTATTTTAATAATACCATCTTCTTAGTTTTCACAAACTTTTTTGTTTGTAATTGATAAAGGTATACTCCAGCAGATACCGGTGATCCGAGATCATTGGTCGCATTCCAGGTCAAAGCATGGTACCCGGCTGGCGCGCTTTCCATATTGAACGCTTTAACCCTTTGGCCTAACATATTATAGATTGTCAAATTAACATTACTCATTTCCGGTAAGTCAAAACGTATCTGCGTAGTTGGATTGAAAGGGTTAGGGTAATTTTCATGCAAAGCAAATTCGTCTGGAATACCCTCTGATTCAATAGAGAGGTAATCATAGCGATTTATAAACACCTTTATGTCGCTACCGTTGACTTTTAAAGTATCTGGACCGTCTACTGCATAAACAGTAAACCATATCGTAGCTGCATTTACATTTAAAAAATCAACATTATCAATAAAACTTTGATACTCAATATCGTAGGTAGTATCAGAGATTTCATCAACATTTTCGTAACTAGTTTGATAATCAAANTGTTTCACATCAATCATATAATNAATTTCACCGTACTCACTCTCACTTGCATCCCATGCCAATGTGAATGTGTCTGAGAGGTTATCTTGCGTAATATTAATGCTATTAGATTGCTCAGTTATCCAATTAAAATCGCCGGGCTTATCACAGCCAACTCCTGCACCCACTTTCAAATTGCGAAATTGTTCACCNCGATTAGCTACCGATGATTCGTAGTATCTATATGTAGTGTTATCGCAAAATTGAGGATCATTTTTTCCACCAAANTTGAAAGCAACATTATCTTGAGCCCATCCTCCGCNCCAGTCTTTGTTTACATTGAAGGCATAGCCAGTTAATACCGATAATGATGTATCGAATAGTGTGTTAGCCATTCTAATATTANTTCCAACTTTTGTCGGATTTAGAATAATGGAGCTATGAATATGTGCTTGAGTATCACTCCCTAACTCTGTATCAAATATTGTAGATCCTAAATACTTTGTACTTCCACTTCTTCCACTGCTTTTAACATTCCTAACAAGTGAATTATAGATTATCATCTCTCCATTAATATAATTTAGGTTTAAGCTATCAATAGTAAAGCCATGTAACTCTAAATGGCCCTCAGTACCAGCTGTGAAACCTTCGCTAGTATGATCAACTCCATCTTGTGTTGTATAATTTTTCCAAGNCGGTTTTAAAAATGTGCTATCAGGTCCATCGATGGACCGTATTTCATGAATATGAACAAACTGTTGATCATCAGCAGATCCTACGGCTATATCTTCGTCAATCCTGTATATACCTTTTTTAACCCAGACAGTAGGAGAAAGAGCATAATTTCCAGCAGAAAAATCTCCAGAATCAGTGAATTTTTTATCACCTGAATCAAATTCACTGTATTTTGGTTTGTCAGATAAATTATATACTGGACTTGTTACTTCGAGTGCTTTTTTGATGGTCTTGAAAGGACTTAAGTACGAACCGCTACCTGTTTCATCGTTACCATCCATAGCTACGTAAACGTCTTCAATAGGAACAAAATCATTATCAAAGATCTTAATTCCTCCTACCTCTGTTCCCTGCGTTCCGAAAGCCACGTAAATTCTACCCTCATGTATTTTCATATCGTAGCTGGGCAATGTATCATCAAATGTATATGCGAGAGTTATATCTGAAAAGTTTTTAATGTTGAAAATAGACGCCCTTGGATTACCCCAACCTTTATGACCTCCACCCGATACAAGCAAGAAATCACCAGTAATGTACATTTCACCATTTGAGGACTCGCCTTTATAGTTATGACCGGAAAGCTTTATAGGGTTAGCAAGATCTGAAATATCGAATACTTTTTTCTTATCGGTATAAAGAAGATTTCCATAGGTTGCCATTCTGTAGGCTTTGGTATTTATTTCACCGACTTTACTAAAATCTCCGCCATTTTTATGNATNTATATTTTTCCACCGCCAGTAGTAATATCNGTTAAAAAGATATGCTTATCGTTCGCGTGAATACCGTACGGATAAGCACCAGCAAGACCGTAATCNTTTTGATGTANGAGTANCGGTTTTTNCGGGTTCGACATATCAAATACCGCGAAACCGTAGCTTTGAAGGGTTACNAATANGTGGTCACCAAATTTCTGAAAATGCATGGCATCCTTTGGTNGAGAAGTACCNCTATTAAAATACAAATCTGNNCCCATNTANTTTACCGAATCTTCTCTAAAATCAAACATCATAAGTCCTTCACCAACAACGCCGATTCCATCAAATACCGCTATTCTTTTTGGATAGCCATTAAATCCGGGTTCGGTCGTAGAAAATTGTCCGCCCTGGGCAATAACCTCATTGGTATTAAGATCAACGATTGATACCACAGCTGCTTTATCTGCAGAGCTATTGGTTCCTGGATGCACGGAATAGAGCCTATCTCCTTCTGTGTCAAAGGCCATCACTTTAAGGCTATCTATTGTTTTACCAGCAACAGGTTTCCAGACTCCGCTCGTAACGTTAGCACCTAAGGTTGAACCTACGCCTTCTGAAAAGTCCCAATTTGCGAGCAAATTATTTTTTGAGCTATAATCTCCAAAATCTAAATGATATCCACGTATTTCGCCATCATTGTATAGAGACTTAACCTCTTTAGAGGTTAAACCTTTACTCCACACTCCAACGTCATCAATTGATCCATGAAAGTCAGCGTAGGTATTGTTTGACCCATGCATTCCAATGCGCGTATTTCTTCCGTCTCCTGTGTAGGTAATAGCATCTGCTACAGCTGTACGCGCAACTTGATTGCCATCAATGTAGAATTTTTGAATTCGAGTACCAGAGCTATCGTAATTCGTATAGGTGAAAAAATGCCATCCAGGNGCAAGTGTTGAGTCAACTCCAGTACCATGCCAAGCGCTTGCACCGCGAAAGAACCCTCTATGAGCAACATTTTGTGTTCCATTTAATCGTATCGCAACGTGGTTACCTAAAGATATTAACTCCCCTCTTTGATCAGACGCGACCTTAGCCCATGCAGCAAGCGTTATATTGGCTGGTTCTCCTAAAAGGCCCGGAGTTTCAACATAATCGTCGTCGCCATCGAATACAAGCTCATAGCCAGATTGGGAAAAAACAATTGAGGATTGAGCTGTAATAAGACTAAAAATAAAGAAGATTTTTTTATAGTCAAAATTCATACCATTGCTCCTAANGGTTAAAATAAGGTACAATTAAACTACTTATTTTGCAAAACATAGCACCAAAGGAGCTTTCTTAAAAATTACTTTATTTTTTTGAAAGTGTCGTCATTGGGACGTAATAAGGCATAAATCTTTCCGTTTTATATGTAATTTTGACATCCTGAAGGAGCGTTCCATTGCTAGATGTGGAAATAAAAGTTAAAACATCATCAAATTCATTTACGGTAATATCTGCTTGAAATTGGAGAACGCCACCTTCAGAATAATATAAGATTCTAGCAGTATTTCCCTGCCAGATTACCTCCTGCATAGTTTGTGGAGCTAAGAAGCCTGCCTTTAATCTGGTTATTTTTAAAAGACGGTACCTATAATTTGTGTCGTATTCATGATTTTGCTCATAAAATGAGCCCGCGNCTCCTCGTAAATAAACTTTTTCATAAATAAGTCGCCCGGAGATATCGTATTCGCTTTCAGAAACAAGATAATTATCATTATCAACTTCGTATTTTTTTACTTTCAGTCCATCCCATATATAGTTGAAGGTTCCAAATTTATTGGTTGAAACATTATTTGAAATAATATCGTAATCTATTTCTGATAATTTCTTCCATCCGTCGTAAATCATTACGACCGAATCCACTTGTCCGATATTGTAACTTACGTCTAGGGTCTTAAACCCATAATCATTGAATTCTCTGTAAACCAGAAGNCTATCGTCTCTAGCGATATTATCACCTATAAGTCTTACCGATTTGCCATCCACTGACCAATCGTAGCGCACATCATCAAATGTAGCTCTCTTTGGATTGCTGAACTCAATTAGCTTATTTTCTTCCTTAACTTCATCATTATTGCTTGTATTGTCCTCGCAAGAAAAAAGTATAAAAATTAATGTAAATAATGAAATTTTTTTCAAAAGTATACCTCTTATATTTAAATTTTATTAAGCACTATGGAGCTTAATTCTCTTCTTGGCTTGTCACTTTAGTTATTTTTCTAAATAACCATTTCCTAAAAAATAGCTTTGTAATAGGAATAAATCTTAAGAAGGAAGGTATGAAAATCGCTATTCTATTCTTTTCAATTCCTTGAACTATTTTTGTGGTACAATCATCTATATCAATTGCTCTACTGCTATGTTTATGATGACTAGCCCCAATTTTTTTACCATCAGGTCCAAGAGCATTTGCTCGTAAGTTGGTCCCTTTTATCCAACCTAAGTATACATTGCTTACACTTATCGTATTTCCTAATTCCATTTGCAATGTTTCTAAAAAACCGTGTAAGGCGTGCTTAGACGCTGAATAAGCAGATGCATTAGGAAACCCGATTAATGCTTGTGCTGTAGTAATAGCTACAATTTGACCGCGACTTTTCTTTAATTCATCAATACATGTGTAGACGCAATTAACTGAACCCTGATAATTAATCTCATTTATATTGTTGAAAAGTGAAATGTCGGTAATACGGTCGAACCTAGCCCACATACTTATACCGGCATTTAAAATTAATGAATCAATTTTACCAAAAGTCGCAACAGATTCATTCAGCATGTTTTTACACGAATCTAGGTTTGTAATGTCCGTTTTAACCGCTATAGATCTCCCGCCATCATTATTTATTTGATCAGATATTTGATTAAGCTTCTCAATGTCTCTCGACGCCAAAACTACATTGGAATTTTTTGCCAATTTAATAGATAGCGATTTCCCTATACCTGAGGAGGCACCCGTAATGATATAAGTTCGATTAGAAATAATTATTCCTCAATATCGCTAGCAAGGATTCCGTTACTNGAGCCAAATACATTGGAAGGGTCGTGCGATTGCTTCATTTCTTTGATTAGTTGAATGCTGGTTTTNGAGAGCATGTCTGGAATAAAATCTTTACGCAATTTTCCAACTCCGTGATGATGCGAAATTGAACCTCCATGCTTTATTATTGTTCCGCGCAGTGAGTGCTCGATCTTACTAAATTTTTCCTCAGGGNTCTTCACCCCTTTTACTGACATCCCTAGCATGAAATAAATACATACGCCTGTATGATAAATTTGCGGTATTCTATACGATATATACGGTTTTCCAGGAAGATTATGCTCNTTATGCAAATGCACTATTTTTTCAGACGTCGCATCAATAACATCCTGAATCTTGCTCCATGGAACTGTGGTCTCCATGGTTTCACCCATTATTTGATACTTTGCAGCAAAATCACGTACATATGCGATTGCATAGGTAAGCATATACCCTCTCTTACCGTTTCCAGGGCCACCAATAATACCTTTATGTGTTTTTGCCAGCTTATTAACATTTTTTTGTTGATACGCAACCTCTTCACTTGTACCCTCCATAACGATCGTAAGTGCGCACATCTTATCGGGATCAAAACCCTTAATATTAACAACAAAGAATTTTTCAATTTTGCTCTTCAAATTTTTTAATCCCTCTGTTCGCGGTTTTAAGGCTTGACCAAAGCGAAACTGGATATTGTCAACAAGTCTAACGCTTGCAGGTATATAATTTGTTTTAGAAAGCGCCTTCATAAATGAAACACCTTCACTCCAATTTTTAAATAAAACAGAATTATACTTTTGCTGTTTAGGTATTTGATGAATTTTTAATACAGCCTTTGTGATTATTCCAATATTTCCCTCAGATCCAAACAATACATTCTGCGGTTTAAAACCAATGGACCCTCTGGATATAGGATTAATTTGACTGATAGTGCCTTTGGGGGAAACCATGTTAACGTTTTCAACAATATCTTCGATATTGCCGTATCGATTTTTTTTCATACCGCTAGCATTGGTTGCAATCCATCCACCAACAGTCGAAAGCTCTACGCTATCGGGTTCATGACCAATAGTAAATCCCTCTTCTTTAAGTAGCTCAATAAGCTCTCCTCCAGTAATACCTGACTGAACACATATCCTTCTATCTTCTTTGTTTATCCATTCTATTTTGGACATTCTTCTCATATCTACCGATACCACAGATCTGTCTTCGTTTTCTGGAATGGTTAGTGCGCGTGTTACATTGGTGCCACCTCCATAAGGAATTAAACAAATGTTGAATTTGACAGCAATTTCAACCATTGCNTTCACTTCGTCTTCGCTTTCAGGGTAAAATACTAAATCTACAGTACGCTCAATTGAATTGTACAAAACTTTGTACACATCTTTAAACGTCTCCTGTCCATGACTATGAATTAATCTTTCCATATCATCAACAGTATATCTATCCGCATCAAAAGAGCTCTTTAANTGATCAAAAAATTCAGGACTTAGTTTTGANGGNTGAATAGGTTTTTTATCCACAGGCGATATTTGGTCTTTTTTATCAAANTCTATTCCCAGTACGCTCTCTATATACGGAATAAAATCTGGCATAACTGTTCCGCTTACNTCATAACGGTCCCCGCTAAAGGTAACNGTTTTTTCACCCGTTAATTCAAAACCCGAATCTTTAAAGCCCCATCTATGTAAGCGCTTATTGCTTTTTGTNGCATANAATTTATCTAAGGACATGNCTCTCTCTTTCNTCTAAAATTACCTTTTCAAGATGTCTNGTAATTCCCTTTGTAACCAAATCATTCCCTTTATCCTCAGAAATGTAATCATTGGGATAAATAGGCTCAAGTATATTTATCGTAATTTTACAAGGTCGCATAAAGATTTTTCCTTTTGGCCATGCGCGAGCTGACCCNTNNATAAAAATCGGTACGATTGGNTTGTTAAGGGCAANTGAAAATCTAGCAGCACCGTTTCGAAACGATCTAATTTGATCNGGCTCCCCTCGAGATCCCTCCGGAAATATTACAATATTTCTATNACCATAATTCATAAAGCTCCTNCAAAGAGAAATNGTGTCTTGGAANGCTATGGAGGTATCTTTGTTGCTTGACTTGCGNGCAATAGGTATCAAATTCATTACAAAATTTGTTAGCATCTTTTTTATCTTGCTATCGAACCAATAGTCAATTGCTGCAAGCATCCCAAAATGATTAAAGCTTTTACCTGCAGCTGAACTAATTAACGCAACATCCATATGGCTATTATGATTGCTACAAAAAATAGCAGATTCTAAGGGAAGGTTTTTTCTTCCATTAACCTTAACAGGTGTATAGATTGAAAAAACGGTATTACAGTAATAATAGAATAACTTTTTCCAAAAGCGGAAAAAGATAGGCTGCNTACCAATTAAATATGAATATTTAGGATCTTCAAGAACGGACATACANNTAAACTATCGACCATATTTCATATGAGCCTTNGTAAATGTATGTGACGCCAAAGCTGAAAATAATGAAATTTCAAGCGCTAAAGCCGAAGCACATATAATTTCAGCAAACTTTTTTGATGCATCNTCACCCTCATNGCACCCNAGTAATTTTAGGTTTTGCTGTTGAGGCGATAACCTCGTACCTCCACCAACCGTTCCCACTGTTAAGNTTGGNAAGGTTAGCCTAAATTTTACTTCATCCTCTAAAGGCTCTATTTGATAGTGTCCTATTGAATTTTCAGCCACGCACGCAGTATCCTGGCCCGTTGCTAGATAAATAGCAGTAAGGGCATTTGAAATATGGAGGTGACAACCCTCTGTGCCAGCTAATCTAGTTGTTGTTGGTCCTATTTCTTGGAATTTTTTTAGATTTTCTATATCAGCATCTAACACGCTACGAATGACTGAATGACTGATTGTGGTCTCAGCGATTACACTATGCCCTCTTCCCATTATCATGTTTCGAGCTGATGCCTTTTTATCGCTATTAAAACCAGATTCTAAGAAAAAATCTGTCCCTGTCTTTTCTTTTATATAATCACACGCATTTTTAGCAGCAAGTGTTACCATATTTTGNCCTGCGGCATTTCCTGTATCAAGNATAAAATCTAAAACTACAAAGTTTTGAATTGGATACTGGTCAACTCTTAAAAGCTTCCCATAGTTTGTTGTTGATTCGGCAACTTCTTTTATTTTATTAAAATTAGCGTCTATCCACAGCATAAAATCAGCTGATTTTTTTAAATTATCGAAAATGAATACAGGGGCTCTTGATAGCTCTTGTTTGATGTGACTCACACGAATCCCTCCAGATCTATGTGTAGCAATCATCCCTCTGGTCATAGATAAAGCCAATGTTCCCTCTAAAGTACATATCGGTACATAAATATCCCCGTTAGCATATTTTCCTTCAATTTTAAGAGGTCCAGCTATGGCCATAGGTACCTTCATATAACCAATATGGTTTTCGATAATACCTTTTAATTCATCGGGNTGGTTTTCAAGNTTCGTATTNTAATCAAACCCCGTGGTTTCTTTTAGCCACTCCAANCGCTCATCTGTGTCTTTGGNGGAGTATCCTTTTGGAATAGTANATATTTTTCTTTTTTCACTCATATTTTTTATTTGAACATACTTTCTTTTGCGGAGAGAGAGGGATTCGAACCCCCGATATCAATTAAGATATACCGCATTTCGAGTGCGGCGCATTCAACCAGGCTCTGCCATCTCTCCGTAATTAAAGCCTCGCAACAAATTGAAAGGCTTTAATTATTTATTTAATAATAATATTATCTTATTAAAGTAATGAACAGACGCCTTTAATTTCATCAATATCAGATCTCATTTCTGTTTTTTCATCTCCTTCAGGCATACAACTAATAAGCTCTTCGGCCTTTTCGATTACCTTGTCACAATCAGCTCGTGACATNCTTGTTTCAAAAGCTTCATTNGCTGAATCCAATTCTGCCATTATTGTTGCACAATTTACAGCGCTGGTAGCTTCATCTTTTTCATCTTCACAGGCAAATATAAATAATGTTAAAAAAGATACAATTATTAGCTTAGAAAATTTCATAGTCNTAACTCCTTTATATTATTTTTACTAAGTTCGTTGAATTTGAAAAAAATCATGAATAATTGAAAGACATTCTTTTTCCATGAATCCCCCCATAACTGCCGTTGAATTTTTTAAATGAGAATCACCGCAAAACTGGTAAAGCGATCCGCAGCACCCAGCTTCTTTATCGTAACAACCAAATACAACCATTTTAATTCGGGCACTTACAATTGCCCCAGAACACATAACACAAGGCTCTTTCGTTACGTAGATAGTGCACTTGTTTAACCGCCAATCATCAATCGTATTAGCAGCTGCTGATAGAGCAATTATTTCTGCATGCGCAGTTGGGTCTTTTAACTGTTCTCGCTGGTTATATCCCTTGCCAATGATTTTGCCATTTTGCACTACAACTGCCCCGACNGGTATTTCATCCAANTCGTATGCTTTTTGGGCTTGAAAAAGNGCCTGCTTCATCCAGAAGAGATGATGTTTATCCATGATAAATTATTGTTGTCTAAGAAGCTCTTGAAGAGTTTTGATCTGCTTGGCAACTTCCTGCCTTCCCGCTAGGGTAGAATATTCAGTGATAAGCGTAATATCGCTTGCGTTTAGTTCATTTATTACAACTTTCAAATGCACATGAGTGGAATCAAATTTTCCAAGCGCAAAATAGGATGACGCAAGTGCTACGCGTATATCAAGATGATTTATTTTGGGATCATGGCTAAATTCCCATGGACGAAAGGGTGTATCGAGGGAGTTTGATTTTGTTGAATCAATCAAAGCAGTGCCGAATTTAACCGTCTCTTTATTGTTTCCATTTGCTTGATAGGCAAATGTTAATCCAGCTAAAATCTCTAAATGTACATCTTGTTGGGTAAAAAGTGAGTCTATGTCTTTACCTTTATCTTTTGGGTAATCATAATATAATATATCATTTTCTGAGTAGGGAAAAGTCAATCCTCTGTGAAAATTTCTGATCGCACCAATATTTTCAGTATCCAAACTATCCATCTCCATAAGCATTGCCTCAGACCAACCTAGTCCATTGTATCCATCTTTCCATTTTTTATCAGTAGCAATTGAATTGTAGAACCAATTTTTACTTTTTAAATAATCGCCCTCTTCATACATATCCCAACCATAAGAAGACTCGTCTTCTGCGGTAGCAAAATACTTTTTTCTACAGCCATTAATAGATAATAGCGTAATTAAACTCAATGAAATTAAAATTATTTTTTTAAATGAATCCATCATCGCATTAACATGATTTTTTTAGTTTCAGTTCTACCGCTATCAGTTATCAAATTTATAAAATAAATACCAGATGACACGGGGATGTCGTTTTGATCGCGACCATTCCATTTCACACGGTACCTACCGATGCGCTGTTGTTCATTGATTAAAGTTTTAATGTTTCTACCTAGAATATCATAAACGGTTATATTTACCCGCTGACTTGGCCCATCAATAAATCCAAGATCGTATTCTATAGTAGTTGAAGGATTAAATGGATTTGGGTAATTTTGCTGCAATGAAGTCTGTCCAGGAACGACTAGAGTTTTTGGTCCCATTTTAAAATATCCCATTTTATCAGTATATGCTAGAACTTGACCGTTTTCATTTATTGATGGTAATTCCATCCAACCTGAACCAATAGATCTTTGATAAATAGCAAGCTCATTTTCCTCAGAAAGCATTGAAACCTGTACAGATTTTTTAAAACGCGAGGATTCATTACCAAGGAGATAGGAGGCTCGGTCATTAAAGTAGGGTTCAAATAAAGATGAATCTAGAATCATAAGAGTTTGGTCATAATCAACGGAACCATTCTTACCCAAAACTCCAAATCTTCCATCAGAGCTTGATCCTGACCAATCGCCAAACGATTTCGCCAAAAGAAAAGGGATCCTTTGAGTAGGCAGTGTTGTGTCGCCTACTGTACCTTTAGCGTAAATATCAAAAGCACGTTCTAGGGATGAACCGGTTAATCGATGATTTCCCACATAGGTATAATCGGCCGCTGTATCCAGACGTATAATTTCAGATTGAACTTTCAACTGAATGTCCGTAGTCGAACCTAACGAGTCTACAAGAAATATCTCATAGAAGTTAGTAAATGCATTGTTTTGGACAACGTACATTTTGATTTCTGGACGTGGTACACGCTGAATTTTAACTGAGAAAGTATCTATTGCAGTACTTCCTGAGTCATCAACGGCCGTAATTTCAAATTTTATTTGGTTGCTTGATGTATCGCTGGGATTCCATAGACCATTTCTAAGTTGATTGACCTGTGCAGGTATATCTGCTGGTTTATAATCATACCACAAAGGTTGCGGTTTAAAGTTAACTAATTCATTTTTTCCTCTAGAAAGATAAAAAACAGTATCGCCTTTTATGCTATCTCTAGGGGTCTTGATAGTGACATAGTCTTTATAGGTCAATGGAAGAACCGATACAGTTAAAAGGGTGTCATCTGTATCCGTTAAATAGTTAGCAAAATCAAGAGAGATAGAATCGCTTTCAAAAACTACCGTATCGCGTAAACCTGCCCATACCGGAGGATCGTTTTTCGCATTGATAAAGAAAGGAATGGTGTCTCTACCAACCAAACCTCCTGGGTCTATAACTGTAAATTCAACTCTCATGCTATCAACAGTATAATAGTTAGTATCTAGTGAGGTGGTATCTGTAGGCATTATCCAAGCGTAGGTTGTATCCGTGAAGGATCCACCAATTTTACTTGTCGAGTCAACTTTTACAGGATCCTTTAAATCATCAACGCCTGATGGATAGACCAAGAAAGCATTATTTTTTTGCATGATTGTAGATGTTGGGTATTCGTCNATTAAATTATTTAAAAATGTTTTCTTAAAGTCTTTAGAAACAGGTGATAAAAAACCTAGCTTAGCTGTTGGATANCCTGGATTATTTTGAGATGAGCCAAGTATCTTAAACGTATACTTTAGGTCTGTTGTATCGTTATCTTCATCGTATACGTAGCGGGTCAATGGTATACTGTCACTTCTTGCGCCTTCTTTATAGCCCCATGATGAAAACTTTACAAATGAAGTAAGGTCGATTATTGGATTATCATTAACGGGGAGCACTTTTATATCTATATCAAAAGTGTCATCTTTTGTCCAAGCATCCGTTGCAATAACTCTAAATAAGTAAAGTGTATCTTTACCCGTAGAGTCCAGTGGTGATGGCGTAAAGGTTAGTTCTCCGCTAGTAGAAATCTTGGCCTTAAATTTACTTTCTGCATCATCATTTAAGTTAGTTATTACAGATGAGTCGCTTTTGATAGTATCCACCGCCATAGTAATAAGCTGATACGTAAAAGCATCGCCCAATAAGGTAGCCACATCGTCATCTCTAACCTCTACTAGCCTCTTCCANTCTATATCTTCCTTGAGTGTAGTGTCGTTTATTGCTACAATATTTGGTTCGACGTTTTGCCGTAAGGTTACTGAAGANCGTACTGTATCAGAAGTATTTCCAGCAGAGTCTACAGCAGATATAGTCGTGTAATATTTNCTATCATGCATTAGGGAATCAACCAGTGTGTAAAGCGTGTCTTGATTTAAATTTTCGAATGTTCGCCATTCAGTCCAATCGGCAGCACCTGGATCTTTTTTAGTGCTTTGGTAAACTGAATATCTGAAATAGGATAGTCCCGAAGATTTCTGATTATTTTTTGAAGAGTCNGGCCACAAATTCCAAGCAAACCTCAATGTATCGTTTGTCCACGTTGTATCTCGATTGATCGTTAAAAAGTTTGAGGTGTTATTGCGGGTAAACAACGTATCGTTTATAAATGATCTTTCCGATGGAGGAATCGTATCAAGAATAAAGAAAGATTCACTCATTGCTCCTGCAACTGTATTACCAACTTGATCGTTTAATAANCCTCTTGTCCAAACAGTATCACCCTGCGTTAAGTTTTTAGATGTTAAAATGTCTAAGACTTCTTTTTTTGTACGATACTTGAATATAGTTGTTGCAAGCGTCTCAAGCGTATCCTTCGGAAGAATAGTTTCCCAGTCAGTTGAAGCCATTTTTCCATCTACCTGCATTTGTATTTGTATATTACCCCTTAAAAGTGAATTGTCGGTTATATCAATTGGAATAATAACACGCAAACTATCCGTAGTTCTATTGAACCAATGATTTGTTTGAACGCCCAAGTGCTCGCCAGCGAGGGTATCTCCATACAGAGCNAGACCTCCNGTNTTGAACGCAANAGGNTCAAGNTTATCAATAACAACAATATCACCATCAAAGGTAGAATCTGCAACTATCGGGTTTAATGCTTTGTCTTTTGCATCAANCGTTACGATGATTTTACCATCAGAGTCATCTATAAGAGNAAGGTTNTANGTATACACAGTTCCCGAAACTCGAGTCATATTTTGGTTGGTTAAATCGCCTGTAGTCGCGGTTCCGTTTGCACCGGCAGTAGCAATAGTTCCTTTCGTAGGAAAATCAACAGAAATTCTTGGAATACTATCAACCTGTATGCTGTCAGAAAATGTGGCGGTAATTATTAACGTCCCTGTTTCTTTTCTAACCAAGCTATCGGCATCATTATAGGTAAATCTTACAGAAGGTGGGGTTGTATCTATAACCAAATCTTTTTGTTCTTTTAGAGCATTGTTATCTGAAAGCTGCGGCAAGTCTAGTGTAAGAGGGTTTCCGAAATTGTCTCTTATAAAATCAGTACCCCCAAGCGTCAATGACGTTTGATCGAAATAGTTCAAATCAGAACTAGTATGAGGAGCAATAACGGGATAGGTAAAAACTAGCGTATTACTAGCGCTACCAGAAGCATAGTTTATTAATGCATCTGTATCTCCCGTTTCTAGTTTTAGCCTTGGAGTATTTGTTACATTAAGAGCTTCAGAACCAACGACTTGAATTGATAGACTTGCGCCTGCACCATAAGCCTTGTTATCATTTGCAGAGGTTACTCTAGTAACTGTTGGTAAAATTTGTTTTACTATCAAAGTAGATGCGCTAACTGTAAAGTGAGTTTCATTACCAGCTCTATCTAAAACTTTTGCTCTAAAACGGACCTCGTCCCCTTCTGAAAAGAAGGGAAGTTCCTCAAAACCTAAAACAGCTCCATCAATTGTGCTATTAACAGAAACAGTTGCTTTTCCTGCTGAATATATACCTGCAGATATTGTAAGCGTATCTCCAAAATCCGTATACCCCACATCATTTTCAGAGCCAGTTAATACTATTTGTCCGCTTTGCAAAGAAACATCGCTATCTTCAAAATCAACCAAAACATCTACGCTAGAATTGGTACTATTCCAGTACGCTGCAACCACAGTTCCACCTACAGCTGTAACTGTGCCTACCTGTGCTGATGTGGGTGCTGTTCTATCCACTAT
>NHFJ01000017.1 GCA_002172545.1 Fidelibacterota bacterium TMED108 | reverse complement strand
TTCAAGATTTTACCATTACGGTAGACAGTACCAAAAAAACGTTTTCAAGCTTTGCCAAAGGAAGGCGGGAAGGTGACTGGAAAACATGGCACCCGAATGGTCAGTTAAAAACCCACTACACCTTCATAAAAGACCAAATAGAAGGACTATATACATATTACGATAGTGTAGGAACCACTAAAAAGACTGAGACTTACAAAAAAAGTATTCTTGAGGGTGTTGCCAGCGACTTCAATGACAATGGAACGCTTCATATAACAACGGATTACAAAAAGAACCTTAAGGATGGATTACAAAAGGAATTTATTGAAGGAGTAGTGCTGATTGAACAGCGCACATATAAAAAAGATAGCTTAGATGGAGAATGGACCAGTTGGCATGATAACGGTACAAAAAAAGTAGTTCGAGTCTATAAGAACGGCACCCCAAAAGGTAATTGGATATTCTACGATGAAAAGGGTGCGTGGATGCGTGAAGAGCAATATAAAAAAGGTGTCGCAGATGGAATCTGGACATTCTACGATAGAGATAGATTTAAAGTATTTCATTACTATACCCTTGGCGAGCTAGTCGCGGAATATACCGAAGCAAAATGGCCAAACGGACAAATAAAAGAAGAACCCCCTTCATTCAACAAAGAAGGTCAATTAGATGGAACACGAATTGGATACTGGGCAGACGGGTCAACACGCTACACCATGGATTATAAAAAAGGTAAAAAAGACGGAGATGAAGTTCGCTACGACTCTACAGGGGTATTGATTTTTGAAGTTCGTTACGATAAAGGTGTTCGTAATGGCATGGAAAAAGAATACTACGTAAACGGCAACCCAAAACGCTTAGCTCGTTACAAAGACAATAAGCTCGATGGCATGGAAAAAGAATACTACGCAAACGGCAACTCAAAACGTTTTGCTAGCTATAAAGATGATAAGCTGGATGGGAAAACCGAATTATTTGACTCGTTAGGCGTTATAACTGAAACTATAACCTATAAGGATAGCTTGAGAAATGGAAAAACAACGCTTTGGTGGCCCAATGGAGAAGCCTACCAACGTCTCACATACGAAAAGGATATTCTAGAAGGAAGATTTGAGGAGTGGGACAGTCTTGGTACCGATATAGTTAAAGGATCGTACACAGAAGGGGTCCGTCACAAAAAATGGCTGTATTACGATAGCGAAGGAAGGCGCGATAAATTTGTTTTTCTTGATATGGACTCAACCATAACCGATTACCAGTTTAAATATTATCCAAATTGGCAACTAGTAGAAGAGCCTGGATTCAATGATCGTGGCCTATATGATGGAAAATGGGAATCGTTTTATATTGATGGAGCAACCTCTAAAAAGTTTTCTTACGATGAAGGAAAAAGAGATAAAATATGGATGTCCTACTTCCAAGATGGCCGCAGAGAGAATTATACTTTTTACACACAAGACTCACTCGTTACCGATTACGACTTTACCTATTTTGCGAACCTGCAAATAAAGGAAGAACCTGAATTTAATAAAAACGGATTATTTGATGGTAAATGGGAGCAATTCTATGAAGACGGTGAAACAAAGATGACCTTTTCATACGATGAAAGCAAGAAAGATAAAATATGGATGTCTTTCTACCCAGATAATAGGCGTCAAAATTATACATATTATAATCAGGACACCCTCGTGACAGATTATGATTTTAAATACTATGATAATATTAAAATAATTGATGATCCCGATCTTTACGATTATGCATACTATATGAATCTTGAAGTAGTTAAAAAACCACGCTATGACAACTTGCAAATTGTTGAGGAACCAAGCTTTAGTAAGAATGGCTTATTTGATGGTAAATGGGATTCGTTTTTTGAAAATGGTGATCAGTGGCGCACCTTTCATTACGAAGAAGGTTTGAAGGTAAAAATTTGGTCCGTTTTTTACGACTCAACAGGAACAAGGCATTCTGAAACAAATTATGAAAATGATTTAAAACATGGCCAATACCAAGAATGGTATGAGAATATAATTGTAAGACCGCGTGCCGAGGGCCTTTACAAGGAAGATGTAAAAGATTTGCTATGGACATTTTGGAATGAGTTCCAAGAGAAGCGTTTTGAGGAATGGCGAGATGGTGTTCTCTACGATTCATTTGAATACGAATACTACTCCAATGGACAAGTTAAAGAAGAACCTTCTTATAAAGATCGCAGGAAGCATGGAGATTGGGTGCGGTACTTCCCTGATGGAAGTGTTATGGGAACACGAACATTCAAAGTTGGATTAAAAGAAGGTGTTTGGATCGAATACTACAAAAATCCCCCTGGTAATCGCGATGATATTGTAGCATGGCAAGGCAAATACGTAGCTGACAAACGTGAGGGGAAATGGGAATGGTTTTGGCTAAACCAAGAAAAACAGCGCGTTGATAGCTACAAAAAAGGTGAGATGACTTCAGAAAAATGCTTTGAAAGAGATGGCACTGGATCTACGCGAGATTGCTCGGAGGTTCGCTTCGAAAGTAGCCGCTAATTAAGCGTTGAGAAGTAGCGCTTAGCCTCCTCCATTACTTTTCCAGATAGTAAAACTGACCCTACTACAGTAGGAATTGCCATTAGAGCATACATGCCGTCTACTAGGTTGATTACTACTTCAATAGTGATCATAGCCCCTATTACAATTGTGACAATGTAGAAACATCTGTAGTAGAAGATGCTTTTTGTACCAAAAAGATACCCACTACACTTACTACCGTAATAAGAATAACTCATCATAGTGGAAATGCTAAAAGTTAAAACAGCTGCAAGGAGGAGAAATTTACCAAATCCTCCAAGCTCTTTTATAAAAGCTGTTGTTGTCATAGTAACGCCATTTAAGCTATCGTCCTGCCAAACACCGGAAGCTAAAATAACCATAGCGGTAATTGTACATACCACAATAGTGTCAATAAAAGGTTCAATCATTGCCACTAAACCTTCACGAACAGGTTCTTTTGTTTGGGCAGCTCCATGCGCCATATCCGAGGTTCCAAGACCTGCTTCGTTAGAGAACAATGCTCTCCTGACACCAGCAATTATAACTGCACCTACCGCTCCCCCCATCACCGCTTCACCAGTAAACGCATCGTATACAATCAATTTGAAAAGAGATGGAATTTCAGTTATGTGATTAAAAATAACTAATAATCCAGACAGAAGGTATAAAACGACCATAATTGGTACCATAAAAGAGGCAACCTTACCAATTCGGGTAATTCCCCCAAATATGACTAAAGCTGTCAAAATAGCCATAAATATCCCTTGAACAAAGTTACCCATCATCACATTGCTTTCGAACCAACCGTTAGGAATAAATACTTGATTGCGAATGATATCTGCTAGCTGGTTAGATTGAAACATAACGGTACAACCCACAAGACCCGCTAAACTAAACATTACAGAAAGAGGTTTGTATTTTTTACCCAGACCATTTTCAATATAATACATTGGCCCACCTTGTAAGTTTCCTTGATCATCTTTACCTCTATAAAGGACCGCTAGGGTACATGAAAAGAATTTCGTGGACATACCAACAACAGCGCTGACCCACATCCAAAACAATGCTCCAGGTCCACCCATTTGGATAGCAATAGCAACTCCACTAATATTACCCAACCCAACTGTACTAGCTAATGCGCTCGTTAAAGCTTGAAAATGAGTAATTTCACCGGGGTCATTAGGATCGTTATATTTACCAAAGAGTATTTTAACTCCATGGCGAAAGTACTTAAATGGAACAAACCGACTATAGAATGAAAAATAAATACCACCACCCAATAATAATATGAGAAGAGGTAGTCCCCACATAAACCCTGCGAACGCAGAAACAGTGTATTCAAAATATTCGAACAATTTCATTTCTTTGACATTAAATATTATGAATTATAGTGAAATTAATACGTTAATTACTATCATATTTTAAATGAAAAAATTAGACATATACATCATTCGTCAATTTTTATCAACGCTATCCATGACACTCATGGGCTTTGTTTCAGTTATTCTAGTTGTTGATTTGATTGAAAATCTGGATCGTTTCATCGACAATTCGATACCAGCAGGAATAACATTTACATATTATATTTATGCAGTACCGTGGTTTATTAATCTCGGCCTTCCCATGTCAATGCTCATATCAACCGTTTTCACAGTAGGTATTCTTGCAAAACGCAATGAGCTAACAGCAATGAAATCAAACGGTATAAGCCTGTACCGTATCGCAATCCCTATAACTGCAATTGGATTTATTGTGAGTTTAATTTCATTTGAACTTGATAATCGATGGGTGACCAAAGGAAATAAGGCGCGCTACGATATTGAAAGAGAATACATGAAAAGAAAGGCGCGCGTACGCACTCAAAAAGAAATTCGGAATATATTTTTGCAAAAAAACGAGATGAATCATATCTCACTCGCACGATTTAGGCCTGAAACAAATGCTGGAAACAATATCACTTTTATTTCACTAGACAAAGGTAGCGTGACAAAAAGAATGGATGCAAAAACTGTTAAATGGCTGGATTCATTGAAAGTGTGGAATGTGAAGAATTATTCTATCAGAAATTTTGATACCAATGGAGCAGTAAATAATACCATAATCTCAAAAAATGATACTATCATGAATCTTAATTTTTCACCTGATGATATTACCCAGCAATCAAAAAAACCAGATGAAATGAGCTATAGTGACCTTACAGCTCGTATTAAGCAGTTAAAAGAGAATGGGGTAGATAGCACTAAATGGGAGGTCGATAGGTACTTTAAAATATCTTTCGCATTTACCAATTTTATAATTGTTCTTTTTGGAATTCCACTAGTAGTTATTCGTCCTAAAGGTGGGCTATCCTTTGGTGCGGGAATGGGAATCTTTGTGATCTTTATCTACTATGTTTTTATAAAACTAGGAATGTCGATTGGGTACAGCGGGATCGCCTCCCCCATTGCTGCTGCTTGGATGGGAAATGTTCTATTCTTTATCGGGAGTATCTTGCTCTTGATTTTCGTTCGAAAGTGAACCTTCTAAATCTTGACTCGCTTCGTCGTTTGAGTTTTCTAACGGTGGTGATGGTCCGCTAGAATCTTTACCTTCTTTCGCTTTTCTTCCTTTAAAATCAGTCATAGTGAATCCTAATGAAAAATTAAAACCTTTCATTGTGTGAACCCACATACCGCTTTTAAATGAAAAACCTAAATCAATCATTACAGGTCCCCCATGGAAACCAATACCCATTCCGAGTTCAGTTCGATCCATTCCTTCCCAGGCAAAACCCAATCTAAGAGGCATAACTGGATAGCGATATAGTTCTGCACCTATTGCCCATCGCCATCTTGAGTTAGCATACAATCTATTTTCAAAACCCGTGGTAATATCAGTACTAACTAAAAGCGCATCTTTTTTATATGATGCTCCCATTCGAAAAATAGCAGGGTATCTAATGTTAAAAGGTTTAGGTTTTCCATTTTCGTCAAGATTATATACCACATCTGAATTACTGGAAAATATTGTTCGAGATGATAAATTATCGGCTCTAAGCGAATCTATGTTATAAGTATACACAGCAGCTACGGAGTCAGAAAGTGCTTTGCCGCCCCATTTAAAGTGCCATACATCATCGCTATTCCCAAATTTTTTATCCTTTCCTGCAAGCACGTCTTTAATAAATGATGGTTCGTTCCACTTGATGACTCCAAATGCATTGATTAATGAAACACCAAAGCGCATTCCATTTATTTCTTTAGTTGCAACTCCCAAATCTAGGCCCCAACCCTTTCCACCAACACCAGAACGAATATAGTATCTACCCGAGCCATGCACTGCAAAAGGAGTAGTAATAAAGTCTGCCTTGCTTGAATCGGGATCAATTCCCATATACAACAACCCCTGCAATGATTTTATTGAAATACCCAAAGCATATGAATCAAAAGGAACCGCGAAAGAAAATGATGTCTCATTAACTGCCATAATTTCATAATTAAATGTCATATCAATATTTGGATTATTTGCATTTCCTTCAAGAATGAGCCTTGCCATTCCTGCNGGCATTGTATAAGAACTAAAATACATAAGGTTTGATGTGATTGCCATATTACCAGATGCNAAGTTTATTGCAGGGAGAGCAGCTTGACCGCTCATCTTAAACGATAAACCTCCATTGTTTTCAAGCCGATTTAAAATTGCAGTCTTTTCTGCTGAATCTAAAGTATCTCCACTTAAAAAGTTTAATCTGGCCATTGATATATAATTATTATTTAACCCTAAATCAAAGCCACCAACTTGCATCATAAACGGTTTTTCTCTTTGGTAGGCAATTAATGCAGGATTGTAGCCTACAGCATAAATTCCATCTGCAATAGTAGTAGTTGCACCCGCAAGCGCAACGGTTCTAGGGTCACTTTTTTGTCCAAATAGTATCGATAATAATAAAAGGGATGGTATTATTTTTTTGCGCATCACTCTTCAAATAGCTTTTTTAGGATTGTAGCGTTAGAATTATCACCAGATACAAAAGAGCTGCTTTTTTCAGTTACAGAAAAATACCATCCTGACATATCACGAATTTTCCCATCAGAGGATTTCACTCTAATTCTTAAACTATCTTTTGCGGAAGTCAATCCTGTTGTAGAGCTAGGTGTCCAAGAAAAAGAATCTGCATTAGCTATCTCAGTAGAGATATTTATCCAGCCATCATCTTTTTCCATATCTGGATCGCTACCTGAAAAATACGCTAAATCAACTTTAGGAATAGATCCATACGTCTTCCATTTAATAGATACTTCTGTATCTTTATCAATCGATTCTCCTCCATTAGGAAATTTTATCACTATTTCGTTTGGCGCTGGAGCACCCATCCCCGTACTGCTTAATGAAAAAGTTACGCTTGAATTAATATCTAGNTAATCTCCTGTAGTTAAATAAACCNTTTTACCATCAGANCCTTTAAGAAAAAATCTTGGCGCCATATAAGGTTGCCCTGGATCTGTCATTAATCGCACTCTTTCTTTAGACAAGGGACTTGAATACGTTATNGTTCCCGCCTCTCTTACTTGACCTGCATGCACTCCGCTGTTAGTAACAACATGAAAACTTTTTGGCTCAGGTAAAGGTATTTTTAATAGTGTATCAACATATGAGATGACTGTATCTGAACCCATTGAACTTTTAACTAAATACGACAGACCATTTATGCATTCAGAAAAATCTGTCATTACGTCAAAAATAAATATGCTGCTTGATGCAGGATTCAAACTATCGCACTTTGAGACAATGTAAACACTATCACTACTTAACCAATTTTTCTTAACAACCAAAGAATCTTTAAAATTTCTCAGAGCAGAAACTGTGGTATCTAAAGGAAAAAGTTCTAGATTTGACATTAACATAGATAAGTCGCCCGCAATGGGGATTTTATTTTCAACTGAAAAAAGCATGCTAGCAGATTGCAGAGTGGATCGAATACGATTTCTATTTTCATAATTCATTTCTTGAACAGGGGTATTGGTAACAGAAATAAATGTCATTGGCTCCATTATAACNTCAAAAGGAGCGAGCATTCTGTACTTACCGCCAATGTGCATCCCATCTTCTAGTGTTCCTCTCCCATCAATTCTAGCGCGGGACTTTACTGTAAAGGTTGCAGGNTTAGAAGACATGAGCTCGACAATTGTGGTCTCGTTATTTTTGGCAGCTATAGTAGTACTATCATAATACTGTATTGATGCGGGAGCTTTATATTTTAAAGTTGTAGTTCCAAGATCACTTAGTCGAACAATTGTTTTAGTGGTATCTCCTTTTTGAGAGGGACTTCCAAGCGTAGATAGAGCGTTAACTTTCGATGTATCACCTTCTTGATTCACGCCTACCATATCAAAATCAAGCACTACCGGCAACCTTATTCCGTTATTCATTTCTATCTCAAGCTTCGTATCAACAAACTTCATACCTGAAAATCCTAAGGGCATTCCAGCAATACTAAACTCCGTTGGCGGGAACTCTTGAATAACATTTGCTTCAAGGGATTCGAAATGCAACCCCTTCATTCCTACATCTACTTCCATACCACCAAAGTCTGATCCATCTAAAGGAATACTGGTTTTTTGAGACTTAAGCTTAGCGGATGTCTCTATATTAAGTTTAGAAATCAAAGAATCTTGACCGGCTGGGTTGTAGAAAGTATACCCATCAATATTGTATATCTTTGAAAAGGATACACCTTTTCTTAATGCAGTATCGACCTTAACTGAGTCTTTTCCAGCAGTGGGCTTAAAGTTTCTAAAGTTCATTAGAAAATCAACATTAGCCGGATAACCGCTCTCAATTTTATTAATTTTAATCTCATTTACATCAGCTGNACTTGGAGATTTTAATTTACCCGAAAAAATTTCAGCTACAGAGGGAAACAAAATCTCTGGGATATCTAAGGGTATTTCAGTCTCCGCAATGCTAGCAACAGCTGAATCAATTCCTGTTATTTTCAAAGCAATTTCAATATTTGCTTGAACACTATCGCCCTTTTCAATCGTAATTAAATTTCCTCCTGCAATCTTCATTGTGATAATATGATACAGTCTATTAAAAGAGCCATTTGCCCCTCCATCAATGAAAGCAGTACTTACAGGTGTAAAAAGGGAACCGCAATCATTAACATTATTAAATGCTAAATAGTATACAGTGTTTGCACTTAAAAGTGGAGTAGCTGGAAAAGAGTAAACGTGCTCCTGGTCAGTGTCTTTAGGTATAGTTGCTGCACTAGATGAAACCAAAGGAGATAAGCCAATAAATTTATTTTCTGACAAAGCATTACCAGGACTCTTATCCTCCNTAAATATATCGATTTTTGTCCCTGAGCAATCTGCAGCTCCATTATTTCCTATTTTTAAAGTAATTGTGTTTAATGCCCCTGATTTAACAGTTGTAAATTTTTGCCAGCTACTGCTCGGGGCTTTATTTGAATTCGTACCAGTAAAATTAATTAATGTTTCAAAAGAAAATCCGCTACTCACATTAGATAAAGAAAATCCTATAGGAATAAGAAGNTTTGTNCCCAAATTATCTTCACTCAACGATGTAGNTTTTGTAGTATTATTTCCACTTATTATATTTCCACTGTCAAGATGNTCNGCTAGTGTCTTTTCCGANGAACTAATCTCAGTTTTTAATTTTGCATCAGCGTTAGTAATNCTACTTGGAATACCATTATTTGTNAATTTTGACGTAAAANTGCTNGCANTACCTCCNGAATCTTTTCTNATTGTATANCTATCTATTGATTCTATNATATCTGGAAGNTGATCTGANGGAATNGATGGAATTGGNATTTCTATATTTTGAGANGGTGAAATTGATCCNGCTATGGCATTCCAATCGCTAAGATTCATNATNTGGTCGCTNGANGGNGGNACATCAAATTGAGCTCCACTACTGTTTGTAAGTTTGTTTCCGGGAGCAATAGGAATTCTAATAACGATTGATGTATCTAGAGAATAAGAAAAATTTGGACCAGAAGATTTTGGTGTTGAGAATTTTATAGACTTATCAAGACCTATTTCTAATATATCAGAACCTATAGAAGTATCAGGGAAAACGCCTTCAAACATTAATTGCATTCCCAGTGAATCAGGAGTTGAAAATATCTGCTTATTATCAACCATTCCCTCTAAAGAATATTTCTGCTGAACTAGAGGAAACATTAGATCAAAGAACCAAGTTGGCATCTTAAATGATGTTGGATTCTTAAGGTCACAACTAATTAATAGAGTGAAAATAAAGACAAATAGCCCTCTGAAAGTGCGCTTGGTGTTGGTATAAATTTTTTCTTTAATCATATCTATTCAAAGATGATAATTTTACACTTTATAAATTGGATTAAAGTATACACGTTTTCCACAAAAAAAAAGCTCCGCTAAACGGAGCTTTTTTTGAGTTATATCTGAAGATTAATACCTATAATCGTCAGTTTTAAAGGGCCCATCGGTCTTTACACCTATGTAATCTGCCTGATCTTCCCTTAAATCAGTTAGTTCAACACTAAGCTTGTCAAGGTGTAGTCTTGCAACTTTTTCATCCAGAATTTTTGGTAACAGATAAACTTCATTCTTATAATTATCGCTATTTTCCCAAAGCTCTATTTGGGCTAATGTTTGATTCGTGAAAGAATTACTCATAACAAAAGACGGATGTCCAGTTGCGCAGCCTAAGTTAACAAGCCTACCCTCTGCAAGAACAATGACGTCATTCCCATTCAAATTATACTTATCCACTTGAGGTTTAATTGTATCTTTGCTAGATCCATAATTTTCATTAAGCCAGGCCATGTCTATCTCATTATCAAAATGACCAATATTGCATACAATGGTTTTATCTTTCATCGCTTCAAAATGCTCACCTCGAACAATATCTTTATTTCCTGTAGCTGTAACAACAATATCTGCCTCAGGGATCGCTGTTTCTAATTTTTTTACTTCAAATCCATCCATTGATGCTTGAAGTGCGCAGATCGGGTCAATTTCTGTTACGATTACGCGCGTTCCAGCACCTTTAAGTGACGCTGCAGAACCTTTACCAACATCCCCATAACCAGCAACAACCGCTACTTTACCTGCCATCATGATATCAGTTGATCTTCTAATCGCATCAACTAGTGATTCCTGGCAACCATATTTATTGTCAAATTTAGATTTAGTAACTGAATCGTTTACATTGATCGCTGGCATTGTAAGTGTTCCATTCTTTACTCTTTCATAAAGACGATGAACACCTGTAGTCGTTTCTTCAGATAAACCCTTAATACTTGATACAAGCTCAGGGTAATTATCTAATACAAGATTGGTTAAGTCTCCACCATCATCTAATATCATATTTAATGGCTTTCCATCCTTAAATGCAAATAAAGTTTGTTCAATACACCAATCAAATTCTTCTTCGTTCATACCTTTCCACGCATAAACCGGAATTCCAGTAGTAGCAATAGCTGCTGCGGCATGATCTTGAGTAGAAAAAATATTACATGAAGACCAAGAAACCTCAGCTCCAAGATCTACCAACGTTTCGATGAGAACGGCAGTTTGAATAGTCATATGAAGACATCCAGCGATTCGTGCTCCCTCAAGGGGTTTTGATGCACCATACTCTTCTCTTAGAGCCATTAATCCAGGCATTTCTGCTTCTGCTAATAAAATTTCTTTTCTACCCCAATCTGAAAGGCTTAGGTCTTTCACTTTATAAGGTAAGAGGTCTTGTTTGGTCTTTTCTGCTAAAGACATAATTAATTCCTTTCGGCTAATTTTAATTTTAAAGTTTCAACCATACCGGTTTGTTCCCAAGTAAATAAATCATCTTCACGGCCAAAATGTCCATAAGATGAAGTGATTTGATATCTTGGATGCTTAAGTTTTAAATGTTNGATTATTCCAGCAGGTTTTAATGGAAATACTAATTTTGCAATTTCAGTTAACTCTTCATCTGCAATAGATCCAGTTCCGAATGTTTTTACGTAAAAAGAGGTAGGCTCTGCAACACCTATGCTATATGAAAATTGAACCTCACATCTATCTGCAATTTTCGCTGCTACAATATTTTTAGCTATATATCTTGCCATATAAGCCGCTGATCTATCAACTTTTGACGGATCCTTGCCGGAAAATGCGCCACCACCATGCGGAGCATACCCACCATAGGTATCAACAATAATTTTACGACCTGTTAAGCCAGTGTCAGCCTCTGGACCACCAAAAACAAATCTGCCAGTACCGTTAACTATAAAGTCTTCATCGTATGAGAAACCTGACTCTTCTAAAACCGGCTTAATGACATGACTAATGATCTCCTGTTTCACAAAGTTATGCTCTTCAGCCTCATTATTAAACCTATCAAGCATATCATCATGCTGAGTTGCGATAACAACCTTTTCTATTTTAGTAGGCGTATTATTTTCATAAGCTACTGATACTTGTGACTTGCTGTCGGGTCGAAGCCATGGAATTTTACCGCTTTTTCTTAATACGCTCATTTTTTCAACCAATCTATGAGATAGATGGATTGGTAAGGGCATTAATTCTTTTGTCTCATTGCATGCATATCCGAACATAAGACCTTGATCGCCCGCACCCTGCTCATCATGTAACCCAGAACCCTCATCTACTCCTTGGGCAATTTCTGGGCTTTGCTTGTCAAGCATTGAAATTACATTAACATTCTTTTGGTCCATGCCATAGGCTTCATCATTATAGCCAATTTCATTTAAAGTTTTCTTGACTGTTTTTTCTACATCAATTGAGCCAGATGATGTTATTTCCCCTGAAACGAAAACTGTTCCAGTAGTAGCTAATGTTTCGCATGCTACCCTAGAATTAGAATCTTGCTTTAGATATTCATCTAATATTGCATCGGAAATTGCATCGCAAACTTTATCAGGGTGTCCTTCAGATACTGATTCTGATGTAAACGTAAACTTATTCATTAATTCCTCTTATTAAAATAGAGGGCAAAATTACACCCTTTAATTTAAACTACAATTATCATTATTTTTTTGTTGGGCCTGCATTTTGAATTTTTTCGTCATCAATATTATATTCTGCAAAATTCTTCTGAAATTTATCTACAAGGTTTTCAGCGGTTTTTACATAATCTTCTTTACTTTTCCATGCATTTGAAGGAATCAATATTGAGCTATCAATTTCATTTAAGTTCAATGGTACTTGAACACCAAAATAAGGATCAACTTCAAAACTAGAATTATTTATAGTGCCGTCTAAAATAGAATAAATTATTTTTCTTGTAATTGGTAATGAGATTCGTTTTGCACCAGATTCAGCGCTGGCACCAACCCAACCAGTATTTACCAAAAATGCAGGGACATTAAACTTATTCATCTTCTTCCTAAGAAGCTCAGCATATTCTAGAGGATGAAGAGTTAAGAATGGACCACCAAAACACGGTGAAAATGTAGCGGTTGGCTCTGTTACTCCTCGCTCTGTTCCAGCGACTTTTGCGGTATAACCGCTGATGAAATGGTACATTGCTTGCTCTGATGTAAGTTTTGATACAGGAGGTATGACACCATATGCATCGCATGTTAAAAAAATTATAGTTTTGGGATGGTCACTTAAGGCAGGTTTTCCTTTAGCGAAAACAGAATTTTCAATAAAGTTTAAGGGGTACGATACTCTGGTATTTTCAGTTTTTGAATTATCATTGTAATCAACAATTTTAGTATGTGGATCATAAACTACATTTTCAAGCAACGCTCCACGCCTTATTGCATTATAAATATCAGGTTCTTCTTCAGGATTAAGATTAATCGTCTTAGCATAACATCCACCCTCGAAATTAAATACGCCATCATCTGACCACCCATGCTCATCATCACCTATCAAAGGTCTTTTTGGATCTGTTGATAGGGTAGTTTTACCAGTCCCACTTAAACCGAAAAAAATCGCAGCATTTGACCCATCTTCATCTACATTTGCTGAACAGTGCATGGATAAGATTCCTTTTTGAGGAAGAACATAGTGAAGGACTGAAAAAATACCTTTTTTCATTTCACCAGCATATTCTGTACCACCAATAATTGCTATTTTTTTGCCAAGGTGAAAAATAATGAATGTTTCAGAATTCATACCGTGCTTTTTAAATGCTTTATTTTGAACGCTAGAAGCATTGATAATTGTAAAATCAGGTGTAAAGTTGTCTAATTCACTATTTTGTGGACGAATAAACATGTTATTTACAAAATGTGCCTGCCAAGCTCTTTTAGCAATAATTCTCACATTAATACTATGAGAAGGGTCAAAGCCAGCAAATCCATCAAATAAATAAGTTTTTGAATTATCTTTGTTATAATAATCAATAACGCTTGAATACAACTCATCAAAAATTGATTCGTCAATTTTTTTATTAACAGATCCCCACCAAATTTTATCAGATGAAGATGGTTCTTCAACAATATATTTATCATTTGGAGATCTTCCGGTAAATTTACCCGTATCAACTATAGTTACTCCACGAGGACCAATGACACCCTCTCCATTTTTTACTGTTTCTTCAATTAAGCTTTCAACGCTCAAGTTTCTATGAACTTCATCTATTTTATTTAAACCTAGCATATCAAGCTGCAATTCTTTTCCAGATGTAATCATAATTTTTCCTATTTTTCTCCACGCGGGTGGGATTGTTTATAAACTTCTCTCATCTTTTCTGGTTTTACGTGTGTGTATATTTGGGTTGAAGAGAGGCTTGCATGTCCAAGTAGATCACCAACCGCACGAATATCTGCACCTCTGTTCATAAGATGTGTTGCAAATGAGTGTCGTAATGCATGAGGACCTAATCTTTTTCCAGTTGCTATCATTTTAATATAATTACTGATTCTTCTTTGTATTGTTCGTCTAGGAACACGCTCATTCTTACTATTTACGAATAACGGTATGTTGCTCGAGGCCGCATTCCAATCCAAAGCTCTTTTTTTTAAATAATCATCAATACTAAATTTCGCCCTTTTTCCAAATGGAATCAAACGTTCTTTCCGACCTTTTCCAAAAACTTTTATAAGGCTGTTTTTATCATCTACAGACCCAATATTTAAATTAATTAGCTCACTAAGCCTCATTCCGGTAGAATAAAATAATTCTAAAATAGCTTTATCCCTTAGGCCTTTTTCTGTCTTCAAGTCAGGCTGACTCATCAACTCATCTATAATTTTTTCATCAATAAAGCTTGGTAATTTTTTAGCGACTTTCGGAGTTGAAAGAAAAATAGTTGGGTTTTTAGTAATAAAATCAGTGTTAAACAAAAACTTGGAAAATGATTTAATGCTTGCCAACCTTCTAGCGATAGTTTTCTTTGATAAACCTGCATCGTACTGATTTGCTAAAAAATCTCTAATATTCTCCTTAGTGACTTTTTTTAATTCCATATTGCCTTTTGATAAGTAAATCAAAAATTTGTTAATATCGTTTTTATAGCTTTTTACCGTGTGCTCAGAAAAACCTTTTTCCTCCTTGAGGTAGATAATGAAAGAATTAAAAATAGCGTTAGGCATAAAGTGAGGCTAATTCTTTTTTNAGTATTTTGATCTCATTGGGAATTTCAGCAGCAATAGTTTTCGTTTTTTTGCTTGATGGGTGTGTAAAAGTTATGCTTTTAGCGTGAAGGGCTTGTCTGTCTATTTTTTTTAACAAATTCTCGAGAATTTTTGATACTTCAGGTAAATATCCTTTTGATTTGCTTTTACCACCACCGTATTTATTATCACCAAAAATGGGGTTACCTATACTTGATGAGTGTACACGTATTTGATGAGTTCTTCCTGTTTTAGGATGAAAAACTACTTCACTTGCAAAACTACCCAATGCTTTGGAAACATATGAGGTATGCGCATTCCTTCCATTGCTATCAATAATATATGATGTTGGGTCCCTCTTACTTCGAGNTATTGAAGAATTTATTTCGCCTTTTTCATCAGAAAATAATCCCCACGTGATTGCTTTGTATTCTTTATTTATTGACCGCATTTCAAATTGATTTGATAGACTTGCATGCGNATAATTATTTTTTGCAACAAGCATGACTCCAGATGTGTCCTTGTCTAGTCTATGAACTATACCGGGTCTGATCGTACCGTTTACATTTGAAAGACTGTTAAAACGAAAAACTAATGCATTGGCTATAGTACCATCATTTTGGCCTGCGCCAGGATGAACAGTTATGCCAGCAGGTTTATTTATTGCAACAATATCATTGTCTTCATAAATAATATCTAAATCTATATTCTGAGGAGTTAAGTTTTCAGATTTTTCCTTTTCTTCTATCAAATCATAGGATATCTTTTCACTTCCATCAAGTATGAAGCTTGGTTTAGTTATTTCGCCATTAACAAAGACCAAGCCTTCATTTATCATTTTTTTAATCGTAGATCTACTNGATTTAGATATATAAACTGATAAGAATTTATCAAGTCTTTGGTTTTTGCCATCACTTGCCGAGATTGTATATTTGCTCACAATTGAGCTTTTTCTCTTTTCTTTTCTAAGATAATACTNTCAATTAAAATTAAGGTCATTCCAACTGTTACGTAAGAATCAGCAAGGTTGAAAACATACCAATGNAAATTACCAATCATAAAATCTAAAAAATCAATGACTTCACCAAGAAATAGGCGATCAATTAAGTTTCCNATAGCGCCAGCTATAATCATAGCTAANCCTAATCGAATTACAATAGAATGATTTCNAACAGACCAAAGGTACCAAAAGAGAAANAATGTTAGCAGTATTGATACTGCAGAAAAAATAAAATAACCAAATGGGAATTCTATTCCAAAAGCCATTCCATCGTTGGTGATGTAGGTGAAATGAAAAAAATTCTGAATAACAGGGATAGATTCATACAAAGACATTGTCCTAACGACAATAGTCTTAGATATTTGGTCTGCAAGTACCAAAACGGCGCTTACAAACAATACTCTCATATCAAACCAAGTTTTTCTTTTTCTTTACACTGGACNCATTTTGTTGCATTAGGAACCTCCATCATTCTCTCTTCAGGAATGAGATTACCGCAAATCTTGCAAACACCAAAAACGCCTTCTTCAATTCTTTCGAGAGCAACTTCTAAATTTTTAAAATAGTCGCTCTCTCGATTCATGAGCATAAAACTCTTTTCTTGTTCATGAGAATCAGTACCAGCATCAGCCATGTGAACGCTAAAAATTGAATCAGGAGTTACTCCACCTTGTTTATTTGAAGCATTGCCTATTCCCTCTTTTATAGTCTCAATATCTTCTGAAACTGCACCCATCTTTTTTAAGATATCTTTTTTAAATTTTTCTAATTTTGTTTTTGAATATTTATTTACCAATTTTTATTCCCTTTCAATTGTCACTCGTTCTANACCAACAGTGAAAACCTGATCCTTAAGCTCAAAAGAACCTGAAAATTCACCCCCATNTTTAGATTCAATTATTTCAACCGCCAAAACTTCGCTCATGAGTAAGTCTTTAAATGTTTTAATTGACTCACCCACTATTCCTTTTAGATTCATGTAAATCTTAATACGATCTTCTACGGCGAAATTAGCATTTTTTCGCATAGTTTGCACTTGCCTAATTACATCCCTAACTACACCCTCTTTTACAAGATCATCACTTAAATCTTTATATAGACCAACAGCAACACTATCATCTCCTCCGCAAGTCCACCCTTCAACAGAGTCTTGCTCTATTAGCAAGTCCTCTCGAATGATAAAAATATTTTCATCGATTTTGAATTTTTTGTTTTTTCTGATTTCTTTTAGAACATTAGAATCATTAGTAGTATTTAATTGTTGATTTATCTTTTTTAAATCTTTTCCGTATTTTTGACCTAAAACGGGTAAGTTGGGTTTAACCCTATACGATAGTATATCAGATTCTGATTTAGCTCTAACCAAAGACTTTACATTTAATTCGTCCATGACTACGTCTTGCTCTGAAAAAATAAACTCTGCAATTTCATCGTTATCTAAATTGAATTTTAATTCACTCAAAGGCTGTCTTATTCTAATATTTGATTTACTTCGAGCCGATCTTCCAAATTCAACTATTTTACGAAGAACATCAACTTTTTCCATTAGGTCATCGTCAATATAGTCCTTGTTTGATTTAGGGTAATTGCACAAATGAATACTTTCAGGTGCAGATTTATCAACACCTACTACAAGATTTTGATACATCTCTTCGCAAACAAAAGGAATAATAGGTGCCATAGTTTTGATTGTATCAAGTAAAACATTATAAAGGACAAAATATGCGGTTATTTTATCTTTGTCATCTTCGGTTTTCCAAAACCTTCTACGATTTCTTCTTATATACCAATTTGATAAGTCATCTAAGAAAATATCAAATTTTTTCATAAGAGCGTCAACCCTATAACTCTCTAAATTCTGCTCTGAATCTAGAATAAACACATTTAATTTTGATAAAATCCATCTGTCCATGACAGTTAGATCATCTGCATTAAATTCTAATTTAGATGGATTAAAACCATCAACCGATGCATAGGTTGCAAAAAAAGAATAAGAATTCCAGAGTTGAATTAATTTTTTCCTTATTTCATCTCCACGATCATATCCAAATAACAAGTTTGTTTCTGGGTTTTGAGAGGCATAAATCCATCTCATTACATCAACACCCATTTTTTCAGCAGCATCGTTAAACCATATTGCATTACCCCATGATTTGTGCATCTCCCTACCATCTTCAGCTTTAACCAAAGCATGCCCGAGTAAATTTTTAAAAGGAGCTTTATTTTCAAGTTTTGCGGACATAGCTAGTAAAGAATAAAACCAATTTCTAAATTGCCCTGGAAAAGATTCAACTACAAAATCAGCTGGAAACCACTTTTCCCAATAATTTTTATTATCATTATAACCTAGAGTTGAAAAGGGTACAATCCCCGCATCAAGCCAAGGATTTCCAACATCTTCAACTCTTGAGCCAACAAGGCCTGTTTTTGGATGTTTAATTTTAACTTTATCAATCCATGGGCGGTGAGGGCTTTTGCCTTCGAAATCATCCCATCCTTCAATTGATAGTTTTTTTAGTTCCTCTTTAGAGCCAACCACGTAAAAGCTTCCATCTTCAAATTCCCAAATTGGTAACGCAAGACCCCAAAAACGTTTTTTTGATATCATCCAATCGCCCATACCATTGAGCCATTCTTTTTCTCTATCAGATCCCCAGCTTGGTATCCAATTTATATCGTCAACAGTATTGATTATTTCATTTCTCCAGTTCATATTAATATACCATTCATCTACTAGTCGAAAGACTAGCTCGTCACCAGACCTCCAACAATGAGGGTATATGTGNGGATAATCCTCTGCATAGATTAAATAATCGTTTTCTTTCAAATAGCTTATAATTTCGTTTATTGTATCTTTATCGGTAGCCTTCTTACCGCTCAACCAGCCAAATTTGTTAGAAAATTTAGATTCCTCATCCAGAGGTGCAATGCTAACTGTATTAAGCTTTTTACCTACTTTATGATCAATATCTCCACATCCAGGAGCCATATGAACGATGCCTGTTCCTTCNCCACCAACAACAATATCGCTACCTAAATTGTCTTTTCCGGGGTCTATGACTCTATGCTCCGTTTTCCCACATTTACTCTCATTAGCTAAATCATCGTTTCGAATTGGATATCCACCTAGTTCTGCCTGGGCATCTAAATCATCAAATGGTGCACTGTATTTCCANCCAACCATATCTTTGCCTTGAACTTTGCCNACAATTTTATAACCCCCTCTTTCTTTAAATATTTGGGAAATAGTTTTGAGNTTAGNTAAACCATCAATCCATTGCTTTTTCTCTTTATACTGNTTATCNAGTCTTGCAAACTCAAGGTTTTCTTCAGCTAGATAGTAAATTGACCCATCAGGAGTTTGTAATTTTATATANTCTAAATTTCCATTAACACCGNCTATAACATTTGATGTTAGTGTCCAAGGAGTTGTGGTCCATACCAAAAGGTATTCATTTTTTTTATCTTTTAATGGGAATCGAACAAAAACAGATTTGTGAGATACCAGTTTCCTACCCTCAATAATCTCCATTTGCGAATAAGAAGTTCCTGAACGTCCTGACCAAGGCACAACGTCAGAACCCTTGTAAATATTCCCCTCGTCAAATAATTTTTTTAAAAAAGACCAGATTGTATAATTATTTTCATCAGACATAGTAAAATAAGAATTATCCCAATCCATCCAGTAACCTAACCGTTTTGATTGTTCTGTTTGGATAGCTGAATACTTCNTAACTCTATCTTTGCACATTTTTACAAATTTTTCGATACCAAAATCTTCAATATCTTTTTTAGATTTAAATCCCAACTCTTTTTCAACCTCAACCTCAACCCATAGACCTTGACAGTCAAATCCTTGCTGATAGCGTAAATCATAACCATTCATTGATTTATATCTATTGTATAAGTCTTTAAGCGTTCTGCCCCATGCATGATGAACACCCATAGGATTATTGGCAGTAATTGGCCCATCTATAAATGACCAATGCTCATTGTTCTCGTTTAATTTGCGACGTTTTTCAAATATTGAATTGGAATTCCAGAAATCTAAAATTTTATGCTCAATTTTGATAAAGTCTGTTTTTGATTCTACGCGTTTAATCATGGCTTATATGTAACGATTTAAGGAATCAAAATTAACCCAATTGCTCTTGCACNGCAAATAGGAAAAGCTTTNAGAAAAAATAACAGATTTATATCAAAAGGTTGTTATTTTTTTAGATCAAGAGTAACATATTGAGCATTACCATCGCGCTTGATATGAAGCATTAACATGCCTCTTCGTTTGGTATTTTTAACCAGAGCATCAAATTGCTTTACTGATCTACAGCGTCTGGAGCCAACTCTAGTTATAAGATCCCCAATCTGTATACCAGCTTCACTTGCTGGGCCATCAACTAAAACTTTTGTCACAACTATACCATCATCTTGTGCGTCNAGATTATATTCTCTGCGATTAAAAGAATTAATGTTCCCAACCTCCATACCTAGCTCGTTAACATTTTCAGTTTGGGTGCTTTCAGCTAACTGGTCATCGCTGGGCATTTTTTCAAGTTTGACCTTGAATGACTTTTTTCTACTATCACGAATAACAGTTAAATTGTAGTATGTGTCTGGTTTTGAAATTGAAACATTATTTCTTAAGTGGTCAACTCCTTTAATAGACATGCCATCAAATTCAACGATAACATCACCGGTTTCAATTCCAGCTTTATCTGCAGGACCATCATTTATTACACTTGCAACTAGAGCTCCCATGCTTGATTTTAACCCTAATGCTTTCGCAGCCGAATCGTTTATGGGTTGAATTTGTACACCTATGTAGGATCTTACAACTTTGCCGTAACTAATTAAGTCAGACATAACTTTTTTTACCATATTTGATGGTATTGCGAAGCCTACGCCCTGATTTCCTCTGTCATATCCATTAGAATATATCGCAGTATTAATTCCAATTAGATCACCAGATGAATTGAGAAGAGCGCCTCCACTATTTCCTGGATTAATTGCNGCATCTGTTTGGATGAAATCTTCATAAATATCTCCTTGGATGATATTACCTCTGCCTTTTGCAGATACTATTCCAGCAGTTACAGTATGGCTTAAATTTGAAGAAAATGGACTTCCTACGGCTATTACCCATTCACCCACTCTTAGCACATCAGAATCTCCAAGCTCAATGTCGGATAAATTCTTCGCTTTTATTTTTATTACAGCAAGGTCAGATTTGGGGTCTTTTCCAATAACAGATGCTTCATATTCAGATTTATCTAAGAGCCTAACAGTTATNTCATCAGCTTCTTCAATAACATGATTATTNGTAATAATATATCCATTTTTGGCATCGAGTATTACTCCTGATCCTATCGCTGAAGATTTATATTCTCTTTGCCTAGGCTGATTAAAGTAAAATCTAAAAAGATCCTCTTGCGGTGAATTTCTGTTAGATTGACTAAGATCGATTTTCTTTTCAGTTAATATTGTGACTNCAGCTGGGTTTACCTTTTCAGCAATATCAGCAAATTGATCACTAAATTGTTTTAAGATGGCATTTTGAGCCATAGAAGGNGTTGATAGGGAAAGAATGAAATAGCTAAAAACAAAAAATCTTTTCATAGTACTCATTTAGTTAGTTAAGGAATTTAATGAAGAACAGATATTAAGGTTCCAAAATTTTTAAAGATACGGCTTAAGATCTTTATAGAAAACGTTTTCTGATCTTGGCCCAAGATACCCTTTAACAATATACCCTTCGCGATCAATAATTAATGTTGTGGGAACTCCAGTAATTGGCCTTCCAAGAGATTGCCCATANTCAATCATAACCATTTGCGTTTCNTAGCCATTGATNTCTTTTAAGATGGTATAGTCCATATCCCATCGCTTCATAAATTTAATTAGCTCTTTATCTGATTCAGATGGTCCATATCGAGGCACAGTTATTCCAAGTATTTCAAGCCCATCTTTATTGTATTTAGAATAGAGCTTATTAAAATCTGGTATTTCTTGAAGACAGGGCCCACACCAAGTTCCCCAAAAATTTAATAAGACGACTTTTCCTCTAAAGTCACTTAAGTTGACCAACTTACCTTTAACGGTCCTAAGTTTAAAGTCAGGAGCCTTTATAGCGTAGCTAGGTCTTTCGGGCCGTTTATTCTTTTCAGTTTTTATCGAAAGATTTGAAGGCTGGCTTACTTCTTTTATAGATTGCGTTTTTTGGCAACTGTAAATTGAAATAGCACAAACAAACATAAAGGTTTTTATAATTTTCACGTATATCATCCCTCAAGTCCAGAATCTAGAAAGTCTATGAAGTCATTAATATTTCTCGTCATTCCAGGGAATGTACTAATAACTTCATCATTTGGGGTCAAAATAACATAATAAGGCAACGCTGCAGTTCCAAATCGCTCAATTTCATAAATTTGGTTTTCTTTGTGATTTGGTCCTCCATCAGTATACAACTGAACCAAGGTCATCTTTTCAAATCTTTCTTTAATTTCAGGTTTTATAAAAACATTTACCTCCATCCATCTACAATTTGTACATGTGTAACCAGTAAAATCTACAAAAAGCGGTTGTCCTGAAGACCTTGAGACTTCAAAAGCTTCATTTAAATCTTTGTACCATGTTAAGCCGTCATGATATGAAACTGCGCTTGAAGAACTTCCAGGGTCACCGAGATTCATTTGAGGCGGAAGATATGAATAAATCAAACCGTGTAGTCGTTGTCCATAAAGCCCTGAAGATAAATAAAGCCCAAAGACCAGAAAGATCGTGCTTATTACTAATCTACCGGCACTTAAAAATTCAACTGGTGAATCATGGGGAAATCTGATTTTTCCAAGTAAATATATTCCGCAAAGAATCATTAAAACTGCCCAAACAGCTAAAACTATGTTGTGTGAGAAAAAGCCCCAACCCCAAACTAAATCCGTATTACTTATAAATTTGAAAGCTGCCGCCAATTCTAAAAAGCCCATTACAACCTTAGTTGAGTTTAACCAACCTCCTGACTTCGGCAGATTTGCAAGGTATTGTGGAAAAAGTGCAAGGAGAAAAAAGGGCGATGCAAAAGCTGAGCTAAAAACTATCATTCCAATCATTGGCCAAAACCATTGACCTTGCGATGCTGCAACCAGAAGAAGCCCTACGAACTGAACGGTACAAGTAAAGCTTGTAAGTGTAAAAGTAACTGCCATAAATATTGTACCTATGACTCCATCCCTACTCTCTTGACGAAGTGACAACTGTTTAAGTTTATCTGGAATGTCAATTTCATACATACCAAACAAAGAAAAAGCAAAATAAATAAATAAAGATGCAATAAATAGATTTACCCATGGATTTGCAGCGAGCTGATTTGCCCCCGAAGCGCCTAATGTCAGCGCAAGTATAAAACCAAGCAAGGAAAAAGTAGCAACTATACCTCCCGCATAAATTAAAGCATTAGAAAGAGGGGATCCCTTTTTTGATTCCCCACGTTTTATGAAAAAAGATACAGTAATTGGGATCATTGGAAATACACACGGAGTTAATAGAGATAAGAACCCCATAGAAAGAGCAAGCAGAATGAATGGGAAAAACCCCTCCATTATAGCAGCATCTAAATTTATATTTCCAGAGCTATCAAGCACAGATTCACTATCTGACACCATAGCAACAAACCCATCCCTAGGTAATCCTTCAACAATATTTACGTTTATAAAAAGAGATTCTTTGTTTGGAGGGTAGCATAATGTTGCATTACATACCTGATATAAAACAGCTACTTTGACGACATGCTTTCCTGGTAGCACATCGTCTTTTACTAAAAAAGGCGCTTGAAACGATGTTCCTCCATGATGAGTTCGTGTTGTAGTCTCAAAAGCATCGTCATATTTGACTAATGGCTCTTTTTCTTGAACCATACCTATATCTTTAACAATGTCACCAGATATAGTGACTTTTGAAGCTACGGGCCCTTTGCCTTGATTTCTTAGAGCGTAAATCCTCCATTCATCGTCCATTTCTGCCTTAACGATTATTGTAGCTACCTCTCCTGATCGCACATCCTCTTTTTGAGAGGCGCTGAGAATTACAGGCGTTTCAAACTGAGCCCAAACCAAACTAAAAAGGAACGCTGAAATGGCTATACTTTTTTGGATCATTTAAGAATTAACTCGAAAAGTTTCATATTATAATAATGAAAAATGAAAGTATAAGTTCCTTAGTCATTCTTGATTTCACTTCTTCCTACAAGCTTAACTTTCATTTCAACTTTTTCAATAGGATTATCGCCATCTGGACCTCTATAGCTAGGGTTTTGCTTTCTTGGCGTATCTGAATATACTATTTGATCAATAATATCTAAACCTTCAATAACTTGACCGAAAACTGTGTATTGATTATTTAACTGAGGGGTAGTTGCGTGACAAACAAAAAATTGACTGGAACCGCTATTTGGGTCCTTTGATCTCGCCATTGACAGCGTTCCTTTGACATGGTCTTTGTCGTTAAATTCAGCCGGTATTGTCCATGAATTTGGGTCATTCTCACGCCCTATCCCAAAAAATTTACCAGCTCTTCCTCCCGTACCGTCATTCATTCTGTTATCATCTTTTGAGTTAGGATCGCCACCTTGGATTACAAAGCCTGGAATTACTCTGTGAAATGTTGTTTTATCAAAATAACCCTCGTCCGCTAAAGCCTTAAAGCTTTCAACGTGCATAGGGGCAACATCTTCATAGAATTCTACAACCATATCTCCAAATTGGGTTGATATAATGGCGACTTTATCTTCTTTTGCACAACTCATAAATATTACTCCAAAAATAATTATTAAAAATATTTTTCTCATTTAACTAAACTCCTACTACCTGGTTTTTGTACTGGTATACTTGCTAATTCAGATGGGACATCGCTCGAATCGTAACTTTTAACTTCCAATGCAGCCAGAGACAATTGGTTCTCATGGAGAACGACTGATCCACTGCTTCTGTCAACAATAACCCCAACCCCAATAATATCTGCACCAAAGCTTTGCACTAATCTCATAACCTCTTTTACTGAGCCTCCGGTTGTTATAACGTCCTCTACAATTAGAATTTTCTCGTTAGTTTTTATTTCAAACCCTCTCCTCAATTTCATCTCGCCATCAACTCTTTCCGCAAAAACAGTACGCTTTCTTAATAATCTACCAACCTCAGTTCCCAAAACAATACCACCTATAGCAGGTGAAACAACCAAATCAATTTCATTTTCTTTGAAATGGTCGGCTATATTTTTAGAAAACAATTCAAGATATTTTGGATATTGTAATAATTTTGCACACTGAAAATATGAAGAACTATGCCTACCTGATGTCAAAATAAAATGCCCATCAAGCAGTGCGCCTGAATCTTTGAATATTTTTATATATTCTTCACTATTCATCAATTATTTCTCTCATTTTATCTACGTAATCTTTTGCTGAAGAACGCATTGATTTCTCACTTAGGTCAGATGAGAAAATAATACTTCTAGAGACATTTATCAGTGAAATTCCGTCTTTATTTCCATACTCCATACTTTTCTCAAGACTCCCCCCTTGAGCTCCAACTCCAGGGATAAGCAGTGGTAGACCTGGAGCATTTTTTCTCACTTCAACTATTTCTTCTGGAACAGTCGCTCCCACTACCAGCCCAATATTTTCATTTTGATTCCATTCGAAACATTTTTTAGCTACTAATTCAAAAAGTTTTTTATCATTATATGATAAATTTTGAAAATCCGAGGATGAAGGGTTTGATGTCTTGCATAAAATAAATACGCCTTTTTTTGGATTTGATAAGAATGGTTCAATTGAATCAAAACCCATATAAGGGCTTAATGTAACAGCATCAAAACCAAAGTGCCGAAAAAGGCTATTAGCGTATTGTTTTGCAGTATTACCAATGTCCCCTCGTTTTGCATCACCAATAACCAATGTCTCTTCTGCAAAAAGACTCATTGTTTCTTCTAGCCATTTAAAACCTTGAGAACCCCATCTTTCATAAAACCCCAGATTGGGTTTAAAGGCTACAGCCAAATCTTCCGTAGCAGAAATAATTTTTTTGGTGTGCAGTTTTAAATCATCAATTGAAGCATATTTATTACGTATGCCTTCAGGGGTAATATCTAGCCCAATACAAAGATGGCTTTTTTTATTTTTTACTGCACTTATTAGTAGAGAATTAAATGAATTCATGCCAGAATCTAGCTCTAGATAAAGAGAACCTCAAAAAGGGAATAATATAATTATAAGTAATAATTTTTAACTTAACTTTGAATTAATTAACTTAATTTTTATCAAATTAAATGAATTCTTCTTCAACTATTATTGCCTCAAGCGGTGTTTTTCAAATAGAATACCTGAAAGAAACCCAAGATAAAGATTTTGAGGGATTGATACGTGTTTCAAAATCACTGGAGAAAAATTATGGCTCTCACTCTGTTCTTACAAAAAATACAATTACTAAATACTTTAATCACCCTGAATCAATACCTTTCATCGCTCGCTTCAGGGAAGATATTATAGGGTATATAATTGGAATTCCCCTTGAAGCGTTAGCTCAAGAACCTTGGGTAAGAACAGAAGAGAATTATGGTAAAAAAAATACTATCTACACTTACGCATTTGTTATTAAAGAGGACTTTAGAAAGAATGGCTACGCAAAAATACTCAAAAAGGTCTTCTTAAGCAAAGCTGAGAAATTAAATCAGATTGAATATGTTACCGGGCATGTCATAAAAGGTATATCCGAAAATTTCACTGGAAATATTGAAGTAATAAATAAAGTGGAAAATTGGCAAGGAACCGGCAAGCAATTTGAATATTACAGACGAAAATTGGATTAAGTTTATTTTGATGTTTTTTTCTTGGTTAGCAAGCTAACAATAATAAGCGAGACCACAGAAAAAGTTATAGCGGGTAAAACCTCATCCATGTTTCCATAAATATTAATTGGCACAATATTTTTGATGAATGATGATTCTTTCCATAGAAGTGTTGTTAAAGTACCAACCAAAATTGATGATATAGCGCCTTCTTTTGTAGCTCCTTTCCAGAAAAGAGCTGCAACGAGACTTGGTGTAATGGCTGCACCATAAATAGTGTAAGCATATAAAGCTCTTTCAAAAAACCCTGCTGATTTTGCAAAACCCAAAGAAACAACATAAGCTATTATACCAAGTACAACAACCANNACCCTACTNAAGAAAACAATTTTTTTCTGATTAGCATTTTTNTCAAAATAATTGAGATATATATCTCTCATAAGCGTTGTTGTTGGAACCAATAAGTANCTATCAGCTGTTGAAATTATAATTCCAACTATTGTCGTCATCATGATNGCCCCAATAAAAGGTGGTAAAAATTCATGGGAAGCATATATTAAAACATATTTACCTACTTCGGCATCTGGTATCATGCTTGAAGCTACCCAGGCAGCAATAATAATCATTAATTCAGCAATTAGTACAGCTATAATTAGAGTTTTGGTAGCAGATTTTGCACCTTTTGCATCTTTGCTTGCAAAGAATCTTTGGTACATATTTGCATCGCCCATAATTAATAAAAATGATGGAAGACAAAAATTTATAATATCCATCGTAGAATAAACACCCCAAAAATTCATNTGATCGACTTTACCCATTTCCGAAAAAGAAATAGCCATCCCCTCCAAACCCCCTGCTTTGATAAAAAAGATTGGAATTGCAATAATGAACGACACAAGAATGATTATACCATTTGCTACATCAGTGTAAGCAACACTTACCAGTCCAGCTAGCATAGTATAAAAAATAATAAATATTGCTGCTATGATTGTTCCAGTTTGTATAGAGATCAAAGGCTGTCCAGAACTATTAAGCAAAACATCTTTTAATACTGTGTAGATGACTGCACCTCCGGCATTGTATTGATAGCTAACAATAACCATATATGCAATGACAAGCGCAATAACTGAAAGAACTCTTGTTGCAGCGCCAAACCTATCTCCTAAAATTTCTGGAACCGTAAACTTTTCATAGGCTCTAACTTTCCCAGCAATCTGTGTTAATACAATTACGCCTAAAACTCCTCCAAGAGGTAGTATTAATGCAGCTAAGCCAGTTTCATAGGCCTTGCCAGCATTACCAAGAATAGAGCCGGTTCCCATCCATGTAGCTAACATTGTACCNACTAATATCCATGGGGTNAGTGTTCTGCCCGCAACTGCAAAATCAGANTGGGTTTTAATTTTTTTAGCTTTATATAATCCTAGCCCCACTAAGGTCAAAAGGTAGATTAGGATTATTGATAAGTAAATCATTTGTAGTAGAAAGTTAGTAATTAAAAGTATTTAAAGTTAATTTTAATTATACCATTATTATTGATAATTTAGTTTTAATTATTAACTACATTAATGGTATTGTAGTATTTGAAAAAAATTAATTTAATTTTTGGTTAATTATGAAGCTCGAATTACACTGGAAAATAATCATAGGTCTTGCCACGGGCCTTTTGTTTGGGGTAGTTGCCGCCACACAAGGTTGGGGTTTATTTGTTTCAAATTGGGTTTCACCTTTTGGANAAATATTCATCAATTTGCTTAAATTGATTGCCGTACCTCTTGTTCTTTCTTCCCTCATTACGGGGGTAGCGTCACTTTCCGATTTAAAAAAATTATCCAGAATTGGTGGCAGGACTATTTCAATTTACATTGCAACCACAACGGTTGCTGTTACCATTGGCCTTCTTTCAGTTAACCTTCTACAGCCAGGAGCAACCGTTCCAAATGAAATGAAATCAAAACTACAAGATACTTATCAGTCTTCAGTTTCGGGAAGAATTGAAGCTGCAGAAGAAGTAAAAGAAAGAAGCGCGCTCCAGCCAATAGTAGATATGGTTCCAAGCAACTTTTTTAGTTCAGCTTCTAATAATAGGAATATGCTTCAAGTCGTATTTGTGGCAATAATAATAGGTATTGCCCTCATTCAAATAAATAAAACTAAGGCTAAGCCAGTTCTTGATTTTTTCGAGGGAATTAATGAGCTTGTAATTAAGCTGGTTGATAATATTATGCTATTAGCACCATACGGTGTTTTTGCCTTAATAGCTGATACGATTACATCGATAGCTGGTAATAATATGAATAATGTTTTAGAATTGCTAGGTGCCCTTGGTTTTTATATGTTTGCAGTTATTGTCGGCCTTACTTTTCAAACACTAATCACATATACAATTGTATTAAAATTATTTTCTAATATGTCAATTAAAAAATTCTATCAAGGNCTAGCTCCTGCACAACTTCTCGCATTCTCAACAAGCTCTAGNGGAGCAACACTNCCAGTTACCATGGAGAGGTGCGAAGAGAAATTAGGTGTNTCAGAAGAAGTTTCATCCTTTGTNCTTCCGCTTGGNGCTACAATAAATATGGACGGAACTGCATTATATCAAGCTGTCGCAGCAGTGTTTATTGCCCAAACACTTGGGATGGATCTTACTTTAGGTGCTCAATTAACGATCGTTTTAACAGCTGTTCTTGCTTCAATTGGTACTGCAGCTGTACCTGGTGCTGGTGTTATTATGCTTGTAATTATACTTGAAGCAATTTCTGTTCCTAGCGCTGGTATAGCTTTAATTTTAGGTGTTGATAGAATTTTNGATATGCTTAGAACAGTAACAAATGTTACNGGTGATGCAAGTGTTGCGGTTGCGGTTGCTTCCTCGGAGGGAGAATTGAAAAATATATAGATCTTTTTCTACTGATTTTATTTAGAAATAACTTAATCTTAATTGCTATTTAAAAATTTACTATAGTGCTTGAATTTCAGGATCTTCAACTTTTATCCTAGAGTAAAACTTCTGTATTTAAAAAACAGGCCTTTCCTTAATTGGATGAAGGAAGTTTGCTAAATAGAGAGAGCTCTACCGTGTTTATACGGATCCTGAAATCAATACTATGGTATTAAAAAAACCCCGATTATTCGGGGTTTTTTATTTTTTAACCATAACCTTGATTTGATCAATTTTTTTTGCGGATCCTCTTATTTTTAAAAAAATATGGTCATCTTTATAGTCTCTCTTGATTATCTCAACATCTTGCTGAGAAAAAGCAATCTCTTTTGGTCTATCGTAAGGAAGCTTTAATTCAGTTACAATCCGGTCCTTATCCATAGCTTTAGTGATTGATTTTTTTAAAGAGTCTAGCCTCAATTGATCTAATGCGGATACATATATTCCATTTGGGAAAAGATTTTTTAAGAATTCAAATCTGGATTTAGACTTAATTAAATCTATCTTGTTTAAGACTATTTGTGTTTGATTTTTTGCACCTATATCATCAAGTACATTGGTTATTGTTTTAATATGATCATATATATATTCATTTGATGAATCGAGAACAATAAGAATAAGATCTGATTCAATAACTTCCTTGAGTGTACTTCTAAAACTTGCTACAAGATTGTGGGGTAGTTTTCTTATAAAACCGACAGTGTCGCTAAGCAATATTGTATGACTTTTATCAATTTCAACGGAGCGAATTGTTGTATCTAAAGTTGCAAACAATTGATCTTGAATAAAAACATTTGATCCAGAGAGAGCTTTCATTAGAGTTGATTTACCTGCATTTGTATAACCTGCTAGGGCAACCTTATAATTTTCTTTTCTATTTTTTCTTTGAGTCTCTCTTTCTTTATCGATCTTATCCAACTCTTTTTTAAGATTTGATATTCTTGTTCTAACCAACCTTCTATCAACTTCTATTTGTGTTTCTCCAGCTCCAGCTCTAGTTCCAATTCCACCCATTTGTCTCTCTAAATGAGTCCAGGCTCTTGTAAGTCTAGGTAGCATATACTCAAGCTGCGCTAGTTCAACTTGAGTTTTTGCTTCTTTTGTTTTAGCGTGCTGAGAAAATATTTCAAGAATAAGAGAGCTTCTATCTATAACCTTAATACTCTTAGATAAATTTGAAAAATTTTTGATTTGAGCAGGGCTTAACTCATCATCAAAAATTATTAATTTAACATTTAGGCTCTTTGCGTGCTCAATTATAAGTTGAGCTTTTCCNGGGCCAATAAAGAAAGACGGNTTAATTCTATTCAGCTTTTGGGTATACNTGTGAACTACATTCGCGCCAGCAGTTTTTGCCAAAAGTTCAAGCTCTTCAAGGTGCTCGCTAACTTTGTTTGAGCTAAGATTTCCAAATACAACTCCGACTAAAAATGCATCTTCAGTAGAAATTGTGGATCCTTTTTTTTCAATCAATTACTAAGTTCCTTTTGGGTTGGCCTACTTATTATTGATTCAATTAAAAACAAAGAAATCGATATAATTAAAAAAATTCTCCATAAAGATTTTCCATGACGCTGAGATTTAATTGACTCTACTATATCTTGATTTTCTAAAAGAATACTGGCATTCTTTGATTGAAAACTGTTAACCATTTCATTAAGATTTGCTCGAATTTTTGGAGATTCAAATTTTGAGAGATTTGTTGAAAATGCTGTGAAAAAGTCATTATTAACATAAACATCGTAAGATCCTAACTCATCGGTAACGTTTATATCTAAACGTTCTTTTTCATAATTAGGAATCACAAGTATTTCATTTTTACTTGGGGTTATTAATTTCCATTTTTCATTTATAAGCTCACTTGGAACTTTTATTTTTTTAATCGAACCTACTTCTACCGATGCTATATTATATTCATCAGCTGCACTTAAAATAATTGCACGATGAAGTAATGGTACAATGATACCTTTTAGTCCAATATTATTCCAATCTAGATCAATCGGCGAGGTTAGAAAAAGAATCTGACTAGAATTTGATTGAATTTCAATTAAAAGGGGGTCGTTGTTATTTAATGCAATTATTTGATTTTGATTTTTTTTTATTTTAACCTGATTATACTTATAAACTTTAGGAAGTGATGATTCTGGGTCTCTTAGATTCAGTTCTTGGAGAATTGGATTTTCTCTATTTACAATNTCTGTTGTAAAATAAGAATCTAAACCAGTAGAAATCAATTTTTGAAAAATAGGAAGATTTAGNTTTTCTAAAACATCGCTATCAATATTGCCATAATTTTGACCACTTATCCAAAATATTGATCCCCCTTTCTGAAGAAAAACTTTTAATGCTTGAATAGCCTTGACAGATATATTGGCAGGGTCAAGCAAAAACAAAACATCTGTCTGATCAAGGTAAAGCATGTCGATTGAGGGCATTTCTCTCAATTCGATATCTAAGAACCTATCTTTTCCGCTAATTGACTCCAAAGCTGTTTTGATGAATGCAGACTTATTGATATCCGATGCAATAACTTTGCAAGAAATCCTCTCAGGAATATATATTTCAAATGTTTTGACATTATCAAAAATAAAATCATCTTTAATAATTTCAATTTTACCTTTTATAATTCCGCTTTTACCTGGATATGCTTGAAATAAAAAATCCTTATATCGATTAGGCATGAAGCTTGAAACAATTTGACCAATTCTATCTTCATTTAAATATAGTTCAATTGGAATATTTCTTTTTTCTTCAATACTTGAATTTTCAATTCGAGTATTTAATTTCAAAAGATGATTGGGTAATTTCATTTGGTTAACTGTAGAAACTGTATTTATTGATATATTGTTTAAGGACTTTTCATTTTCATTAAAGTACAATTGCCATTCATCGTAATTATTTATAAAATTTAATGGAGGAGTTACTGGAAAATCGCTTAAAATATATAATTCCTTATTTGGTGTGTTGCTATTGATAAGCTGAAGGATTGAGTCAGCAAAAAACCATAAATTATCTCTTCCCATAGACTGTTTAATTTTCCAGTTCTCAGAATTAACGCTAATACCCTCTTCAATAAAATCACTAAAAAGCATTTTTGGCGGATTTGTTTGATAAATATTAAGGTTGGTTACACCCTCAAAAACTGAAAATATTTTTGGTAAGAGCAAAATATTTTTATCTAGATAAGATATGCCATTTTTCGCAACACCTAAGCTAGCAGAGTTGTCAATAATTACAACAGCAACCGATTCTTTCGCGCTTGGAACCCATTTAGAGTTATTAAGCAGTATTGGACCTGAGCACATTAATATTAAACAAATTATTATAAGAGTCCTTAGGAGCACTAAAATCCATTGAGCAATTTTAAGCTTTCTTATTGATTCGTTTTTTAGTGCTTTAATATGCTGAATCGATGAAAACTCTATAGTTTTAGTTGTATTTTGNTTAAACAAATGGATAATTAACGGTATGAAGGAGGCTAATAAACCCCAAAGCACCGCTGGAAATAAAAAAGACATTTAATTTAAGCTACTTAATAGTGACATTACAGCGGCTGAAGCTATTGGAATTTTAAGATTNTCATCAAAAGGAAGTGGTAAAATTTCAANGAGCATAGCAAAAAAAGCGCCAGTTGCAGANATATATAATGGAATAGGAGTGTAAAAATATGATACNATCAAACATGAAAAAAGTCCTGCTAAAAAACCTTCTAAAGTTTTGTTGCCTATCTTAATTCTTCCAAAAAATTTTCCATATAAACCGGCAACAGTATCACCAATACTTAAAAATGCGATAGAAATAACTGCAATATTTTTAGAAAAGATTAATATAACAATTGTTGAAGATATCATTACCCATGTAGCACCAGTAAATTTTCCTTTTAATTCATGATCTTTAAGCATTTCATTAAAAAATAATCTAAATAAACTTTTAATCAAATTTGATTTTAACCTAAGCGAGTCAAAAAAAATAAAAAGAAGCGTAAAAATTGTTATGACAATACTAGCACTGTTTTTATTAGGAATTAAATACCAGTATGAAAAAGGAATTACTAAACTAAAAATATGAGTAAGCTTGCGGTAATATTCATGCGACGCTATCATTTTTCATTTTGAAGTTTATCAAAAATATCCTGTAAATCAAGAATGCTTACAACTAAGTCTATCTTGCTTGATTCATCCAATACGGTTCCAGGTGTAATTGATTGGTCTAAAACAGTATATGGAATTAGGTCTTCATTTTGTTGATAGGATACTTTTCCTAAACGAAACTTTGCTTTAATTAATTGTTTCTTGGCATTATTTAAACTTAGACCAAATAATTGAGGAACTTGAAAAAAATCTGGGGGCAGACCCATGCTTATTGTCAACTGCAATCCGTATCCCNTTTTGATTTGATCGCCAAACTTAGGAAACTGCCAAGCAACAGTTCCTTTTTGATAATCAGGATTATACTCTGTATATACAGTATCTATATTTAACCCAATTTGCTGAAGAGATATCTCAGCACTTCTTCTTGATTGCCCAACAAGATTTGGAACTATAAGCATTTTTTCCTTCTGAGCTACTTTTAATCGTATGGTTCTTCCTCTTTTAACCTTGCTCCCAGAAACAGGGTATTGATCAATAACTGTTTCGGGGTCAAACTTAGATGTATAAAGCGTATCAAATACTTCACCCTTAAATCCCTCAGATTCTAATTGCTTTAGAGCTTTTCTTACGTTTTTTCCCTGCAGATTCATAACTACAATACTATTTCCTTTTCGAATATATATCGGCATGATTAACCAATCAAAAACAACGAAAATCAATAAAGATGAAGCTACTAGAGATACTGTAAAATTAATTATTTTTTTTAACATTTTCTTATCTTTGCAGCAAACATTCCATCGACATTATCCCTTGGAGGGAAAGTTTCAAGACAGTTTTCACTATTCAACCATTGTTGAGGTATTTTGTTTTCTACAGATTCAAGTTTAAAGTTAGGGTTAAATTTAAGAAATGACTTTACTACATTCCAGTTTTCTTGCTCCTGTAAGGAGCAAGTCGCATAAACAATAAATCCACCCTTCTTCAAAAATTTAGAAACATTATTTATCATCTTATTCTGAAGTAAGGCAAATTTATTTATATCTTCGATATTTCTCCTCCATTTTATATCAGGCTTTCTAGCTATTACACCTGTACCAGAACAAGGAGCATCTATCAGAATTTTATCAGCCTTAGGGTATTTATCTATAGTTGCGTCCGATTTACNCCAATTTATATTTAATCCCATTTNTTTAGTTTGACGTAAAGCNTTATCTACTTTTGNCTGATTAACATCAAATGAGAAGAGGTGACCTTCTCCCTTCATTTTTTCATGAATATAAATTGATTTTGTTCCTGGCGCTGCACANACATCTAAAACTACCTCACCTGGCAATGGATCCAAGATTTCCACTACTGCGCCGGCTGCTCTGTCCTGAACAAAAATAGCACCTTTTGAGTAAATTTTACTTGACAAAATTTTTCTTAGTCCGGACTTAATTCTAATGAAATTTTTTGAAAAAGGACTAAAATCCCATTTAATATTTTTTTCATTTAATATATTTTTAATATCTGGATTTAACTTATTTACCCTCAAATCAACTTCATGAGTATGATTAAGATATGTACAAAGCTCTATTGCTTTGGAACGGCCATATTTTTCAATCCAGCTTTCAACCATCCAATCTTGAAATGAAAACTGGAAACCAATATTCCCCCTATTATTTAAAGAATGCTTATTGATAGAACTTGCTTTTCTTAATATTGCATTAACAAGTCCAGATATTTTTTTATTTTTTAATTTTTTTGATAATTCTACCCATGAGTCAACTGCTGCATGAGCTGGAACAAAGCTATCCATGACATATTCATAATAACCTAAACGTAAAATACATAAAACTTTTAATGGTAATTTTTTAATCGGTTTTTTTAGTGATCTTGCTATCCAATTATCCAGAGTTCTCTTCCAGCGTACTACCTCATTCGATAGAGCCATAGACCTGCTTCGTTCACTCGAAGAAAGATTATTTGTACTGAAATAGTCATTTCTAACTGATTTTAGTTGTCGTCCCGATGATTCATNTGCTAATATAATATTATAGGCATGAAATCTTGACCTGTCTTTTTTAATCAAACTTTATTCCAGATTTTTCGTTAATACCTCTATACCAATCAACTCCATACATTTTTTTCTTTCCTTCAAATTGAACCACTGCCAACTCCAAGCAATAATCTAAGCATGAGATCATAATTTTATTTTCTGAATGAATTAATGTTCCTGGGCTATGAGTAGACTTTTTTGAAGTTAACTTAGATTCATAAATTTTTAGCCTTTTTCCTTTCAAAACCGCAAAGGTTCCTGGAGAAAAAGATAAAGCTTTAATTTTTGAGTGAATATATTGCGATGTATCGCTCCAATCTATTCTTCCATGCGATTTATGTATTTTAGGCGCAAGCGTAGCGAGCGAATCATCTTGAGGTATAGCAGCAAATTTTGGATTTACAATAACATCTAATGACTTAATTAGTAGATCTGCTCCGAGCCTTGACATTCTTTTAGATAAGGTCAAAAAGTTGTCATTTGATTCAATTTTTATTTTTTGCTGTAAAACTATATTTCCTTTATCAACTTTTGGCTGAATTAAAAACGTTGTATTTCCAGTGTGCTCGTCTCCGTTCATTAGCGCATGTTGAATAGGAGCTGCTCCTCTATATTTTGGCAGCAATGAAGCGTGTAAATTCATTGCAATAATTCCAGGAAGTTCAGTTATAGACTTAGGGAGAATTTTAAAAGCTACTACTATAATAATATCCGGGTCTATTCTAACTATCCAATCCTTCAAATCAGGATTAGATAGATTGTCAATTGTAAATAAATTTATGTTAAGTTTTTTTGCTAGATTCCCTACTGGAGTAAATGAAACTTCTTTTGATCGCTTCATTCTTTTAGGCGGGTTACTAACAACTCCAACCACCTGATGCTTGGATTTGTTTAATACTTCAAGCGAAGAGCAAGCAAATTGAGGGTTTCCCATAAAAATAATCTTCATATTATTTGATGGTATATAAAATTGAATAAATTAATACGTTTATGAGCTTTTATTAGATTCCATAGCTTTCACTGAATTTTCTTTTATAAGCTTGAGTTCCTTACTTACGCTTATTTTTTCAGCTTTTGACACTNTGTTTATAATCAAATTTCCATTTAGATGATCTACTTCATGCTGAATTACTCGGGCTAATAGTTCATCAAACTCATTTGTAAATTTTTTACCGTTTCTATCTTGATATTTTAGAATTATTTTGTTTGGTCTCTTTACATCTAAGCGTACATCTGGAACTGACAAGCAACCCTCATTCATCCAAGACTCGCCCTCGCTTTCTATAATTTCAGCATTAGCAAATACATGGATAGACTCTCCTTCTTCATCGATATCAGAAATATCAACAACAAACAATTGAAGATCAACGTCAATTTGGTTCGCTGCTAAACCGATACCATTTTCCTCATACATAGTATCAAACATATCATTAATAAGACCGTCTAAATCGCTAAAATCGGTTACTGGTTTACATTTTTTTTTAAGAATAGGATTTCCGTAATGAACAACGCTTTTAGCAGACATTATTTTTCCTCGATTAACTCACTTTGAGAATCGTTTTGACTCGCAAGACTTGAAACTGATGATCTATTTATCGTTATTTTTGCGTTTGAGTCAATCTGTAATAAGAGAGTTTTTCCATCTTTACCTTTAAATCCCGACACAGACCCATGAATTCCGCCAATAGTAACAACTTTATCACCTTTTTTTAAAGCTTGAATCATCGCCTGCTTTTCTTTTTGACGTTTTGCTTGAGGACGAATCATTAAAAAATACATAATAGCTAAAATTAAGATGAAGGGGAAATAAGCCATAACTCCAGCTCCTTGAGCTGCTTGTAAAAATAATAATATGTTCAATTTTAACTCCAATTCTATGTTTAAAAATTAGCTATAAATCCATGAAAAAAATAATCTATCTTTGCTGATCTAGCTTAATGCGAAAAGTCGTTCCATCGCTAGCCGAGCTTGACTTAACAGCTATACTGCCGCTATGGATCTCTTTAATGATTCTCTGAACTAATGATAGGCCAAGACCCCACCCTCTTTTTTTTGAGCTAAAACCAGGTATAAAAATATTTTTCCAGTCTTTTCTATCTATCCCCAATCCATTGTCTTTGATATCAATGCATCCAAACCCATTTTCGATTTTCACTATCAATTCAACAACCCCGTTTTGCTGTTTAATTGAATCAATTGCATTTCGAATCAGATTTTCTAAAGCCCAGCTTAGTAAAATAGAATTACCCATGATATAGATATCATCAATTATTTTAATTTTTAATTCGGTGTCTTTATTAAGAGAGGGTATTCTTTTTTTCAAATATTTTACTTGCCCATCAATTAGCTTAGACAGAGACAATTTTTCCAATGGAGATTGTGACCCCATTTGGCTAAACCTATCTGCAATCTGTTCTAATCTCATCATATCTGAACGCATTTCTTTTGCAATATACTGTGAATCTTTAGGATGGGAATCAATCCTATCAATCCAACCAATTAATGCAGAAATAGGAGTACCTAATTGATGCGCTGTTTCACGCGCCATACCAACCCATATTTGACGTTTTTCATTTTCTCTAATCGAATTGAATCCTAAAAAACCAACTAATATAAACATCAAAACTATAATTATTTCTAGATAGGGCAACCATTCCAATCTCTGAACAAGAATAGAGTCACCAAAATATAAATACCCCAGAAGTATTGTGCTTTTAGATTCTGCATTGTAGTATTCTATTGCAATAGGTTTATTGNTTTTATTCATGCTTTTAATATGATTTAGTAATTCATCTTTGTTTTTATCCTGATCAATATTTCTAGAATAAAGAGGGTTATTTAATTTGTCTGTATAAATGATGGGGAATTGAACTTTTTTAATAATTTCATCAAAAACAAATCCTAAGTTGGCATCGCTTTCTTCATTGACAGTATTCGCAATGATTCTAGAGTAAACTGTAACTATCTGCCTGTTATCTTCTCTTAGCTGTGCAACAATAGAGTTTGAATAAAAGATTGTTCCTGCCATTAATATCAATCCAAAAAAAAGAAGNACAATCTTTATTGTTGTGCTACCTGTATATCTTTTCATTCTATTTTTCGTCTATAAAGCCCGAATCCAATTAACCCAATAGAAACTATCAGACTTAATATGGATACAGTGAGTCCAAAATTAAACGATGATTTGTCGTAAACAAATTGAACTGTATGGATTCCCTTAGGGACAATTACCCCTCTCAGTAGGCCGTTAACCTGAAAAGTCTTAATTGGATTANCATCNATAAAGGCTTTCCATCTTAGCGGATAAAATACTTCNCTCAAAACAAGAAATTGATCTTCAGATGATTCTGTTTTTATNGTAGTTTTATGAATTGATTGCTCAATCGAACTTATTTGACCCAGCTCTTTTGGAGCTATTTTAACTAGATCTAATGTAAAAACTTTATCTTTAGGGTTATAATTTTGAGAAGTAATATTCTGCCAAATTTTCGACTTTTCAACTCTTTCTATATCTTTTACAAACCATGCTCTTGGTAGATAATTATTTATTTTATAAATAGCTGCCGGTAATTCGCCTCTAGACGTTCGAAGAGACCCTCTTTTTACCAAAAAAATATCAGGATGATTGATTTTTTGAGCATCCGGCAAAACCAGGTATTTAGCATTCAACATTCTCAATACTGGTAAAAGGCCTGCGTTTTGCGTGTTTTGTAAAAAATCGTTGTAGATATTTAATTTTGCTGGATGATAGCCGCCAATCGACTCTATTCCAAATGCGGCGAACCTAGAATCTCCAAAAAGCTGACCAACAGGATAAATTCTAAATTGTTGACTATCATTCGCTAAATAGTCAACAATAGGATCAGGGCGATAATATTCCTTTACAAATCTCTTGGATATCAATTGAGAGGTCCTTCCGCTGAACCTATTTGGCTCAACTATCTTCTTATCAACTATAACAATATCAATCAACGCTAATATAATAACGCATGTTGTAAAAACCTTTTTTGAAATTTTATTATTACACCAAAACCATATTAATGTAAAAAATAAAAAAATAAAAAAGATCATTACCCACGCATCTGAAATCCAAAGATCCCATCTTAGGGAATTGATGGCTTGTATTTGAGAAGGATCTCCTCCTCTGGGAACTGTAAATCTTTTCAACAAAAATTGCTTAAGGGTATTGGAAGCGAATACTAGAGACAAGAAGAAAATGCCAAAGGGTGCAATTGTGGGATAAAACCATTTTGGGATAACCCCTTTTTTTGATTGAATTAATTTATCCAGACCAAAAGCAGCAAAGATAGCAACATTAAATTGTACTAAAATTAAAATCATATGTGGAACTCTAAACTTGTCAAAATAAGGGAAATAATTAAAAAATAAATTATATACCAGACTGAAATGTCTTCCAAATGATATGAATAACGCCAGTAATGTGGCTGACAACAAATACCATTTGAATATTCCTTTTTTATAGATTATTCCAATCAATGCGAGAGGTAAGATAATGATGCCCATGTAGTTTGGATAGTCAGTGAAAGGCATATATCCCCAATATGCCTGCCCACCGAAACCAAAAGATGATGGTATGAAAAACGTTAGTATTTCAAATGGGTGAAAAGACCAACCTGTTGCATAATTATAATCTGATCCCCCGCTTGATGACCCTCCTCTAACAGAGAATGGTGTGTATTCTACAGCAGGGATATAAATTAACGCTGAAATGCCAATTCCGAGAATGCATGCTATNAATATAAACAATAATTTTTTAGATAAAATTAATTTTTCATTTTTCTCTCTTNCGCTATAAATAAGCATAATTAAAAAGTATAAACCAATTAATAACCAGGTATAGTAGGCTATTTGGGCATGAGCTCGCTGCAATTGAAAACCCAATATCAACGCAAGAGATCCAGTATTTATTAATGATGGCTTCTCCCATGATTTAATTGATAGCCAAAGCGCCCAAGGGATGTATGCAGCTGTCATTAGTTGACTTCCATGGCCATACACAGCCATTGTGACCATAAAAGGAGTGATCATATATGCTATCGCGCCTAGAAATGAAGCTGNTCTTGAACATAAAAGCNCTCTTANTAAGACCATGCANCCNANTCCAGAAAAAATAAGATGTATAAATTGTATAGTNGATCCAGAAAAAGAAAATATTTTAAAAATATATTCTGGGAAATAAAGTTTAGACAGATATGAAAATGATTCTGCGGTAGGCATTCCACTAAAAACCCACGGCTGCCACAATGGATACCCTCCAATACTTTCTGAAGCTTTATTTAGGGCGATAGCTACTGATCTTGGGCTTAGACTATCAGGCGATCCAAAAAGCTTTCCTCCAAAAATAATAGGATCAAAAAGGAAAATGATAATTATCGTAAAAGCAAAGCCAGATAAGAAAAATGTGTTTTTAAAATTAAAATTCATTTATTTATTNTTAAACCTTTCTTGATAATTCTAAAACCACTAATAAAACTTTTATCNTCCTCNTCAATTTTCATTAGCCATATCANNAGCGAATAAATGAGTAAACAACTAAAACATCCAATGATTAATTCAATAAAGAAATGGAGGTTTTCAAAGTAGTCCTTAATCTGTATTAAGATAATATAAGTAGCTATTCCCGATACTAGCGGCTTTATCATTTTTAATGATAAAAAATTCATTTTCAAATAAATCNTAACTTGAATAGATCGCAATAATCCAATTGATGTCATTGTTATCAGTGTTGCGAAAGCAGCACCTTTAATTCCATATAGAGGTATTAAATAATAATTTAAAATAAAGTTTAATGTAAATGCGATTACTGTATTTCCTAATACCAATTTGGCAAAACCAGACATTCCTAAAGTGGGTGATGCAGCGCCAAAGAAAGCCTGTATCAAAGTTGAGATTGTTAATATTAATAAAGCATTTTTACTCGCTAAGTATTCCTCTCCAAATAAAGATAAAATATTTTCTGGAAAAATAAATAACATGATTGATACTGGAGCCGAAAAAACTAATAGCCATCTGCTTACAAGTTTATAGGTATCACTCATTTTTGAAAGATTGTTTTCACTNTGAAATTGAGAGATTAGAGGAGCATAAATTCCAATAAATGACATTAATAATGATTGCAGTAANCCTGCCGTTCGAGCCGCTGGATGATACAATCCAACCGTTGTTGAGTTAGTAAAAAAACCAAGCATCAATATATCCATCCAATGCATCAATGTTTGTAAAATTATTACAAACATGAATGGATAAGAAAATTTTAACAGATCGTAATTAAATCTTGACGAAATAATTTTAGAATATTTTACTTTTGACAAATTACGTAAGGGTTGAAAGATTGATATAAGTCCAATGATTCCAGTAATTAACATTGGATACATCATTGCGGATTCAGGGGAGATGAAACTAAAGCACAAAATCATACTTAAAAGCAAAGTTGATGGATTTATAAATTGTGTTACTAAGGCCTTATACTTTAATTTTTTGTAACCTTGCGTAGCTGCGGCTGCAATGAAGGTGGTAGAATTAAATGGTATTGTGATAGCGAAAACTATGAGAACGCTAACCATAAGTGATTGCTCAGACAAAATATTGTTAACGATAAATGATGAGGAAAAAATTAGAATAGTCATTATAATCAATGAAAAAATGGCACACATCTTTAAAGCAGATGCTATGATTTTTGAAATCTCATCTCTATCATCTTCTGGGTCTAGTCTACTTATGAATCGCATAACCCCTGTTTCCATGCCCATCTTAGATAAGACTTCACTTATAAGCATGATAGCATTGGCCATAGAATAAATACCTAAATACTCTGGACCTACCCATCTAGCTAAGAGAGCTGAATAAAGGTATCTATTCAAACTTCCATAGAAAATACCAGTAAACGAAATAATTGATTCTTTTGCAATTTTTTGAGCAGTATTCATTGTATCTTGGTAAAAACTCCTCTTATAAAACCTATTGGAGTCCATAAAATTGCCACAGGTCCATGTTTTCTGTTAATAAAATCTTTTATAGCTACAGCGGCTAAATAAAATATTGCAGGAAAAATCCTCAACCTTAAGTTATGTTTTCGTAAAAAATATACTGTATTATGCGATCTATAATACATTCCCTTAGATGGAGATTCTTTTCGTGTTCCACCTGAAGCAACTCTCAAGTGCTCCATGACTGGGGTGGGATCGTAAATAACTTGCCCACCACTACTCATGATACTAAAACCGAAATCTGCATCCTCAAGCATAGCGTTACCAATAAAATTAATATCAAAACCACCAAGATCTTTAAATATCTTCTTTCTTACAGCAAAATTACCTCCAGGAGCCCATTGGCATTCACCTCTTTTGTCAGTATCAAAATTTTTCAATGTTTTTCCATACCAAGTTATCCATCCACCTATAATCTTATCGCTCTGCCTAAAAATATTATTATTTTTTTCAATAACCCTTCCCGCCACACACCAGATTTTCGAATCTATATTGTTAAAAATATTAATATAGGAACTAACTAAATTAGGCTCCGGAATACAATCGTCATCAATATAAATCAAAATATCCGTTGTGGCTATATCAGCAGCAACATTTCTTGCATTTGGCAATCCAATCTGTTCAATTTTTACGTATCTATAAGTGATCGAACTATCATTAAACTTAAAATCCTCTAAGTTCTGATGTGGATATTTTGTCTGATCCACAACAATAACCTCAAAACCTTTGCTAGTCTGTAGATTTAAATAGCTAAGGGTTTCAAGCGCAATATCTTGTCTGTTGTATGTAGGTATTATCAGTGATGATGTAGGCATAAATCAATCAATTTTTAAATTATATTTTACTTTACTTTTATACCATATTTTCTCAAATAGTGATCTTAAATATTTAGGTACAAGGGTAAAAAAAATATAAATAATATTTTTTAATGCAAAAGGATGAAAAATTAAAGAGCTAAGGAAATACTTCCTGGCTAATCTCATTTTACCATTTGAATAAAGCCTTCGTCCGCAATAAAATTTATAACTACTGTATATTTTTTTTTGAGTTATCGCTTTGCTTTGTTCTCGACTGATATCTTTATAGATATGAAGCGGTTCTTTTGTTTTTGCTTTACGAGCACTATAACAATTTCTAGCTAAATCAGCATATTCTTTCTGTTTTTTCTTATTTACAAAACTTATACTATCAGGAGAAATAACTCTTCTATAGAGTGGTTTTTCTATATTTGCCACCTTATAAAGCTCAATAAACCTTAACCATAAATCATAATCCTGAGAATTTTTAAATTCCTCCCTATATCCATTTATATTAATTATATCATCTTTTTTTGCCATTATTGACCCATGACAGAATACATTAGTGTAAAGTATTTTATCATGAATTTCAGCGTGGGATGAAGGAAATGGGGTTATACCTAAATCAACCCCTGACAATGAGGACTCTTTAATCCATGAGCCGCACATTGATATATTAGGGTTATTTTTTAAGAATTCAATTTGACTATAAAATCGATTTTTTGAAGAAAAGTCGCCCGCATCATGCCTTGCTATATATATACCTTTTGATTCCTTCAGTGCAATATTTAAAGCTGCTGTAAGACCTATTTTATTACTATTAATTAATATAATTCTATCATCTGAAATTTTTCCAACTGTACGACTAACTTCTTGCGATGATCCATCATTAACAATTATAAGTTCTAAATTATTATGTGTTTGGCTTAAGACACTTTTAATAGACTCAAGTAAAGTTCCATCATCACGATTAACTCCTAGTATAACAGAAACCAAAGAATCTGATTCATTCACGTTGCATCCACCCGATTGAAGGAAGGGATCTAAACTTAAAATCTATATCATGTTTTTTTAAATTGGGCAATAATCTTTCAATTGTTGCGATAGATAGGAGCCTAAACCAAGTAGACCAAGAGTCACTTTGTTTAATATTGAACTTCATCTGATTCCAATTGCTGTATTTATAAATCTTATCCTCTTTTACAAATGGGAAAAGGGGACCAATATAGTTATTTTTAATTATCCATTTTATCATCCCGATATTGAATAAATTTAATCTTGGATTAAAATATTTTAAGCCTATAAAAAATGGTAATTTTGGCCTTTTGGCCCAACAAAAACCACCCTTACCATCATAGTTATGCAGAAGAGCTGAATATGCATCCTTTAATGATTTTTCAGAGTTAATGCTAACCTCAGAACTAACCTTATAAATTACATCAATAGCATCTAAATCTTCACAGGCTCCTCCTCCCCCAAAAGGATGAAACAATCCATCGCCCATTTGCAATTGAAAAACAGAGGTTGATATTTTTTCTGGATAATTAATTTCTCTATTAAAGTATTTATAAAAAATAAGGAAATGATAAGCTGCTGCCATTGAAACAAATGTACTTGCCTTGTATTGCGTTCCCCATAAACCTGTCTTAGGATCTTGAAAAGAGTTTAGCTTATCAAAAATTATATTAATATTATTTAAAGAATTCTGATTTTTCATTTTTATAAATTCGTAAGAAAAGAATTGAAGCAAAAACATGATTTTATTGCTTTCATGCCATGGGTTTTTCCAATTGATATTTTCAAAAAATTTTGAAATTTTCTCCTTTCCCCTAAAAGCATCCATAAAACGGAGGCTGTATTTTGGATGTAGCCCTAGAGCATCAAGCGCTGAAAGCGAAAAGGCTGTAGTTTGATAATGAATATAATTCAACTCAATGTTTTCAATTTTTTCATTTTCTAAATTCAAGTATGAATCAACAAAAAGACCTGTCTTTTCATCTTGGTTTTTTAAAAAATAATCCCCTTCTGTACTGCAATCTAGTAAATCTTTAGAATTAATTAATTCTAAAACGATTATTGAGAAAGCTGAACTCATCAAAGTAGATTGATTAAAATTCTTTTGTAAATAAAACCCTCCATCAGGATTTCTAAGAGAAAAAATAAATTTTTTGATATCATCTCTATTTATTTGATGCATTTAAATAACATCCATTCTTCTGGCTGACTTTCTATTTCAACATGATCAAAATAATCGAGTAATAAAGACTTTAACATTTTAATTGAATAGAGCTGTAAATGATAGGGATCAATTTTTTTTAATGCTAAAATTTTTAGAGGATTTTTTGTTTCAACCTGAGGTGTACTTCCAACAAAAACTCCACCTTTTTTTAATACTCTTTCTACTTCTGATAGATATTTCTTTCCATCAATCTCACTAAAATGCTCGATTGCCTCCATACTAACCACAGTATCGAAAGACTGATCTGAAAAATTAAGCGAGAGCGCATTCATTTTTTTGAAAAATAAATTTCCCTTTGGATATTTATTTTTAGCGCTATCTATTGACTCTCTTGAGTAGTCAACCGCATTTACAGAAACCGCAACTTTAGACAATTCATTTGATGTCCAACCTGTGCCGCAACAAAGATCGAGCACTCTTTTACCTTTTGAAAAATTCATTGCATAATTACACCTTTTTATAAAAACATGCGACCACGGATCGTTTTCCCATTTTGGATCCTCAGGATCAGCCCTTTCTTCTTCGTGCACAACATTTGAATAAAAAGAGTATTTTATTATAACAGCTATGGCATTGATACTATCAACAATAATAGAAAGTCCTGGAATTTTTTTAAAAAAATTTTTCATCTTTTGCTTGTCATTTTTGATAGAGGGATAATAAGTAAACTTAACAATGCGTTAAGAACATAAAATACAATAGTAATTGGAAATAGTATTGGGCTTCCATGTTTTAAAATAAGCTTCATAATGCTTATATATTTTTTTCTCCATTTTGAAAAAGAGTGCATGCCCCCTAAAGATTTTGAAACGTGGTGCCAAACCTTGGAGGTTGGTATGTAGAATATTTTTCCACCTTCTTTTCTAATCTTGAGAGATAAATCAACATCTTCGCAGTACATTTTATAACCTTCATTAAACATTTCTAATCTAGAAAAATCATCTGACCTTATGCAAAAACAGCACCCAGTAGCATAATCAACCTCTTTTCTATGATTGTATTTTTCAATCTTATTTGATCGTATGCCGATATGCCATATTAGCGAAAACATGAGATTGATTCTTCCTCCTGCATACCAAATTGTATTTTTATCTTTTGCATAGAAAATTTTTGGTACAACTTGCATAGCATGAGAGTTGTTTTCTAATTCACTAATTAATGGCTCTATGAAACCAGGATCAACAAAAGTGTCATTGTTTAAGAAAATCGTATATTTTGATGGGCGATTGATTTCACAAAATCCAAAATTATTACCAGCAGCATAACCAAGATTATTTTCTGAACGAATGATTTCAACATCAGGATGAATACTTTTAACAGATTCAATTGATCCGTCATCAGAGCCATTATCAATAAAAATAATGTTTTTATTTTTATAGGTAGTTTTCTTTAGAGAGCTTATACATTTTAAAGAGAGATCTTTTTGGTTCCAATTTAAAACGATAATATTTACTGATTTTTCATCCATAATTAAATTTCAGATATAATCTTATCTGCAAAAACTTGCCATGAAAACCTTTTCTTGTAATCTTCTATATAAGGATTGAAGTCATTATTTGAATCATAAAAATCAATTATTGCCTTAGATATAGATGCTGGGTTTGGTTTACACAGAAATCCAGATTTTTTATGGACAATATATTCTTTTAAGCCTCCAACGTCGGTTGAAATTACAGGTCTATTGAAATGATAGGCGATAGGCACAACTCCACTTTGAGTAGCTGATCTGTAGGGTAAAACAACTACATCTGCCGCTGAAAAATAATTTGAAACGTCTTCATTTTTTATAAAATTGAAATTGAAACTAAAGCAGTCTTCGACGTCTAATCTCTTCGCTAGATCAAGATATTGATTTTTACTTCCATAGCATTCACCAGCAACAACAATTTTAAAATCTTTTAATTTATTTTTTAAATCTTTTGACGCTTGTATTAATAGATCTAAACCTTTATAGTCTCTAATTAAACCAAAAAAAAGGATGATTCTTTTAGAATTAATTCCTAAATAATTTTTTGCTTTATCCCTGCTAGCTCTTTTACCAAATACATCATAAACAGGATGCATTAATTCGATATAATTGGCGTTAGGCTTAATGCTTAATAAATCTTTTTTTACTGAATCCGCCATTACGATAAAATGATCTACATATTTAAAAAAATTTCGAGATAAAGAATTACCAAATTGCATTTTTTCATGTGGAAAAATATTGTTACAATTGACAATAATTTTTGAATTACTATATCTTTTAATTCTACGCGCTATTGATGAAAAAGCAAGAGCAAAAAATGGGTGCCAATATTGAAAAATAATTACATCTGGCTTAATACTATTAATATAATGCGCAGTTTTAATCCATGAGAGAGGATTTAAAGTGCTTATTATTTCTTTTGAGGTTTCTCCTTTAAAATCAAAATATTGTGACTTTCCTGGAAATAAGACCTTTGGATAAAGAGAATAAAATGATATCCTGTAAACTGCATTTTTCTTATTTAACTCGCAAGATAAAGAATGATTAAACATTGATATACCACCCCTCAACGGAGGAAAAGGACCAATCATTGCAATTTTCATGATGGCGTAGCTAACCCTTGTGAATTTTTTTTATTCGCGATTCTTTATCTTGATTTGAATTAGCAATCATCTCTCCTATTAGCCCAATTGAAAAAAATTGGATACCAATAAAAATTAGAAGAACTCCAAAAATCAATAAAGCTATGTGCATTGCAAAAGGCTCTCCCAATACATATTTAAGGTACAAAACATATCCCTCTATACCGAATCCCGTAAAGAATGATAGCAAGCCCAATTGGCCAAAAAAATAAAGAGGGCTTTGGATATAGCGCGAGAGAAAAATGACGGATATAAGATCAAAAAATCCATGAAAGAGTCTTTGGCTGCCGTATTTCGAGTTTCCAAATTCTCGCGCTCTATGGTTTACAATAATTTCTGAGACAATATATTTCTTTTGTCCAGCTAACGCAGGAATATATCTGTGACGACCTCCATAAATATCTAAGGTCTTGATAACAGATTTTCTGTAAATTTTTAATCCACAGTTGAAGTCATGAATTTTAACACTAGTAAATAGTCGGGTAATAAAGTTGAAAAGCTTCGATGGTAAGCGTTTTGAAATTGGATCTTTGCGATTTTTTTTCCACCCTGAGACTAAATCGAATCCCTCTTCCAATTTATTGATAAGATTTTTAATTTCTGCGGGGTCATCCTGCAGGTCAGCATCCATTGTGATTACATAATCGCCATCAGCTTGTTTAAATCCCTCAGAAAGAGCCGCAGATTTTCCGTAATTACGATAAAATTGGATCAATTTTATTCTTCGATTAGCTAGAGATAATTCTTGAATTTTCTCTGAAGAACCATCAGTTGAACCATCATCTATGTAAATAACTTCATATTCCGGTGTTTCAATATTTTGAACTATTTCTTGGTGCAGCTTAGCAAGAGATTCAACTTCGTTGTAAACGGGTATTACAATAGATAATTTCATAAGCTTTCCGATTTAGGAATTACTGATTCTGGAATTTTTCTTATAAGATGTGGATATTGCATATCAAAATCTCTGTTATCAATAAAAAGCTCAATTTTTTGGTCTTCATTTTTGATATTAAATGAAATAAAATTGATTAAAACCCCGTTCTCAGTTTGATTCGAAGAAAATTGTATTTGCCCATTTTTAATTTTATCATTATTTAAAATATTATCTGAATTCATAAAAATTTTTGGTATCTCACCCCATAAGAAGTTAATTAAATCATTGGGTTTAATTAATTCAAAAAATGGAAAAGCCAATAAAAGCGATTCTTGGTCGTATTTCCTGTTATTGCGAATATCCCAAGCATTAATACTATTTTCTGATATAATTAAAAAAAGGGTTCTTCTTCCTATCAAATCTCTAAATTCAATGTAAGTTGATTTTTTTGAAGAAGTGAATGTCAGATTTAACCTTCCACTTACATTTCCTTTTGAAATGATATAACCTTTTCCACGGCAATAGTTTTTTTCTGAAAGATCAGGATATGAAAAAACTTTTTCATTAATGGAATTTAATTCAAAAATAGCTGGTGAACATCCAACTAAAAAAAGCAAAGAAGATGTTAATATTATTTTAATATTAATCTGGGAACGCCTTCTTCTTTAGTTGTGAATTTTGTTTATCAAATTGATAGGCTTTTTTGTAGAAAACTAACGCATTTACAGAGTCATTTGACTTCATCAATATATCACCTAAATGCTCAAGAACAACTGCATTGTCCCCCTGAATATTAATTGACTCCTCGATAAATCTTCTCGCTCTCTTAATATCATTCATTTTAAAATAGACCCATCCAATAGTATCTAAGTATGAGGGATTTTTTGGTTCAAGTTCGATTGCTTTTTTTGCGTAGATAAGAGCTTCATCTAGTTTTTTATTTCTTTCAACAAGACTGTAGGCATAATTATTGAATGCTTGCGCATCACTGGGATTGTTTTTGATTAGTTGGTCATAAATTTTATCCGATTTTAACCATTCACCAATCTCATCATAAAGAATAGCCATGGAATGAAGTACATTTATTGAATTTGGACGAATACTTAAGGCACGATTGTAAAAATTAATAGCCTCATCATTCATTTTTATTCTACTATAACTTAACCCTAAGATATACTGAATAGAAAAAATGTTAGAAAAGGTTTCTGATATAGGGTCTAAAATTGATACAATAGATTTATGATCATTTTCATCCATATAAACCAACGATCTACTGTAATAGCCTCTCCAATCCTCTGGAAAAGCTGTAATCATTTCATCGCTAATTTTAGCTGCACTGATATTATCTTTACTATCTAAATATATTTCGAATAATGTTAAGGAATACTGCGCGCTTAGCTCTTTTCTATCAAAAAGATCTCTTAGAATATTCTTCCCTATTTCTGATTCTCCAGATGCATGGTATAAAACTCCTAATTTTGCTTGAAAATCATTGGAATCTCCGTTTTCGCTTATCAATTTTTTTATATGTAATATCGCTTCGTCAAAGCTCTTTGATTGAATAGCTAGCTCAGAATAAATATTTAAATAATTGCCTTGGGATGGGTTTTGAGTGGATAAGTTTTTGAAAATAGTTTTAGCTTGATCTTTATTCTTTAATTGCAAAGCATACCTTCCTGCTGATTCAAGAAGTTCGATTCGAGACGGCTCAATCTCATAAGCTTCTAGGTAAAGATTTACAGCTTCTAGATAGTTTTTTTTAAGCTTACTAATTTCCGCTAAAGCAATAATATATCTAGTTTCCTCTTTATCGATATCTCTCAATTTTTTAAAAGGCTTGATAGCCTCATCGTACTTTTTCATAACAATTAACTGATCCGCCATAACTCTTAAGGCCTCTTCGTCAAGTGGGTTTTTGGAAAGAGCAATTTTTAAGTTTTTCATAGAAAGCTCTGGTTTTCCAATATTCCAATAACATTCCGCAATTGATGTATAAATTGTCCCGACATTAGGATCAAGAGCCAATGCTTCTTGAAATTCAATTATAGCCATTGGGAAATCACCTTGATTCATCAGCATTTGTCCATTCATAAAAAACTTTAACGCTTCAGGATTTGGATCATTTTTTAAAGCTTTTTGATTGTCGCTTTGACCTACTGACTCTGCTGAGGCAGGTTTTGAAGATTGACAGCTAATAAATATAAATACTAAATATATAAGCGCTGTATTAGCTCTAAATGAAATTAATAATTTATTCTGCAATGCCTACTCCATTCCCACCCTTACCCTTGGTGCTGTACATTGCTTTATCTGCCTTTTCAATGAGACCCTCAAGGTTATCTGAGTGAAGGGGGTATCCGGACATACCTGCACTAATTGTCAAATTAACGGCAATACCATCTCTCAGGAAAGTTTTTTTAGCTATTTTATCCACAATTTTTTCAGCGAGAGGTTTACATTCATTAATATCTGTATTAATAAGGAGAACGGAAAATTCCTCTCCTCCATATCTTCCAACAATATCAATAGATCTTACATTTTCTGAAATTATTTTACTAACCTCTTCCAGAACATAGTCTCCGTAAAGATGGCCATATGTATCATTAACCGATTTAAATTTATCAATATCAAAAAAGATCAAACCGAGATTATCACCAAATCGACTAGATCGATCAATTTCTTTTGCGAATCTGTTTAAAAATGTTTTATGATTGAGCAAACCAGTCAATCCATCTCTTGAAGCAGATCGATTAAGTTGACGATGTATATCAATCCATCCTAAAATCTTACTTACATTTTCTGCTAGCAAATTTAGCAAATCAACATCGTTTGAAGAAAATAGCTTAGACTCTAATCTTTCAATGGTAATACTGCCTATTGATTTTCCAGCCGATCGCAAAGGTGAGCTCATTACTGTAGAGAAATAAGCTGAATCATCCAAGGAGTCATCGAATCTATGCATTTCAGGAAAATTATTTTTCCAATCATCATAGTGAACACTCTTATTATCCACAAAGGATAAACCTAAAATACTGTTGTTAGGATTAAATGAAAAACCCTCATCGATGTCTTCATCAAAACCGTCAGTTAATACAACCTTCAAATCTTCACTTTCATTTGATTTAAAAGAAATAGTGAGCTTATCGTATTTGAATATTGATCTGCACGCATTTTTTACGGATTTAAAAAAGTTATCAGAGTTTGATTCAGGATCAAATTCATTAAAGATAGATTGAATTAAGTTTGAATTTTTATTTGTTAAGACTTGAATTTCAGATACATCTATATCAAGAATGCCTTGATTCAATATATCTACAAAATTTTGAATGATTAGCTTGTCAGATGAATTAATATTTGAAAAATGTTCAATAAAAACAAAAAGTGAGCCTATAATATTCTTATTGTTCTTTATGGGAAAACAAAAGGCAGATTCGCTACCTCTCCACTTCTTAATATTGATTAGTTGATTCCAATTTTCAAGGTTTATGTCTTTAAAGTTAAAAACTTTTGATTTTTTTTCATCAAAAACGGAGCGGAGAAGTGGATTGTTTAATTCAACATTCGAATTAAAAATATCTTCGGAAGATGATTTTAAGTCAAATATTTTTGAGGTTCGATCTGCAATATATATTCCACAAGCATAATCCTTATTAACCGATAAAATTCCGTCCTTTATGTTTTCAAGCAGAGTCAGATATCTATTATCAATAAGTGAATAATCCTTTATATCTTTAAGTATATTGGGATTATCATTCGGGTTATCTTTATTTTTCTTAATTGCGATTAATTCAGGAAAAGCATATGATATCATCAATAGAATCAACCCTCCTGTTGAAAAGCCCTTTAGAGCAATCATTAAGGCATTATTGTAATGGGGAATAAAAAATAATAGCTGAATTATAAAAAAGAGTACAATAACTGCGATTTGTTTATAAAATGACATGATAGAAGATAAAAATCTCTGAGATTAAATACATTAAAATCAGAGAATAGAAATGAGAGCTTAAAAAAGCTTTATCGTTTATTTTTAACTAATTCTATATCTATTTTTTCTAATTTAGGTCTAAGCTTAATTTCTTCTGATGGTTTCATCGTATTCAATGTGGAATCTGCCTGAACAAGCTCTTTACTATCAACAGATTCTGTAGGAGAGCTCCTAAGGGTCTTTTCAGTCGTATTTTTTTTATTAGATGCAATATTCGACTGAAAAAAACCATTTTCACTAGGAATAATATTTACTAATAAAAAGACAAAAGAAAAAATGAATACACCCATCAAAGCAGAATTCTTTGGCGAAAGTCCAAAAAGCATATTTTTGTTTTGAGATCTTATTGATTGCACGGGTGCTTTTTTATAAGCTCTAACCTTATCAATAAGGTTTGGCATAAAGTTTTCTGAAGTTTTAATCTTTTTCTGTGATTTAATTAAATCAATAACATTCTTTGTTGAGCTTAACAGCTCCTTAGCCTCCCGATTCTTTTCAGCATAGTTTTCAAAAGCTTTTCTTTCTGAACTGCTTAATTGATTATCTATATAATCGGATATTTTATCTTCAAACTCATAGCGATTCATTATATATTTATTCTCCTTAATTAAATATAGTCTTTTAAATCTTTTTGTAATTGAATTCTAGCTCTGTTGATGCGCGATTTGACTGTTCCAAGTGGCACATCAACTATATTGCTAATTTCCTCATAGGGTAATTTTTCAATATCTCTAAGCACTGTAACCACCTTGAAGTGCTCAGGTAGATTTTCGATAGCTTCATGGATTTTTGTATTTATAAATTTTGACTCAACTAACTTTTGTGGATTTGGGTCATCTGATGGCGGATCGTAATCCCTATCTTCAGGACCTAACTGACTATTATTAGTTACTTTTCTAGTTTTCTTTTTTCTTAACTCGGTTTTAGCAAAATTTCCAGCAATTGTATAAATCCATGTAGAGAATTTTGCTATATTTTTGTAGTAGTGTTTGTGCGTGTAAAGTTTTAGCATCGTATCTTGAATTATGTCTTCAGCTTGATCGCGATCATTTACTAGCCGAAATACAAAATTAATCAATCTATCCTTGAATCTATTAACTAGCTCAATATAGGATTGCTCATCTCCTTCTTGGAAGCGAGCGATCAATTCTTCATCGGTGAATTTGAAGGATTTATCCATTGCCTGTTGTTGAATATACAAACTCTGTGATTGCTGATTTATCATCAATTTTCGATGTCTTTATCTGTTTATCAATTTTAGCAAGTCTTCTTATCGCTAAAACAATCTCCTTGCTTGAAAAATTGTTAGCATATTGGGGAATATTCTTTCGTATGCTTGGCGATAATAAACTGTAACTATTTTGTGAGCGTTTTGTTCCCTTGAATATTTTTATAAAAAGTAATTCTTGAAAAAGCTCATTTAACGGTCGAATCAAATCTAGCATTGAAGAATCTTTTGAAACCAAAGATCTTCCTAACTGCATAGATAAAAAAACATCTCTTTTTCCGATATGATTGAAGAATTCAAATTTTTTAAAGCTTCTACCAAGATGAATTGAATCATTAAGGTCAACATTATTCAAATCTTGGCTTGTGTTTAAGTTTAAGCAAAGTTTATCTATTTCATTTTTTAATGTAAATACCGATTCACCAAAAATTTCCAGGAGATCGCCAATGACCTTGCTCGGAATATTTTTGTGACCATTCTGTCTAAAGAAATACGACACCCACAATTTAAGCTCATTGTCAAATGGGGTTGAAGTAGATATGGTTTTAGATTTAGAAGTGAGCTCTTTTATAAGTTTATTTTTTATAGAGTACTCGTCTTGGATAAAGACAACAAACTTATTAATATTTGGACTGGAGCAATAATCTAAAAGCTCATCTCTAGTCTTTCCTCTTAAAAGGTTTGGATTTCTAAGTATAATTATCTTTCGTGAGGAAAATAGATCTGATTCATTGATTTTATTTATTATTTCTTTTGACCCTAATTCATCCACGGTCATAATAATTTTATCAATTACGTCAATTTTTCCCAACTCTATTTCAAGCTGATCTACAAAGAATTTCTGGAGAAATTGATCCTCTCCTATTAAAAAATATAGGGGCTCAATATTTCCATCTTTAATTAGCTGGATAGCGTTATTGTATTTTTCGAATGATGGGTTTGAAGATGTCATTTAGAAGTATAGTAAACTTATTAAGCCAACAAATATACAGTAAAATGAAAAGTAAAAAAATTTACCAGTATTTAAAATTTTTATCAGAGAATTTAGAGCGATATAGCCACTAATAAACGATACAAGCGCAGTAATCAATAAAGGATAAATCATTTGTTGGTATTGATTAAATTGAGCATCAAGGAGGGTTAATATTGTAGCGCCAAAAATTGCGGGAATGGCCAACATAAAGGAAAATTTTGCAGCTTCTTTAGCTGAGATACCAAGTAGGAGCGCAAGTGAAATAGTCATTCCAGAACGTGAGATACCAGGAATAATAGCGAGAGCTTGAGACATTCCTATAATTAATCCTTTTGATATATTTAATTTTTTATCGGCATTCTTTCGAAATCCTGAAATAAATAAAATAATACCTGTGAATATTAGTGCAATTGAAACGGAACCAATAGAATCAAAAAGGCTCAGTAAAAATGATTTACCTAAAAAAACAAATACAACGGATGGAATTGTAGCTAGAATGATCAAAAAAATATAATATTTAGATTTTTGCGTTTTTGCAGTTGCTGCTAAACTCCAAATATCTGATTTATATATAAATAAAATGCTTAGAAGTGTGCCTAGATGAGCTGAAACTTCTATAAGATTACCTGGAGAATTAATATTTAAAATTTTCTGGAAAATAACAAGATGCCCCGAACTACTTATTGGTAAGAATTCGGTTATACCTTGAACAAATCCAATAATTACTGCATCACGAATACTCATCTACTTTTTACGATCATCATAGCTATCATTCTTCCAGCTAATGCACCTTCTCTTCTGTATGAAAAAAATTTTTCTTCCTCACAAAAAGTACAATACCCATCTCGATAGATATTTTTTTTACTTAAACCAGCATTCATTAGCTCTTCATATATTTCATTTTTTAAATCTAAATTTAGCTTAGAACCTTTTTTTGAAAGCAGATTTTTTGATGAAAAATGCTGTGCAACGTCTCGACCTATTTCAAAACAGCATTTATCAATCGATGGACCAATAACAGCTTTGATTTCAGAGGGCTTATTCCCTAGATCAATAAATTTTTTAAGGGCATTTGTTGTAATTTGCCCTGCCGCTCCTTTCCATCCTGAATGAATAATTCCACAATGGTCACTATTAGCTCCAAAAAGAAAAACAGGTGAACAGTCCGCAATTAAAATACCTATTCCTAAATTTTTTGTAGTTGAGATAAGACCATCAGTTTCAGGATAAGAGTTTGATTTATCAACAATACTAATATTACTTGAATGCGTTTGATGAGGAAAAATTATCTTCCTCGTATCACATTTCAAGGATTCTATAAAATTGTCTCTATTATTTTTTCGAGCATAGTTTTTATCTCTCAATGAAATTAGAGCCGTAAGTTCAGGGCTGTTAAAAAAACCAGAATAATCTATAAAGTTCAATATTTTATTACGGGTTTTGAAGCTTGACAACCAATAGTGAATCGGTTGAAATAACACCTTCCTTTACAAATGCTTTGCCATTAAAACCGATCAATTGAAAAGCAGAGTTAACATTCTTATTGATCTTCGAAGGTGTATAACTATAGCCTCCATCATCAAAAAAGTTAATTTCACTCAGCGACTTATTGAGCGCGCTTCTTGATATCTCAGTTAAATTTATACTTGCAAGTAGCTTTGAAGCATTATAGCCAGATAAATAATGATCTAATTTTGCTGCATCAGTCATTATAGAGTCTGTATTTTGAATAAATGTGCTAGATATAATGGACATTCCTCTCAAATGTGGTCCAATATTTTCTTTTCTAAGAATCTCTAGCTGCTTCCAACTCGAATTTCCTACAATTTTTGTATCAAAATTATACATTGGAATCTGTGGACCAATGTACTCTAAATCTTGAATGTTTATGGGTATGTAAATTGCTTGAATAGTATTTAAAATAATTTTCGAGGAATCCGAAGAAGACATTTTTTTAGTTTTCGTTTCAGGTAAATCAAAAAAATCATCAACAGATACATCAAATAAAGCATCTAGACTATCAATCTCCATCCCTAAAGCCTCATCATATTCTTTTTCTTTTTCACCTAATCTAAAAGCTACTTGTCTTAAAAAACTGAATTGTCTTTTGAGATTCTTTGGCTCACCTGAATACCATTCGGTTGCTACTATCTTTCCACCTAATCGATCCACTTCTCTTGCAAATGCATCAATTTGTATTTCAATATTTTTGTAAGCAGGCGCTATTATTGCTATACTTTCAAGACCGAGGTGTGTTACAATATACTGAGCGGCAATAATCCCTTCAGTGGAAAAGTCCGAATTAAGAAAAAAGGTTTTTTCATTAATTAAAGAAAGGTCTCCATTTTGCTTATTTGTAAGCATAATAGGTAAATCAGAGCCCTTTAGTGAGCTAAGCAATGACAGGGAAAGAGTTTCATCTACAGGAGATACAATACCGATAAGCTGCTCAATGCTCTCTAGCTCGCTTACTATCTTAACCGTTTCAATTTCATCGCTTCTTGTATCTCGAGCAAGAATCGAAAGTCTTTTTTCGCCAAATTTATTTGAATTTTGAGCGCTTTTAAATCCATCGAGGAAAGCTTTGCCAGAGACAGAATTTGAACCCGTTAAAGGTAAGGCTAGCCCAACCATCATGACTGATGAGGCTGGTTGATACGACTCTCTTAGAAGTAATTCAAATAGATTTGAAAAAATATCTGGGAGATAGGAAGGATCAATCTTCGCTAAGGTTAAAGCTGCATTATCAGGTAATCCATTCATTATTTGTGAGTATGCTATAGCAAGATAATGGATGTTTGTTGATGATATATCTGTATCCATTATCAAAAGCTCATCTATGAATTTTGCAGAAAGGTTTATTTTTATTAATCGTAAGATTTTACTATTTATTCTATCTTTAAAAGTATTCTCTGTTGATAAATTTTTTGATCTTGAATACATCCTGTACGCTGATTCATAATTTGAATTATTAACAAATAAATCACCTAAGCTCTCCATGGCATTCTTTATAAATGAACTTGTAGGGTAATTAGAAAAAAAGATTTTTGCGGTTCGCTTTGCTTCATCAATTTTATTTAAAGCCACCTGCGATTTTAGAAGAAGTAATAACGATTTTTCATTAAATGATTCGAACCCTGAATTAATAATTTTATTCAATATGGTTTCGCTTATAGCATATCTACCGGAATTATAACTTGAAACAGCTTCCTTAAACTGCTTTTCAATTCTCTGGGTTTGAATCCAGCTTTGACTAAAGCAGATATTGAAAATAAAGCATGCTAAAATATATTTTTTTATCACCATATGATTCATAATTTACACAATATAAATCTTTTTATTGCAAAAGCTCAAAAAAAACAAAATAACGCTAGGGATCATCTATGAATTTTTTAAAAATAATTTTACCAGTAACAACTCTAATAATTTTTATTTCCGGTTGCGGATCTCCGTCTATTGATACAAAAACGAAGAAGCTTCTTAGTGATCAAGAGCAGCTAGAAAAAGATATAGCCATGTATGAAGATACATGGATGAGGTTTTTAAAAGGAGATACGTCACTCGTTAATGAGGAAAGGTTTCAAAAAGATGTTGTTATTGTTACAGCTCAGGGAGATCTTATAGGTATTGAAGCCTGTAAAAACCATTATATGAATTTTCTGAACGGGTTTTCTAATATTGAATTTACAATTCCAGAGGTTATTGGCCAGGGCAATAGACTCGTAAAACATTGGAATTTCAAAGGTACTCATACCGGCGATTTTTTTGGCATACCAGCTTCTGGAAATAAGTTGAATTTATCAGGAACTACCTTAGTAACAATTAAAGATGGTAAAATCGCAAAGGAGCATGATTTTTTTGATATGATGTCTATGGTTAGTCAGCTAACTGAGGGAGATGTAGAAGCGGATGCCACAAAGCCAGGAGTTAATTAATCAACCAAAGCTAGATTTATTTCATATTCAAGATCTTCTAAGTTTAGCATATACAAATCAAGAATTGACAATTTATACTCAAGATATCTTCGCAATACAATAAGCTTTGAGCTTAATTTTGTATCACTATCAATAGATTTAGATAGAACATCAATATAGTTATCGAGTGAAAAATCCTTGTTATTTTTTGCTAAAATAATTTCAGGGTGGTTGGTTGTTAAAAAAGGTATAAAGCTCTGCTTAAGCTGCTTTTCGTGATCTACAGCTGTTTTAAGATACGAAAAAGATGTATTATGTAGCCTGCTTAGGTTTTCTTTTACTTTATCAGATTGCACGAACCTAAGGTCTCCTGAATTAATTATTGAATAATATCTGTTTAAAGGAGGGTCAAATACCCTATAGAGGACCATAATAGTTTCAATTCTATTTTTGCTAGATGTTATTTTAGATATATTAGTTTTTTTAGAATTATTATTTTTTTCTTTTAAGAAAATATCCATTAAGCTCATATCAATTTTCCATGTCGATTTTCTTTGAGTGCAATAACTTCGTATCTCATTAATTTCTGATTGCAATCCAACCAATACCTTTATTCGTTCTTTTTCATTCTGATTGCTTATAGAAAATTCATTTAACCAAAATGATACTGTAATGCCAAGTATTATTACAACAAACTCAATAGAATACTTAATTAAGTAATTTCTTATCATTTTAAATTTTAACTACCAACCTTTTTTGTCTGTAATACCATTTCCCTATTATCTAAACCTTTGATTTCCCAACCCTGTCCGCATTTCAAATCAATAAAGTCTAATATTTTACCTTCCTCAACTTTATCCTCACTTAACTTTATATACATAGTATTATTACCAACTAATATTGTATTTCCCTTACCCCAACTACCCTGCTTGCTTACTTCTTTCATTGTAGAACGACCTTTCTTTGTTTTTTAAAAATTCTAGTAAATGCTATATCCACATTCTTGTTCTTTTTTTGTACTGAGCATATTTTTCACCAAATAATTTTTCCATTTGAACTTCCTCAGGTTTAATCTGAAATTTTGTGATAAGAAAAATGAAGATTGAAATTGCGATAATCCCGCCAATAATATTATATCTAATAGATAAAGAAATTAAGATAAATAACATTCCTAAATACATGGGATTTCTAGAATATTTAAAAACATTTGAAATCACAAGTACTGACGCCTTCTCAGGATGAAGCGGACTTATGGTAGTTTTTTGTTTTTTAAAAGATAATACAGCTAAAACAAGGAAGGCTGTACCAAAGAAAAAAAATGAAATACTGATGATATTGTTATAAACATAAATTTTTTCTGAAAACAAAGGTCTTGAAAAATATATACTTAATCCACAAATCAATGCCAAAATTGGTGGAGGTATTTTATTGTTCATTTTATAAAATTAGCCTTAATAAAGTTCAGGTTTAGTTGTTAAAAAAAATTCAGAACATGTCAATAAAAATACAAAACCCCATTGATAAATGGGGTTTTGATGGATTTTCGGAAATAGTTTTAAGCGAATTATTAAATCAATTTCCTCTAACAATGCACTCAACAGACAAGAGCGGAAAAGTTGTTGTCTTGTAATGAACAGTAGTTACTGTTGTAATATTTCCATTTCTTGCTGCATTTTCAATTGTTGCTTCTTCGCCAAGATTGATTATGCCAAATATAGTGGTTTGCTTAGCAGTACCAACCTTTGTGCTTGATATATTTCCGGATCCAGAAACCGGTACAGTGGTTGAACAGGAAATAAGTAAAAGCAAAAAAAGTGAAATCGTAGAATTTTTTAATATTCTTTTCATTTTCAACTCCGATTTTGTTAATAAATATTACTAAAAAATATTTTAGAAAACAATACAGCCTGAAAATTGGGATTTTATCCTTTGGAGATATATTGTATCAAAATACGTCAACTAAGGATTTTTATCTAACTTATACAGTGTTCCTATAGCTTGTATAGTTAGGAAATAGAAAGGGTTTATAGACGGTAACTTGCACTTCTAACTTGTAGTGTCAACCCCAAAAACTTGAATTATTCTACGGTAACACTTTTAGCTAAATTTCTAGGTTGATCGATATCACAGTCCCTTAAAACTGCAAGGTGATATGCTAATAACTGCAATGAAACTGAAGATAGGATTGGGAAAACTTTAGGGTGAGTTGAAGGTACATCGATTATATAGTCTGAAATTTTCTCAAGTTCTGGCGTTCTTTTATCTGTAACGGTAATAATCACACCTTTTCTAGCTTTAACCTCTTGAATATTTGATAAAACTTTTTGAAAGGTTTTATCATGAGGGGCTAGGCAAACTACAGGCATTTTTTCATCAATAAGTGCGATAGGACCATGCTTCATTTCAGCAGCAGGATAACCCTCTGCATGGATATAGGATATTTCTTTTAATTTTAATGCCCCCTCTAGTGCTACTGGAAAGTTTAAACCTCTGCCTAAATAAAGAAAATTGTCTGCTTTAACTGTAGATTTTGCAACCTCTAAGATAGAGTCTGATCCATCTAATATGGTTTTTACGTGTTCCCCAATATTAAATAATGCAGTTGCGTATTTTTTACCAGTTTGAGATGAAAGATTTTTATTTCTTCCAAAACACAAAGATAAAAGAAATAATACTGTTACTTGCGATGTAAAGGCTTTGGTTGATGCAACTCCAATCTCAGGACCTGCATGTGTATAAATACCGCAATCAGTTTCTCGAGCAACTGATGAACCTACTACGTTGCAAATTCCAACAGTTAAGGCTCCAAAGTCTTTAGCTTTTCTTATTGCTGCTAGTGTGTCTGCTGTTTCTCCAGATTGTGAAATACCAATAACAACAGTATTTGAGTCTACAATAGGTTTTCTATAGCGAAATTCAGAAGCATACTCAACATGAACAGGAATACCCGCATACTCTTCTATCAAATATTTACCTATTAATCCAGCATGCCATGAGGTTCCACAAGCAGTTATGTAAATCCTATGAGCATTTTGAATTCTACTCATTTGATGCTCAATCCCACCCAAATGAGCTGTTCCATCAATTGGGTTTATTCTTCCTCGCATCGTATCTTTAATTGTGAAAACTTGTTCATAAATTTCTTTTAGCATAAAATGAGGAAATTCACCTTTTTCAATTTCCTCAATACTAAATTCAATTTCTGTAGTTTCTTTATTTACTATGACATCATCTTTCATAGATCTAATAGAATGACCTTTTTCATTTATTGTGATGATCTCTCCCTCATCTAAATAAATTACATTCCTTGTGTGCTCAACGATAGGGGAAGCATCGCTTGCAATAAAATACTCATCTTTACCTACACCTAGAACAAGCGGACTACCGTGGCGAGCCGCTACAAGTTTGTTAGGCTCATCGCTACAAAACGCTACAATTCCATAAGTTCCAACCACTTGATTTAAAGCTGCTTCAACTGCTTGTTCAAAATTCAACCCATCTGCATAATAAATATCTGAAATTAAATTTACAAGCGCCTCTGTATCTGTTTGGCTTTTAAATTGAAACCCTTTTCGAGTTAGAACTTCTTTAATAGTAGAGTAGTTTTCAATTATGCCATTATGTATTAAAAAAATCTTACCAGTTTTATCTTTATGTGGATGAGCATTTATATCGCTTGGCTCTCCATGAGTTGCCCATCTAGTATGAGCAATACCAATAGAGCCTTTTATTGGTGACTCCTTCAATTTTTTTTCAAGCTCATCAACTTTACCTGCTTTTTTAACAGCTTCTATAGAGCCATCTTTCATTAATGCTATACCGGCTGAATCATATCCGCGATACTCTAATCGCCTAAGTCCGTTGATTAAAAAAGGCACTGAATCCCTTTTGCCATAATAACTAATTATTCCGCACATAATTCTTCTTCCATTTTATATATGTAAATTATTTTAAATAACTTTAGGGTAATGTGATTCAAGTCACCGCTTAAATGAACTACTCCCATTCAATTGTTCCCGGAGGCTTAGAGGTAATATCGTACACTACTCTGTTAACCCCTTTAACTGAGTTTACTATTTTGTTTGAAACTTTAGCCAGCGTCTTATCGGGAATTTTAAACCAATCAGCGGTCATTCCATCGGTGCTAGAAACCGCTCTTAGTGCTAGCAAATTCTCATAGGTTCTTTGATCTCCCATGACCCCAACTGTTTTAATGGGAATTAGAACAGCAAATGCTTGCCAAATATCATCATAAAGACCATCTTCATGAAGTATATCAATAAAAATCTTATCAGCCTCCTGAAGAATAATAGTCCTCTCTTTTGTAATTTTTCCAATAATCCTGACCGCCAATCCTGGGCCAGGAAAAGGGTGTCTATGAACAAGGGCGGATGGAAGACCAAGCTCAATTCCTACTTTGCGAACCTCGTCTTTAAAAAGATCGCGAAGTGGCTCTATAAGCTTAAAATTCATATTTTCGGGAAGACCGCCAACATTATGATGACTTTTAATAGTATGAGATTTGCCTCCAACTCCAAACCCGCTTTCAATTACATCTGGATATAAAGTTCCCTGTGCTAAAAATTTTACATCTCCAAATATTTTAGAAATTTTTTCAAAAGATTCAATAAACTGATTTCCAATAATTTTTCTTTTCTCTTCCGGGTCTTTTTTATTATTTAATTTTGAAAGAAATACGCTAGACTCGTCATAACTATGAATATTTACACCTAAACCTTTTTTAAGTGCCGCTACACATATTTCTGCTTCATTTTTTCTCATTAATCCATGATCAATTAAAACCGCTGTAGACTGATTGCCGATTGCCTTATGTATCAAAGCTGCTGCAACCGTGGAATCAACACCCCCACTTACTCCAATAATAAGTTTATCATCGCCGACTTCTTCTTTTATCTTGCTTATTTGATCGCTAATGTAATTACTCGCATTCCAATCTGCTGGACATTTGGCAATTCTAATTAAAAAGTTACTAAGTATTTCCTTTCCATATTCTGTATGAACTACTTCAGGATGGAATTGTAAACCTATCCTGGAAGAATCCTCATTTGATATTGCAGCAATAATATTGTTTGATGACTTAGCAAGTACATTCCAATTTTGAGGAACTTTGGTAACTTGGTCCATATGGCTCATCCACGTATTAATTTCATCTGGAATACCTGAGAAAATTTCATGAGAACTATCAATATTCAATTTTGATAAGCCATATTCTCCGCTATTTTTTTCTTCAACACTGCCATTATATGAATGCGCTAATAACTGAAGACCGTAGCATATTCCAAGAATTGGTACGGGAAGCTCTAAAATTCTAAGGTCAATTTTTAAAGCGGTATTTGAAAAAACGCTTGAAGGTCCTCCAGATAGAATTATAGCAGATGGTTTTATTTTGTTAATTTCTTTTAATGAAATATTATGAGGGAATATCTCAGAATAAATATTTTCTTCTCTAACTCTTCTGGCTATTAATTTGGTGTATTGTGAACCAAAATCAAGAATCATAACTCCATTAGATTTCATGATCCTAATTCAAGCTCCATTTAGTTAATTCTTCAATAAATGAAAAATTAGTTTGCTCTGAATGCAAAGGAGTAACGCTGATAAATCCCTCTTTAACTGCAACGCTGTCATTGTCTTTTGACATATCTGGGTCATTCTGGTTTGCAGTTAACCAATAATTTTCAATGCCCCTACTATTCTCTACTTTCTCAAAATTATCTATAAAATACATTGAACCTTGCTTTGTAATTTTAACTCCCTTCATTTCTTCTTTCGGTATATTAGGTATAGTAACATTGAGCAGTGTATCTTTCGGCAATCTGTTTTTAAGAACAGATTGAGCAATATTTTTTGATATATCCTTTGCAGATGAGTAATCAATATTGCTATCACCATCAATACTGATAGCAATTGAACTTATTCCTCTAAAAGTCCCTTCTCTAGCAGCAGAAACTGTACCTGAATAAAGTATGCTTTGACCAACATTGGATCCAGGATTTATTCCTGAAACTAAAATATCAGGCTTTTTTTCCATCAATAAACTAGTTGCAAACTTTACTGAATCAGCAGGTGTTCCATTGACAGCATACCCTGACAAACCATATTCCAAATTAATTTTTTCAGACTGAAGGGGGCGTGAAATTGTAATTGCGTGACCAGATCCGCTATGCTCTGATTTGGGAGCAACAACTGTAGTTTTGCCAATTTCAGACATAGCCTCCCAAAGAGCTTTAATCCCCTCTGAGAAAATGCTGTCATCGTTAACTATTAAAATCGATGGTGACGACATTATGAGAAAAAATCAATTATGCTAGATATTTTAGACTTCATCTCATCCCGCGTTACAATGTGATCTACAAAGCCTTTTTCTAAAAGAAACTCAGAAGTCTGAAAACCTTCAGGAAGATTTTCGCCAATAGTTTGCTTTATTACTCTGGGTCCAGCAAAGCCAATGAGTGCGCCAGGTTCTGCTAAAATAACATCTCCAAGCATACCGAAACTTGCCGTAACGCCTCCAGTCGTAGGGTCTGTTAATAATGGTATATATAACCCACCGTTTCTGTGAAACCTAGCAAGCTTTGAGCTGGTTTTAGCTAATTGCATTAAAGAAAGCGCTGATTCTTGCATGCGCGCACCTCCAGACGAGCATATTAAAATAAATGGCAACTTATTTTTTCCCGCCATATCAATACATCTAGATATTATTTCACCAACCGCTGAACCCATACTTCCGCCAATAAAGGAAAAATTCATAACACCTAAAACAACTTTTTTACCATTTATCTTTCCCTCAGCGCAACTAATTGCATCACTTTTACCAGTTTTTTCGATAGCCTTTTTTAATTGATCAGAATATTTTTTTTCTGCAACAAAATCAAGGGTATCAGTAGAGCTTATTTCTGTGAATAAATCTTTTTTTGATGCGGAGTCTATCAACAAATCGAAATAAATTTCTGGAGTCATCCTAAAATGATGCTGGCAATGTTGACAAACATAAGAATTTTTTTCTAATTCAGGTTTATACTGAATCTCTGAACACGATGGACATTTTGACCATAATCCTCCTGGGATATCCTTTTTTACAACATCAGGAGAAATATTTTTATCTTTTCTACTAAACCAAGCCATGTTATTTATTTTTTTTTAACATAAAGACAGCATTTGAACCATCAGAATAATATCTATCTTTTTTTTTAATTTCTTCAAATCCCAAATCAGAATAAAGTTTTATTGCTGGGAAATTAGCTTCTTTTACCTCTAAAAATACATCAGTATCATGACTATTTTTTTCAAGTATTTTACTGAGTAAAAATTTTCCGTAACCCTTATGTTGAAAAGGAACATCAATCGCTAAATTTATTATATGATTTTGATTATAAATTATTCTTTGAAAGATATAGCCTATAATATTGTTTTCAATTTCTAAAACTGATATAAAAGAGTGGTTAGGCTTTAAAAATTCTGATTTTATAGATTTTAAAGCCCAATGATCTTTGAAAACATTTTGTTCGATTTTGAAAATTTTAATTGCATCCTCAATAATAGCATCTCTTATTTTCATAACTAACCAATTTCAAAGGGTGAGATGTAATTTGAGGTAAGCGTAGATGGTTCATCAATTTTCCATTCATTAAAATTTTCAAGCGCTAAATTTCCAACTACTTCAGCAGATGGATGAGCTGTATGAAAGGATTTAGAACCTAAAAGATCTTCGCAGCCATATTGGACGATATTTTTATTTAAATCGATTTCATTAAAAACAGATGATTTAGGAGAATCTTCAGGTTTTTTATTTACGAATTCTTGAAAGTATACAATATTTCTGTGCGAAAAAAGCAGTACTATAAAATCATTAAATTCCGCAACGGAATCATTTCCAATAGCTTGAAGAGTTGGCACGGGTACTATTGGCTTATTTAATGCATATGCTAAGCCTTTTGAAAAACCTAAACCAATTCTTAATCCAGTAAAAGAGCCTGGTCCAATTGTTACAGCAATTGCATCAATACTTTTTTTATTGAAACCAGAATCTTTAATGATTGACTCAAAAAATATTGGAAGCATTTCGGAGTGTTTTTTAGGAATATATTTTTCTATTAAATTTTTACATTTACTGTCTTTGAAAAGAGAAATTCCACACCAATCCGTTGAAGTATCAATTGATAATATATTCACTGATTATTACCTGTAATTTTTATATGCCTTGTATTGCTATCATTTTCATCGCGATCAAAATAAATAATTATCCAATCATCAAGCCATATATCTTTGATTCTATCGGCCCACTCAATAAGAGTGATTCCATCGTTAGTATTAAGAAAATTCTCTCCTCCTATATTTAAAAAATCACTTGAAGATTCTAAACGGTAGCAGTCAATATGGTTAAGAGCTCTTTTGCCGTAATACTCACTTACAAGTTTAAACGTAGGAGATATCACAGATTCGTTAATACCTAAACCAAATGCAAACCCCTGACTAAAAGTAGTTTTTCCAGCACCCAGATTTCCTATAAGTGCAATGATACTTCCATTTGAAATTTTCCTCGCATAGCTCTTCGCAAAAGATTTAGTTTCTTCAGGTGATTTGAAAGTAAACTTCTTCATATTGGCTTCATGGTTAAAACCGGAATAAGCATCTCTTCAATAGAAATTCCTCCATGCTGGAAGCTATTTTGTAGCATTCTTTGATATTTTTTTTGCTCATTAGGATAAACAAAATAAAAATTATCTTTAGCAATTAAATAGTTGGCTCTAACGCCTAAATCTGGCAATCGATATTCATTAAGAATTCTAATATCTAATGCTTTCTTATCAGATGTATTAATATTCGTACCATATTTATATCGTATTCCAGTTGATGAGCTTTTATCTGCAGAAACAGTAGCCCATTCGCTAACCATAACACTACCATGATCGCTAGTCATTATAACATTGTACCCTGCTAAACTTAACTCATAAAGGACATTTTTGATCCATGACTTAGCATACCAATTACTCACAGCTTTACGGTAACCACTCTCATCAGGAACCATCTCTTTTAAAACATCTGATTCTGATCTGCGATGAGCTAGCTGATCAACAAAATTAACAACAATAGCTAAAAGATCATTATTAATAAAGTTTTTAATCTTTGATGAAAACCTCTTTCCTTCATCAGCAATCCAGATCTTGTGGTAATGCATTTTCTTATCAGAGAATCCGTTTTTTTTCATCTGGTCGCTTAAAAATTCTTTTTCAAAGTTATTCAAACTTCCTTTATCCTCAATCATTTCTTTTTTTTGATTTGGATATAAGTCACACATTTCATCGGCAAAAAGACCTGAAAAGATAGCATTTCTGGAGTACGGAGTAGCAGAAGGTATAAGCGAAAGGCTTGGCTCCATTTCTACTGCAAAATCTTTCGATAACATCGTATTTAATTCTACAAACTGGTCAAGCCTCATTGCATCCATAACTAGTAGGCATGTTTTTTTATCCCTTTTCAATAAAGGTTTTATTTTTTTTGAAAAAATATCGCATGACAAAGTTGGTCTATCAGCCACTGTTAACCATTTTGGATAGTTTTCAATTATATATTGGGAAAAAGTTTTGTTTACCGATTTAAACTGATCTCGTAAAATTTGAATAAGGCTTTCTTCTTTTTGATCGTCAAAATCTATTTGCCATTTAACGAGCTTAGTATAAATTTCCCACCAATCATTAATTGTTGAAGCTTGAATAGTTAAATTCTCAATATCTTGAAAATGGCTTAAGTATTCGGCTTTTGATTTTTCCGATAAAATATAGCCACCCTCTAACACTTGTTTGCATGCTGCAAAAATTTGACTTGGGTTTACTGGTTTAATTAACAATCGATCTATCTTCTTGTAAATTGCTTCATCAATCAACCATTCTTCTTCGCTTTTTGTAATCATGATAATTGGAACTGATGGATTGATTGATTTTATATTTACCGATGTTTCTATACCGTCATCTCCTGGCATAAACTGATCTATCAGAACAAGATCGAAACTTTGCTCTTTAATAAACCCAAGAGCCTCATTTCCGGTTGTAGATGTAGTTACATAATAACCTTTTTCTTGAAGAAAAAGTATGTGTGGTTTTAAATGATCGATTTCATCATCAATCCAAAGTATTTTAGGTTGTAAGTTTTTCATAAACTGGTAAAATTATTTTGTTTTCATTGCCCAAACACCATTCCAATCTTTTGAAGGTGGCTTTTTTAAAAAAGCTTCACATCGCTCTATGTATATCTTTGAAGGAGTAGTTGGTCTATATAGGAAGTCCTCTTCTAATTCAGACGCCTGTTTGAATTTGTTGAGAGCATTTTTCCATTCCTGCTTAAAATATAGATCTAGGCCTTCATTAAATGCGCTAACTAACCCTGACTGCTCCCTACTCATTTCACCTTTTAATGAAACTAGTTCATAAGCTTTAACAGGTTCCTTTTTTCCTTTTACTACCAAATAGTCTAGCAGTCTCCATTCAAATTGATCTTTTACAGCTTTATATGTATTGTTGGCGACAAAGTTATATACACCATATTGCTTAGCTGCTGGCTCAAGTCTAGCTGCTAGATTAACGGTATCACCCATCATAGTATAATTCATTCTCATAGATGAGCCCATATTACCTGTAACCATACTTCCCGAATTGAGACCCAC
>NHFJ01000016.1 GCA_002172545.1 Fidelibacterota bacterium TMED108 | reverse complement strand
TTAATTTATCAATTTCATCTTTAGCAGATCTCAATTCATCATCTGAAATTTTTGGTATCAAAAGAATATGTCTAATATCAATTTCTTGACCTCTAATTTTATCTACCGCAAGAATATGCCAACCAAAATCTGTTTTAAAAGGTTGTGATATTTCATCTTCTCGAAGACTAAAGGCTACATCCCTAAATTCTTTTGCCATTCTAGGCTTTTTTCTATTTAAAGTATATTTACCACCTTTACTTCTTGATCCAGGATCTTGAGAATATAAAAGTGCTTTAGACGCAAAACTCATTCCACCCTCTAGAATATCTTCTCTAAAAAGTTTAAGTTGATCTATAATTCTTTGATTTTCTTCTTCAGAAACTTTTGGCTCGATAACTATTTGAGCTATTTCAAGTTCTGTTCCAAAAATAGGTAAGTCAATTACAGGGATACTCTGAAAGAACTGTCTAACTTCTTCTGGAGTTATTTCAACTTTTTCAACAATTGATTCCTGCATCATTTCCGAAAGTCTTTGAGTTTTATTTATTTCAAATAGCTCATCCCTGAAAGAGATTTCATCTCTTTTTTTATAGAATTCTAAAACTTTTTCAATTCCACCAAGTTGTTCAGTAAAATATTCAAGTTGTCTATCTACGTAGTCATATATTTCATTGTCAGAGAGTTCGAGACTGTCTTGAATCGCATGATGAGCATAAAGTTTGTCTTCCATTAATTTTCCAAGTAATTGACATTTTGAAACACCTCTAGTAGTAATGCCTTGAGATTCCATGTCAATCAACACCTTATCTATATCTGAGTCAAGTATAATAAAATCTCCAACTACAGAAGATATTCCATCGATCTTAATTTTCTCTTGAGAGAATGATAATTGAAAAATTAAAACTAAAAACAGACTAATTAAAAACCTCATATTTCCTTGATTTAAGTGCATCATTTAGAATTTCTTTATTTAAACTTTGTAATAATTGTAATTTCCTTTGAGTTATAATTGTTGACTTTATTCTTTCGTAAAGATAAGATAAAGGGGGGATATTTCCTGATTTAAGTATATCCTTAACAATAAAATAATTTACATATTGGGAATCTTCAATTGTAAACAATCTGTTTTTGAGTAAATATCTAGACTTGTTCTGTTGATTAATAAATTCAATTGAAGAAATAACATCTCTTTCAGTAAACCATATAGAATCATTTAATTTTAAATCAGCAAATTGAAAATTAAGTGAATCTAAAAATTCCCTATCCTCATTATTAATTCTTATGATATTACTTCTAATTCTACTAAGATTAATATTATCATTAGGAACTTTAATATATCTATACTTAATAAGATTTTCATTCAACTTAAAAGAGCTATTATAAAGATTATAAAAAGAATCAATCTGAATGTTTGTTACTACAGAATCAATTCTAGTATTAACAATTAAATCTTTGTAAGAATTTATATATAAATCTACTTTGTAATTATTTACAAGCTCGTCGATTTGATTTTTCTTTGACTGAGAAAGGTTAACCATAGATAGGTCATATAGTACTTTTTCCTTTGCCCAAGACTCAATAAAATTCATAAATTTTCTAATACTATCATCTTCAGATTCAAATCTAGGTAGATCATTTTCATATAAAAAATTTTCACCTGCTCTTGCAACTAAATCATTAGAATTATTATTAGTTAAGTTATTACAGCTAAGTGTAGAAAATAAAAGTGATACTATTAAAATAAATCTTTTCAAGATTATAATTTAGGAGGACTATAATTAGGAGCTTCTTTTGTTATTGAAACGTTATGAGGATGACTTTCTCTAATACCAGAACCAGTAATTTTTACAAATTTTGATGATTTTTTCAATGTTTTAATATCCTTAGAGCCACAATACCCCATACCTGAGCGAAGTCCACCAGTAAATTGATGAATACTTTCATTTATCTGACCCTTATATGGAACCCTTCCAACTATTCCTTCAGGAACTAATTTTTTCTCATCAGACTGATTAGATTGAAAATATCTATCCTTACTACCTTTTTGCATGGCTTCAACTGAGCCCATACCCCTATATGTTTTGAATTTTCTACCATCATATATTATTGTTTCACCAGGAGACTCTTCAGTTCCTGCAAGAAGTGAACCAAGCATTACAGAATCAGCACCAGCAGCAATTGCTTTTGAAATATCTCCTGTATATCTTATCCCACCATCACCTATCAATGGTATTTTTGAGTTTTTTAGTGCTTCAGAAACTTCTAAGATAGCAGATAACTGGGGATAACCGACACCAGCTACTATCCTCGTAGTACATATAGATCCAGGNCCAATACCAACTTTAATTCCATCAGCTCCAATTTCCTTCAAATAANTAGCAGCTTCAGCTGTAGCAATATTTCCCACTACTATGTCTANACCATCAAAAGANTCTTTAAGATTCTTTAAAACATCCCCTACTCGACTAGAATGGGCATGTGCTGTGTCAACAACTAAAGCATCAACACCAGATTTAATAAGCTGTTCAGCTCGCTTTAAGAAGTCTTTATCTGTCCCTATAGCTGCTGATACAATCAACCTACCTAGTTTNTCTTTATTTGAAGTGGGTTTTTCAGAATGCTTATTTATGTCTCTAAATGTTATTAATCCAATAAGTATTCCTTTTGAATCAACAACCGGTAATTTTTCAATCTTATGAGTTTGTAAAATATCTTCTGCTTGGGTCATTGAAGTTCCAGCTTTAGCAGTTATCAGATTTTTAGTAGTCATTACATCTGATAACTTTTTAGAGTTATCTTTCTCAAATCTTAAATCTCTATTTGTAACAATTCCAATTAACTTTCCAGTGTTTGAAACAATTGGAATTCCACCAATTTTATATTTTTTCATGTTATTTTTTGCATCAATAACTAATGAATTAGCATCAAGTGTTACTGGATCTATTATCATACCTGACTCAGCTCTTTTAACTAATCGAACTTCATTAGCTTGTTCATCAATAGACATGTTTTTATGAATGACACCTATTCCACCTTCACTAGCCATAGCAATTGCCATTTTACTTTCAGTAACTGTATCCATTGCTGCGGATACGATAGGTACATTAAGGTTAATGTTCTTGCTAAACTTTGACTTAAGGGAAACTTCTGAAGGAATGATTTTAGAATATGAGGGGACAAGAAGGACGTCTTCGTAGGTTAAACCTTCTCCAACAAATTTTGATTTTATCATAATGCAATTAATTATCAACTAATTGCATGTAAATATACAAATTTATATCTAGTGAGATTATAATAAAATGAGAAGGCCAATAATTATGAAAACAAATGTTTTAAGATAAGTTATCATATTTGATCGAGTGTCAATTTTTAATACTTTCATCAATTTATTTGAAGCTACTGAAACTGAAAAGAATATAAATAAAGCTTGTGCAATAAATATTGAACCTAAAATCAAAAATTGAAGACTTATAGAAATTGTCTCTGAGAAAAGGAAATTTGGAAAATAAGCAATAAAAAAGAAGAGGACTTTTGGATTAATTAAGTTCATGTATAACCCTCTTAAAAACAAACCATTTATTGTGTTTTTTTGCACTAATTTATCTTTGGTTCTTAACTCATCATAAGCAAGATAAAAAAGATATAAAGTTCCAAAATATTTAAGGTATAATACTAAGTCTTTATTGCTCTCAATAAAAACTGATAATCCAAAAACTAAAATTAATGTATGTATTACTAAACCTGAGCATAGACCAATAGAAATAATTAAACCAGACTTTTTATTAATGAGACTTTGATTTATTACAAATAATATATCTGGTCCAGGCATTAGAGTCAAGACTAATGATGATATAAGAAACAATAATATTTGATCCATTCGGTGAATTTAATTATTATTTATATTTGAAATCAAATTATTACTAATGAATAACATTACCCGAAATCTTGAACCATTAAAAGATAGGCTAAGAAATCACTCTTTATATAGTAAAATTAAAGATGTCGATGATTTAAAAACTTTTTCAAATGCCCATGTTTATGCCGTATGGGATTTTATGTCTTTATTAAAATTTTTACAAGTTAACTTAACATCAATTTCAATCCCTTGGTTTCCAAGTAAAAATACTAGTACTTCAAAACTAATTAACGAAATAGTAGCTGGAGAAGAAACTGATGAAGATCAAAAAGGACAACCAGTCTCTCATTTTGAAATGTATATTGACTCTATCGAGGAGTTTGGTCTGAATACAACTGAAATATTGAGTAATCTAAATACTCTTAATAATATTGAAACTATTGAAAATGATATTGATAAATTAGATATTAAGAGCTATGTGAAAGACTTTTTAAAATTTACTTTTTCTGTTATTAAAACAGGTAAAGTTCATGAAGTGGCTTCTGTATTTACATTTGGAAGAGAAGACTTAATACCAGATTTATTTATCCCTTTAATTGAAGGAATAAATTCTGAAAATAATGATTTGGATAAATTAATTTACTACTTTAAAAGGCATATTGAAGTTGATGGTGATAAGCATGGACCAATGTCAATGGAAATGTTATCCTATTTATGTGATAATGATCCAACAAAAATATCTGAATCAGCTTTAATTGCAGAAAAAGCCCTTCTTGCTAGAATATCATTATGGGATGGGATTGAAAATGAAATAAAACAAAGAAAAAATAATTATGAGAAAGCTTAATATTTTAATTTTAATATTATCCATTTCAGTAAGTTGTTCTGAAGAAAACAAATCAGATAAATATGCAAATACAATTACCTCGGAAGATTTACAAAATTTATTAGAAATATTTTCATCAGATGAATTTCAAGGTAGACAGACAGGGCAATATGGTGAAAAGTTAGCAGTAAACTTCCTTAGAGACTTTTACATAGAAAATGGAATAAAACCAGCTGAAAATACTGATAATTATTTTCAATCTTATCAATTAAATTTACCAGGTGGGATGTATACTCGTAGTTATACATTCCCTGAGTCATTAAGAGGTTACGATAAACTTGCAACAGGTGAGAATTTTGTAGATACTCAAAATGTTGTTTCTATAATTACAGGTGAAACTTATCCAGAAAGTTATATAATAATTACCGGCCATCTAGATCATGTTGGAGTTGATGGTGAGGATGTTTATAATGGTGCAGATGACAATGGAAGTGGAACAGTCTCAATATTAGAAATTGCACAAGCTTTTAAGGAGGCCATTAAGGATGGAGTCAGACCAAAAAGATCAATTGTTTTTCTTCATGTATCAGGAGAGGAAGAAGGATTACTAGGATCTGAATATTATGTCAATAATTCACTATATCCAATTGATAACACTTTTGTTAATATAAACCTAGATATGATTGGAAGAACTGATCCAACAAGAGGATATAAAGATGAAAACTATATATATTCAATAGGTTCAGATAGAATAACAAAAAAACTAAAAACAGTTTCTGAGACTGTCAATAAAGCAACTGTTAATTTAAAGCTAGATTACAGATTTGACATACCAGATGATCCAAATGACTTCTATGAAAGAAGTGATCATTTTAATTTTGCAAAAAAGAATATCCCTGTAATATTTTTCTTTAGCGGGACACATGAAGATTATCATGGTCCGGGTGATACATCCGATAAAATTAGATATGATTTATTGACCAAGAGAGTAAAACTTATTTTTCATACTATATGGGAATTAGCAAATATGGATGAACTGATTGTCCTTGATGAAAATAAAGGCTAAAATTTAAACATTAGATTTATTAAAATTATATTTTGTAAATTTAAGAAAATCTTAAAGTTGAAAAAGACAACTATTTATTTATTATGCTTTGTTTTATTTTTGGGCTGTAATACTGGTATTACCAATGATAAAAATGTTTCTGACTTAGAATCTTTACAACTTAAAAGTTCATTTATAGATTTAAATGAGAATAATCTAGACTTGTCAGTCTATAAAGGAAAAAAAATCGTAATTAATTACTGGGCTACCTGGTGTGGACCATGCATAAAAGAAATGCCAAGCATAAAAAGAGCTGAAGAAGTATTGGAAGACTACGGTTACACTTTTTTGTTAGTATCTGATGAAACAATTTCTAAAATATCTAAGTTTAAAAATGATAGAAATTTTGACTTCAAGTTTTTAAAATCTATTAAATCTTATGAATCACTTGGAATTTATTCTATGCCAACATCATATATTTTTGATGAAAATGGAAAAAAAATTGAAACTATTGTTGGTGCAATTGAATGGGATTCTGAAGAAATGATATCTAAACTAAAGATGCTCTAATATGAAAAGGTTTATAATAATTATATCCTTCTTGAGTATTTTATCTTGTTCAACTAAAGATGTCACAATAGAAGAAATCTCTTTTCTACACGATAATAGTAATGCTCAGCCCAGTCTAGTTTCTAATGATGGTTCCTTGTCATTAACTTGGATTTCATCTAATGAGAACGAGAAAGCTACTTTAAATTTTAGTCAACTAAAAGATGGTGAATGGACTAATTCCCAAGAAGTGGCAACTGGTTCAGATTGGTTTGTTAATTGGGCTGATTTTCCAACTCACGCAATTAGCGGGAACTTAATTCTAACCAGCTACTTAGAGAAATCTGCTTCAGGTAATTATACTTATGATGTTGTTTTAAGTTTACAAAAATTATCTGGAGAAAAAATAAAAGATGATTTTATATTAAACACCGATGGTGTTGAAGCGGAACATGGTTTTGTGAGCATAGTTGCAAAAGATAACGAAGGATTCTATGTTACCTGGTTAGATGGAAGAAATACAGTAGAGAATGACCTTGACGGAAATCATAAACCAATGACCATTCGCTTTGCGGAAATCACTACTTCTGGAGATGTAATAAATGAAAATGAGCTTGATTCATCTGCTTGTGATTGTTGTCAGACATCAATAACATATTCTGATAAAGGACCTTTAGTTGTTTATAGAGACAGAAGCGAGAAAGAAGTTAGAGATATTTATGTAACCCGAAATGTAAATGATGTTTGGGAAACTCCAATTCCTGTTCATAATGATGGATGGGTGATATACGGATGTCCTGTAAATGGGCCTAAAGTTGTCTCTAATTCAAATAATATAGCTGTAAGTTGGTTTACGGTGATCGACGGAAAGCCAAGGGTAAATTTATCATTTTCAGAATCCTATGGAGATTCTTTTAGTGACCCAATAAAAATTAACGACTATGATGCGATTGGCCGAGTAGATGTTGCTTTCTTGAACGATCAGGAAGTGTTGGTTAGTTATATGGAAGGTGATTATGATAGCACATATTTAAGAATAAAAAAAGTTTCAATAGACGGAAAAGTTTCAGAGCCAATTACTATATCTAAAATTGATGGTGGAAGGAATACTGGGGTTCCACAATTAGAAATATTCAATAATGAGGTATTTCTTGTTTGGACTGTTTTTGAAAATGAAACGAATCAACTAAAAACAGTCAAACTAAGTTCTAAAGATATATAGGCCTATCTGGCAGTAATCAGGCAGTTTTGATGTTTTTGGGTATATTTGAGTGTCTAAACACAATGTAAAAGAAAAAACCCCTCATTAGCTGAAGGGTTTATTTTAAACGTGTAATGTAACGGTTAACTTGGGTGGAAGA
>NHFJ01000015.1 GCA_002172545.1 Fidelibacterota bacterium TMED108 | reverse complement strand
GATATTTTGGCTTACGGATGTTGAGACTTGATCAGGCGAAAATATAAAAGCTGGAGGTAGAATTCCTTTTGAAGAGTTATAATCTAGATCTAGAGGATCGTTGTAATTTTGGTCCGGTATTTCACAGGAAAAAAAACTTACGGCAATAGCCAATATTGTATTGTTAGTCCAGCGCAATGGTAAACCTGAGCTGTGGCTGACGAATTTCTGGGTTGAAAGCTAAATTAATGCTGCTTTTTTTACTAGCTGTTTCACTTTTAGGTCCCAATATTGCTGCATGAAGAATGTTAATAACATAAATTCCTCCCGCTGCGTACAGCATCAGAGTCATTTGATCATTGGCATCAACCATTGATTGGTGATTTGATTGTGCATCTAATTTAAAAGTTTGTTTTTCCAAAGGATCTGATGAAAGACTGTATTGTAAATACGATTGGTCAAAACTATCATAATGCGTTTGATAGGTAGAATAGGAAACGTAAGCAAGCGCACCAACGGCAACTTCTGCACCAAGAAATGCCCAGCCCATTAAACTTCTATCTGAATACATTTGACCCCATCCAGGCAAAACCATTGAGCGCGTAATTGCTCCAAATCGGTTTTTGCTTTTAGATGAAGATAGCTGAGTAGCATTATCTCCTTTTCTCTTAGAGAGAAGTGTTCCAGGGGGCTTCAAGCTCAAAATTTCCCACGCAAGAATTTCGATCTCAGTAATTAATCCATCAACGGGACCGGAGTAGGTTGCATTGATAGTTTTTTCAGCAGCACCCGTAGCCACTTCAAACATTTTTGCATCAATAGTATAGGTTTGTCCAAGCTTTCCAATAGCACCGCTGATCATAAATTTTACTCCCAACATAGCACCCACTTCAGCAGCACATTCTTCAGAAGAACACTCCGCTGCGGTATAACCCTGCTCTTGCATGACCTCATTAACAACATTGCGTGCAACAAGAATAGCACCTCCAGTTTTAGAAATTTCCGTAGAAAAACGGTCGGTTAATGTTTGCGCTTCAAGCGTACTAATACCTCTTCCTTCAAAATCAAGTACAGCTACCGTTATGCTTTTTGTGGTGGTCGCTCCCCCCTTTGATCGTTTAGCAAGTAGACTTTGAGGTGGAGATAGCCCGCCTATCTCCCAAGCAAGAATTTCCATTTCTGTAAGAAGTCCAGCTATTGGACCCTTAAAAGAAATTGATTTTGTTCTTTCAGCTGCACCGGTTGATACCGAGACCAATTTTGATTCAACAGTAAACGTATCACCTAATTTTCCAATGGATCCACTGATCATGTATTGCGCACCTAACAGCTGACCAATTTCAGCGGAGCACTCATCGGTCGTACAGCCGGATTGCTGCAGGGCTTGTTCGCTTAAAATCTTATCAAGTAATTTTCGGTCTGTAATACGAAACGCTTTTGTATTTTGAATTTCAGATCGCAATCTCTCGGTAAGAGTTTCTGCTTCGTAGTCCGGTATACCGTTTGCCTCAAAATCTAAAACTGCTACAGAAGGTGAATTGCTTTGACATAAGATAAATGAAAGAGTAAAAATTTGAAAAAAGAACAGCTTTATCATTTAAAAAATTACTATTTAATAAACCTCTTATCAATAGTAATCAAATTTAGCGACGAAACGATACGGGGCTTAGTTCCCACCGAGTTCCCACTTTAATAGTTCCCACTTATGATACAAACTGCGATATGATACGATACTTAACACAAAACAAAAAGCCCCTCAGTAAAGAAGGGCTTTATGTCTATAATTGAGGGTTATCCTCAAGTCGGGGTGGAGAGATTCGAACTCCCGACCCCCTGCTCCCAAAGCAGGTGCGCTAACCGGACTGCGCCACACCCCGAAATAAATTTTTTAGCCAATTGGGTGAGTGATGGGTCTCGAACCCACAACCTCCTGAACCACAATCAGGTGCTCTAACCAATTGAGCTACACCCACCATACAAACTGAAATCTCACTTATTGGAGCCGGCTAAGTTAGTATTGTTGGGCCTTCAAGTAAAAAAGATTTTTTTATTTAACTAAGAATTAGATTAAAACCAAATTTGATGATTATGTTGTAATTTTATACATGCGCCTGCTTACTAGATACATACTAAAACAGCTTTTGATGCCATTTATGTTTTCGCTTCTAATTATAGTGTTTGTTCTTTTTACGCAATTTCTATTAAGGGCTATTGACAGATTTATTGGAAAAGGTTTAGATATAGGAACTATTTTTGAATATCTATTTTTAAACCTTGGTTGGATCGCAGCACTATCGGTTCCNATGGCAGTTCTTGTNGCTGCNCTAATGTCTTTTGGACAATTCTCTGAAGACAATGAGATAACAGCCATGCGCGCATCAGGNATTAGTTTTAACACAATCTTACGACCTGCAATACTTTTTGGTATNACCATATCNGCTNTACTGATTTTATTTAATTCATTTATNATGCCTGAAATGAATTTTAAAGCAAGGATGCTTTCTGGTGACATTTATCGAAAGCGCCCAGATCTAAATATTGAACCAGGATATTTCATGGATGATCTTCCAAGCTACAGTATGATCATTCGAGATAAAGAGGGTGATACATTAAAGGATGTACGGATATTTAGCAAAGGGACTGGTCAAACACAAACCAGCATCCATTCAAAAACAGGCGAACTTTCAACGATTGATGATGCTATTGTTCTAGATATGTTTGACGGAGAAATTCATGAACTAGATACGCGCGATTTTGGCAATTACAGAAGAATAGAATTTGATAAACATAAAATTACTATTGCTGCTGATGACCTATTCTTAAACCGAAGAGACACTACCAGTCGCTCAGATAGAGAAATGACGGTTCCAATGATCTTTGTTAAGCGAGAAAACATTTCAAAGAGAATTGAGATTGTGAATTCACGCATCGGGAGAGCATTTTCAAGGGCTGGGCTTGATAGCATTGTTCCTCTTAGTTTTGATGAATCACAAATTATTTTATCAGATTATAAAAAATCGTACAACGCAGACTCATCATTTACGGAGGATCAAAAATACAAAAAAGAAAAGGATATAAATCTCACTGAAAGGCAGCTTAGGAATGAATACAATCTTTTGCGAAGCTATATTAAATCAAATAATAAATACGAAGTAGAGTTCCATAAGAAATTTTCTCTTCCTGTTGCGTGTATATTGTTTGTTATGACGGGAGCCTCTTTAGGTGTTTTATTTAGAAAAGGTGGATTCACTATTGCGGTAGGCCTTTCATTTGGATTTTTTCTTATATATTACATAATGATGATAGGTGGAGAAGATCTTGCTGATAGGAATATAGTTTCACCTGTAGTTGGTGTATGGTCGCCAAATGTAATTCTTTTAATTATTTCACTGTACCTAATACTTCACACAGTCAAGGAGCAAGCACCTTTGAGATCCAGCTTTAGCTTTTTAAAAAGACTTTTTAAAAAAAGTGGACGTCAAAAAAATAATCAATAAAAAACTTAGCGGGTGTCCATTGACGAGTGCTGAGCTTGAATTTATTATTATGTCCTATGTTGATAATACTATCAACGATAGTATTATGACTGACTTTTTAAAATCCGTTCATCAAAATGGCATGGTTAAAGATGAGATTGTTTCTCTAACACGTATTATGATTAATTCTGGGGAAACCATTGATTTCTCAGGCCTTAACTCATTCGTAGCAGACAAGCATTCAACAGGCGGTGTTGGGGATAAAGTTTCGATAATCCTCGGACCTATTCTGGCTTCATTGGGAATTGCTGTTCCTATGCTTGCAGGTCGTAGTCTGGGGCATACTGGAGGAACTATTGATAAACTGGAAACAATACCTGGTTTCAATACAAACCTCACTATTGCAGATTTTAAAAATAATGTAGAACGATCAGGTGTTTGTATAATGTCGCAAACTGAATCGATCTGTCCTGCCGATAAAAAAATATACGCTCTTAGAGACATAACTGGTACAATTGATTCAATTCCTTTGATCTGTGGATCTATTATGAGTAAAAAGATATCTGAAGGTATTGATGGATTAGTTCTCGATATTAAAATTGGAAATGGCGCTTTTATGCGTTCTCTCTCGCAAGGAAAAAAACTTGGAACAATGTTAAAATTTATTGGGGAACAATTTAACGTTTCAACAAAAGTAGTGTATTCAAATATGGATCAGCCTTTAGGAAAAACGGCTGGCATGTGGTGCGAGATCGAGGAATCTATTCACGCTCTTAAAGGGAATGGATCTGAGGATTTAATGAGGGTTATTTTTGAACTTGGAAGCAAATTAATCATTGAAGCGGGTATAGTAGAAACAACTCTAGAAGCAACTGAAATACAAAAAAAATCTATTAATAACGGAATGGCATTTGAAAAATTTGAAGAAATGGTTTCAAATCAAGATGGTATAATTAAAAAGGCGGGCGAATTAAATGCACCTATATTTTCAAAAGAAATCACATCGAAAAAAGATGGCTATTTAAAGTCTTTTGATACGATAGCTGTGGGATGGGCCGCGGTTGAAATGGGATGCGGCAGAAAAATTAAGTCCGATAAATTGGATAATACAGCAGGAATCAAATTCAATGCAAAAGTTGGTGATTACATAGAAGAAGGTGATCGAATAATGAGCTGCTTTAATTCAGATAATGACAAACTTAATGATGCACATTCAAAGCTGATAAAAACTTTTCAGCTATCCGATGAAAAAGTAAAATCTCCTGATTTGATATATCAGGACTAATTCATTCGATGAACTTTACAAATTTGCGACGGCTCGGTCCCCTTTATAAATATCTCTGTCTCCACTGAACATAAATTTGTTGGCCTATCTTTGGATGTAGAACAAATCGTAAAGTCAACTACTCCATCAGGTCGCTGAAATTTTTGACGTTTTAATCCTAGCGTATCATGGGCAGCTGACATAAAACTTGCCCATGCGGGAAGTGCTGCTCTAGAGCCATCTTGGCCTTCACCAAGACTTACCCTGGGATCATCAACCCCCATCCATACACCTGCAGCGATTTGCTTAGAAAAACCAACAAACCATGCATCTGTCCAATTTTGAGTTGTTCCAGTTTTACCTCCAGCGGGATGGTAAAAATTATATTTCCAGCGCGCACTTCCACCTGTTCCTTTGTCAAGGACTGTTTGGAGCATTGATGTCATAACATAAGCTGACTCCTCCCTCAAAACTTCTTCACGTATAGGAAAATACTCTTTTATAACATTTCCATATCGATCTTCTACTCGTGTTATCCCGAAAGGCTGATTAAGAAGTCCTCTGTTTGAAAATGCTGAGTACGCATTTACCATGTCCAATAAGTACACCTCTGATGTTCCAAGAGCTATAGCATCAACAGCTCTAATGTCAGTAGTAATCCCCATTCTTTTTGCAGTGGATTTAATTTCAGAAGCAGGGACCAATTCTTTTACTACTCTTACAGCAATCAGATTTACAGATCTCCTTATGCCTTCCCTCAGAGAAGTTAGTCCGCTGGTAGAACCATCATAATTTCGTGGCATCCATTTCTCCCATTCACCCTCTGCATTTAGAACCCTCAAAACCAAAGGCTGATTTAAAAGTTGCTTGGTTACAGGATACCCGTTATCGATAGCTGTAGTATATACAATAGGTTTAAATACCGAGCCCGGTTGTCTTTGAGCCTGCACTGCTCTATTATACTGATCATGGTAATCAGGTCGCCCTCCTACCATAGCTAAGATTGCACCAGAATTTGGATCAAGAGCCACCATCGCACCTTGAACCAATAATTTATTTCGCAAATCTTTATATAGGGCCGAATCACCTTGCATCATCATTTTAACTGTGTCTTCTGGGAAAATCCCAAGATATGCTAGCTGCGAAAACTCTTCTTCATTGTTAAATAGTCTTTTATTTAGTTTGTCTTGATTTTGTTTAATTACCTTGATCAATGATTCTTCAGCAACATGCTGTATTCGTGAGTCTAGTGTCGTGTAAATTTTTAGTCCATCTCTATAAATATTAACACCAAGCCTATCATCTTCTTTTTCCATTGTTCTTCTGACGTATTCAGTAAAATAAGGTGCAACCCCCTTAGCTTGATTAATTGTTATATTTTCTCTTTCAATAGCACGCGCCTCAAGAAACATGTCTTTGTTTATGAACTTTTCATCGCGCATTACTCGCAACACAATATTTCTTTTATAATGCGCTCGCTCAGGATGTGTAATTGGTGAAAACCTGGCAGGAGCTGGTAAGATTCCAACAAGCATTGCACTCTCACCTAAGGTCAATAAAGAAACATCTTTTTTAAAATATCTTTTTGCAGCAACCTGAACACCGTAAGTCCCGTGTCCAAAATGAACGTTATTCAAGTACATTTCAAGAATTTCGTCTTTCGTATAAGTTCTCTCTATTTGAATAGCGGTAATAATTTCTTTTATTTTTCGAGTAATAGTTTTTTTAAAACCAATAGTATCATACAATGTGCGTGCGACTTGTTGAGTAAGCGAACTAAATCCTTGCTCGTATCCAAGGTTAATAATATTTACAATAATTGCTCTTAAAATGCTTTTTGAGTCGATACCCCAATGATTATAAAACCTTCTGTCTTCTGATGCTATGACAGCATTTTTCATATTGTTTGGGATTTGATCTAGGCTTACAAAAATCCTTTTTTCAAAAAATAGCTCATCAAGTATCTCTCCATCGGATGAATATATTCTAGTAATTAAATCTGGATCATAGTTTTCAAGCTGATCTAAAGATGGAAGATTTTGCGCTAAATAAAAAATAAATACAATTACGCTTATTGCTCCCAATATTGATAGAAGAATAGCTGACTTTAAATATTTTAATATAAGCTCAAAAGAGATCATAGTTTTAATTTGCTGCTAAAGTTTTAAAAAAAGTGAAATAAAATATGTTAATTGATCGTTGCTTGATAATAATCAAAAACTATTTTTTAGAGGGTTTTGTCATTTTTCTAGGATCAACTAATTTATCAAAGTCTTCTCCGGACATGTAGCCTAAATCAACGATTGCTTCTCTAAGCGACGTGTTTTCTTCATGCGCTTTTTTTGCAACCTTGGCCGCTTTGTCGTATCCAATATGTGGATTTAAAGCTGTGACAAGCATAAGCGAATTATAGAGATTTGATTTAATTTTTTCTTTATGCGGGATAATTCCATCCACACAGTTGATGCGAAATGAGTCACAGGCATCATTTAAAAGTCGAATCGATTGAACAATATTATATGCAATTACCGGTCTATAAACATTTAATTCAAAATTTCCACCAGCCCCAGCCATTGATATTGTAAGATCATTACCCATAACTTGAGTACATACCATTGTCATAGCCTCACACTGTGTTGGATTAACTTTTCCAGGCATAATCGAGGATCCTGGCTCATTCGATGGAATGATAATTTCACCAATTCCTGATCGGGGACCGCTGGCAAGCCACCTAATATCATTTGCAATTTTAAACAGGGAAACAGCTAGCGTTTTTAATGATCCAGATAGCTCCACAATGCAATCCTGCGCAGCAAGTGCTTCAAACTTATTTGCAGCAGTCTTAAAAGGCAGTCCAGTCAACTTAGCTATATTTTCTGCTGCAGATTCTGCAAAACCCTCAAAAGAATTAATGCCGGTTCCAACCGCAGTTCCACCCATTGGTAGTTCCAAGCAAAGACCTAATGATGACTCTATTCTTTCAATATTATGTTTAAGCGCTGAAGCGTATCCTGAAAATTCTTGGCCCAGGCTAAGCGGCGTAGCGTCTTGTAAATGGGTTCTGCCAAGCTTAATTATTGAATCAAAATCATTAGCCTTTTTATCAAAAGACGAGTAAAGCTTTCTTAGTGCTGGTATTAGGTTATTAGAAACCATATCAACTGTGGCAATATTAATTGCGGATGGGAATGTATCATTTGTTGATTGCGACATGTTAACGTGGTCGTTTGGATGAACAGGGTCCTTGCTTCCAATTTGACCACCTAATGTCTCAATTGCGCGATTAGCAATTACCTCATTAAAGTTCATATTTGACTGCGTTCCAGATCCCGTTTGCCATACAACCAGGGGAAAATGGTCATCGAGCTTACCCTCTATGACTTCGCTAGCAGATTGGATAATAGCTTTAGAAATTTTAGAGTCTAATCTTCCCGCAGATTCATTGGCTATGGCTGCAGCTTTTTTTAAAATTCCATAGGCTCTAATTAGCTCTCTTTGAAAACGTTCAGAGCCAATTTTAAAATTCTCTAAAGAACGTTGGGTTTGAGCTCCATAATATTTTTTAGTTGGAACATTGATTTCACCAAGACTGTCTTTTTCTTTTCGGTATTCCAAGATTTCTTTCTACTTAACTACCCAATTATCACCCGAATCTAACAATTGCTGAACAGAGCCTTTTGGCTTCTTTTTAATAGCATCTTCGATCTGATCAACCATTAAATCTTCATAGGTTGGCATATCGATTGCATAAAAAACCCCTAGTGGCTCTGGGAAATCAGGATTATATGTCATATTCGCCAATAAAGATGCAATTACATAATCTTTTTTATCGTGAACCAATGCATCATCAATAGTTAGTTTATCTCCAATCTCAAAAACCTTAGGAACATTTCCATCGAGCCTGATTGCTTTATTCTTTTCAGCGCCAAAAACCATAGGCTGGCCATCCTCCAGCAATAAAACAGTATCAGACTTTGTATCGCGATCTGTTAAGGATGAAAAAGCGCCGTCATTGAAAATATTACAATTTTGATAAATCTCAATAAATGAAGTTCCTCTATGTTTATACGATTGGGTAATTATATCCTGCATATGCTTTGATTCTTTATCTAAAGTTCGAGAAACAAAAGTAGCTCCTGCGCCAAGCGCTAGAGACAGAGGATTAAAAGGAGCATCTAAAGAACCCATTGGGGTAGATTTTGTAACTTTACCAACTTCTGATGTTGGAGAATATTGGCCTTTAGTTAATCCATAAATACGATTATTAAATAACATTACATTGAGATCAATATTTCTTCTAAGCATATGGATAGTATGATTTCCTCCGATAGAGAGTGCATCTCCATCACCGGTAACAACCCAAACAGAAAGGTCCGGATTTGCTAACTTGACACCGCTTGCTACGGCAGGCGCCCTTCCATGAATGGTATGAAATCCAAACGTATCCATATAGTAAGGAAAGCGACTTGAGCAACCTATCCCAGAAACAAAAACAAAGTCTTCTTTTTTTCTACCAAGGTCCGGGAATACTTTTTGGGTTTGAGCTAAAATAGAATAATCACCACAACCAGGGCACCAACGCACTGCCTGATCAGAGGTAAAATCTTTTCTTGTGTAGGTTGTTTCTTTAGTATTTGACATCATTTATCCTATTAATTTTTTTACTGATTCCTGAATATCAGCTGAACTAATGGGCTTACCCCTAACAAGGTTTAATCCTTTAGCATCAACCAAGTATTCAGCGCGAATCATTTTGATTAACTGCCCATTGTTAATTTCTGGTATTAAAATATTTTTGAACTTAATTAAGATTTCTCCAAGATCATTTGGAAAGGGGTTGATCCAGCGCAAATTCAAGTGACTAACTTTAAGTTTTTCACCTTGAAGTGCCTCAGCTGCAGACCTACATGCGCCCATAGTTCCACCCCAACTCAAAATAAGCAAATCTCCACTCTTCTTTCCAAAAATTTCTGTTGGACCGAATTCATTTGCAATATTTTCAACTTTTTGTGCGCGGGTTTTAACCATATGGTGATGATTGTCTGGATCATAATTTACGTTACCAGTAACATCTTCTTTTTCAATTCCACCTATTCGATGCTCTAGGCCTTTTGACCCGGGAATTGCCCAGGGCCTCGCTAGCGTATCTTTATTTCTTAAGTATGCCATAAACTGACCATCTGAAATATTAGACTTATCTGCAAATTTTACTTTGAAGTCTGGCAAATCTTTTAAAGCAGGAATTTGCCAAGGCTCTGAACCGTTAGCTAAATAACCATCGGTTAGCAAAACAACTGGTGTCATGTATTTTACCGCTATCCTGCAAGCCTCATACGCAGCAAAGAAACAATCGCCTGGCGTTGAAGATGCAAGTACCGGTAATGGCGCCTCTCCGTTTCTACAATACATAGCTTGAAGGAGATCGGATTGCTCCGTTTTTGTTGGAAGACCAGTGCTTGGACCTCCCCTTTGAACATTAATAACCACCAAAGGTAATTCTGCTATAACCGCCAAGCCCATAGCTTCGCTTTTAAGCGCTATACCCGGACCAGATGTAGCAGTTACACCAAGATTTCCAGTGAAAGCAGCGCCTATTACTGAAGTAATTCCAGCAATTTCATCTTCTGCCTGAAAAGTCTTAATACCAAGATGCTTCCAAGCGGACAAGGTATGCAATATATCGCTAGCCGGGGTAATAGGATATCCACCAAAAAACATTCCTAGTTTTGATTTTTCTGCTGCGGCGGCTAACCCCATTGAAAGTGCATTATTTCCAATAACATTTCTATATTTACCAGGGGGAAGATTTGCTTTATCAACCTTGTAACGTGTAGTAAAAATTTCAGTAGTATCTCCGAAGTTGTAACCAGCCTCAAGAGATCTAACATTTGCTTCAACCAGTTCCGGTTTTTTACCAAATTTAACCTCTAACCAATCTTTTGTTGGTTGCAAAGGCCTATCGTATATCCAGAAAAGCAGTCCCAATGCATAAAGGTTTTTAGATCTATCTACAATTTTTGAGGATAGGTCTAACCCCTCACATGCAAGCGAGACCATTTTTCCCATTTCAATTGCATATACAGTGAAATAATCATCTAGCGTTTTATCTTCAAGCGGGTTGGACTCATAGCCTGCAAGTTTTAAATTTTTTGGAGTAAAAGCATTAGCATTACATATGATTGTACCACCAGGCTTTACTTCTTTTTGATGAACCTGAAGCGCCGCTGGATTCATCGCTACCAAAACATCAGGAGTATCTCCGGGAGTATGGATATCTTTTGAACTAAACTTTATTTGAAAAGCGCTGACACCTGCAAGAGATCCAGCGGGAGCGCGAATTTCTGCAGGAAAATCTGGAAGCGTACTTAAATCATTACCAACAATTGCCGTTGTGTCCGTGAAGCGTCCGCCAGTAAGCTGCATACCATCTCCAGAGTCACCAGCGAATCGAATAACAACTTCATCAACTTGTTGAGTAGCATGGCTCATAAAGTTTTCCTTGATTACTTAATATTTAAACTTAAACGTGTACGATATACATTAGACTTAAATAATCATTAAATCTTATCTATTCGCCTTTTATTACTCTCCAATTTATGAATTCGATCAAAAGAAAAACAACGTATTGTGAATAAATTTAAAATATTTTTAGAACCGCTTTATTTAGGTGCCGGTGATGGTTTAAATTCTATAAATGAAATCTTTTAATAAAATAAAACTTACGCAATATTCTCATGGAGCTGGATGAGCATGTAAAATTGGTCCGAAGGACCTTGCTCAGGTTCTGAGCAACTTAAAAAGCGAAAACAATGAAAATGTTATTGTTGGTTTTGGTGAAAATGATGACGGGGCTGTAGTACGAACCTCCGGTGAAAAGCTTTTGGTTCAAACTGTAGATTTTTTTACACCCATCGTTGATGATCCTTACACTTTTGGACAGATTGCTGCAGCAAATGCACTGTCTGACATCTACGCTATGGGAGCAACCCCTACTTTTGCGCTGAATATTTTTGGTTTTCCAATTAAAGACTTGCCGAAAGAAGTTGCGGCTCAAATACTTAAGGGAGGGTCTGACAAAGCAAACGAAGCAGGAATACCTATCCTTGGCGGTCACTCTGTAGACGATAAAGAACCAAAATACGGCATGGTGGTTAATGGCGAGGTTCATGAAAATATGCTGATTCGCAATTCCGGATCCATGGCTGGTGATAGCCTAGTTTTAACAAAACCAATTGGAACTGGTATAGTGTCAACTGCCACTAAGAAAGAGCATATACAAAATGAGCTAGAAAAAACGGCCATTGAATCAATGAAAACGTTAAACAAGGATGCTGCGAAAATAATGCAGAAATTTAAAGTTAATGCAGCTACAGACATTACAGGTTTTGGTCTTCTCGGTCATTTAATTGAAATGTGTAAATCTAGCGGTGTTTCTGCAAAGTTAGATTTTAAAAATATACCGTTTTTTCCTGGAGTAGAGCAGCTCGCAAATGAGGGGTTCGTTCCATCTGGCTCAAGACGAAATCACGATCATGCCTCAGGTTATTGCAGATACTCTGATCACATCACTGCTTCTCAACGATTGATGTTGTCCGACTCTCAAACATCAGGCGGATTGCTAATATCGATTCCAGAAAAAGAGGCAGAGGGTTACCTCAACACCTTTAATTCAAAATCAGAAATTAAAGCTCATATTATTGGTAAAGTAACCTCTAAATCTTCAGAATTGGTAAAAATATATTAGTATATTTTATATACGATTAAAATAGTCGTATATAGTTGTTGTAGTCCAATTTCCTGATCATTAAATTTACCTGCTTCGAAAGCAGTAAAAATGTTAAAAATCACACGAAAAGTAGAATATGCCCTTATAGCACTGCGTCACATGCAGCAAGCTTCAGAGCATTCTGTTTCAAGTACAACCGAGATTGCTACACAATACGGAATCCCCCAACACCTCCTAGCTAAAATACTCCAACAAATGGCCAGAGATAATTTAATTCAAGCACTGAAAGGTCCAGCTGGTGGCTACAAAATTAAAGCAGATTTAGACAAGATTTCTCTAAAAGACTTTTTTGAAAAACTTGAGGGGCCCCTTGGCCTAATGGATTGTTATTTCAATACAGATTGTTTGCAAATGAAGTCATGCAATATTCTTACTCCTCTTCAGAGAATCAATCAAAATATGCGGGATATGTTCTCAAAAACTACCCTCATGGAGATAACTCAATGAAAAATTTAATTCAAAAAGATGAAGTGGTTAATGTTTTAAAACAATGCTTTGATCCCGAGCTTCCAGTTGATCTCTGGAATCTTGGTCTCATTTACGATATTCAGATCCAAGAAGCATATGATGAAACAAAATCAGATATAAATATTATAATGTCTTTAACAACACCAGGCTGTACTATGGGAGATCAAATTTCTCAAGACGTTCGAAACAAACTCGAGGCACTTAACAGTGTTAATCAAGCCTTTGTAGAAGTCACCTTTGAACCACCATGGAATCCGGAGATGATAACTGATGAGGCAAAGAAAAAATTGGGGCTGGGTATAGTTAAACCTGATAACCATGAACACATTAAAATAGATGAGGAGTGGGAATAATGAGCGATTCAGCGACAACAAAAGAAATTTTTGATGCAGGAATTAAAATGTCTAAAAAAGCAGCCGAGCGGTTAAGTGCCGTTATGGAATCAGAAGGCAAAAAAGGATTTGGCCTTAGAATGGAAGTAACAACCGGTGGTTGTTCTGGCTTGAACTACGATATGTCTTTTGAAGAAAAACAAAAAGAATTTGATAAAGTATTTGAAAGTCAAGGTATGCAGATTTTTTGTGATTTAAAAAGCTACCTATACCTAAAGGGTGTCAAAATTGATTTTTCAAATGATATTCTTAACGGTGGATTCAAGATTGTTAATCCTAACGCAGAAAGGACATGTGGCTGTGGGACCTCTTTTTCAGCCTGATTTTAGATGAGTAAAAACCAACAAATAATTGATTCTGCAATAGAGCAAGAATATGAGTACGGCTTTACTACAGATATTGAACAAGACACTATACCGCCGGGACTAAATGAAGATGTAATCAGATTTATATCCGCAAAAAAGGATGAGCCTGAATGGCTTCTTGACTGGAGATTAAAAGCATACAATAGATGGCTTGAAATGAAAGAACCGGATTGGTCAAAACTTAATTATTCCAAAATTGATTTCCAGAAAATTTCATATTATTCTGCTCCAAAAAAACAAAAAAAACTTGAAAGCTTGGATGAGGTTGACCCTGAGCTATTAAAAACCTATGACAAGCTTGGCATTCCACTGGAAGAGCAAAAAATGTTATCAAATGTTGCGGTAGATGCTGTTTTTGATAGCGTGTCAGTCACCACTACTTTTAAAGAGGAGCTTCAAAAACATGGTGTAATATTTTGTTCTTTTTCAGAAGCGGTTAAAAGTCATCCAGGCATTGTAAAAAAATACCTTGGGAGCGTAGTCCCAGTATCTGATAATTACTTTGGCGCATTAAACTCCGCCGTTTTTAGTGATGGAAGTTTTGTCTACATACCTAAGGGTGTTAGATGTCCGATGGAACTATCAACCTATTTTAGGATAAATGCTGCAAAAACAGGTCAATTTGAACGCACTCTTATAATTGCTGAAGACGATAGTCATGTTAGTTATTTAGAAGGATGTACAGCTCCAATGAGAGATGAGAACCAACTTCACGCAGCTGTAGTTGAGCTCGTTGCTCTAAATAATGCTGAAATTAAATATTCGACAGTTCAAAATTGGTATCCCGGTGATCCAAAAACCGGTAAAGGTGGTATATATAACTTTGTTACAAAAAGAGGGAATTGTCTTGGCGATAATTCAAAGATTTCTTGGACACAAGTTGAGACTGGCTCAGCATTAACATGGAAGTACCCTAGCTGCATTCTCAAGGGTGACAATTCGGTTGGAGAATTTTATTCAGTTGCTCTATCAAATAATTTTCAGCAAGCTGATACAGGAACAAAAATGATTCACATAGGCAAGAACACAAAGAGCACTATTATCTCAAAAGGAATTTCAGCTGGAAAAGGGCAAAATACATACCGCGGTGGCGTTAAGATAATGAAAGGCGCTGAAAACGCACGAAATTATTCTCAATGCGATTCAATTCTGATAGGCGATGAATGCGGAGCGCATACTTTCCCCTATATTGATGTAAGAAATCCGTCAGCTCAGATGGAGCACGAAGCATCAACATCGCGAATTGGTGAAGATCAGCTCTTTTATTGCAACCAAAGAGGGGTATCTACAGAAGATGCTGTTTCAATGATAGTCAACGGTTTTTGTAAAAAAGTATTTAATGAACTTCCTATGGAGTTTGCAGTTGAGGCTCAAAAATTAATGGAAGTTAGTCTTGAGGGCGCTGTTGGATAATGTTCAACAATTAAAATTGGTATGAAATGTTAGAAATAAAAAATTTACACGCTGGCGTAAAAGGAAAAACTATTTTAAATGGCCTAGATTTAAAAGTAAATCCCGGTGAATTGCATGCTGTAATGGGTAGAAACGGTTCTGGGAAAAGTACACTTGCAAATATAATTACTGGACGTGATAATTATGAAATAACCTCTGGTGAAGTAAAATTCAATGGACTAGACCTAGAAGAATTGGCTCCAGAAGATCGTGCTCTTGAGGGCATATTTATGTCTTTTCAATATCCCGTTGTCATACCTGGTGTTAACAATACATATTTTTTACGAGCCGCTTTAAATGCGCAGCTAAAGCATCATGGAAAAAAAGAAATAAATGCTGCTGACTTTATGCGTCTCATCCGCGAAAAATTAAAGTTAGTCAATATGGATGAGAAATACTTAAGTAGGGCAGTTAATGATGGTTTTTCAGGTGGAGAGAAAAAGCGAAATGAAATTTTGCAGATGCTTACTCTTGAGCCAAAGCTATCCATATTAGATGAAACAGACTCAGGATTAGATATTGATGCACTTAAAATTGTTGCAAAAGGCGTTAATAATTTTCGTAATGCGTCTCGCTCATTTATAGCAATTACACACTACCAACGCCTACTTGAATATATGGAGCCCGATTTCATCCATATATTGATTAATGGAAAGATCGTTAAATCCGGAGACTTATCATTAGCACAAGAAATTGAGAAAAAAGGATATTCCTGGTTAGAATCATGAAATATTTTCGAGATGAATTTGACACTCTACTGGATTCAATTAATAATGAAAACGACGAGCTCACTGATCTAAGAAAAAAGTCGTTTGAAAATTTTATTGATAAGGGTCTACCAACTAATAAGTGGGAAGATTGGCAATTCACAAATTTTTCTTTTATTGAAAAAGGTGATTTTCGCCTTTCTTCTTTAAGTGATGCTGTTGAGCTTACTGGACTTTTACCTGGTAGAATTCCAAATACATATCTTATTGTTTCAATTAATGGATATTACCAACCGAATTTATCAGATATACCTGATGAGGCTAAAGTTGCCTCAGGTGCAGATCACTTTAGCTCAGATTTTAACTACCAATCATTAAAAAGCGTACAATCACATCAAGATAGAGGCTTAAATCCTTTTTATATGCTTAACACCTCTATGATGAATTCTGGATTAAGCATTCATATTAAAGATAATGCAAAAATAACTAAACCCATTCAAATAATATATCTTACGACATCCATTACAAGTGAAATAATGAATCATCCGCGTTTTGTGTTTCAATTTGGAAATAATTCAGAAGCTACTGTTGTTGAACATTACATTGGTTCAACCTCCACTCCATATTTTAACAATTCAGTTACGAAGGTTGAACTAGGAGAAAATTCTTTTGTGAACCACATTCGCATCCAAGAAGAATCAGAAATGTCTCATCATGTTGCCAACACCTTTTATGATTTGAATAAAGATAGTAATCTAAATGTTAATAGTGTGTCACTTGGCAGTTCACTCTTTAGGCATAACATAAAACTAAAATTTTGCGGCGATAGCTCTAGTGCAGATTATAGCGCGCTTTCATTAATTAATGATCAGCAGCATCATGATCAGCATATTATAGTTGAACATATGAGTGATGCATGTCAAAGCAATCAACTATTCAAATATATATTATCTGATCAATCTTCAGGAGTTTTTAATGGAAAAGTTATTGTAGAGGAGCATACAAAACGTACAGATGCTAGTCAGTCAAATAAAAATTTAGTATTAAGCCCATCTGCTCTTATGAATGCGAATCCTCAATTAGAAATTTATGCGGAAGACGTCAAATGCTCTCATGGATCTACAACTGGACAGATTGATCCAGAAGCTTTGTTTTACTTAAAATCAAGAGGCTTAGGACATGAGAAGTCTATGGAGCTGATTATGAATGGATTCATATCAGATATCCTTGAATTAATAAAAAACGAAGATATTGGTGAATATTTAAACAAAATCGCGTCGCAGCAGTTAGAGAAGATATTGAAATAATGTCTGACATAAATAAAAAATTAGATTTAATCAGAGAAGAGTTTTCCATTTTTTCAGATCCTCGCGACAAATATATATATCTAGTAGATCTTGCGAAAGCATCAAAGGGCCTACCTCCAAATGATAAACTTGAAAACAATCGAGTTCAAGGCTGCACATCGCAAGCATGGGTTGTTAGAGAGAATAAAGATGATCAGCTTTATTTTAAAACTGATTCTGACGCAATGATAGTTAAGGGCTTATTATCGTTAATCGAGCGTTCATTTAATGGGCATTCCGCTGGTGAGATAATTAAAATTGACGGCAGTAAATTTTTAGAGTCTGTTGGTCTTGATCGAGCAATTAGCTCTCAAAGAACGAACGGATTTAGTAATGCTATAAACAAAATTCAAAAAGAGATATTAGGATAATTATGTATTCAGATATAGATGAACAAGTAACTATTGAGCGAGATTGTGAAGCAACGCTAATCCCTTTTGGAAATAAAATTACCTTAAAAAAAGGGGAAGAAGGGCATATCACGCAAGCTCTCGGTGGGTCATATACTGTCATGGTTCGCGGTAATCTGGTTAGAGTTGAAGGAGTTGATGCTGATGCAATTGGGAAAATACCTGAAGTTCAACCGTGGCTGGAAGAAACAGAAAAAGATGGAAAAGCAAACGAAAAAGCTGTTTGGGAAGCAATGAAAACATGCTACGATCCTGAGATTCCAGTCAATGTTGTTGACCTAGGCTTGATTTACTCCTGCGAACTTAAAGATAATAAAAATAGCGGAACAAATGTTGATATTAAAATGACTCTAACAGCACCCGGCTGTGGAATGGGAGATATGATCGCGGGAGAAGTAAAACAAAAAATTGAAGGAATCCCTGGAACAGCTGAAGTAGCTGTTGAACTAGTATGGGATCCACCCTGGGATAGAGACATGATTAATGAATCTGCGAAATTACAATTAGGGATGCTTTAATGTTAAACGCAGACCATATTCGTGAGGAATTTCCTATTTTTCACGAAAGAAAGGGTCTGGTATACCTTGATTCGGCGTCAACTACTCAAAAACCTCAATGCGTAATAGATTCTGTTTCTTCTTTTTATTCTAATTACAATGCCAATATTCACCGTGCTCTTTATGAGATTGGCGAAAAAGCCACCAATGAATTTGAAAGCGTAAGAGATAAGGTAAAGAGATTTCTAAATGTTCCTGATTCGCACGAAGTAATTTTTACCAGAAGCTCAACAGAATCAATAAATCTAGTAGCTTATTCATGGGGAAGCGGTAACCTTAATAAGGGGAATGGAATTTTGGTTACTGAGATGGAGCATCATAGCAATTTAGTCCCATGGCAAATGGCTTCAGAAAAAACTTCCTCGAAATTAAAATACCTACCATTGCAAAAAAATGGAATGCTTGACTTATCATCCATTGAAACAGATTTAAATGATATCGGTATGCTAGCTATGGTTCACCAGTCAAATGTCTTTGGCACAATTAATCCTGTGTCAAAAATTATCGAGCTTGCTAAATCTAGAGGAGTTGTAACATTAATAGATGGAGCTCAAGCTGTTCCACATTTTCCCGTAGACATTTCTAANATTGATTGCGATTTTTATGTTTACTCTGGACATAAGATGGTTGGACCAACAGGGGTAGGTGTCCTTGTTGGAAGAAAAACNATTTTAGAAAAGATGGACCCTTTTTTAGGTGGCGGAGAGATGATTAATAACGTAACCATGGAAAAATCAACGTGGAATGAAATTCCATGGAAATTTGAAGCTGGAACTCCAAATATAGCTCAAGTTATCGGGCTTGGCAGAGCAATTGAATTTATCAGCGACATTGGCTTAGAAAATATCCAGCTTCATGAAGATAAGTTATTGGAATATAGCATTGAAGAATTATCAAAAATTAANGGCATAGAACTATATGGAAATCCTTCAAATCGTGGTGCAGTAATTCCGTTTAATATCGAAGGTGTTCATTCTCACGATTTAGCAAAATTCCTTGATACAGATGAAATATGCATTCGCGCTGGTCATCATTGCGCTCAACCAATTATGAATGTGCTTGGTATCTCTGCATCGGCTAGAGCGAGCTTTTATCTTTACAACAATGCAAAGGATATTGATAAACTTGTNGAGAGTATTAAAAAAACTGCAAAAATTTTAGCCTAATTATTTCTTAGCTTCTGATTGATTCTTGCAGCACACAAAGGAGAGTAAAATGAGTAAAAAAGATAATGAATCTAAAAAATATAAATATTTAGTAACCATGCGGTGGTATGTAGAAACGGATGAAAAGCTTGTAGCGGGAGCATCTGAAACAGATAAAAAGCTCCTTGACTTAGTTCANCGCAAAGTTGATGGCAGGCCATCATGTAAAAGTTGCCCTACTCGCAATTATGAAGGATATGGAATCTTAGATTATCATCACTTTATGGGCGATAATAAAAAAGTGTATATGTCCTCAGATAAAATTGTAGACTAAATGGAAACTGTTCACTTAGACGATTTTCTTGAAGATGGAATTTTAAAAGAGAAGCCATTTAGGGAAAAAGTAAAACAAACTGATTGGAGCAATTTCAAAAACAAGAGAGTGCTAATTAAAGGTTGTACGGATGTTCCCGTACCAACATGGGCCTATCTAATTATTACAGCTCATCTTTCGCAAACTGTTGAGAGAATATATTTTGGGGAACTACGTTCTGCGGTAAAGATTTATATTCGCGATAAGCCTTGATTTCAAAAAATTCTAAGATTGAAAGAAATAATCAAATTTTAAAAATAGAGAGTTTGACTTTGATTGACTCCACTCTCCATCTTGATCTGAGTAGTAATTATTGTCATTTAAATTATAGACAACATAGAGTAAACTTCCAGGTCGATACTCCCACCTATATACAAACGTACCCCTTTGATTGTTTATTTCAAAATTCTTGTTTTCACTATAGTTAAAACTGCTAGTTTTAAATGAATTNTGTTCATCAAGCCGATAATAATCCTCATAATTCATATCTACATTAAAAGGCTGATAGAAGGCNTCAAAGGTCATTCGAGAATTAAATGCAATATTCATTCTCAGCTTGGTATTAGCTTGACTTCTTTTGGTCTTTGCATAAACAATATCGTAGCTTCCATCACTATCTGAAAATCTGCCATCACTACCATCAACAACGTCAACCCACTGCATAAATCCTGGTCTTCTTTCAATTGATGAATTAATTGAAAAACTAATATTATTGGTAGGTTTTAACATCAACCTAACCCCTATCTCAGTCTGATCTCCTCTGGAATTATTTGCAATCCCATCACCAACATTCAATTTATAAAAAGGTCTGATAATATATTTTTTTCTTTGATCAGTTGAGAACCAAATATTTAATGCACGCCAAGCTTCATCTTTGATTATAAATGCACGTGAATCGCGATAGATGTCATCATCAACATANGTTTCAGGATTAATTTCNACCTGCANTCCAAGATTCCAGTAATTAGTGAACTTATTTTCAAAATCAATCTCAAGGTTATTTCTTGTTATCATTCCATTNTGAAGNCCNGAAAGCCANAACCTTATNCTCANNTNTTGATTTAAAAANATACCTTTNGGNTNGTCCCTTCTNAAAGANNNACGNNCTCCNGANTACCAGTTATTNTTNTTTTGNTGNAAACCCATNGCATTAACATTCCANTNATCATCNGANAANCCTGCCCAAGTTGCAANCTCCCAAAAAGANGGATCTCTGTANCNNANTCNNAANCGNCCNGCATAACCATTTTCNTCATTNATNGTNGTAGCATATTCNCCTGTAAANTCAAGNNTNTTATCCATAAGNTTNAANANCCAGTCACCTTTNANACTTGANGCNTTAATATTNTGACCANTCCNNTGGAGATCGGTNGCCATAAATCCAACNGTTGAAAGNTCNTTAANNATNGGCTTAGTAAACCTACCAACAAAGTAGTTTGAATAAGGTTCAACTAAAAAACGGTCTTTTTTTGTTACACCGTTTAAATCGTATTCGCGAGTACCGTATTCTTCGCTAGTGACGGCATTTATAATACCATATTTAATACCCGATGTAGTTTGACCTAAAACCTTTGCTGCTGATAAAATGGTAGTTTCATTGGGCTGGTCAACTATATCTCCAGAAGATGGCTCGTTAAAGTTGGGGCGACGACCGATTCTTCTTGAATTAAAAAGTCTAAGCCAGCTATTAAAAAAGCTCGCACCCTGAACAAAAAATGGACGCTTTTCTTCAAGGCGTGTTTCAAACGCTGATAAATTTAACACGGAAGGATCTGCCTCAACCTGGCCAAAATCAGGGTTAAATGTCATATTTAATGTAGCAGTTGAGTTAAGGTTATACCGTAGATCCAAACCCACATTTCCTTCATTATTTAATTCATCAGACTGGGTTTGTCCTGCTAATACATAGGGAACTAACTCAAGATTTTTAGGTTGTGGAATATTTTTTAGTCCATTGATAGCACCGTAATACGGAACTGTATTCTTTACTCCTTTAGATCTTCCAGGCCAATGAATCTCTTCTTGATCTTTAAAATAGCCTCTTTGAAAAGTCCCACCCCATGTTTGCACCTCATTTTTCGTAAATTGAAATACATTAAATGGTACTCTAATTTCAGCCGACCAACCTTCAGAATGAATTTGAGTTTTGCCGTCCCATACGGCATTCCAACTTATATCATATTTATCTCTCCACCCTCCACTCTCATTAATCGAAACATCTAGCTGAACTCCTGCAGCAGTTAACATAAACCAGTTTCCAGTCATATCGTCATTGTTTGAATCAATTCCAAATCCAACCCAGTCAACATTTTTTTCAATTGCCTCAAAGTCATCTCTCCTGCTAATTCTATCCATAATAGATGAAGGATCTGGATCAAAATTCTGAAAAGCTATATATACATAATTGTCATCGTACAAAACCCTAACTTCAGTTTCAACGGTAGGGGGCTTAAGATTGTAAGGTTCATATTGAATGAAATCATCCAAGGCAACTGCATTTACCCATACCTCATCATCAAGATTTCCATCAATTTTAGGAGCTAAATCCGTTCTAACGGCGCTCATAGATTTGTACCTTAATGCATCAGAGTCAACCTCTGGAGAGCTTGCAAATAGCGTACATACAGACAAAACACTAGATAGTAGTGTGAAATTAATATTTTTTGACATTTTTAAATTCTTTCCGCAACAAGCTCAGCGATGTCATAAACTTCCATATTTTCATCTTGACCGGTTACCTTGCGCCCATCCTCCATCATAATCATGCAAAAATTACATGAAGTTGCTACTTTTTTTACACCGGTTTCGATTGCCTCTTCGAATCTTTCAACGTTTATGCGCTTACCTTGTTTTATTTCGTACCACATATTACCACCTCCTGCACCACAACAGAAACTCTCTTCTTTATTTCTTGGCATTTCTTTTATTGTAGCTTTTTCTGATAATACAGATTGCAATACATCGCGGGGTGCATCGTATTCACCATGATGACGACCTACGTAACATGCATCATGAAAAGTAATATCTTCATCAACAGAAGCTTCTGGTTCAATTTTACCTTGCTTTATTAAGTCTGAAATAAATTCTGAATGATGCATAACTTCAAGATCTGTTCCAATTTCAGCATAGTCATTTTTAAGCGTAGTTAAACAATGCGGGCACTGGGTAACAATTTTCTTTACGTCGTACTTTTCAAAATTTTGAATGTTCTGATCGGCCTGCATTTGGAATAAATACTCATTGCCAATTCGCCTGGCTGAATCACCGGTGCAACTTTCTTCATTTCCAAGAATTGCAAAATCTATATCAGCTTTTTTCATTATTTTTGCTACTGATCTCGATATATCTTTTCCCCTATCATCGTATGCTCCAGAGCAACCTGCCCAGTATAAATATTCAGCAGACCCCTTTTCCCGCATAACCGGAATATCCATTCCTTCTGTCCATTTTTCCCTGTCCTGTGGGGACATACCCCAGGGATTTCCATAATTTTCAATTTTATCAAATACCTCCATAGCTTCTCTGGGGAATTTACTTTCCATAAGCACCAGATCCTGTCTCATTCTAAGAATATCAACCATTGGCTCATTTCCTACCGGGCAAGCCTCTAAGCAAAAGCCGCATGTTGTGCATGACCAAGCTGCTTCCTCTGAAAGCATCCATTTCGATAGCGTGTCGAGACTTTCAGCTCCACTAGAAAATTCTTTCATATTATCATTGTAATGGTAACGCTTGTTTATCTCAAGCGAGGCAGGCGATAGCTCTTTTCCGGTTTGATATGCAGGACAGATATCTTGACATCGATTACACATAATACATGCATATCCATCCAATAATTCTTTTTGTGGAAGGTGTTCAAGTTTTGATGCACCAAATTGTTCTATACTTTCATCTTCAAGGTCCATTATCTCTAAGGTTGTCATAGATCTACGCTTGGTTTCTGCCATATAATTAAGGGGGGCCATAAACAGGTGTGCATGCTTAGAATATGGAAAATACGGAGTAAAAAGTAAAATCAATCCTAGGGCAACCCACCAAGAAATATGTTCTCCAATGACCAATGATTCATATGGGAGTCCGCTCCAGAATGATGCAACCATAGTTGCTACGGGCTGACTCCAATCTGATCCATGCAACGCAACTTCAAATGATGCACCAATAAATCTAAAGCCAACGTGAAGGATTATAAATAAACCTACAATAAGCGAATCTCTTTTGATTCCTTTTTTTGCAGCGTCACTAAGCATTACAGGCTCATTTGTAGTAAGGCGTTTATCTTTTACAATAAATCTACGAGCGAGAAAAAACAAAACGCCTAGTAATACAATAACACTAAAGCTATCCACAAAAAATCGATAAATATTGCCAAAGAAATTATTTGGCAGAAATTTAAATCCGGGAATCATTCCATACATTATATCAATGATATTGACTAAAAGGTATAAAGTAAAACCCCAGGCAACCCCTGCATGAATAGCTCCAATAATTGGCCTAGTTTTAAAAAGGGTTTTTTGACTAATAAAAACGGCTAAACCCTTAGGCCAGTTTTTTAAAACAGATTTCCAATTTAATGGCTGGGTTCCTCTGGATATGATTTTAAACATCCTGGAAAAAGTTGTATAGGATAGACTCATTGAAAAAATAACGAGAAAAATAAACGCGACGCGTTCTATTGCGGTAAGCATTGATCTATCTCAAGGCTTCTGTCAATTTTGGAAGAATTTCTAATAAATCTCCCACCACTCCATAATCAGCAAGCTCAAAGATTGGAGCATCGGGATCTTTATTTATAGCAACAATATTTTTAGAACCTTTCATTCCAACAACATGCTGAATGGCGCCTGATATTCCTAAAGCTAAGTACATCTTAGGTGCAACAGATTGTCCTGAGCTTCCCACTTGATGAACAGATGGAAGCCAGCCAGAATCAACAACAGGTCTAGACGAAGAAAGGTCAGCGCCTATGGTTTCTGCAAGATCTTTAGCTAGGGGTATATTCTCTTCTTTACCTATTCCTCTACCTACTGATACAATTAAATTTGCAGTTGAAAGATCTAAGTCTTCGCCTGGCTCCTTAAATGGCTCTTCTGATTGCGTTTTAATAATTGATGCGTCAAAAGATATATCGCAATCTTCAATCTGGGCAGTTCCGGAATTAATATTATCTGAATTAAATGTCGCTGATTGGAAACTAATCAGATACGGAGGTTCCTCATTAGGTGTAATATCAGATAGTAGCTTTGCGCTATACATTTGCTTTGTTGATACAGCAGAATCTTCACTGATATCAAATGCGACGCTATCTGCTAAAAAAGGCTTCCTTAGTTTTGCGCTAAGCTTTGGAACATAATCACGAACCTGGTAGCTATGGCCAAACAGTATATATTTTGGAGATTCACGCTCAATTATTTGCCTAATGACTTCTGTATAACCATCCGATGAATATGTTGAAACAAGGTCATTTGTAACTTTTAACACCTTATCAATGTTGTATTGCGCAGCTTCAGACGATAAAGCCTCGGCATTCATACCAATAACTAAAGCTGAAACACTAAGATTATGCGCGCTTGCAAACTTTTGTGCTCCAACAATTGCCTCTACGCTTAAACGATGAATTTTGCCGTTTGAATCTTCAAGAACTACTAAGATATCCATAAATAATCCCTACGCTATTTTGATTTCATTTTTTAAAACATCCACAAGCTTTTTAACAATCTCATCAGTTGAGCCTTCAATCATTACCGTCTCCTTGGAATTGCTAGGTGCATACAGTCTTTTAATTTCTTGTGAGGAATTTGCTCCATCAAATTTCACTTCAGAAATTTCCTTCTTTTTTGCCCCCATTATACCTTTAAGTGATGGGTACCTAGGCGTATTGCAACCAGATTGTACGCTAATACTAGCAGGTAACGTCATTGTTATCCATTGAAAATATCCAGATTCAAGCTCGCGCTTAACTTTGATTTTGCCATCGCTCAGCTCTGTTGACATAGCCAGAGTAGCGGTAGACATTTCTAGCATTTCACCTAAAATTACACCTGTTTGTCCAAAGCCTAAATCATCGGATTGTAATCCTGAAAACACGATATCAAACTTCTCATTTTTTATTGCGTCAGCTAGTACTGACGCTGTGGTCAATGGATCTGTGGATTCATTGGAGTCCGTTACAATGTGAATTGCACGATGCGCCCCTTTAGCCAGTGCTTCACGAATTACTTTTTGTACTCGCTGCGGCCCCATACTAATAATTACAACCTCCCCATTTTCATTATTATCGCATATTTGAAGGGCTTCTTCAATTGCATAATTGTCACTTTCATTAATAATATATGCAACTTGACTCTCATCCAAGGCTTTATTGGAAGAATCTATATTTAGCGGTGACTCAGACCCGGGAACTTGTTTAATTAGAACTGCAATTCTCATTAATGCTCTCTTTTAAGATATTTCAAAAAATAATTCTATAGTGAATATTCTAAATTACATATTTATTGACTAGTTAAATAAGTTAAAATATCCATTTTTCATAGTATGAAAAAATATTTGCCCCTTTTGTAGTTAAGCTGTACTTTTTGTGAGTTCAGAATGTTATATTCTGTTTCAATTATTAGTTATTAATTTTAAAGAATACACTTATAAAGAGGAGAGAAAAATGAATAAACTTTTATCTAAAGTTTTATTTCTATCTATTTCAGCGACAATGATGTTCACTGCATGTGAAGATGATGATGAAGGGGTAGTCAATGGAGATATTGTTGGAAGCTGGAATCTTGAAAGCTTAGATCTTACATACGAAAGAGTTGTAAGCGTACCAGCTGGCGAAGATCAGAACCAAGAATACAAAAATTATTTGGATTGGGATGCAAACGGCGATGCGGCAACTGAAGCTTATTTCCAAGCAATCGGTGGTAAAACTTCAGCGGCGGTTTTAGGTGCAACCTTTAGCACAATCGACATAAAAAATGGTGATAATATTCCTGGATTCCCAAGAACAACCGCGCTAACTAGCCCAGCAGCGCTTGCTGGTTTTGGTGTTAGTCTTCTTCTGCAAATCGATGATGCAGCCAAAAGAGGTGAAGGCGCGACCTATAAAATTACTGGAACATATCCAACTATTAGGCAGGCTGATTGTCAAACAACAATCACAGTAGCTTCAATTACAGACCAAGGACTTTATGTCACTGATTTTGATAGAGCTGGTGCTGAAAAACTTGGCAACTTTATGATTACTCCAGATCCAACATTAGGCGGAGCAGTACTTCCTCCTTTTTATACTGGAGTTTATGAGGTTGATGAGCAGCTTAATGATGGTGTAGCTGAGAAAGTTTTGAATATTGATTATGTTGATGAAGATGGTCATGATGAAAGATATAAAAATGTTCAAGATGCTTGGAGTGAAGCAGATGACAGAGTGATCACTGGATATAACTTACAGTTCAATGATGCTAATGGTAATATCGCTTCAGCTGATCCTAATCCTGCGGTATTGAACCCTACGCACAGAGGTGGATATTTTGCACATCCAACCCTTATGATTGCACCGTATAGCTTCCAATATACATTCTACTTTTACAATGCTGGTTTATCTCTAAGAGCGCAAGCTACTGATGCAAAGAACCCCTTAACCGATCTTGATGGTGATGGAACTGTCGGAGTTGGTGACATGGTCATGTTCATGCATTACGATAATCTAGCTGGTGGTGGCGGAGTAACACCGTTAGGTGTGCCTTTTGCTAGCATGGTAGATAGTTCAGATCCTACTGCTCCTAAGATTGTTGATGATAGCGGAACAGTATTTTCTGGCGCTAATCCAAACGCAGGTGGAAAAATGTACTTTGCTACTCGTGAAGGACTATGTGTCCCAACAAACGAGATTCTTACTGTAAAATCTGTATGGGCTGAAGCTGAAGAATAGCTTTAATCCGTTTTAAGTGTATTTTAAAAAAGGGGCAATCATGCTATTGCCCCTTTTTTTAGTATAAAATCACTTAAGCATAAAATTTCTATGAAAAAATTTCTTCTTTACCCTATTCTATATATAAGTTCAATTTTTGGACAGTTTTCAGTAACGGGAAAAATTTCCGATAAAAAGTCTCGCACTCCCTTACCGGGTTCAAATGTAATATTGGTCGGCACAAATCTTGGTGCTGCTGCTGATGCAGATGGTTTTTTTGAAATAAATAATGTACCTGAAGGTGATTATGAAATCATGGCTACATTTATTGGGTATGAGAATTTCAAATCAAATATTAGTATAAATTCTTCCACTACTGCTTCTTTTCAAAATATGAAAATTCAATTGTCAGTATCTGCTATTCAACTACAGGAATATGTTGTTACTGCAAGCAGGGGCAAGCGGGAAAAAATAACAGATGCACCAGCTGCTATCTCTGTTATTTCAGAGCTAAAAATTCGCAGTGAAAGCAATCCCAACCTAGGTGATTACTTTAAAAATATCAAAGGCGTTGACTTTACTGCATCAGGTATGGATAGCTATAACTTGAGTGCTAGAGGGTTCAATTCTAGTTTTTCAAGTAGGCTACTCACATTGACTGATGGGAGAATGGCCAATGTACCGTCATTACGCTTAATAGCGTACAATACTATTCCAGTAACTTCTGATGACGTAAGTCAAATTGAAGTTGTTCTTGGCCCCTCATCAGCTTTGTATGGCCCTAACGCTCACTCAGGTGTAGTGAATATCATAACCAAGAGACCCGCAGAGTCTCTTGGCACTGTTGTGGGGTATACAACAGGAACACGGGAATTCAACAAAGCACAAGTTCGTCACGCTGGAAAGCGCAATAATTTTAGTTATAAAATGTCAGCGGTTAATTTTACTGCTCACGATTGGAATTACATCGAAGTTGATGAAAAAAAGGAACATTACCGCCAGTGGAGAGTTGATGGTTTAGACGGTGAAGAGCTGGATGATCTTTTTGATTTGGGTCGAGCTCAATGGGATGGATGGGATATCAAGGTTGATCGTGATGGTGATGGAACTATTGATACTACTTATTTTGGTAAAGACAATATTCTTAAAGATTCAAACTTAGATGGCGTAGAAGATCTTCCTGATTTTGATATAAAGAACCAGCGCTTTGATCTACGCATGGATTACGACTTTTCAGAAGATCATTTTGTTAGCTTAAACTTTGGTCACGCTAAAGCTACAAATATAAACATTACAGGTATTGGTAGGTACTTAGCATACGACTGGATCTACAATTTTTACCAGGGACGATGGATATATAAAAATTGGTTTGCTCAAGCCTATCTAAATACAAGCAATTCTGGTGAGACTCGCAATTTGAGAAATGGAGAAATAGTAAGAGACGAATCAAAATTCTTTCATTTTCAATTTCAACATTCTACAAACCTAGAAAGGCTATTAAATACACAATTTGTTTGGGGAGGTGATTACCAGCGGACAATGCCTGAAACGTTTGGAACTATTTTACCGGATGGTACTGGTGGACGTAGACCTATAAGTTTTCGTCGTGATGGAAAGGATAATGATAAAGATGGTAAAATAGATGAGTGGGATGAACTTTTTGTTACAAATGAATTTGGTTTATATGCGCAATCTCAAACTAAGCTTACCTCTTATCTTGAGTTGGTTCTTGCTGGAAGGATTGATTTNCACAGTGGACTTGTAGATGATCAAAATGGATTTAATTTTATTAATGACCCGCTCGATGGTAGCACAGTNAACTATATTCCTCAAGTCTCTCCTAAAATAGGCCTGCTTTTTAAACCTGGCGAAAATCACACCTTTCGTCTCACATCAGCCAAAGCATTTAANACNCCGACATCTCAAGGCTTATATTTGGACGTTAAAGCTGCACAGTATAGTATATTTTCTGTAATGGCTAGAGGCAATGCTGATGGCTATTCATTTTTTAGAGATTCGACTGACAACTTAATGTATTGGGATGTGAGAGCTAATTCTAAAACTGAATTTCAGCTCGCAAAAATTCCTGACGGGGCAATGCTTTACATACCCGCAGTATTAGGTCGTCCTGGAACCGAGGTCAATGCAGATGACTACAGAAATATCAGTAAAATTGAATCTGAGACGGTATGGACGCATGAATTTGGCTACTCTGGAATTGTCTCGGATATGTTTAGGGTAACTTTTGATCTATACAANAGTACATATTCTAGTTTTGTAAGCGACCTTACTTTCATAACGCCAGTTGTCCTTGATACTTCAAAAAATGGTTGGTATGGTGTTGATAATCCAGATGCTGAAATTATGGGCGTTGTTCCAACAATGCAGCGAAGTAACTACGTTGATGGTGGTGATGGCGTTATTGGAAGTAGATATATTCCTTACGGTAGTGCGGAATGGAATGACATACTTAATATTACAGTAATAGCTGGAGCAAACAGTGAAATGTCCAATATATGGGATCTTTCTCAAGCACAAAGACAGGGAAATTGGATGGATGTTAATCAAAATGGTGATACGCTTGGAGCCTATATCACGGATGACAAATGGCCGATATCTCCCCCCATTGTTTTTACCAACATAAATTATGGAAAAGTAAGCCTTTGGGGAATGGATGCAAGTATTTATGCATTTTTATCAAAAAATATTACGCTTGACCTAAACCTTTCATTCATTGGTAAAGATAAGTTTTATAACAGGCTCACNCGAGGNTATGACCCNATTAATGCACCNAAGTTTAAACTGAATGGNAANCTGGCGTATATTGCAAAAGATGGTCTATTTGGAAATATTGGGGCAAGATATATACCAGAATTTGAATGGTCATCAGGAGTTCATTTTGGAATGATAGAAAGCTATTTTGTTCTTGATGGGATGGTCGGATATCGATTTAACGAAAAATACGATCTCTTGCTAAACATAAATAACATGAACGATAATCTTCATAGNGAAATTATNGGTGGCCCNAAACTCGGCAGACAAATAACATTAAAATTCAACGCTAAATTTTAAAAGAATAAATCTCTATATTGACTTTTCAGTCAATCGAAACAATAACTCTTCCNGTCTGTTTTCCTTCATAAATCTTTTGTATCTCAAACTCTAACTCATTAAAGCCNACTNTTCGGGCAAACTTATTAATATNNTCTAGNTTCCAATCGGTTGAAAACATATCCCAAAGCCATTCTTTCTNCTTAAGATCTCGTTCAGCAGAATCAACACCAATCAGCCTGTTTCCTCTCAAGATAAATGGAAAAACACTTGTATTGAAATTAGCACCTCCTACGTTACCGCAACATGCAATAACTCCATCTCTGTTCATGCATGTAAGTAATCCTGATAATATTTCCCCCCCTACAACATCAACACATATGTCGTAAACTCCTTTTGAAAGCGGTTGGCGAAATTTTTTTATCAGCTCATCATGCGAAATGATAGTTTTTGCTCCAAGATTGCTAATAAATTCTTTTGATTTATTTTTTCCAGTTACCGCTGTAACATCTGCGCCTAAATTAGAAAGAAGTTGAATTGCAATAGACCCTACTCCTCCCGTAGATCCAGTAACGATCGCTTGTTTATTTTTTATTCCATTATTATTTTTTAAAAGATCTACACATAATCCAGCGGTCAAACCAGCTGTACCAATTGCCATAGCATATTTCAATGAAATCGAATCAGGTAGTTTTATAACCCAATCGCTAGGAACGCAAATATATTCTGAAAATCCACCAAAAGTATTCATTCCCAAATCGTATCCAGTGACTACCACTTTATCATCTTTAAAGAACTTTTCACTATTAGATGAAATAACAATTCCTGCAGCATCTATACCTGGGGTATGTGGATATTTTTTTGTTACACCTTTATTGCCAAGCGATGATAAGGCGTCTTTATAGTTTAGCGAAGAGTATTTTACTTTAATAGTGATTTCATGCGGTGGCAATTCATCAAACTTTTTTGTTTCTATATTAGCAGAAAAATTTCCTTTTTGGTCTTCTCTAACAACATACGCTTTGAAGTCATCATTCATATAATGCCCATCTTCTTGCATATTACATGAAGCATGATCTCATCGGTTCCTCCAGCTATTGAGGTCAGTCGCCCATCACGGTAAATTTTTGATGCTGGATTTTCCCATGTATAACCCATACCGCCCCAAAATTGCAAACAAACATCCGAGACCTCTCTACATAACCTACCGCTTTTTAACTTTGCCATCGATGCTAGGTAAGTCATATCCTCACCAGCAATAAATAATTCACAGGCTTGATAAGAAAGACCCCTTAAAGCCTCTACTTCGGTTTGCAACTCTGCTAATCTAAAATGAATGTGCTGATTTTCAATTATTGACTTACCAAATGCAGTTCTATCCTTGCAGTACTCAATTGTATTTTTTATACATTTTTCTAGCACAATAATTACGCTTACTGCGAGGAATAGTCTCTCTTCTTGTAGTTGCTGCATTTGGATTCTAAATCCTCCCCCCTCTTCTCCTATACAATATCTTTTAGGAACCCTAACATCTTCAAAATATACTGGTGCAGTNTCTGAGGTAGTCTGTCCAAGTTTCTCAATTTTNTTTCCGACCTTTAATCCGGGTNTGGATGCAGGTACNAGTATTAAAGATTTATTTTCATGTGGATTGTCATTGCTTGTATTCACAAGCGTACAAAAAAAGTTGGCTTGNACTGCATTGGTNATCCACATTTTTTCACCGTTAATTATNTAATCATCTCCGTCTTTTCGCGCGTATGTTTTTATGGCAGCAAGATCTGATCCTGCGCCAACCTCNCTTAATGCGACGGCTGCGACATACTCTCCTTTTATGGCTGGTGCTAAAAATTCTTTCTTAAGCTCATCTGTTCCAAAGCGATCTATTGCTGGTGTAGCCATATCCGTTTGAACGCCTATTGCAGTTATTACTCCAAGGTCCCATGCGTGCCCTAGCGCTTCGGCAAACGCAAGACCATAACTATAATCAAGGCCCATACCTCCATATGTTTTGCTTTTTGTTATACCTAATAAATCAATTGCGCCTAGTTTTTTAAAAATACTNTGCGCAGGAAACATCCCAGTTTCTTCCCATTCTTGTATAAATGGATGAATTTCATTTACAGCAAAATCATGAACTGTATTGATAAGAGATAGATGTTCTTCATTGTATAGCATAAATTTATCCTAAGTTATATGGCATTATAATAATAATAAATTAAAGCATTCTATACTCTACTACGCAGTATAATAGTGGCTTTACCTGAGATNTTTTTTTCTCCGCTTTCATTAATAACCNTAAGCAAAATATCGTACGATGTATTATTGGTAGTATCTGTAGTTTTTTTTATTATTTCTCCAGANNATGATAACCTATCATTAATATGAGTCATTGAAATAAATTGAGATGAAAAATTAACCAAGGTGGATTGCGGAAAAGTGTTTGTTAGTATTTTTCCTAAATACGACATTATAAGCATCCCATGTGCAATAACGTTTGGGAGTCCAGATTNTTGAGCAAAATCTTCATTGATATGTATTGGATTATAATCACCTGACGCTTTAGCGTACCTCTTTAAAGATNTTCGTGAAACCCTATCTATATTTAGAGCCGATATTGAATCACCAACGTTNAATTCGCCAATATTTTTACTCATCATCTAATTGCAAGTGTAGATACTGACTCTGCAACCCTTACCTTGCTTTGATTTATGTAAATAGATCTAAAATCTATAAATACTATTTCACCGTTTTTTCTTTCATANATATCTTCGATCTTGTTTTTCATTCTTATTTGATCCCCCAAATAAANAGGGTGGTAATAGCTATATTTTTGGGCAGCGTGCAAAACACGACCCAATGGAATATCTATACTATCTAGGTATTCATAAGGTTTGTCTTGTTGCATAGCAATCACAGTTAAGAATGTAGGAGGAGCAATGATAGTGGGGTGTCCATTTTCTTTTGCGGCTTTCTCATTATAATATATTGGATCAACCTGCTCTGTTGCTTTAGCAAACGCTATCAACATTTCTTTTTTTACTTGGTAGGTAATGATTGGGTATTCTTTACCTATAAGGTTTTTATCTGAATAAGGTTTTTCCATTTTCTATCATTTGATCTAAAAGCTTAGGGGGGTAAAATCTTTCTCCATACTTATTAGATAGCTTATTTGCGCGATTGCGAAACTTTTCAAGGCCATAGTTATTAATATACTGTATAACTCCCCCCGTAAATAAAGGGAAGCCCCATCCATAAATACTTCCAATATTTGCATCAGCAACTGATAACAAAACTTTTTCTTCTAAGCATCTTACAGCTTCTATGGCTTGAGAAAAATAAAAGCGCTCCATCATCTCTTTCTGTGATAATTGATTTTGGGATGAATGAAAACGCTTAACAATACCAGGCCACATATACTTTTCATTCTTTTGAGAATACTCGTAAAACCCTTTTCCAGATGCTCTACCAGGCCTTTTCGCTTCGCCTAACATATAATCTATAACTTTATCCCATGGTTCAGTCGGCTCTTGATGTTTTTTATCAGCAGAATCTTTTCTGGACTGGGAACGAATATCTGCTAATAATTGAATACTTATTTCATCAATAACAGCTAAGGGTCCCACAGGAAATCCAGCTATTTTCCCAGCTGATTCAATACTTACTGGATGATTTCCTTCGCTTAAAAGCGCCATTCCTTCTTTTGCATATCTTTCAAACACCCTCGTTGTAAAGAACCCTCTTTTATCGTTTACAACTATAGGTATTTTTCCAATTTTTAGAGCATAATCAAACGCTTTAGCTAAAGCGTAAGGTGATGTTTTTTCACCTTTTATAATTTCAACCAATTTCATTCTATTCACCGGTGAGAAAAAGTGAACTCCAATAAAATTTTCTGGCGAATTTGATTTTTCTGCAAGAGTTGTAATTGGAATAGTTGATGTGTTTGATGCAAAAACTTTATCATTTTTTATATTTTTTTCAGCTTCAATTGTTACGCTGCCTTTCAAATTTTCATCTTCAAAAACAGCTTCAATGACTAAATCACAACCATCCAATTGGCTGTATTTGCTAGTGGCCGTTATCCTGTTCAAAGTTTTTTCAAATGCGCTGTTACTAATATTCTGTTTTTCAATATCAGCTAAAAGTATATTTTTTATATTCTTTAAACCTCTGTCTGCATTAGTTTTGTTTGAATCTATCATTATAACATTTAACCCAGCTTTTGCAGATACATAGGATATCCCATGCCCCATTAAACCGGCACCCAAAACCCCAACCTTTGAAGTCGTTGTCTTTGGTGGTTTTTCTGGTCTACTTAAACCGGATCTAATATTTTTCAGCTGGTACCAATTTGCATTTAAAATATTTTTGGTGGTCTTTTTGAGTAATAACTCGGTAAAAAATCTAGATTCAACTCGACTAGCTGTTTTAAAATCAACCAAAGAACCTTCTGCTGCTATGCTTAGTATAGTTTCTGGCGCAGGAAAGTTTCCTTTGGTTTTTTTTCTTATGATTGCTGGATAAAGTGAAATAAGGTTGGCGTTTTCTCCTTCATGGGCATTTCCTTCTGGAAGGGTAAAGTTCTTTTGATCCCATGGCTGTACAATATTTTGATTTGATTTAATCCATTCAACTGATTTTTCAATCATTGCTTGGTATGAACTTGCCAATTCATCTAAAAAACCAATGTCAATAGCTTCTTTCACGTTGAATTGATTTCCGCCTAACAAGAGCTTTAATGATTTCTCAATTCCCATGGTGCGAATAAGTCGTATTACTCCTCCATATCCAGGTAGAATTCCATACTTAACTTCTGAAAATTCAAACCGAGTAGATTCCTTTTGAGTGCCTATCCTATGGTTGCAGGCCAAAGCAAGCTCCATACCAATTCCAAACGATGATCCGTTTATAGCAGCTACAACTGGAACCTTTAGTTTTTCTATTCTTCTAAGAATTGATTTTTGATTTTCAATATATTCGAAACATATATCTGGCTTTTTTAAATCAAATAAGTTTTCGATATCATATTTAGCTAAAAAAGAATCTTCAGTAGATGTTATTATTATACCTTTTAACTCTGTATCATTTTCAAGTTTCTCTANATACNCTAGTAAGATTTTATCAAAACAGTGATTTAAGGAATCANGGTTTTTCTTTTCTGTTTCCAGAGAAATAGTAACAATACAGTCTGAATCTTTTTTATACATTATACCTTAATTGGATTTCAATTAAACTCTTTCAATTATAGTTGCTATACCCATTCCCCCCGCAACGCATAGCGTTACAAGGCCTACGGTTTGATCGCGATCTTCAAGCTCATCTAGCAACGTTCCAAGTAAAATTGAACCTGTAGCTCCTAAAGGGTGTCCCATTGCAATTGAGCCACCATTAACATTGATATTATCCATACTATTTAAATTCATTTCTTTCATAAATCTCAAAACAACTGCAGCAAAAGCCTCATTCACCTCAATTAAATCAATATCGGCAANATTCATCTTAGCTTTACTTAAAGCCTTTAGGGTTGCTGGCGCNGGACCGGTCAGCATAATAGTTGGATCGGTTGAACATGTAGCTACTGATCTAATTANGGCACGAGGCTTAAGATTTAACTCTTGACCAGANTTTTTAGATCCAATGATTGCTAAAGAAGCGCCATCAACTATACCTGAAGAGTTTCCCGCTGTATGTANATGATCTACTTTTTCAACTTCAGGATATTTTTCTNTAGCAAATGCATCAAAACCCATTCTACCAATTTTTTGAAATGCCGGCTCTAATCTAGATAGTTCCTCAAAACTGCAATNTTCCCTAACGTGTTCATCCTTATCAATCAAAAGAATACCGTTCTGATCAAAAATAGGAATCATTGATTTAAACTTTTTTTTATNATGAGCTTCAACTGCTCTTTTTTGCGACTGCAGCGCTAAATCATCTAACTCTTTTCTTGAATAACCATCAATTGTTGCTATTAAGTCTGCGCCTATTCCCTGAGGGACATAGTTATTGTTTAGGCTAACTTTAGGCTCAAAAGCCATTGAGCCTAAATCTGAACCCATTGGTACCCGAGACATTGACTCTATTCCTCCAGCTATAATTAATTCTTCCCACCCTGATCTTACTTTCATTGCAGCTATATTTATAGCTTCAAGNCCCGAACCGCAGCATCTATTAATTTGCATACCTGGAACATCAATATCCCAACCCGCATACTGTGCAGCAGTTTTACCTAANTTAGCGCCTTGGTCACCAACTGGCATCACACATCCAACTACGATATCATCTATAGAGGAGGTATCTAAATCATGTTTTTCTGANAGTCCGAGCATGAGCTTAGATAATAAATCTGTGGGAGTAACTTCATTTAGAGATCCATTTTTTCTTTTACCTCTCGGTGTTCGAATAGAATCATAAATATAAGCTTCGTTGATCATAATTATACTTTCAATTTTTAAAACGTATTGAAAAGTTNTAGAGATTAAATTTAATTTATTTTATTAGATATAAACTTAAAATAGAAAATAAAAGCAAATGAGTAAAATCATAACAATANTACTATCAAATNTTTTATTTTTTGCTGGATCAATAATATTGCTCTGGTCAATAGTGAGATTAATAGAAAGAAGAAGAAAATGATATACCGCGCGCCCAAAAAAAACAACAGGACCGTAGAAATACTGGGAGCGGGGGAACAACCAGTTTTCTTAAACACGGTCCTGTTAAAATATGTTAAAATATGTTAAAATTTATTTACGCATTCGTATCATGACAAGCATTATTTAATTTTGAATATTGAGTAATTTATAAAATGCTAGAATCTCTTATTAAGATTGATAAATTAATTTTTACATTTTTCAATACAACAATTTCCAATCCAATCTTTGATGTATTTTTTCCAATTATCACCAATCAAGATATTTGGATTTTTCCAATTCTAGCGGGAGTTGTTATGCTATCAATTAAGGGTGGACGTCGAGGTAAAATATGTTCAGGAGTCTTAATTGTTGGAATTATTCTAGCAGATTATACTTCAGCTCAAATTCTTAAGCCTTTTTTTCAGCGATTAAGACCAAGCCATGAGCTGGTTGAGGGAATTAGATTGCTTGTACCTAAAGGCGGTAAGTATGGCTTTGTGTCTTCGCATGCAGCGAATATGTACGCTGCAGCAACTATATTAGGATATTTCTACAATGNATATAAAAAAACATTTTTTACTATTGCAGCTCTTGTAGCATTTAGCAGAGTCTATGTTGGGGTACACTATCCAGCNGATATTTTATTTGGTGGCTTACTGGGGTATGGACTAGGATGGATAGCATTAACTTTTTGGGTAATGGTAAAAATAAGAGGATTGAAAGCCGAAAAAAATTGGGTTAAGTATTAGTTAGGTAATGAATCCTCGGGTGTGTTTGCAGGGTATTCTCCAAATCCGTCCCGTTCGGGAGAAACAATTTTTCCATGCTCATTTTCATAACGATCGATGTTATCTTTAAGCGCTGAAAGAAATGCCCTAGTGTGTTGGGGNGCCATAACTATTCTTGAATGGACTCTAGCTTTTGTAACACCCGGAAGAATCTTTGTGAAGTCCATTACAAATTCTGCCGGGGAATGCGTAACAACTACGAAATTTGAATATTCGCCCTCACTAGTTTCTTGGGATAATTCAATATTTATTTGCTGAATATTTTTTTTATTTTCCATAGATAATTATTATTCTTTTTTAGTTTTGCTTTGAATCGTTCTTCTTTTTGGTTTTACTTTGATTAAAATCCTGCCATTCTTCTTCTATTCCTTCAAAATCTTCATACCCTTTTATTTCTTCGTCTAATGCTTTCTGCTTATAAATTTCCATTTCGGTTTCGTATAAGGTAAAAATGTCTTTTTTCTTCTCGAAGTCATCTGGNTCAACATCTTCTTCGTCATCTGGTTCNAGACGNTCAACGTCCTCACTGTATACTTTTTGATCAAAAAAATCAAGATCTTCAACNAACGCGTTAGCCATTAAGTACTCTAAAAAATCNAGATATTTACGGTCTTTTAAATCTGTTTTNCAGTGCTTGCAGGTTAGAGACTCTTTTAAATCAATTTCTTCAAGAGGCCCTTCACATGCTGGGCAAATAATTCCTTCTAACATTTATTTTTTCCTATTAAATGGGAAACGAATATAATCGGAGTATTATACTAGGTCAATTACTTTCAATTAATAATCTGAAATTTTTTTATAAAGCCTTTTCTCTGCTGTGGTAAAATTCTTATTTCTTCTGGACTTAGATTTTTGAGCAGTTGAAACAAATTTATCAAAATCCATTCTCTCTTTTTTTCTATTAAAATACCATGAAAAAGGAGGAAGATTAACTGGAGGAAAGCCGTACGTTGATATCATTGAAGCTGCTCCAATTATAGTGCCGGTATTAATCAATGTTCCAATTGCTGTTTTTACGTGGTCTCCGATAAAGCAACCAATGTGTAGACTATTTGTATCAATTAAATTTTCATTTAAAGAAATTTTAACGGAGCTGTAATTATTTTTTAGATTACTATTTGAAGTTCCTGCGCCAAGATTAACCCACTCTCCTAGAAAAGAATCGCCTAGGTGCCCATCGTGAACTTTATTTGAATAGCCTTGAATAACTGAAGATTCAACCTCTCCCCCTATTTTGCATTTTTTTCCAATAACACTGCCTACTATCTTTGTAAGTGGCTTTATTACAGTATCTGTTCCTATAAATGCAGGACCTTCAATATAGGTTTGACCATATATAACTGCATTATTATCAATGATCACAGGTCCTTTTTCTGCATTAATTAAAGCACCTGGCATTACTTTTGCACTGTTGATAAAGATTTTATCAGGATTAATCAAATTAGTGTGGGGATAATCAAGTCTATCAACGGGCTTTAATTCACTTGCATCATCATTGATTGACTGATTAATAAATTTTATTATATCCCATAGATAATTGCATTGATAAACTTCAATATTCTTGAATTTAACGCTTTCCAGCTCTGACTTAAGCGGACCTCCATTAGAAATCCACCTAGCTGCATCTGAAGAAGATAGGTTTGCTGCGACAAGCTTATCATTTTTCATAAATGCTGTATCTTTATCTGATAGCAATTCTACGCTTTCCCTTGTCCAAATTACAGAGCTTGAAATCCACAGGCCTTCTTCTATATTATCTGGATTAACGGCAATATTAGCATGAAGCTCAGATACCAATTCTTTAAACTCATCTCTAACTATAAGCGAAACAGAATGCTCGGGAAAGATTTTGATAATTCGCTCTAAAAATGTTGATTGCCCAAAGCGTATATCAAAAACAGCCCTGGTTGAAGATATTGGGAAAAAGTCTGAAAATCTTTGATCTTCAAAAACGTATAAATTCATTCAATACCTAAAATTTGAAATATTTCTTTAAAGCCACTTTCAGCCAAGTCTTCACCTTTTCTACGGATCATAATATTATATATTTTTTCACCTTCTTCGCTATAAAAACCTAGCTTCATTGGAGCTGTTATTATTTTGGATAACGCTGCAGATGCAGCAGCAAATTCTTGATTTAAATCAAGAATTGTATCTACTTTAATTTTTTCACAAGTATTAGTTAGTTCTTTACCAGGGTTACCCCAGCGATTAAGATCTTCATCTGAATAAAAAATATAGTCATTAAATTCATTTACATCAATAAGGTTTCCAATTGCCGCTGGTCCTAGCAATTTCATATTTCTCTTCTTCCTTGGNCCTAAGGCGTTTCTCATAGCTTCCAAAAATCTTCTAGCTAGATCTGATTCAGTTGCGTGTTCTGGTAAAATAATTAAATAACTAATTGGAAGCCTGCCTCTTTTCTTAATTGCAAGCGATTCGAAGCCCAGCTTACCCCTAGATCGTAATCTTTGCCACAATTGCAATACTTTTGATGTTGTAAGTTGGTTCATATTAATTAAATGTAATTCTTTCGCAACAAAATCAAATACAAAATTGTATTAACTTCATACATTCTTGAAAGGATAAAATTAATTGAATGTTAAAAAACAAATACTCTGGGGAGGATTAGGCTGGGTTCTNGGTGGTCCTATTGGGGCTATCATAGGGTATTCTTTAGGCGGAATGAAAGGGCAANCTGGGTATTCAAATAATTANTTTAACNCAAGATCTTANCCTAATACGCAGCCAGGAGATTTCATAGTATCGTTACTTGTTCTATTTGGAGCGGTAATGAAAGCTGACAAAAAAATGCTTAAATCCGAACTTGATTTTGTTAAGACATTCTTAGCGAAAGAGTTTAATCCAAAACAAGTGCGTGATTTTATNACCCTCTTCAAAGATATTTTAAAACAAGACTATCCCATCAAAGATGTTTGCAAACAAATTACTAGATCAATGGATCATCCNAGTAGNCTAGAATTAATACATATCCTCTTCGGACTTTCACTGTCAGATGGAAGTATTCATTCNAATGAACAAAAAATAATTAATACTATTTCAAATTATTTAAACATCAATCACAATGATTTCTCATCAATCAAAGCAATGTTTNTAAAAGATGTTGGGTCTGATTATAAAATTTTGGAAGTCTCAGAAAGCTCAACAGATGATGAGTTAAAAAAAGCGTACCGTAAAATGGCTGTTAAATACCATCCTGATAAGGTTAGCCATCTTGGTGAAGAAGTAAAGAATTTAGCAGAAGAAAAATTTAAAATGGTAAATCAAGCATATACTAATATTAAAAAATCTCGAANTACTACTAGTTGAAATCTAAAAGNCTGCAAAAATATGTCTAAGAAACCAGGAAAATACCCCTNTACACGTGGAATTTATAAAGAGATGTACAAAGAGAGACTATGGACAATGCGACAATATGCAGGTTTTACTTCAACAGAAGAATCCAATAAGCGCTATCGATACCTAATCGATCAAGGAGTCTCAGGGCTATCAGTAGCTTTTGATTTACCTACACAAATTGGTTACGACTCTGATCATACTATGTCTGAAGGGGAAGTTGGTAAGGTTGGGGTTCCTATTGTATCAAAAAATGATATGGAAACTTTATTTAAAAATATAAACCTAAANAAANTTTCTACGTCTATGACAATAAACTCAACTGCGGCTATTCTTTTAGCGTTTTATATTGTCTTAGCTGAAAAAAAAGGTATCTCATTAGATAAATTAAATGGAACAATTCAAAATGATATACTAAAGGAGTTCTTGGTTAGGGGAACATATATCTATCCTCCTAAGCAGTCAATGAGGCTAATTACCGATATTTTTTCCTTTTGCGAAAATCATATGCCAAAATGGAACCCTATTTCAATTTCAGGTTACCATATTAGAGAAGCGGGTTCTACCGCGGCTCAAGAAATTGGCTTCACGTTTGCTAATGGTATTGCCTATGTTCAGGCAGCTATAGAAAAGGGACTTGATCCAAATAAATTTGGAAGGAGATTATCCTTCTTTTTCAATTCACATAACGGCTTTCTTGAAGAAATAGCAAAATTTCGCGCTGCTCGAGAAATTTGGGCAAAAATAATGAAAAATAGATTTAATGTTTCTGATGAAAANGCTATGCTTTGTCGGTTTCATGTCCAAACAGGCGGATCTACGCTGACAGCACAACAGGTTGAAAACAACATTGCTCGAACGACTATACAAGCTNTATCAGCCGTTTTGGGAGGNGCTCAATCCTTACATACAAACTCCTTTGATGAAGCNCTCGCACTACCTACAATTAATTCTGCAAAGATTGCACTGAGAACACAGCAAATTATTGCACATGAAACTGGCGTAACTAATTATGTAGATCCTCTTGCTAATAGTGAGCAAGTAGAAGAGCTAACAAAAAAAATGATAGATGATGTTCGATATATTTTGGAAGAGGTTGATAACAAAGGAGGTGCTATTGATGCTATCAAAGATGGATGGATTCAAGATGAAATATCCAATAGTTCTTATAAATTTCAACAATCTATAGATGCGAAAGAAAAAATAGTAGTAGGCCTTAATAAATACATCGAAGATGAAGAAATTGATATAAATCTTCAGAAGATTGAAGAAAATGCACTTAAGAAACAACTTGCTGAGATAAAGAAACTAAAAAATAACAGGGATAATGCAGAGGTAAAAAATAAGATTAATTCTTTAGAATTATGCACTCAAACAAATGAGAATTTAATGCCAAAAATCATTGATGCTGCCAGAGCAGAATGTACTCTCGGGGAAATTTCTGACGCCATGCGTAGATCTTTTGGTGAATATAAATAGAATAAATTTATTTGTTATTTTATTCAAAAATTTTTAATCTACGCTAATATATTTCATAAAAAGAAATATAAGAATCATTAACCAAGGGCTTTGACATGAAAAAATTTAATTTACTTATTTTTATTTTAATTGTCTCCTGTTCACAACAAACTGCTCCTCCTTTGAATTTAGAGGATGAACAAAAGCCTTTATCCGATATTGAGAATCAGCGCGCTACACTACCCGAACCACCCGCAGCAACGTTTGCATCTGAAGAAGTTCTAGAAGAACCTATTGAAGTTAATGAAATTGACTCAGGCCCTCTGCCAGATGTATCCGATAATCCCGCTGAATCTGATCCAAAGGACGAACTAAAACTTTCACCAAATCTTTATCAGGACTTTGCCTGGGAAAAGTATATGGTTGAACCCGGTGATTTTTTAGTAAAAATTGCAAAAAAAGAATACGGTGATTTTAAACTTTGGAAGTATATATATGAGTGGAATAAGGAT